>NZ_DF970131.1 GCF_000953855.2 Mizugakiibacter sediminis
TGGGGCCGGTGCCGCCGGCGCCCGCTCCACTGCCGCCGCAGCCCACGCTGGCCGTGCCGCCGGCGCCGGTCGCGCCGCAGCAGGGGTCGCTGCTGCCGGAAGCCGTGCGGCCGCCGCAGCCGGAGGCGCCCGCCGCCGTGTCGGCCGCGGACGCGCCGCCCAAGCCGACGAACGAGGACGTCTGAGCAAACGCAAACGCCCGGCGCAAGCCGGGCGTTTCGCTTTCACCGGACGATGCGGCGCCGGTCGGTCAGCGGCGCAAGCCCTCCGCCTGCGGGTCGAGCAGGCCGTGCGCGCTCATCAGATGGGCCAGCGCGATCGGGTTGTCCACGTCCAGCTTGTCGAACAGGCGCTGCTTGTAGGTCGACACCGTCTTCGCGCTCAAGTGCAGCTGCGCCGCGATCGCGTTCACCGGCTTGCCCCGCACCAGCATCATCGCCACCTCGAGTTCGCGCACGGACAGCGCCTCGAACGGCGACTCCGCGCCGTCCAGCGTCGACAGCGCAAGCTGCTGCGCCACCGAAGCGGCGAGATAGCGATGGCCTTGCGCCACCTGGCGCACCGCGCGCACCAGCTCGTCGGCGTTGCAGCCCTTGGTCAGATAGCCGAGCGCGCCGGCGTCGAGCAGGCGGCGCGGGAAGCGCGCGTCCTCGACCACGGTCAGGACGACGATTTGCGTCGGCAGGCGCGCGCGGCGCACGCGTTCGGTCAGCTCCACGCCGCTCATGCCGGGCATGTGCACGTCCACCAGCGCGACGTCGGGACGATGCGTGCGGATCAGCCGCAGACCATCCTCCGCGCTGCCCGCCTCGCCGAGCACCTGCATGTCGGGCTGCTTCTCGATGATGAAACGGAACCCGGTCCTGACCAGCTCGTGGTCGTCCACCAGCACTACGCGGATCACGGCACCTTCCCCCTCCTCAAGGTGTCTGCCTGCGCCCGAAATTATGCGGTACGCGGCGTCTTTGCAACCGTGCCATCCGGCATCGGGACGAGCGCGGCGACGACGGCTTTCGGTCGATCCGCGAAGATGGTGCCCGGGGCCGGACTCGAACCGGCACGGCGGTCAAGCCTGCGGATTTTAAGTCCGCTGCGTCTACCGATTTCGCCACCCGGGCGCAGAAACGAAAAGCGCGCGCCACCTGCGTGGCGCGCGCCGTGAACGGTGCATGTCGAAACGTCTTGGAGGCCAGGGTCGGAATCGAACCGGCGTACACGGCTTTGCAGGCCGCTGCATGACCACTCTGCCACCTGGCCGTGGCGCGCGTCGCCGCGAGCTTAGCCGCGGGACTCCGAAAAAACAAAACCTCGGCGCACCGAGGTTTTGTCGGAAAACTGGAGCGGGAAACGAGACTCGAACTCGCGACCCCGACCTTGGCAAGGTCGTGCTCTACCAACTGAGCTATTCCCGCGCGAGACCGCCTAGTTTACGGATGCCTGCAGGGGTGTCAACACCCTGCGCGCCGCTCAGGCGCCGCTCGCGCCGCGCCCGTTGCCCAGCACCGGCCAGGCCGCGCGCATGTAGGCGAAACCCGACCAGATCGTCAGCACCGCGGCCAGCACCAGCAGCGATTCGCCGACGTGGTAAAGGCGCAGCGTCTCCGAGTCGTGCTGCAGCAGCAGCACCACCAGCGCCACCATCTGCAGCGCGGTCTTGAACTTGCCGAGCAGCGCGACGCGCACGCGCGCGCGCTCGCCGACGTGCGCCATCCACTCGCGCAGCGCGGACACGGCGATCTCGCGGCCGACGATCACCGCCGCGGTGACCGCGAGCAGCGCGGTCGGATGGTTCTGCACCAGCAGGAACAGCGTCACCGCCACCATCAGCTTGTCCGCCACCGGATCGAGGAACGCGCCGAACGCCGACACCTGATCGAAGCGGCGCGCCAGGTAACCGTCGAACCAGTCGGTGACGGCGGCCAGCACGAACACCGCCGCCGCCGCCACGTTGGCGCCGCGAAACGGCGCGTAGAACGCCACCACCATCACCGGCAGCAGGAAGATGCGGAACAGGGTCAGCCAGGTCGGCAGGTTCAGACGCATGCAGGCGGCGGCGTGGTTGCGGCGACGAAGGGCGCCGTCGAGTTTCGCACGCGGCGCCGCCGCGCGTCAGCCGTGGAAGGCCGCATAGATGCGCTCCGCCAGGGACCGGCTGACGCCCTTCACGCGCATCAGCTCGTCCACGCCGGCGGCGGCCACGCCGGCCAGTCCGCCGAACGCGCGCAGCAGCGCCCCGCGCCGCTGCGCGCCCACGCCGGGAATGTCCTCCAGCGCGCTGCGCTCGCGCGCCGCCTCGCGGCGCTTGCGGTGCCCGGTGATGGCGAAGCGGTGCGCCTCGTCGCGCACCGCCTGGATCAGGTGCAATGCGGCCGATTCGGGTCCCGGCTGCAGGGAGCGGCCGCCGGCGCCCAGCACCAGGGTCTCGTCGCCGGCCTTGCGCGCCGGCCCCTTCGCCACGCCGACCACGGCGATGTCGCCGAGGCCGAGTTCGCGCAGCACGTCCAGCGCTTGCGCGACCTGGCCCTGGCCGCCGTCGATCAGCAGCACGTCCGGCGCCTCGCCCTCGCCTTCCGCCAACCGGCGGAAGCGCCGGGTCAGCGCCTGGCGCATCGCGGCGTAGTCGTCGCCCGGGGCGACGCCGGCGATGTTGAAGCGGCGGTAGCGCGACTTGTCGGGGCCCTCGGGACCATAGACGACGCACGAGGCGACGGTGGCCTCGCCGAGCGTGTGGCTGATGTCGAAGCACTCCAGCCGGCACGGCGTCTCGTCGAGATCGAGCAGTTCGCGCAGCGCCTCGAAGCGCGCGTGCAGCGTCTGCCGGCTGGACAGCCGGCCGAGCAGCGCCGCCTGCACGTTGCGCAGCGCGAGTTCCAGGAAGCGCGCGCGCGCGCCGCGCACGCTGGTCTTCACCGCCACCGCGTGGCCGGCGTGCGCGGAAAGCGCTTCCGCCAGCACGTCGGCGTCGTCCGGCGCGTCGCTGAGGATCAACTCCTGCGGCACCGGCTTGTCGAGGTAGTACTGCGCGACGAACTGGCCGAGCACGTCGCCGGGCGTGGCATCCAGCGGCAGCCGCGGGAAGTAGTCGCGCGAACCCAGGCTGATGCCGTTGCGGAAGTACAGCACCGACACGCAGGCCACGCCCGCCTCGATGCGGCAGGCCAGCACGTCCATGTCGGCGGTCGCGCCCTGCACATAGTGATGCGCCTGGATCTTGCGCAGGCCGGCGACCTGGTCGCGCAGGCGCGCCGCGCGCTCGAAGTCCAGCGCCGCGCTGGCCTGCTCCATCGCCGCCGCCAGCTCGTCGATCACGGCGCTGCTGCGTCCCTCGAGGAACATCGTGGCGTGGCGCACGTCGCGCTGGTAGTCCTCGACCGGGATGTAGCCCACGCAAGGCGCACTGCAGCGGCCGATCTGGTACTGCAGGCAGGGCCGCGAGCGGTTGCGGAAGTAGCTGTCCTCGCACTGCCGCACCTTGAACAGCTTCTGCATCAGGTCGAGGCTTTCGCGCACCGCGTAGGCGCTGGGGAACGGGCCGAAGTAGCGGCCCTTGCCGGTGCGCGCGCCGCGATGGAAGCCCATGCGCGGATAGTCGCCGTCGGAGAGGTGGATGTACGGATAGCTCTTGTCGTCGCGCAGCAGGATGTTGTAGCGCGGCCGCAGCGACTTGATCAGTTGCGACTCGAGCAGCAGCGCCTCGCCCTCGGTGCGCGTCAACGTCACCTCGATGCGCGCGATCTGCGACACCATCACCGCGATGCGCGACTCCAGCGCCTTGCTGAAGTAGCTGCCGACGCGCTTCTGCAGGTTGTTGGCCTTGCCGACGTACAGCAGCTCGCCGGCGGCGTCGAACATGCGGTAGACGCCGGGAGAAGTGCTCAGCGTGCGGACGAAGGCCTTGCCGTCGAAGGCCGGCGCGGAGGGAGAAGCCATCCGCGCATTGTAGCCGGCGCGATCCGCGCGGGCAGCGCGCCGAGCTACTCGCCGATGCCGATGCGGCGGCAGGCGCCGCTGGCGATGTCGACGCGCACCACGCTGTGCGCGTTGCGGTCCGCCACCCACAGCGCGCCGGCGGCCGCCGACAGTCCGTGCGGCTCGCGGAAGCGGTAGTCGAGCTGCAGCGTCGCCAGCATGCCGGTGGCGACGTCGAGCAGGCAGACGCGGTCGTTGAGCGTGTCGGCGACGTAGACGTTGCCCTGCGCGTCGCTGGCGATGCCGAGCGGATGCGCCAGCCGCGCCGCCTCGCCGCGGCCGTCGCTGCAGCCCCAGCGGTAGGCGCCGCCTCCCGCCACCGTGCCGACCATGCCGTCGGCGAGCCGCACCTGGCGGATCGCGTTGCCGGCCGCGTCGGCGACCAGCAGGCGCCCCGGCAA
Organism: Mizugakiibacter sediminis; assembly: GCF_000953855.2. Lineage (GTDB taxonomy): Bacteria > Pseudomonadota > Gammaproteobacteria > Xanthomonadales > Rhodanobacteraceae > Mizugakiibacter > Mizugakiibacter sediminis. The sequence continues at coordinate 4,371 of NZ_DF970131.1, forward strand.
CAGCGCCAGCGCGGAGGGCTGCGCGAAGCTGGCGTCGAACGCCGGGCCGTCGCCGCCGCCGGCGAGGCCGCTGCCGGCCAGCAGATCGACGCGGTCGCGGACGGGATCGAGGCGCCATACCTGGTGCTGTCCGGCCAGCGCCACGTACAGCCGCTCACCGGCCGCCGCCAGTCCGCTCGGCGCGCTGATGCCGATCGCATCCGGCCGGCAGCCCACCTGCGGCCGCTGCCGGCCGACGCTGCCGTTGCCGAGCACGGTGTCGGTTGCGCCGCTGTCGAGACGGATGCGGCGCACGCAGTGGTTGCCGGTGTCGGCGACATAGAGCACGTCGTCGACGCGCACCATCGACTGCGGGTGGCGGAAGCCGGACTCGGCGAGGCGGCCGTCCCAGTGGCCCGGATTGCCGGAGCCGAACTGGCGCAGGATGCGGCCGTCGTGCGTGCATTCGAGGATGCGGTTCTGCGCGCTGTCGCTGACGTACAGCCGGTCGGGCGTCGCCAGCACGTGCGAGGGGAAGCGCAGCGGCATGCGCGGCTCGGGGCGGAACGCCACCGGCGCCGGATCGAACTGGCGCAGGTCGCGCGCCGCGGCGTCGTCCAGCAGGGCGCCGATGGCGGCGTCGATCTCGGCCTGCCAGCCTTCGCCGACGTAGCGGCCCGCCAGCGCGCCCTCGCAATCGAACAGCAGCAGCGTCGGCCAGGCGTCGATGCCGAGCGCCTGCCACAGCGCCCAGTCGGCGTCGTTGGCCACCGGGTGGCGCACGTGGTGGCGGTTGACCGCCTTCAGCACCGCGGCGCCGTCGCGCTGCGCCGGATACTTCGGCACGTGCACGCCGAACACGCTCAGCCCGTCGTGGTACTTGTTCTCGAGCTGGCGCAGCATCGGCAGCTGATTGATGCAGTGGACGCTGTCGTAGCTCCAGAAATGGATCAGCGCCACGCGGCCGCGCGAATCCGCGAGGCACGGCGGCTCGCACGTGTTCACCCAGGCGAGATCGGCGGGAAACTCCGCCGCGGCGCGACGGCCGTTCATGGGCGCCGCAGCGCCGCGGCGGCCGTTTCCGGCACGCGCGCGCCCCAGGCGCGCGCCAGCGCCAGCACGCCGCCGCGCACCAGCGCCAGCACCGCGCGGAAGTCGTCGAGCGAACCCGTGTACGGGTCGGGCACCTCGTGCGGCGCGGGGAAGCCGGCGTACTCCAGGAACAGCGCGGGCGGGTTCGGCGCATCCGTTCCCAGCCGCTGCAGCGCGCGCAGGTTGGCGCGGTCCATCGCCAGCACGCGCTCGTAGCGCGCGAAATCCTCGGCGCGCACCTGGCGCGCGCGATGCGCGCCGAGGTCGTAGCCCGCTTCCGCGGCGACCGCGAGCGCGCGCGGATCCGCGCCGCCGCCGACGTGCCAGTCGCCGGTACCGGCGGAGGCGACCGGCACGGCGAGGCCGAGCCGCGCGAACTCGGCGCGCGCCACCGCCTCCGCCAGCGGCGAGCGGCAGATGTTGCCGAGGCATACGAACAGGATGCCGCCGCTCAAGGCTGCGCCCCCAGCGCCGCGGCGGCGCGCGCCAGATCCTCTTCGGTGTCGACGCCCGGAGGGAACGGCTCCGGTGCCAGCCGCACGGCGACGGCGAAGCCGTGTTCGAGCGCGCGCAGCTGTTCCAGCGACTCGGCCTGCTCCAGCGGCGTGCGCGGCAGCGTGGCGAAGCGCCGCAGGAAGCCGGTGCGATAGGCGTAGATGCCGATGTGGCGCAGGAACTCGATGCCCTGCGGCAAACGCTCGCGCGACCGCGCGAAGGCATCGCGCGCCCACGGCAGCGGCGCGCGGCTGAAATACAGCGCGCGCCCGTCGGCGCCGCGCACCAGCTTGACGCAGTTGGGATCGAACAGTTGTGCGGCCTCGACGATCGGCGTCGCCAGCGTCGCCATCGGCGCCTCGTCCTCGGCCAGCGCCCGCGCCACCATGCGGATGCCGGAGGCGGGCGCGAACGGCTCGTCGCCCTGCAGGTTGACGACGATGGTGTCGTCCGGCCAGCCGTGGCGCGCCGCGCATTCGGCAAGGCGGTCGCTGCCGGAGGCGTGGTCGGCGCGCGTGGTGCAGACCAGCACCGGTTGGCCGCGCAGTGCCTCGACGATGCGCGCATCGTCGGTCGCCACCACCACCTCGGCGGCGCCGGCCGCCAGCGCGCGGCGCACGACGTGCAGGATCAGCGGCTCGCCGCGCAGCAGCCGCAGCGGCTTGCCCGGCAAACGGGTGGCCCCGTAGCGCGCCGGAATGGCGACGATGAAAGGGGGTACGGCATCCATGGACCGCCTCCGCGATCCGCGCAGCCTAACCGTGCCGCGCCGACGTCGGCAAGCCGGGATGCGGCGTACACGCCCGCCGCTCCACAGTGCATGCGCGCACGCGTTTGCGCCACACATGTCTCGCGACGAAACCCATCGGGAATTCCTTCGCGCGACTCGCGGGATACCGCACTAGCCACCGCGCGCGACGTACTTGCGCGCGACGTAGTCCTCGACGATGGCGACGAACTCCTGCGCGATGTTGTCGCCGCGCAGGGTCTGCGCCTTCTGCCCGTCGATGAACACCGGCGCGGCCGGCGCCTCGCCGGTACCGGGCAGCGAGATGCCGATGTCGGCGTGCTTGGACTCGCCCGGGCCGTTGACCACGCAGCCCATCACCGCGAGGGTGAGGTTCTCGACGCCGTCGTACTTGACGCGCCACTCCGGCATCTTCGCGCGCACGTGCTCCTGCACGGTCTTGGCGAGTTCCTGGAACAGCGTGCTGGTGGTGCGCCCGCAGCCGGGGCAGGCCGTCACCAGCGGCGTGAACGCGCGCAGGCCCATGGTCTGCAGCAGTTCCTGCGCGACCACCACCTCGCGCGTGCGCGATTCGCCCGGCTCCGGCGTCAGCGAGATGCGGATGGTGTCGCCGATGCCTTCCTGCAGCAGCACCGCCAGCGCCGCGGTCGAGGCGACGATGCCCTTCGAGCCCATGCCGGCCTCGGTCAGGCCGAGGTGCAGCGCGTAGTCGCAGCGCGCGGCGAGGTCGCGGTACACCGCGATCAGCTCCTGCACGCCGGACACCTTGCACGACAGGATGATGCGTTCGCGCGGCATGCCGAGTTCCTCGGCGCGGCGCGCGGAGTCGAGCGCGGAGCGGATCAGCGCCTCGCGCGCGACGTGCGCGGCGTCCCAGGGTTCCGCGCGCGCGTGGTTCTCGTCCATCAGCGCGGCGACCATCGCCTGGTCCAGCGAGCCCCAGTTGGCGCCGATGCGCACCGGCTTGGCGTGGCGCAGCGCGATGTCGATGATCGCGGCGAACTGCGCGTCCTTCTTCTTGCCGAAGCCGACGTTGCCGGGATTGATGCGGTACTTCGCCAGCGTCTCCGCGCAGGCCGGCTCCTGCGCCAGCAACTGGTGGCCGTTGTAGTGGAAATCGCCGACCAGCGGCACGTCGACGCCCATCATGTCGAGGCGCTCGCGGATGCGCGGCACCGCCGCGGCGGCTTCCGGCGTGTTCACCGTGATGCGCACCAGCTCGGAGCCGGCGCGCGCCAGCTCGGCGACCTGCTTCGCCGTCGCCACGACGTCGGCGGTGTCGGTATTGGTCATCGACTGGACGACGACGGGCGCGTCGCCGCCCACTCTCACCTGCCCCACGCGCACGGCGACGCTGGGCCGTCGCGCCGCGGGCCGGACGTGTTCGATCATGGCGGATTCCGTCAGTTCTCTCGGCTGCCGCCGGCTGCAGCGGCGGCTGACGGCGCCAAGGATACGCGATAGTAGGCGCCGCTGGCTTCCGACACCTCCGCCACACGGCAGCGCTCGACGCGCGGCGCGGCGCGCCAGTCGTCGGGCAGCCCCTGGCTGGCGACCTCGAGCAGGCGCGCGGAGCGGTCGAACAGCGCGGGCACCAGCAGCTCGGTGGCGTCGCCGGCATCGCCGCGCAGCAGTATCCCGCGCATCGGCGCGCTGGCCGCGCCGCCCGCGAGCGTGCGCACGCCGGCCGCCAGCGCGCGCCGCGCCAGCAGTTCGACGCCGGCGTCGACCTGGCCGTCGCCGTCGACGCGCAGCCAGCGCAGCACGCCAACCATCCATTCCTGCGGCTCGCCCTCCACCGGCGGCAGCGCCAGGCCGACCAGCTCGCCGATGCGCGTGCGCACCGCCGTGCCGGCATTCCAGAGCAGGCGATAGCCGCCCAGGCTCTGGTCGATCACCCGCGCGCGCTGCGTCGTCAGGCGCGCGGCATCGCCGCCCGCCGCCGCCCATGAGGCCGCATGCGCCTGTTCGCCCAGCGTGATCGCCGCGCCGCGCACCTCGTGCATGAAGTGGTCGAAATCCACGCGCCCGGCCAGCATGTAGTGCAGGCCGTGCATGCCGATCACCGTGTCCAGCTCGTGCACGGCGCCGATGCGGGCATGCTCGCGCGGCGCCGCGCCGCCGGCCCAGCCGTGGACGGCGCGCTCGATGAAGGCGCGGCCCAGCGTCAGCGCGCCGCGATCGCGGGTGCGCAGCACCAGCGCCTCGTTCGCGCCGGGGCGCAGCGTCGCCTCGCGCGCGAGGAAGGCCAGCGCCGGCGCGACGTCGAGGGCGAGCTGTCCGGCCCTGCCGGCCTGGCGTTCTTCCGGCAGGTAGCCGGGACCGCGATCGGCGTCGGTGTCCAGCGCGAAAGCGGCGCCGTCGCCGCGCAGCACGCCGATCGCGGCGTGCGGCGCCAGCCAGCGCGTCAGCGCCTCGGCGTCGCCCAGCTCGCGCAGGCTGTAGCGGTACGGATTGGACAGGGCCAGCAGCAGCGCGTGCGCGTACGCGGAACGCGCGTCGACGGCGAAGGCATCGGACGCGGCGACGTCTTCGGCGCGCCGCGTCTCCAGGCCCGACTCCGCGGCGAAGCGGTACAGCGCGTGCAACTGCCGCCACAGTCCCGCGGGCGGCGTGCGGTACAGGCGGTACGACCACAGCAACGCCAGGCGCGCGTGCCCCAGCGCACGCACCAGCGCCAGCGCCACGACGCGCCGCTTCAGCAGCGGCACGCCGCCGGCGGGCGAACACAGCTCGTGGACGGCGAGCGCGTAGTTGCGGGCCAGCCGGCGCTGGAATTCGAGCGCGGTCTCGGCGAGCCGCACTTTCGCCGTCGGCAGCGGGTGGCTCTCGTTCTGCAACTGGCGCTCGTAGCCGTCGCACAGGCCGGCCAGCGGCACGCGCAGCGCCTCCAGCGCCTCGATGCGCTCGCCGCCCGTCCACAGCGAGCGCAGCATGTCCTCGAGCAGCGTGCCGATCTCGCGCGCCGCCAGTTCCGGGCTGGCCAGCGGCAGATGCGCGACGCGCTCGCGCACGTCGCGCGCGCCGGTCGGCGCGTCGCCGCGTGGGGACGAGCGCGGCGGCAGGTCCTCGACCAGCTGTTCGTAGGTGGTGTTCATCGGCGCCCGCGCATCCGCACAGTCCCCTGCCCGGCCCGGGCCCCCTCGGCGCCGGACCCGCGCAGTGTAGAACGCCGCGGCCGCGGGCGGCGACGGCCGTCTCGCCCGGCCCGCGCCCTTCACCCTTGCCGCGCGCGCGCCGCCGCCTGCAGCGCCGCCAGCAGCAGGCGCCGCTGCAGGCGCTCGCCCGCGCCGCGCGGCGCGTCGAGCCGCATGCGTTCGAGCAGGGGACGGGCGCTCGCATCGGCGCGCCGCGGCAGCAGCGCGCGCAGCAGCAGGCCCAGGCGTCCGCGCGGCGTCGCGCCCCGCGCGCGCAGCCAGCCCAGCGCCGGCAGCAGACCCAGCTCGGCGTCGGTGAAATCGCTGCCGAACGGGAACGCGGGAAACAGGCCCTGCCGGCGCCCGGCGGCGAGCGCCGCCGCCAGCCGCCGCGGCGTGTTGGCGCGCCAGGCGTCGGGCACGCGGAAGTCGCGCGCCAGCTTGCCGGCGCGCAGCGCCTCGGCGACCAGGCCGTCGACGAAGCGCGCGTCGGTGACCGCCAGCATGGCGAGGATGCATTCCTCGTCGGTCTTGCCGCGCAGGTCGGCCACGCCGTACTCGGTGACCAGCAGGTCGCGCAGGTGGCGCGGGATGGTCGCCTGGCCGTGGCTCCACAGGATGTTGGAGCGCAGCGTGCCGCGGTCGGCGCGGGTGGAGCGCAGCAGCAGCACCGAGCGTCCGTCCGGCAGCGCGTGCGCCATCGCCACGAAGTCGTACTGGCCGCCGACGCCGCTGACCACGCGGCCGTCCTCCAGCGTGTCCGAGGCGGCGGCGCCGAGCATGGTGGCCATCATACAGGTGTTGAAGAAGCGCGCGCCGCGCCGCTGCAGCATATCCAGCTGCGCGTGCCCCCCGTGGATCCGGTTGACCGCGGAGATGCGCGTCATCTCGAAACCGGCGCGGTCCTCGCCGTCGAGCGCGCGCAACCAGGCGTAGAACTCCGCCGAGCCGAGGAAGAAGCCGCCGCGCAGGTAGCGGCCGCCGGCGAGACGGCGACCGTCCAGCGCGCGCCCCAGCGCGGCGCGCGCGGCGGCATCGCGCAGGTCGCTGGGGATGGTCGCGCCGTCGGGCAGCGCGATCGCGCCGTCGCGCAGGCGCGCCTCGCGCGGCAGCAGGCCGAAGCGCTGCAGACGCGCCAGCTCCGACGCATCGATGCGGTCGGGCAGCGCGCCGTGCGCGTGCAGGCGCTCGGCCGCGCCCGCGTCCAGCCGCGGCCCGATCACGCCGGCGGCCAGGGCGCGCTCCAGCGCGAGGTCGTCGAACGCCTCGCGCCGCAACAGGCCGGCGCGCCGCAGGTGCATGAAGCCGTCCATCACCATCTCGCTGGCGCCGTACAGCCCTTGCGCCAGCGGCTCCAGCCCGCCCACGCGCGCGGCCAGCCCGCGCGTGTTGCCGCCGGCGTCCAGCGCGGCCAGGTGGGCGCGGTAGTCGGCGTTGTGGCGCTGGCGCAGCAGCAGCGCGCCGACCAACGCATCCGCAAGCGCGCCGATGCCGATCTGCAGCGTGCCGCCGTCGGCGACCAGGGCGCTGGCGTGCATGCCGATCGCATGCTCGACGTCATCCACCGGCTCGCGCGGCAGCGCGAACAGGCGCGGCGGCGGTCCCGGCGGCGTCAGCAGCAGGTCGAACGTCGCCGCCGGCACTTCCGCGCCGCCTTCGAGGAACGGCAGCCCGGGATGCGCCACCGCGACCAGCAGCGGCCGCGGCCGGCCTTCCGCCTCGAGGCAGTCGAGCAGGTCGCCGGTGAGGTCGGGGTTGCTGGACAGGCTGATGCGCAGGCCGTCGGCGTCCTCGCGCAGCGCCACCAGCTGCACGATCGCGTTGATGCCCTGTCCGGCGAGGTCGCGGGCGACGTGCGTGTAGTTGAGGCTGATGTAGTCGCGCTGCGCGCGCGGCGAATGCAGCAGCGCGCCGGACTGCATGTAGAACTCGTGCACGCGCACGTTCGCCGGCAGCCGCCGCTCGCGCTCGGCGATGGCCCAGGCGGGGTCTTCCCAGTCGGCGCCGAAGTGCCGCTCGAGGAACGGTCCGAGGAAGCGCGCTTCCAGGCCGGGCGCGGCGCGCGGCCGCGTCAGCGACAGCGCGGTGAACAGGGTGAGCCGCAGCGCCGGATCGCGTTCGACGCGGCGGTACAGCGCGTTCAGCAGCGGCACCGGCTTGCCCAGCCCCAGCGGCGCGGCGATGCGCAGGTCGCCGGCGGTGCGGTCGAGGATGCGTTCGACGCAGGCGTCGATGTCGGCGATCCGTTCCGGCGTGGGTGCGCGCTGGTCCATCGCCGCATTGTCGCAGATCGCCGCGCCGCGGGACCGCAGCCGCGGCTAGACTTTCGGCCATGTCCGCCGCTCTAGCCACCGCCCCTGCCCGCCTGCTGGCCGCGCAGGCCTTCAGCCGCGCCGCGGGCGCGCCGCTGGTGGACGGCAATGCCGTCGAACTGCTGCACGATGCCGCCGCGCACTTCGAGGCCTGGCTGGCCGCGATCCGCGGCGCGCAGCGCTGCGTGCTGCTGGAGAACTACATCGTGCGCGACGACGCCGTCGGCCGCGAATTCCGCGACGCGCTCGCCGAACGCGCCCGCGCCGGCGTGCGCGTGGCCGTGATCCGCGACTGGCTGGGCTGCCTCGGCCAGTCGCGCGCGTCTTTCTGGCAGCCGCTGCTGGCCGCCGGCGGCGAGGTGCGCGTGTACAACCCGCCGCACGCGGCCAGCCCGTTCGGCTGGATCAGCCGCGACCATCGCAAGCTGCTGGTCGTCGACGGCCGCGTCGGCTTCGTCTCCGGCGTCTGCCTCAGCGCGAAGTGGCTGGGCAACCCCGCGCGCGGCGTCGCGCCGTGGCGCGACACCGGCGTGGCGATCCGCGGCCCGGCGGTGGCCGAACTGGAACGCGCGTTCGCCGAGATCTGGGCGGGTCTCGGCCCGCCCTTGCCGCCGGCGCCCGCGTCCGCCGTTCCGCCCGCCGGCGGCATCGCCCTGCGCGTGATCGCGACGCAGCCCAGCACCGCCGGCATGCTGCGCCTCGACCAATTGATCGCCGCCATGGCGCGCAGGACGCTGTGGCTGACCGACGCCTACTTCGTCGGCGTCGCCAGCTACGTGCAGGCGCTGGCGGCCGCCGCGCGCGACGGCGTCGACGTGCGCCTGCTGGTGCCGGGCGCGAGCGACGTGCCGGTGGTGGCGGCGCTGTCGCGCGCGGGCTACCGGCCGCTGCTCGAGGCGGGCGTGCGCGTGTTCGAATGGAACGGCTCGATGCTGCACGCCAAGACCGCGGTCGCCGACGAGCAGTGGGCGCGGGTCGGCTCGACCAATCTCAATGCCGCCAGCTGGATGGGCAACTGCGAACTGGACGTCGCCGTGGAAGACGCCGGCTTCGCCGCCGCGCTGGCGGCGCAGTACGAGCGCGACCTCGGCAACGCCACCGAGGTGGTGCTGTCCGCGCGCCGCCGGCCGCGGCGCACGCTGCCCGCGCCGCGGCGCCCGCACCGCGCCAGCGGCAGCTCCAGCCGCGCTGCGGCCAGCGCGATGCGCTTCGCCAACGCGGTCGGCGCCGCGCTGGCCGACCGCCGCGAGCTGGGCGCCGCCGAGGCCGGTCCGCTGCTGGGCGCGGCGACGCTGCTGTGCGCGCTGGCGATCGTGTTCGCGCTGTGGCCGCGCGTGCTGGCCTGGCCGCTGGCCGTGCTGGCGCTGTGGCTGGCGATCGGCCTGGCGGCGCGCTCGCGCGCGCTGCGGCGGCGCGCGCGCCGCGAAGGCGAGCCTCGCGGTCCGTGCTAACCTGATCCGCCCGGCCCGCACACCATGACCGATCTCGACGCCACCCGCCGCGCGCGGGAAGTGCTGACGCCTTCCGCGCTGAACGCCCGCGCCCGCGACCTGCTCGAGGGCGCCTTCCCGCTGGTGTGGGTGGAGGGCGAGCTGTCCAACGTCTCGCGCCCCGCCTCGGGGCATCTCTACTTCACCCTGAAGGACGCCGCCGCGCAGGTGCGCGCGGCGATGTTCAAGCCGCGCAGCACGTATCTGCGCTTTCGTCCGGCGGAAGGCATGCACGTGCTGGTGCGCGCGCGGGTCAGCCTGTACGAGCCGCGCGGCGACTACCAGCTGATCGTCGAGCACATGGAGGAAGCCGGCGAAGGCGCGCTGCGCCGCGCGTTCGAGGCGCTGAAGGCGCGGCTGGCCGCCGAAGGCCTGTTCGACGCCGCGCGCAAGCGCGCGCTGCCGCGCTTCGCGCGCCGCATCGGCGTGATCACCTCGCCCTCCGGCGCCGCGGTGCGCGACGTGCTGAGCGTGATCCGCCGCCGTTTCCCGCTGGTCGAGGTCGACGTGCTGCCGGTGCCGGTGCAGGGCAAGGAGGCGCCGCCGGCGATCGCCGCGATGCTGCGCCGCGCCGGCGCCTCGGGCCGCTACGACGTGCTGCTGCTGACCCGCGGCGGCGGTTCGCTGGAAGACCTGTGGGCGTTCAACGACGAGGACGTGGCGCGCGCGATCCGCGCCTGCCCGGTGCCGGTGGTGTCCGCGGTCGGCCACGAGATCGACTACACCATCGCCGATTTCGTCGCCGACCTGCGCGCGCCGACGCCGTCCGCCGCCGCCGAGCTGCTGGTGCCCGACCGCGCCGCGCTGGCCCACCAGCTCGCGCAGCGCCGCGACCGCCTGGCGCTGCTGATGCGCCGCCGTCTGGAGGCGCTGGCGCAAGGCCTGGACCGGCGCCTGGCGCGGCTGGGCACGCAACGTCCGCAGGCGCGGCTGGCGCTGGGCCGCGAGCGGCTGGCGGCGCTGCTGGCGCGGCTGCGCCACGCCGAACGCGATGCCGTCGATGCGCGCGCGGCGGCGCTGGCGCGCCTGCACGCGCGTCTCGGCCTGCAGCACCCGCAGGCGCGCCTGCGCGCGCACGCCGCGCAACTGCAGGCGCTGCGCCAGCGCCTGCAGACGGCGATCGCCCGCGGCCTGGAACGGCGCGCGCGGTACCTCGCCGAACTGGCGCGCACGCTGCACGCGATCAGTCCGTTGGCGACGCTGGAGCGCGGCTACGCGATCCTGTTCGACGCGCAGGGCCGCGTGCTGCGCTCGGTCGCCGCCGCGGATGTCGGCGACGCGCTGCGCGCGCGCCTCGCCGACGGCGAGCTGCATCTCGCCGTGCGCGCGAAGGGTTGAAGCCGCCGCGCGGCGCCCGCAGATCGGCTTCGATGACCGCCGCAGGGAGCCGCCGCGCATGAAGGCCGCCGAGCTGTTCGTGAAGGCCCTCGAGGCCGAGGGCGTGAAGTACATCTTCGGCGTGCCGGGCGAGGAGAATCTCGACCTCGTCGAAGCGCTGCGCACCTCGTCGATCGAGCTGATCGTCACCCGCCACGAGCAGGCGGCCGGCTTCATGGCGGCGACGCTGGGGCGGTTGACCGGCGAGGCCGGCGTCGCGCTTTCCACGCTCGGCCCCGGCGCCACCAACCTGGTCACCGCCGCCGCCTACGCCCAGCTCGGCGCGATGCCGATGCTGATGATCACCGGCCAGAAGCCGATCCGCCAGCACAAGCAGGGCCTGTTCCAGCTGGTCGACGTGGTCGACATGATGCAGCCGCTGACCAAGTACACGCGGCAGATCGTCTCGGCGGCGACCATCCCCGCGCGCGTGCGCGAGGCGTTCCGTCGCGCCGAGGAGGAACGCCCTGGCGCCGTGCACCTCGAGCTGCCCGAGGACATCGCCCGCGACGACGTCGCCGAACCGATGCTGCTGCCCACCGAGTACGCGCGCCGCCCCGCCGCCGATCCCAAGGCGCTGGAGCGCGCGGCCGCGGCGATCCGCGCCGCGCGACGCCCGCTGCTGATGATCGGCGCCGGCGCCAATCGCCAGCGCACCGCGCAGATGCTGCGCGCCTTCGTCGACAAGCTCGGCATCCCGTTCTTCACCACGCAGATGGGCAAGGGCGTGATCGACGAGGAGCACCCGCTGTGGCTCGGCAACGCCGCGCTCTCCGACGGCGACTTCGTGCACCGCGCGATCGACGCCGCCGACTGCATCATCAACGCCGGCCACGACGTGGTGGAGAAGCCGCCGTTCTTCATGCACAAGGGCCGACGCACCGTCATCCACATCAACTTCTCGCCGGCGGAAGTGGACAGCGTGTACTTCCCGCAGCTGGAGGTGGTCGGCGACATCGCCGGCACCATCCAGGCGCTGCACGACGCATTGCAGCCGCAGCCGCACTGGGACTTCGACTTCTTCGCCCGCGTGCGCGACGCGCTGAACCGCCATCTGCGGGAGCACGCCGACGACGAGCGCTTCCCGATCCACCCGGTGCGGCTGGTCGCGGAGACGCGCAAGGCGATGCCGGACGACGGCATCCTCTGCCTCGACAACGGCATGTACAAGCTGTGGTTCGCCCGCTACTACCGCGCACGCCAGCCGAACACCGTCCTGCTGGACAACGCGCTGGCGACGATGGGCGCCGGCCTGCCCTCGGCGATCGGCGCGCGCATCGTGCACCCGCACCGCAAGGTGGTGGCGGTGTGCGGCGACGGCGGCTTCATGATGAACGCGCAGGAACTGGAGACGGCGGTGCGGCTCGGCCTCGACCTGGTGATCCTGCTGCTGCGCGACGACGGCTACGGCATGATCCGCTGGAAGCAGGCGGACATGGGCTTCGCCGACTTCGGCATGTCGTTCGGCAATCCCGACTTCGTCGCCTTCGCCGAAGCGCACGGCGCGCGCGGCCACCGGCCGCAGACGCCGGGCGCGTTCGCCGCCGCGCTGCGCGAGGCGCTGGACGCCGGCGGCGTGCACCTGATCGACCTGGCGATCGACTACGCCGACAACCACCGCATCCTCGACGAGGAGATCCGCCGCCTCAGCGCGGCGCTGTGACCGTCCCCCGACGGCAGGAGACGCGCGCCATGCTCAAGGAACGCTACCCCTACTACCTCGCCAACACGCCGGTGCAGGCCAACGCCGATCTCGAAGTGCGCGACAAGTACTCCGGTGCGGTCGCCACCCGCGTGGCGCTGCCCGACGCCGCCGCGATCGAGCAGGCCATCGCCGCCGCGGTGGCGGCGGAGGCGCCGATGCGCAAGCTGCCGCCGTATGCGCGCCAGCAGGTGCTGGAGCACTGCGTGGCGCGCTTCCGCGAGCGCCACGAGGAACTGGCGCTGGCGTTGTGCATCGAGGCCGGCAAGCCGATCAACGACGCCCGCGGCGAGGTCACCCGCCTGATCGACACCTTCAAGGTGGCCGCCGAGGAAGCCGTGCGCATCGACGGCGAGGTGCTCAACCTGGAGATCTCCAGGCGCGCGCAGGGCTATCGCGGCTTCGCCAGACGCGTGCCGATCGGCGCCTGCAGCTTCATCACGCCGTTCAACTTCCCGTTGAACCTGGTCGCGCACAAGGTGGCGCCGGCGATCGCCGCCGGCTCCCCGTTCGTGCTGAAGCCGTCGGAGAAGACACCGATCGGCGCGCTGATCATCGGCGAGGTGCTGGCCGAGACCGACCTGCCGGCGGGCGCGTTCTCGATCCTGCCGGTGCTCGGCGCGCAGGCCGCGCCGTTCGTGCAGGACGAACGCCTGAAGCTGCTGTCGTTCACCGGCGGCCAGGTCGGCTGGAAGCTGAAGGCGCAGGCCGGGCGCAAGAAGGTGGTGCTGGAGCTGGGCGGCAACGCCGCCTGCATCGTCGACGCCGACCAGGGCGGACGCCTCGACGCCGTGGCCGAGCGCATGATCTTCGGCGCGTTCTACCAGTCCGGCCAGAGCTGCATCAGCGTGCAGCGCATCCTGGTGCACGCGTCGCTGTACGAGGAGTTCAAGCGCCGCTTCGTCGACAAGACGCGCGCGCTCAAGGCCGGCGACCCGAAGGACGAGAGCGTGTTCCTCGGCCCGATGATCGACGAGGCCGCGGCGCAGCGCCTGCACGGCTGGATCGAGGAAGCGCGCGCACGCGGCGCGCGCGTGCTCTGCGGCGGCGGCCGCAAGGGCAACATGCTGGAGGCGACCGTGCTGGAGAATGTGCCGGACGACACCAGCATCAGCTGCCAGGAGGCGTTCGGTCCGGTAGCGCTGCTGGCGCCGTTCGACGACTTCGACGCCGCCCTCGCCCGCGTCAACGCCTCCGACTACGGCCTGCAGGCCGGCGTCTTCACCCACGACCTCGGCCACGCCATGCGCGCGTGGGACGAGCTGGCGGTCGGCGGCGTGATCGTCGGCGACATCCCCAGCTTCCGCGTCGACAACATGCCCTACGGCGGCGTCAAGCTGTCCGGCCTGGGCCGCGAGGGCATCCGCTACGCGATCGAGGACATGACCGAGCGCCGCCTGCTGGTGCTGCGCGATGGCTGAGCGCGAGGCCGCGCCGCGGACGCTGGCCGCGCCCTGCGCGTTCGCCGAGGAGGTGCGCAAGAGCCGCTTCCTCGCGCACGCGGCGCCGGTGGACGATCCCGCCGCGGCGCTGGCCTTCGTCGAACGCGTCGCCGACCGCACGGCCACCCACAACTGCTGGGCCTACCGCATCGACGCGCAGTACCGCTTCAGCGACGACGGCGAACCCGGCGGCACCGCCGGCCGGCCGATCCTGCAGGCCGTCGAAGGCCAAGGGCTCGACCGCGTGGTGGTGGTGGTGACGCGCTGGTTCGGCGGCATCAAGCTCGGCGCCGGCGGCCTGGCGCGCGCCTACGGCGGCTGTGCGGCGGAATGCCTGCGACGCGCGCCGAAGCGGTCGCTGGTCGCGCTGGCGCGCTACGCCGTCGCCTGCCCGTTCGCGGAACTGGCGCTGCTGAAATCGCGGCTGCGCGAGCTGGACGCGCACATCGAGACGGAGACGTTCGGCGCCGCCGGCGCCGAGCTCGTCCTCGCCCTGCCCGCGCGACACGCCGAGGCGCTGCAACGCCTGCTGGCCGGACTCCTCCGCGGCCGCGCCGCGCCGCTGCGGCTGGATGCCGCGGCCGATTGAATCGCCGCACGCCCGGCCCCAGTTCGGTCCGCTGCGCGCCATCTTCGCGCCCGCGCGGCGGAACCCGCGCCGCGCCCGCCGGTCGATGCCGGCCGCGCCGGCCCGATCCGCAGCAGACGCCGCCCCCCGCACCGCCGCTATCCTTGTACGCCATGGCCGAATCCCGCACCGACGCCCCCGCCGAACGGCACCGCCTCGCCGCGCTGCGCCACCTGTGGCCGTTCCTGCGCCCGCACCGCGCGCTGGCGGCGGGCTGGCTGCTGTTCCTCGGGCTGTCGTCGGCCGCCACGCTGTCGCTGCCGGTGGCGGTGCGGCAGATGATCGACCGCGGCTTCGCCGCGCACGACCCGGCGCTGATCAACCGCACCTTCCTCGCGCTGTTCGCGGTGGCGCTGGTGCTGGCGCTGGCCACCGCCGGCCGCTACCTGTGCGTGACCCTGCTCGGCGAGCGCGCGGTGGCGGCGCTGCGCGAGAAGTTGTACGCGCACCTGGTCCGCCTCGACGTCGGCTTCTACGAAGGCACGCGCGTCGGCGAGCTGGTGTCGCGGCTCGGCACCGACACCGAGCTGGTGCAGGCGCTGATCGGCTCCAGCGTGTCGGTGGCGCTGCGCAGCGCGGTGATGGTGCTGGGCGCGGTCGGCGCGATGGTCTGGACCAGCCCGCGGCTGGCCGGCCTGACGACGCTGGTGATTCCGGCAGTGGTGCTGCCGATCGTGGTGTTCGGCCGCCGCGTGCAGGGCCTGTCGCGGCACAGCCAGGACCGCCTCGCCGAGACCAGCGCCATCGTCAACGAGACGCTGAACGCGGTGCACACGGTCAAGGCCTACGCGCGCGAAGGCATCGAGAGCGAGCGCTACGCCGGCGCCGTGCGCCGCGCGCTGGCCGCCGCGCAGCGCCGCATCAACGCACGCGCGGCGCTGACCGCCGCGGTGATCGTGCTGGTGTTCGGCGCCATCACGCTGGTGCTGTGGGCCGGCGCGCATCAGGTGCTGAGCGGCGCGCTGGACGCCGGCGTGCTCGGCCAGTTCGTGCTGTACGCGGTACTGGCGGCGGGCTCGGTCGGCGCGCTCAGCGAGGTCTGGGGCGACGTGCTGCGCGCCTCCGGCGCGATGGAGCGCATCGGCGAGCTGTTCGCGCAGCAGCCGGCGATCGCCAGCCCGCCGCGGCCGACGCCGCTGCCGCGGCCGACCCGCGGCGAGATCCGCCTCGAGCACGTCGAGTTCCGCTATCCGACGCGCAGCGAGCTGCCGGTGCTGCACGACTTCAGCCTGCACGTGCGGCCGGGCGAAACCGTCGCCCTGGTCGGCCCCTCCGGCGCCGGCAAGAGCACGGTATTCGGCCTGCTGCTGCGCTACTACGACCCGCAGCGCGGCCGCATCACCCTCGACGGCGTCGACCTGAAGGCGCTGGCGCTGGACGAGCTGCGCGGCGCGCTGGCGCTGGTGCCGCAGGAGACGGTGATCTTCGGCGCCAGCGCCGCCGACAACATCCGTTTCGGCCGCCACGACGCCGACCTGGCCGCGGTCGAGGCGGCGGCGCGCGCCGCCGAGGCCTACGACTTCATCGCCGCGCAACCCGGCGGCTTCGATGCACCGCTGGGCGAGCGCGGCGTGCGCCTGTCCGGCGGCCAACGCCAACGCATCGCCATCGCGCGCGCCATCCTCAAGGACGCGCCGGTGCTGCTGCTGGACGAGGCGACGTCCGCGCTGGACGCACAGTCGGAAGCCTCGATCCAGGCGGCGCTGGAACGCCTGAAGCGCGGCCGCACCACGCTGGTGATCGCGCACCGCCTGGCCACCGTGCAGCGCGCCGACCGCATCGTCGTGCTCGACGGCGGCCGCATCGTCGCCGAGGGTACGCACGACAGCCTGATCCGCCAGGGCGACCTGTACGCCGAGCTGGCGCGCCTGCAGTTCGCCGCCTGAGCGGCGCGGCGCGCGTGCGATACTGCGCGCGGTTTCCGCGCCACCCGCCCCGATGTCCGTCGCCGCCGACCCGTGGTCGCAACGCCTGCAGGCCGCGCTCGCGCTCGCCCAGCGCGGCGCGCTGCGCGAGGCCGTCGCCGCCTTCGCCGGCCTGATCGCCGAGCGCCCGCGGGAAGCGCTGCCGCACGTGCTGCTGGCCACGCTGTGGCACCAGCTCGGCGACCTCGACGCCGCGCTGCGCGAACTCGAAACCGCCGAGTCGCTGGCGCCCGCCGATCCGCGCGCGCCGCAGCTCCGCGCACACATGCTGCTGACCGCCGGCCGCCACGCCGACTCCGAAGCCGCTGCGCGGCGCGCGCTGGTGCTGGCGCCACACCACCCGCATGCGCAGTTCGACCTCGCCTGCGCGCTGCAGGCGCAGCAGCGCTGGGAGGAAGCGGGCGCGGCGGCGGAAGCGCTGCTCGCGCAGACGCCGATGCACGCGGAGGCGCGTCGCCTGCTGGCGCGCAGCCGGCTGATGGGCGATCGCGCCGACGCCGCGCTCGCCGCGGCGCTGCATCCGTCCGTGCTCGAGACGCCCGCGCTGGCGCTCGCCGTCGCCGCCGATTTCGCCGCGCGCGGCGCGCGCGAGCCGCGCCTCGCGCTGCTGCGCGCGCTCGCCGGGCGGCATCCGCGGAACTACGCCGTCGTGCTGTCCCTGGCCGACGCGCTGCACGCCGCCGGCTACGCGGCCGAGGCGCTGGCCTGTTCGGAGCGCGCCGAGGCGCTGCAGCCGCAGGCCGCGAAGCCGCGGCAGATGCGCGCAATCAGCCTGATCGACCGCGGCGAGCCCGAGGCCGGCCTGGCGCTGTACCGCTCGCTCGTCGAGCAGGGCACGCTGGACGCGATCGACGAGCAGCGCTACCTGATCGTCGCCCACTACGACCCGACGCCCGAGCCGGAGGCGATGTACGCCGCGCACCTCGCCTGGGCGGAGCGCCACGTCAAGCCGTTCGGTCCGCCGTTCGTGGCGGCGCCGCCGCGCGGACGCCTGCGCATCGGCTGGCTGTCGCCGCGCTTCAACGAAGGGCCGGTGGCGCGTTTCTTCACCGGCCTGCTGCGCGCGTTCGACCGCGAGCGCCACGCGCACGTGCTGATCGAGCTGGAGGCGCACCGCGACGCCTGCACCGAGGCGCTGGAAGCGCTGGCCGACGAAGTGCTGGCCGTGCACGCGCTGGACGATGCCGCGCTGCTGGCGCGCCTGCGCGAGGCGCGACTGGACGTGCTGGTCGACCTCGCCGGGCACGCACCGTTCAGCCGCCCGCAGGTGCTGGCGCAGCGCGTGGCGCCGCTGCAGCTTTGCTGG
Organism: Mizugakiibacter sediminis; assembly: GCF_000953855.2. Classification (GTDB taxonomy): domain Bacteria; phylum Pseudomonadota; class Gammaproteobacteria; order Xanthomonadales; family Rhodanobacteraceae; genus Mizugakiibacter; species Mizugakiibacter sediminis. The sequence goes on from NZ_DF970131.1 coordinate 22,004, forward strand.
CTCGACTACTTCGACACCACCGGCCTGCCGAACATCGACGGCTGGATCGGCGACCGCTGGCTCGTCCCGCCGGATTCGCCGCAGCGCTTCCGCGAGCGCCTGCTGCACCTGCCCGGCGGACGTTTCTGCTACACGCCGCCTGCGTTCACGCCCGAGGCGCGGCGCGAGGGCGGCGGCCCGCCGGTGTTCGCCTCCTTCAATCGCATCGCCAAACTGCACGACGGCGTGCTCGACGCGTGGGCGCGCATCCTCGCCGCGCTGCCGCAGGCGCGCCTGCTGATCGGCGCCGCGGCGCTGCAGGATGCGGCGGCGCGCGACTACCTGCTCGGGCGTTTCGCCCGCCGCGGCGTCGATGCCTCGCGGCTCGAACTGCGCGGCCGCCAGTCCTACGCGGAACTGCTGGCCGCCTACCGGCTGGCCGACGTCGCTCTCGATCCGTTTCCGTTCTCCGGCTGCACCACCAGTTGCGACGCGCTGTGGATGGGTCTGCCGGTGGTCACCCTGCCCGGCTGGAGCGCGGTCAGCCGGCAGACCGCCAGCCTGGCGTGGCGCCTCGGCCGGCCGCAGTGGGTGGCGCGCGATGCCGACGACTACGTGGCGCGCGCGGTGGCGCTGGGCAGCGAGGTCGAGACGCTGCGCGCGCAACGCACCGCGTTGCGCCGCGAAGTCGAGCGGCGGCTGTGCGATGCGCCGGCGCATGCCGCCGAGTTCGCGGCGCTGCTGCGCCGGCTCGTCGACGAGCGTTGGGGCGCGCGCGGCGGCCACGGCGGCGCCTTCGCGCCGGACGGCCGCCAGGCATAAAAAAGCCCCGCCGCAGCGGGGCTCGGAAGCATCGGTTGCGCGCTGCTCACTTCACCGGGGTCACGCCGGATGCCTGCGCCCCCTTGGGACCCTGCACCACTTCGAAACTCACGCGCTGGCCCTGCTGCAGGGTGCGAAAACCCTGGGCATTGATCGCCGAATAATGGACGAACACGTCCTCCCCACCGTCCTCGGGCGCGATGAACCCGAAGCCCTTGGCGTCGTTGAACCACTTCACCGTACCAGTACGCATTGCGGGAACCTCGAAAACATGGCCATGTGCAATGGTCCGGCCGTCATGGAGCCCCCTGCCCGTGCGCGGCCGCATTGCACGCGCAAAATATCACAGGGTTTTTCTTAAAATCGCAAGAGGTTCGATCCATAAAATCCGAAACTGGCTACGGATTAGCCAATCGGACCGGCTCCGCGATGCCGCCGGATGCGCGCCCCGGCTCAATCGCCCAGCAACGCGGCGATGATCTTCGGCACCTCGGCGGTGGCCGCCGCAAGGTTGGCGAAAATCTCCTCCAGGCTGATTTCCGCCTGGTCGCCGCAGCCCGCCGCCCAGTTCGCCACCAGCGCCAGGCAGGCGTAGTCGATGCCGAGCTCGCGCGCCAGGGCGGCTTCGGGCATGCCGGTCATGCCGACCAGGTCGCAGCCGTCGCGGCGCAGGCGCGCGATCTCGGCGCGCGTCTCCAGCCGCGGACCCTGGGTGGCGCCGTAGCAGCCGCCGTCGACGACGGCGACGCCGGCGCGCCGCGCCGCGGCGAGCACGTCGGCGCGCAGCGCGGCGCCGTACGGCTCGCTGAAATCGATGTGCTCGACCTTGACGCCTTCCATGTCGCTGTAGCTGCTGATGCGGCCGTGCGTGTAGTCGATGATCTGATCGGGCACGGCCAGCGCGCGCGGCTTCATGTCGGCGCGGATGCCGCCGACCGCGTTGACGCCCAGCACGCGGCGCGCGCCCAGCCGGTGCAGCGCCCACAGGTTGGCGCGGTAGTTCACCCGGTGCGGCGCCAGCGTGTGGTCCTCGCCGTGACGCGCGAGGAACGCCAACCGCCGGCCGCGGAAGCGGCCGAGCACGACCGCGCCGGAAGGCGCGCCGTAGGGCGTGTCCAGCGTGCGCCGTTCGACGTCTTCGAGTCCGGGAAACTGGTACAGGCCGGTGCCGCCGATCACTGCCAGATCGAGAGTCATGCTTGCCCCCGGGATGCGGAAAAGGAACGATCAGGCACGGGAAAAGGGGCGGGAGAACGCGGCGCGGGCGCCGGGCGCGACGTCCGCCTTCCGCGCTTCTCAACCCTCCCCGCTCGCTTCCCGCAACGCATAGATGCCGGGCAGGTTGCGCCCCTGTTCGTGGTAGTCCATGCCGTAGCCGAAGACGTAGCGGTCCGGCACCTGCACGCCGACGAAATCGGCGGCCAGGCCCGGCACGCAGCGGTCGTGCCGCTTCTCGCACAACACCGCGATCAGCACGCGCTTCGCGCCCTGCCCGGCGCACCAGTCGCGGATCGCGGCCAGCGTGTAGCCTTCGTCGAGGATGTCGTCGACGAGCAGCACGGTGCGTCCGGCCATGGCGACGCGCGGCCGCTTGATCCATTGGAGGCCGGCGCCCTGCGTGGTGCCGCGGTAGCGGCTGGCGTGCACGTAGTCGAATTCGAGATCGGTGCCGATCGCCAGCGCCAGCTCGCCGGCGAACACCAGCGCGCCGTTCATCACCGGCAGGAACACCGCGCGCTCGCCGGCCAGCTTCTCGGCGATCTCGCGGCCCATGCGCGCGATCGCCGCCTGCAGCGCGGCGTGGTCGTGCACCAGTTCGGCCGCGCGCAGCGCGTCGGCCAGGGCGGGTTGCGCGTTCATGCGTGGGTCTCTCCGGTGGCGGAGCCGAGCGCGGCGAGGCGGGCGACGAAGCCGGCGCGCTGCGGATTGTCCTCCAGCGACGCCCAGCTCGAGGCGACCGCGCCGCGCAGCGTCGCCAGCCGCTCCGCATCGCAGGGCGCGCGGCCGCGCACCGCGGCGAGCGACGCGTCGGCGAGCGCCGGACTGCACGCCAGCACCAGGTCGCAGCCGGCGTCGAGGTGGGCATGGATGCGCGCGGCGATGCCGCCGGCGGATTCCGCCGCGGCCATACCGATGTCGTCGCTGAAGACGACGCCGCGGAAGCCCAGCTCGCCGCGCAGGACGTCCTCGATCCACACGCGCGAATAGCCCGCCGGCGCGGCGTCCACGGCCGGATAGGTCACGTGCGCCAGCATCACCGCCTCGGCGCCGGCGTCGAAGCAGTCGGCGAACGGCACCAGGTCGGCGGCGCGCAGTTCGTCCAGCGTGCGCGGATCGACGGCGGCGTCGAAGTGAGTGTCCTCGGGCACCGAGCCGTGGCCGGGGAAATGCTTGACGGTCGCCGCCATGCCGGCGAGACGCATGCCGCGCAGGTAGGCCTGCGCCAGCGCCGACACCGCTTCCGGGTCGGCATGGAAGGCGCGTTCGCCGATCGCGCGGTTGCCGCGCGCGAGGTCGACCACCGGCGCGAAGGAGAGGTCAACGTCGATCGCGCGCATCTCGCTGGCCATCACCCAGGCGTGCTCCTCGGCCAGCGCGATCGCGGCCGCGGGATCGCGGTCGTACAGCGCACCCAGCCGCGCCAGCGCCGGCAGCCGGGTGAAGCCTTCGCGGAAGCGCTGCACCGGCCCGCCTTCCTGGTCGACGCAGACCAGGAAAGGATCGGGACGCAGCGCGCGGATGTCGTCGATCAGCGCAGTGACCTGCTCGCGCGAGGCGAAGTTGCGCGTGAACAGGATCACGCCGCTCACCGCGGGCGCGGCGAGGCGGCCGCGCTCCTCGGCGGTGAGTTCCTTGCCGGCGATACCGACGATCAGCATGCAGTGGGTTCCTCGCGTTCGGCCGCGCTCCAGCGCGCGTAAGGATGCCGTATCAGGTTGACGTTGTAATAGCGCGCCTCGGCGCTGACTTCGCGGCCCAGCCACGGCGGGCGCGGATGGGCGGCGTCGGCGCGCGGCAGCTCCAGCTCGGCGACCACCAGGCCGGCGTTGGCGCCGAGGAACTCGTCGACCTCGAAGGTGTGGCCCCCCACCGGCACGTAGTGGCGGATCTTCTCGAGCACGCCGTCGCACAGCGTCGCCAGCATGCGCTCGGCGTCTTCCCGCGGCAGCGCCAGCTCGTATTCCTGGCGCTCGATGCCGAGCGTGGCCGACTTGATGTTGAGCCGGGCGTCCGCGCCGGCGATGCGCACGCGCACCGAGGCGCGCGCCAGTCCCGCCTCCAGCGCGGCGGCGCCGACCAGGTAACCTTGCGCCATGCGCTCGCTGCGCCTCGCCTCGGCGCGCCACGCATCGCCGACCACGAGGAACTTGCGCTCGATCTCGATGGCCATCAGGCGCGCTCGAACAGGGCGATCGACTCGACGTGCGCGGTGTGCGGGAACATGTCCATCACGCCGGCGGCCTCCAGGCGGAAGCCGCGCGCGGCCAGGATCGCCGCGTCGCGCGCCAGCGAGCCCGGATGGCAGGACACGTAGACCACGCGCCGCGTCGCCGCGCCCGGCAGGTATGCCAGCGCCTGGTCGGCGCCCGCGCGCGGCGGATCGAGCAGCAGCTTGTCCCACGGCTGGCGCGCCCACGCCGCGCCGCGCTGGTCCTCGAACAGGTTGGCGGCGTGGAAGGCGGCGTTGGCGATGCCGTTGCGCGCGGCGTTGGCGCCGGCGCGGCGCAGCAGGCCGGCGTCGCCCTCGACGCCGGCGACCTCGCCGGCGCGGCGCGCGATCGGCAGGGTGAAGTTGCCCAGTCCGCAGAACAGGTCGAGCACGCGCTCGCCGGGCTGCGGGTCGAGCAGCTGCATGGCCAGCGCGACCATGCGCAGGTTCATGCCGGCGTTCACCTGCACGAAGTCCAGCGGCTCGAACGCCAGTTCGACGTCGAACCCGGGGATGCGATAGCTCAACGCCACGCGCTCCGGCCACAGCGGATGCACGCTGTCGATGCCGCCGGGCTGCAGCAGGATGGCGAAGCCGTGCGCCTGCCCGAACGCGGCCAGCGTCGCGCGATCGCGCTCGCCGAGCGGTTGCAGGTGGCGGAACACCAGCGCCAGCGCGTCGTCGCCGGCCGCCACCTCGATCTGCGGGATCGCGCGCGCCGCCTCCAGCGTGCCGATCATCGCGCCGAGCTCGGCCAGCCTCGGGCCGAGCGCGGGATGCAGGATCTCGCAGCGGCCGAGGTCGGCGACGAAACGCGGATCTTCCTCGCGGAAGCCGACCAGCACGCGCCCCTTCTTGGCGACGTGCTTCACCGACAGCCGCGCCCTGCGCCGGTAGCCCCAGGGTTCGTCGGCCAGCGGCGGCAGCCAGCGGCGCGGCTGCAGGCCGCCGATGCGTTCGAGGTTCTCGGCCAGCACGCGCTGCTTGGCGGCGATCTGCGCCGCCGGCGCGAGGTGCTGCAGCACGCAGCCGCCGCAGATGCCGAAATGCGGGCAGCGCGGCTCGACGCGATCGGGCGAGCGCGCCAGCAGTTCGTCCACGGCCGCCTCGTCGAAATTGCGGTGGCGGCGGCGGATGGCGATGCGCGCGCGTTCGCCCGGCAGCGCGCCGGAGACGAACACGGCCTTGCCGTCGACGCGGGCGACGCCGCGGCCGTCGTGGGTGAGATCGATGATGTCGACTTCGGGAGCGGTCATGCGGAGAAACGAAAAGCCCGGGCGGCGTGGCCCGGGCTCGTGGCAGGCTTGCCGCGCCGGCGCGCTTACTTGCGCTTCCAGGCGCCGGACGCGTCCTGATAATACCAGCCGGCGTGGGCGCGCTCGACCCAGGTCCTGGCGAAGGTCTTGCGGATCTGCGATTCCCATTCCGGATGGCCGTTGGCGGCGGCGATCGCGCGGTACAGCGCATCGCGGTCGGCGTTCTCGGCGGCGACCGTCGGCTGCAGCTGCGCGCGCTGCGCCAGCGGCGCCGCGGTGGCGTCGCGCACGGCGACGCTGCCGTCGTTGGCGAAGCCCACCGCGCCGCTGTCCAGGAAGCCCTGCAGCGCGCCCTGGAAGCGCGCGGCCATGCGCGCGCGGATCGTCTCGATCTCGGGCGTCTTCAGGTTGAGGTCGGGCTCCGCCGCCTGCGCGGCCGGCACCACGAAGTCGAGCAGCGCGCCCAGCGCACCGCCGCCCTTGTCGCCCTCGGGTTTGGCCGGCTTGGCGGGCTCGGCCGGCTTGTTCTGCTGCGTCTCCGGGCCGATCACCTTGTCGACGAACTGCTGCGCGGCCTTCTCCGCCGCGGCGGCGGGAAAGTACACGTTGATGGTGACGCAGCCGGCCAGCAGGGCGAACGCGGCGGCGAGCGTGACGACGGTCTTGCGCATGAGGTTTCCTCCCTTGGGAAGATCCAAACGAGTCCGTCCCGGGACTTGTTCGGACGTCGCCGGCCCGGCGCATGCCCGGACCGGCTCCCGCGAATCCGATGCCTGCGTATTCGATTCGCGAGCAAACCCTCCTGGTTTGCGGAACCCCTGAACGTCGTTCGGAGGTTCCCTTGGAACGGATGGCCCGGCCGGTCACTGGATCACCGGTGCGCTGCCCGAGGCCGCGGCCTTGACGCGCGCCACCAGCACCGGCCAGTCCACCTGCTGCTGGTGACCGACCACCTTGATGTACGGCAGGCCGCGACCCTCGACGATAGTGTAGCCGTCATTGCCTGAATCCACTCCGCCCATGCGGCAGACGTTGTCGCGGAGCACGCAGCTCAGGCCGATGCGCCGGTAGCCGAAGCTGTCGAACAGTTTCAGCACGCGCGCCTGCAGGCCGGCGACGAAGCCGCCGCCGCCGATCTCGGTCAGGCTCTTCACCGCGCGCTGGCTGATGCGCCCGCCCCGATCGGCGTGCAGCTCGGCGTCGAAGGCGACCGGCGACCATTGCAGCAACTTCAGGCCGGCGATGCGGCCGTCCATGCGGCCGGTGATCTTGCCGACGTCGAACACGCCGGTGAGTTTCTCGAGGTCGATGTCGCGCAGCGCGATGTCGGCGTCCAGCACCGGCACGTCGCCGAACGGATGCTGCACGCTGAGGTCGGTGACGTCGACGAAGCCGTCGAACACGTTCAGCGACAGGCCGCCGGCCAGCTCGACGCGGTCGTCGACGTAGCGCAGCGAGGGGATCGCGCCGCCCAGCTTGCCCTGGAATTCCGGCCAGCCCAGCGCGCGGCACAGCGCCGGCATGTCGACGCCGGCGACCGCCAGCGACAACGCCACGCGGCCCGGCGCGGACGCCGCCGGGCGCAACGCCAGCGACTGCAGGTCGAGCGTGCCCTGCAGCAGCGGCACCTGTACCGGCGCCACCGTCTGCAACTGGCCGTCGCGGCCCTGCAGGCGCATCTGTCCCGCGCCGAGCGGCACGCGGTACAGGCGGATGTCGCGCCAGGCGAGCGTGGTCGGCGGCCGCGCGGCGCGCGCCTCCCAGTCGATGCCGCCGTCGAGCCCGCCGAGCGCGATGCGGCCTTGCGCGTCGACGACGTCCACCGCGCTCGCCCGCAGCTGCAGCCGCACCGGCTCGCCGTCGCGCAGCGCCACGCTGCCGCCGAGACGGCCGGCGGTGCGCAGATCCGGGTAGCCCATCGCGGCCAGCCAGCCCTGGCCGTAGCGCGCGTAGGCGGCCGGCAGGTGCGCGTCGAAGCGATCGAGATCGAGCGCGGTCAGGTTGCCGTCCGCGTCGAGGGCCAGGCTGCCGTTCAAGGCGAGCGCGTCGCCGTCGTCGTAACGCAGGCGCTGAATCTCGACGCGGCCGTGGCGCAGCCGCGCCTGCACGTCCAGCCGCGCCGGACGCGACGGCAGCTTCGCGTACAACGATCCCAGCAGCAGCTCGCCGCCGCGCACGCGGCCGTCGACGTCGATGCGCGTGCCATCGCCGGTGCTGTCGAAGCCGACGCGCGCGCTCAGCCCCAGCGCCTGCCCGGCCACGGCGCCGCTGCGCGAGTCGAAGCCGGCGGCGCCGATGGCGAGATCGCCGGTGGCGCGCACGCCGTCGTCCAGCAGGTCCAGCGCGATGTTGCCGTCGGCGCGGCCGCCGCCCAGCCGGCCCTCCGGCCACGCCGCCGCCAGCACGCCCTGCAGCCAGGCGAGCGGCAGGCGCGTCAGCGTCAACTGCGCGTGATTGGGCTGGTCCAGCGGCATCGCCGCGCGCAGGCTGGCCGCCGACTGGCCGACGGTGACCGCCAGCGTGTCGTTGCCGGGGTCGGCCAGCAGCACCACGTAGCCGTCGCGCAGCGCCTGGCCCGGAGCGCCCTGCAGCGCCAGGCCGCCGTCGAGCTGCCAGCGGTCTCCGTCCAGGCGGCGCACCGCGACGTCGAGACGCACGCCGACGTCCTTCCAGCCCAGCGCCGGCACGGTGGCGCGCGCGGCGTGCAGCCGCAGCCGCGGCGCGCCCTGCGGGTCGGCGACCAGCGCGGCCTCGATCCCGGTCATCTCGAGGCCCGGCAGGCGCAGCGCGTCGGCGCCGACGACCAGCCCCGCGCGCGCCACGGGCAGCCATGCCAGCGCGAGCAGCGCCAGCAGGTAGCGCGTCGCGATGGCGCTTGATCCCCGCCTCATGCCGCGCCATTCTGCCAGAGCGGCACCGAACGCCAGGGAAACGGCCATGTCCGACGCACCCACGACCCGCCTGCTGCTCGCCGAGGACGATCCCGTCAGCCGGCGCTTTCTCGCCGACGCGCTGCACGGCCTCGGCTGTGCCGTGGACGCGCATGGCGACGGCGAGGCCGCGCTGCGGGCGGCCCGCGACACACGCTATGCGCTGCTGATTCTCGACCTCGGCCTGCCCGTGCGGCATGGTGCGGCGCTGCTCGCGGCGCTGCGCGCGGACCCGCGGGCGGCGTCGCGCGACACGCCCGCCGTGGCGACCAGCGCGGAGCTGGACGCGGCGCGAAGGCGCGAACTGCTGACGCTCGGCTTCGCCGCGGCGCTGGCCAAGCCGCTGACGATCGACGCGCTGCGCGGCATGCTGCGGGACATGCTGTCCGCGCACGTCGCCTCGCCGCTGCTGGACGACGAGGGCGCGGCGGCGGCGAGCGGCGACGCCGACACGGTGCGCGCGCTGCGCCGGCTGTTCGCCGGCGAACTGGCCGCGCTCGCCGGCGAACTGGACGGCGGCACGCTGGCGGGCGCGGCGCTGCGCGACCGCCTGCATCGCATGCGCGCCGGCGCCGGCTTCTGCGGCGCGACCGCGCTCGACGAGGCCGCGGCCGCGCTCGCCGCCGCGCTGCGCGACGGCGACGGCAATGCGGACGCCGCGCTGCAGCGGTTCCGCGCCGTGCTGCAGGCGACGCGGGACGCGCTCTCCGCCATGGGCTAACGGTGCCGCAGCGCTTCTCCCAGCACCCGCCACGCGCGCAGTTCGCCGCCGCCGAGGTGGGCGGCGATCACCGCGCGCATCATCCGCCGCAGCGCGGCCAGACCTTCCGGGTCCGGCATGCGGTCGGCGGCCAGCGCCAGCAAGTCGGCGCCGCGCACGCGCGGGCCGGGCTGCCCGCGCCATGGCTGCGGCCCCTGTTCGGGCAGGTAGACGTAGTCGGCCTGCGGCTGCAACGGCGTCTCGTCCTCGGCCTGCCGATCCAGCAGCAGGCCATAACCGAGCGCATCGAGCAGGTCGCGCTCGAAACGGCGCAGCGTCCACGCCAGCGATTCGCCCGCGGCGAGCCGGCCGAGCGCCAGCGCGTAGGCGCCGAACAGTTCCGGATGGCTGTCCTGGCGTGCGACCAGCCGCACGACCAGTTCGTTGAGGTACAGACCGGCCAGCAGCGCGTCGCCGGCCAGGCGCTGCGGCGCGCCGGCGGCCTCCGCGCCGGCCAAGGTGCCGAGCTCGCCGCGCATGCGCCAGGAAAGCGCCAGCGGCAGGAACGGCTCCAGCTCGGCGCGCGCCAGCCGCGCGCGTTCGCCGCGCACGCCGCGCGCCACCAGCCCGACGCGCCCGTGGTCGCGGGTCAGGCATTCGAGCAGCAGGCTGGTCTCGCGGTACGGCCGCGCGTGCAGGACGTAGGCGGGCTGCTGGTCGATGCGCATGAGCGTGTGAAGAACAAGGGTGGGGAGTGGGGGCAGCCCTTGCGGAAACTGCTCCTTCCTCCTCCCAGCCCCCTCAATCCGTATACCCGAACTGCCTCAGCGCCGCCTCGTCGTCGGTCCAGGCCTCGCGCACCTTGACCCACAGACGCAGGAACACCCGGCGCTCGAACAGCCGCTCCATCGTCTTGCGCGCGCCGCTGCCGATCGCCTTCAGGCGTTCGCCGCCGGCGCCGATCACGATCGCCTTCTGGCCCTCGCGCTCGACCCAGATCACCGCGTGGATCTCGGCGACGCCGTCCGCGCGGTCCTGGAACTGCTCGATCTCGACCGTGGTCGCGTAGGGCAGTTCGTCCTGCAGGCGCAGCATCAGCTGTTCGCGCACCAGCTCGGCGGCGAGGAAGCGTTCGCTGCGGTCGGTGATTTCCTCCTCGCCGTACAGCGGCGCGCGCTGCGGCAGCCGCGCCAGGATGCCCTGCTCCAGCGCGTCCAGGCCCTGGCGCTTCAGCGCGGAGACGAAGTAGACCTCGTCGAACGGGTGCTGCGCGACGACGCCGGCCACGAACGGCAGCAGTTGCGCCTTGTCGCGCAGGTCGTCGACCTTGTTGACGGCCAACAGCCGCGGCACGGCGCGTTCGCCCAGTGCGGCGTACACCGCCGCGTCCTCGTCGCCCCAGCGGCCGGCCTCGACCACCTGCACCGCCACGTCGACCTCGGCGATCGCCTGGTGCGCGGCGCGGTTGAGACTGCGGTTCATCGCGTGCTTGGCGCCGCGATGCAGGCCGGGCGTGTCCACGTACAGGATCTGCCCCTCGGGCCGGGTGGCGATGCCGAGGATGCGATGGCGCGTGGTGTGCGGCCTTGGCGTGACGATGCTCAGCCGATAGCCGATCAGCGCGTTCAGCAGCGTCGACTTGCCGACGTTGGGCCGCCCCACGAGCGCGACCATGCCGCAGCGCGGCGGGACTGCCGTAGACGACGTCTGGTTCATCGCTGCAACCGCTGCGGCAAGGCGGCCAGCGCGCGCTCGGCGGCGGCCTGTTCGGCGGCGCGGCGGCTGCCGCCGCTGCCCTCGAAACGCATCGCCTCGGGTTCGGACAGCACGCAGGCCACCTCGAAGGTCTTGGCATGGTCCTCGCCGTGGCTGGCCAAGAGATCGTACTGCGGCAGCGCGCAACCGTGCGCCTGCAGCAGCTCCTGCAGGCGCGTCTTCGGGTCCTTCTCCGACTTGCCGAGCGCGGCGACGCGCGGCGCGAACAGCGCCCGGATGGCCTCGCGGGAGGCGGCGTAGCCGCCGTCGAGGTAGACCGCGGCGAGCAGCGCCTCGAACGCGTCGGCAAGGATGGAGTCGCGGCGGAACCCGCCGCTCTTCAGCTCGCCGGGGCCGAGCCGCAGCGCGTCGCCCAGTTCCAGCTCGCGCGCCACCTCGGCCAGGCTGGGGCCGTTGACCAGTTGCGCGCGCAGCCGCGACAGCTCGCCTTCGCTCGCCTGCGGGCGCGCCTCGAACAGCAGCTCGGCGACGCACAGGTTCAGCAGCGCGTCGCCGAGGAATTCGAGGCGTTCGTTGTTGGGCCGGCCGGCGCTGCGATGGGTCAGCGCCAGCGCGGCCAGCGCGGGATCGCGGAAACGGTAGCCCAGTTTCAGCACATCAGTCGCCGCCGCCCTGGAGCGAAACCGTCTTGGTGAAATGCACCAGGAAATCGACGTTGTAGGCGAAGGGAATCTGCTTGTCGTAGGTCACGGTCAGCGTGCCGCCGTTGCCCTGCTGGTCGAGCTTGATGTTCTGCGGCTTGACCGTGCCGTCTTCGACGTACTGGAAACTGAACTTGTACAGCAGGTCGCGGCGGATCTCGTCCTGCGACTTGTTGGTCACGCCGGGTTCGCTCGCCACCTGGTTCATCGACTTGACCACGCCGAAGTATTCGACGTACGCGGGCACCAGCTTCATCGCGGCATAGGCGAACACGCCCGCCACCGCGAGGATCACCAGGAAACCGATCAGCGTGATGCCAGTCTGCCTGCTCTTCATGCGCTCCACCCCTGCCGCACGCGCGGCGCTGCATGTTCGTTCACTTGACCACGGTGCCGATGCGGCCGAAGTCGATGCCGTGGTCCACCCCCTTCCAGCTGAACCAGATCAGGAACGCCTTGCCGACCAGGTTCTGCTCCGGCACGCAGCCCCAGAAGCGGCTGTCGAGACTATTATCGCGATTATCGCCCATGGCGAAATAGCAGTTCTGCGGCACCCGCCACGTTCCGTCCCGGCTCTCGCCGAGGCCGGGAATGGCGATGATGCGGTGATCGACGCCGTCCAGGTGCTCGATGCGCACCACCGCGCCGGCGCGTTCCAGCATGCGGCTCTCGGCGTCGCCGCCGGCGTAGGGGCCGATCGGGTCCTGGATGATCGGCTTGCCGTTGATGAACACCTTGTCCTCGCGCACGGTGACTTCGTCGCCTGGCAGGCCGATCACGCGCTTGATGTAGTCCTGGCTCGGGTCCGGCGGATAACGGAACACGATCACGTCGCCGCGATGCGGCTCGCCGGTGGCCAGGATCTTGGTGTTGAACGCCGGCAGGCGCAGGCCATAGGCGAACTTGTTGACCAGGATGAAGTCGCCGACCAGCAGCGTCGGCATCATCGAGCCGGACGGGATGCGAAACGGCTCGGCGATGAACGAGCGGAACACCAGTACCGCCAGGATCACCGGGAAGAACGAGCGCGCGTAGTCGACCAGCACCGGCTCGCGCGGCGTCTCGCCGCGCGCGGCCGCGCGTTCCAGCCGGCGCCGGTGGAAGAACAGCCGATCGATCGCCCAGACCACGCCGGTGAGCACGGTCAGCGCCAGCAGCAGCGCGGCGAAATCGAAATCCATGCCAAACAGCTTCATGCGTTCCGCTCCCGTCCCGGCCTTACTTGGAGTCCACCTTCAGCACGGCGAGGAAGGCCTCCTGCGGGATCTCCACCCGGCCGACCTGCTTCATGCGCTTCTTGCCTTCCTTCTGCTTCTCCAGCAGCTTGCGCTTGCGCGTCACGTCGCCGCCGTAGCACTTCGCCAGCACGTTCTTGCGCAGCGCCTTCACCGTCGAGCGGGCGATGATCTGCGAGCCGATCGCGGCCTGGATGGCGACGTCGAACATCTGCCGCGGAATCAGGTCCTTCATGCGCTCGACCAGCTCGCGGCCACGCCGGTCGGCCTGCGAACGATGCACGATCAGGCTGAGCGCGTCCACGCGGTCGCCGTTGATCAGCACGTCCACGCGCACGAACGGACCGGTCTGGAAGTGCAGGAAGTGGTAGTCCATCGAGGCGTAGCCGCGCGACACCGACTTCAGCCGGTCGAAGAAATCCAGCACCACCTCGGCCAGCGGCAACTCGTAGCTGATCTGCACCTGCGTCGCCAGGTACTGGATCGAACGTTGCACGCCGCGCTTTTCCTCGCACAGCGTGATCACGTTGCCGATGTAGTCCGGCGGCGTGAGGATGTTGGCGACGATGATCGGTTCGCGGATCTCGGCGACGTTCTGGCTCGGCGGCAGCTTGGCCGGATTGTCCAGCTGCAGCACCGAGCCGTCGGTCAGCAGCACCTCGTAGACCACGGTCGGTGCGGTGGTGACGAGGTCGAGGTCGTACTCGCGCTCGAGGCGCTCCTGCACGATCTCCATGTGCAGCAGGCCGAGGAAGCCACAGCGGAAACCGAAGCCCATCGCCTCGGAGGACTCCGGTTCGAAGAACAGTGCGGCGTCGTTCAGGCGCAGCTTGTCCAGCGCCTCGCGCAACGCCGGGTAGTCGTCGGCGACCACGGGGAACAGGCCGGCGAACACGCGCGGCTGCATCTTCCGGAAGCCCGGCAGCGGATGCGGCGCGGGCGCCGCCGCCAGGGTCAGCGTGTCGCCCACCGGCGCGCCGTGCACGTCCTTGATCGAGGCCGTGACCCAGCCCACCTCGCCGGCGCCGAGCTTGTCCTTCGGCTTGCGCTTCGGCGTGAACACGCCGACCTGGTCGACCTCGTGCGCGCGGCCGGTGGACATCACCAGGATCTTGTCGCGCGGCTTGATCTCGCCCTGCATCACGCGCACCAGCGAGACCACGCCGAGGTAGTTGTCGAACCAGGAATCGATGATCAGCGCCTGCAGGCGGTCGGTGTCGCGCGGCTTCGGCGGCGGGATGCGGGCGACGATCGCCTCCAGCACCTCCTCGACGTTCTGCCCGGTCTTGGCGCTGATGGCGATGGCGTCGGCGGCGTCGATGCCGATCACCGCCTCGATCTCCTTCTTGACGCGCTCCGGGTCGGCGGTGGGCAGGTCGATCTTGTTCAGCACCGGCACCACTTCCAGGCCTTGCTCCACCGCGGTGTAGCAGTTGGCCACCGACTGCGCCTCGACGCCCTGGGCGGCGTCGACCACCAGCAGCGCGCCCTCGCAGGCGGCCAGCGAGCGGCTGACCTCGTAACTGAAGTCGACGTGGCCCGGCGTGTCGATGAAGTTGAGTTGGTAGACCTTGCCGTCGCGCGCCTGGTACGGCAGCGACACCGACTGCGCCTTGATGGTGATGCCGCGCTCGCGCTCGATCGGGTTCGAGTCCAGCACCTGCGCCTCCATCTCGCGCGCCTCCAGGCCGCCGCAGATCTGGATGATGCGGTCGGCGAGCGTGGACTTGCCGTGGTCGACGTGGGCGATGATGGAAAAGTTGCGGATGTGGTCCATGGAACGGCGCGGCAGGGGGAAGGCGGGCGCAGCGAAGCACGCTTCGGGCCGCCCGCGGGCGGCCCGAAGCGGGGATTATCGCATGAGCCGGGAGCCCGGCGCGCCGGGCCCCGCCGCGATCAGCCCTGCTCCTTCGGCACGGTGATGGCGATGAAGCTGGTCGCCTGGTCGCGGCGCACCAGCAGCATCACCGAATCGCCGGGCTTGACCCCCTTGACGGCGTCGTTGAACGCCGCCGCCGAGCCGATCCGCGTGCGTCCGACCATCAGGATCACGTCGCCCGGCTGCAGGCCGGCGCGGCGGGCGGCGGTGCCGGCCACGCGCGCGATGCCGACGCCCTCGCCCGGTTTCAGGCCGAGGCGCCGGCGGTCCTCGCCGCTCAAGTCCTGCACCACCAGGCCGAGCGGGTTGCCGCTGACCGCGGCGGCCTCGGCCGCCGCCAGCGACTTGCCGTCGCGCGGCAGTTCGCCGACCGTCACCTCGATGCTGCGCTTCCTGCCGTCGCGGAAGATCTCCAGCGTGGCCTTGCTGCCGGGCCGCGTCGCGCCGACCAGCGGCGGCAGGTCGGCGGGGCCGTCGATCGGCTGGCCGTTGTAGGCGAGGATCACGTCGCCGAGCTTGACGCCGGCCTTCTCCGCCGGACCGCCCGGATTGATCACGCTGACCATCGCGCCCGCCGTGTTCGGCAGGCCGACGCTCTTCGCCAGCGCATCGGTCACCGCCTGGATCTGCACGCCGATCATGCCGCGGGTGACGTAGCCCTTGTCCTTGATCTGCTGCACCGCGTTCATGGCGATGTCGATCGGGATCGAGAACGACACGCCCATGTAGCCGCCGGTGTTGGAGAAGATCTGCGAGTTGATGCCGACCACCTGGCCGTCGAGATTGAACAGCGGGCCGCCGGAGTTGCCGCGGTTGATCGGCACGTCGGTCTGGATGAACGGCACGTACTGCTGGTCGCTGGCGCCGAAGTTGCGGCCGACCGCGCTGACGATGCCGGCGGTGACCGAATGGTCGAAGCCGAACGGCGAGCCGATCGCCACCACCCACTGCCCCGCCTTGAGCTGGTGCGAGTCGCCGATGGTCACCGTCGGCAGGTTGCTGGCATCGACCTTCAGCAGCGCGATGTCGTACTGCGCGTCGGTGCCGACCACCTTGGCGGTGAATTCGCGGCGGTCGGACAGCTTGACCTTGACCTGGTCGGCGCCGTCGACGACATGGTTGTTGGTGAGGATGTAGCCGTCGCTGGAGATGATGAATCCCGAACCCAGCGAGAAACGCTCGTCGTCCTGCTGCGGCGGCACCGGGATGCCGAAGAAGCGCCGGAAGATCTCCGGCACCTGGTCGTCGGGTCCCGGGCCGGCATCGGCACGGTTGCGGCTGTCGTAGGTGGCCTGCACGTTGACCACCGCCTTGCCGTTCTTCTCGACGATGCCGGTGAAGTCCGGCAAGCCGGCGGCAAAGGCGCTGGCGGCGAGCAGCAGCAGCGCGCCCAGCGTCGCGAACCGCATGGTGAACCTTCTCATTGCATGGACCTCCTGATGTGCCATCCGCCCGCGCACCGGCGGCGGACTCCTTGTCGGGCAAGGAACGTGGAATCAAAGGATGCAGCCGACACGCGTCCGCTGCACAGACTTCGCCGGCCGTGCGGGGTTCCCGGCCGGCGCGGCGGCGCCGCGCCGCACGGCGCGCGACGGCGCGGAACGGCCGCGGCACCGCGGCCTCGGGTCACCGGCCGTCCGGCGTGTCCGTTGCGGCCGATGCCGCGGGCGGCGGCGCGATCAGCAGCAGATAGGGCGCGGCGCCGCCCTCGCCCGCCGCGCCGGCGGCGCGCGCGCGGCGGGCCAGATAGGGCTGGAGGTCGCGCGAATAGGCCACCGGCCGCACGAAGTCCAGCGGATCGTCGGTGATCGCGGCGGCCGGCTGCGCCAGCATCGGCGGCGCGAGCGGCGTCAGCAGCGGCGTCTGCACCGGCGTGCCCGCGACCGGACCGGTCGCGGGCGGATTCGGCGCCTCGGCGAGGCCGGGTCCCGCGGATATCGGCGCGGAACCGGGCTGCACCAGCACCAGCGCGGCGACGGCGACGCCGGCCGCGATCGCGCCGCCGGCGCTCCAGCGCAGCCAGCGCCTGCCGCC
>NZ_DF970132.1 GCF_000953855.2 Mizugakiibacter sediminis
GAGCCAAACATTCTACATCCCTTTTCCGGTCCGTCAACACCTCGCGGCTGCGGATATCGACGCCCACCGACCGTTTCGGCAAGCGGGTCGAAGATCATAGCCGCTGCGCGGCGATGCCGGAAGGGGTCAGCCCGCCGCGGTGAGGCGGACGCGCGCGTAGCCGCGCTTGCCGAGCTGCAACAGGCATTCGGCGCCGGGACGGAACACGCGCTCGCGATCGGTCACCACCTCGCCGTCGACGCGCACGGCGCGCTCGGCCAGCTTGCGCATCGCCTCCGACGTGCTGGGCGCGAGCCCGGCGGCCTTGAGCAGCGCGCCGATGCGCATGCCTTCCGCCGGCACGGCGATGTCCTGCACGGCGAGGTCCTGCGGCACGCCGCCGCCCTGCACCACCTCGTGCCAGTAGCGCACCGCCGCTTCCGCGGCCGCCGCGCCGTGGAAGCGCGCGACGAGTTCGCGCGCCAGGCGCATCTTGCAGTCGCGCGGGTTGGCGCGGCCCGATTCGACGTCGCTGCGCATGCGCGCGACCTCGTCGAGCGTGGCCTCGAACGACAGCAGCTCGTAGTAGCGCCACATCAGCGCGTCGGAGATGCGCATCACCTTGCCGAAGATTTCGTTGGGCGGCTCGTTGATGCCGATGTAGTTGCCGAGCGACTTCGACATTTTGTGCACGCCGTCGGTGCCTTCGAGCAGCGGCATCGTCAGCACGATCTGCGGCGGCTGCCCGTAGTGCTCCTGCAACTGGCGGCCGACCAGCAGGTTGAACTTCTGGTCGGTGCCGCCGAGTTCGACGTCGGCCCTCAGCGCCACCGAGTCGTAGCCTTGCACCAGCGGATAGAGGAACTCGTGGATCGCGATCGGCTGTTCGGCCCGGTAGCGCTTGGCGAAGTCGTCGCGCTCGAGCATGCGCGCCACGGTGTGCTGCGCGGCCAGACGGATCAGGTCCGCCGCCGGCATCGGCCCGAACCACTCCGAGTTGAAGCGCACCTCGGTGCGCTCGCGGTCGAGCACCTTGTAGACCTGCTCGGCGTAGGTCGCGGCGTTGGCGAGCACGTCCTCGCGCGTGAGCGGCTTGCGCGTGGCGTTCTTGCCGGTGGGATCGCCGATCATGCCGGTGAAATCGCCGATCAGGAAGATCACCTGATGGCCGAGTTCCTGGAACTGGCGCATCTTGTTCAGCAGCACGGTGTGGCCGAGATGCAGGTCGGGCGCGGTCGGGTCGAAGCCCGCCTTGACGCGCAGCGGCCGGCCGAGCTTGAGGCGCGCGGCGAGGTCCTCGAGCTTGATGATCTCGTCGGCGCCACGCTGGATCAGCGCAAGCGCATCGCGGTGTTCCGTCATACGTTCCTCGGGGTGATGGCGTCCCGTTCGTCGCGGCGCCGGACGGCGTCGGCGGGAGACGCCGGCGTTAATTGTGCGTTAATCGCGTGAACCAGCGCAAAGCCTTGCGAATCATGGCGTTGACGCGCTTTCCGCGACATGAGTATGGTACGCGCCGTTTGCGGGCTTAGGCGACAAGAACGATGGGCGAGGGGCCGAGCCAGGCCGCACATAGCGCACGCCGCCGGGCGATCCGGCGCAAGGCGCAGCGGCGGCACATGCATTTCTACACGCACTGCGCGCACTGGTCGGTATGCCGTGCGGGCGCGGCACCGATCCGCTGGCATCGCGAGCGTTGGGTGCTGGGCGGCACCGCGCTGCTGCTGGTGCTGCTGACGCTGGTGGTGATTCCGGCCTGGGCAAGCGCGATGCGCAGCGATCCGCCTGCGCCCGCGCATACCCGGCTCGCGCTGCCGGTGCCGCCGCTGCCGCCGGCCGCGCAGAAGCCGCAGGCGCCGCCGGAAGACTGGCGCACCGTGCGCGTGCAGCCCGGCCAGACGCTCGCCGACATCTTCCACGGCCTCGGCCTCTCGCCTTCCGACCTGCAGCGCGTGCTCGACGCGGACCGGGACGGCCAGGCGCTGCGCCGCATCCACCCCGGCGACGAGTTCGCCTTCCTGCTGGACGGCAACGGCACGCTGCAGGGCCTGCGCTTCGACCGCGACGAAGCCACGCGCGTGACCCTGCGCTTCGACGCCGGCCAGGTGCGCGCGCTCGCGCAGGCGCGCGCGGTCGAGCGCCGCGAGCACATCGCCCACGGCGTCATCGAGAACTCGCTGTTCGACGCCGGCAGCCAGGCCGGCATGAGCGACGCGATGATCCTGCAGCTGGCCAAGGTGTTCGGCTACGACATCGACTTCGCCCAGGACCTGCGCCCCGGCGACAGCTTCACGGTGATCTACAACGACGTCTACCGCGACGGCGAATACCTGCACGAGGGCAACATCGTCGCCGCCGAGTTCTTCAACCAAGGCCGGCGCTACACCGCCTACCGCTTCGAGTCGCCCAACGGCGACGTCGGCTACTACAGCGAGGACGGGCGCCCGCTGCGCAAGTCGTTCCTGCGCACGCCGGTCGATTTCACCCGCATCTCCTCGCGCTTCACCGCCGCGCGCATGCATCCGATCCTCGGCCGCATGCGCGCGCACAAGGGCGTCGACTACGCCGCGCCCACCGGCACGCCGATCTACGCCGCCGGCGACGGCGTGATCAAGTACCGCGGCTGGGAGAACGGCTACGGCAACTTCGTGGTGATCCAGCACAACGGCACGATCAGCACCGCCTACGGCCACATGTCGCGCTTCGCGCCCGGCGAGCGCGTCGGCTCGCGCGTGCACCAGGGCCAGATCATCGGCTACGTCGGCATGACCGGCCTCGCCACCGGTCCGCACCTGCACTACGAGTTCCGCGTCAACGGCATGCAGCGCGATCCGCTGACGGTGACCCTGCCGAAGCCGGAGCCGCTGCCGGCCGCGCAACTGGCGCAGTTCAAGCGCCAGAACGCGCCGCTGCTGGCGCGCATCCAGGCCGTCGACGGCCGCGCGCAGCTGGCGAGCGCCGACAACCGCAGCGACCGCCGCTGATCGTGGCGTCGCCTGCTTCCTCCGCGCTCTACGTCGGCCTGATTTCCGGCACCAGCGCCGACGGCATCGATGCCGTGCTGGCCGCCTTCGGCGGCGCGCCGCGGCTGCTCGCCGCGATCACCCACCCGTGGCCGGAGCCGCTGCGCGCGCGCATGCTTGCGCTGGCGCAGGGCGACGGCGCCACCACGCTGGACGAACTGGGCGCGCTGGACGTCGAGATCGCGCGCTGTTTCGCCGACGCCACCGAGGCGCTGCTGGCGCGCGCGCGCGTGCCGGCGTCGTCGGTGCGCGCGATCGGCTCGCACGGGCAGACGCTGCGCCACCGTCCGTCCGGGCCGACGCCGTTCACCCTGCAACTCGGCGACCCCAACGTGATCGCCGAGCGCACCGGCATCGCCACCGTCGCCGACTTCCGCCGCGCCGACGTCGCCGCCGGCGGCCAGGGCGCGCCGCTGCTGCCGATCTTCCACGCCGCGCTGCTGGCGCGGCCGGGCATGGCGCGCGTGGTGCTGAACCTCGGCGGCATCGCCAACATCACCGTGCTCGGCGCCGACGGCAGCGTGATCGGCTTCGACACCGGCCCGGCGAACGGCCTGCTGGACGCCTGGTGCCAGCGCCACCTCGGCGCGCCGTTCGACCGCAACGGCGCGTTCGCCGCGCGCGGCCGCTGCGACGAGGCGCTGCTGGCGCGACTGCTGGACGACGCCTACTTCGCGCTGCCGCCGCCGAAGAGCACCGGCCGCGAGCATTTCCAGATGGACTGGCTGGAGCGGCGCCTGCAGGGCGCCGCGCCGCGCCCGGAAGACGTGCAGGCGACGCTGGTCGAGCTGACCGCGCGCAGCGTCGCGCAGGCCATCGACGCGCACGCCGCCGACGCCGACGAGGTGCTGGCCTGCGGCGGCGGCGTGCACAATCCGGTGCTGATGGCGGCGCTGCGGCGCGCGCTGGCGCCGCGCTCGATCGGCAGCGTGGCGTTGCTCGGCCTCGATCCCGACTACATCGAGGCGATGGCGTTCGCCTGGCTGGCGCACGCGCGCCTGGAAGGCCGCACCGGCAACCTGCCGGCGGTCACCGGCGCCAGCGGCCCGCGCGTGCTGGGCGGCTGGTACGCGCCGCGCTGAAGGCGCGTCAGGGCTTCGGCTTGCCGGGCGGTTTCGCGCCGGCCTGCGTCAGCAGCGCCAGCGTGCTCTCGGGAATCTGCTCGAGCGCCTGCATCGCCTCGCGGAAGGCGGCCGCCTCGTCGTGGTCCCAGGTGCCGGCGAGCCGCGCGATGTCGTTGACCTCGCGCAGGCTGAGATCCTCGCCGCCGAGCCCGAGGCCGTGCCGCAACGCGTGCAGGATCACGTCGTTGATCGACCACTTGCGCTCGCGCGCCAGCGCCATGATGCGCTCGGCCAACGCCTCGTCGATGTCGCGCACCAGAATGTCCGGCACCCGCGTGGTCCTCCCGCAGCTGCCCCTGTGCGCCGATTGTGGCCGAATCCGCCGGCGATTTCACCGCCGAGCTCAGGTCGCGCGCGACTGCTCCGCCGCCATGATCGGCCCGCGCAGCGCCCAGACCAGGGCGAGGCCGGGCAGCGCCGACAGCGCGGTGATCACGAAGAACAGCGACCAACCGACCTGCGGCACCAGCCAGGCGGCGATCGGGCCGAGGAACACCCGGCCCACCGCCGACAGCGAGGACAGCAGGGCGTACTGCGTGGCCGAGAAGCGCACGTTGCACAGCGCGGTCAGCAGGACCACGAAGGCGGTGCTGCCGAGGCCGCTGAAGAAATACTCGGCGGAGACCACCGCGGCCATGGCGGCGAGGTTCGGCCCGCTGTGCACCAGCCAGATGTAGCCGAGGTTGACCAGCGCCTGGGCGATGCCCAGCACGATCAGCGCGCGGTACAGGCGCATGCGCGTGACCGCCCAGCCGCCGGCCAGCGCGCCGAGCAGGCCGGCGACCAGGCCGAAGGTCTTGCTGACGGTGCCGATCTCGGTCAGCGAGAATTGCGGCACGCGCAGCAGGAAGGTGGTCGACAGCGACAGCGCGAAGGCGTCGCACAGCTTGTACAGCACCATCAGCGCCAGCCAGCCCAACGCCAGCGCGCCGTAACGCCGAAAGAAGTCGACGAAGGGCAGCGCCACCGCCTCGGCGAAGCTGCGCGTCGGGCGCTCGTCCGGCGCATCCGGCGACAGCATCGTGACCAACGCCGCCCCCAGCATCAGCGCCGCCATCAGCCGGTACACCAGCGCCCAGCCGAGATGATCGGCCAGGATCAGGGCCAGCGCGCCGGACACCAGCATGGCCAGGCGGTAGCCGCCCTGCGCCAGCGCCGTGCCCCAGCCGCGCTCGGCCGGCGGCAGCAGGTCGGTGCGGTGCGCGTCGTAGGCGATGTCCTGGGTGGCCGAGGCGAACGCCAACAGCACGGCGATGAAGGCGAGCGTGGCGGCCGCGTCCTGTGGCGTGTGCAGGCTCATGCCGACCAGCGCCGCGGCGCACAGGAGCTGCATCGACAGGATCCAGCCGCGGCGGCGGCCGAGGAACGGCAGCGGCAGGCGGTCCAGCAGCGGCGCCCACAGGAACTTGAACACGTAGGCTTGGCCGACCAAGGTGATCCAGCCGATCGCCTTCAGGCTCAGGCCGGCGGTGGTGAACCACGCCTGCAGCGTGCTGCCGGACAGCGCCAGCGGCAGGCCGGAGGAGAAGCCCAGCAGGCCGACGCTGAGCAGGCGCCAGTTGAGACGCGGCGCGGCGGCCGGCGACACGGCCTCAGTCGGCATAGTCGACCGTGTACGGCGCGTGGTCGGAGAAGCGCTGCTCGCGGTAGATCGCACACGCCTTCAGGCGCTTGCGCAGGCCCGGCGTGGCGATCTGGTAATCGATGCGCCAGCCGACGTCGTTGGCGCGCGCGTTGCCGCGGTTGGACCACCACGTGTACTCGACCGCCTGGGGTTTGAGCGTGCGGAAGGTATCGATCCAGCCGCGCCGCTCGATCAGCGCGTTCAGCCAGGCGCGCTCCTCCGGCAGGCAGCCGGAGTTCTTCTGGTTGGACTTCCAGTTCTTGATGTCCAGCTCGCTGCGCACGATGTTCCAGTCGCCGCACAGCACGTAGTCGCGGCCGCTGGCCAGCCAGCGGTCGAAGATCGGCAGCAGCCAGTCCATCACCTTGAACTTGAATTGCTGGCGCTCCTCGCCGGAGGAGCCGGACGGCACGTACAGCGAGACCACGCTCAGGTTGCCGAACTGCGCCTCGAGATAGCGGCCCTCGGCATCGAACGGTTCCCAGCCCAGCGTGTTCAGCACCGCGTCCGGCTCGCGCTTCGCGTACACCGCCACGCCGCTGTAGCCCTTCTTGCTGCGCGCGTCGTGGAAGAAGCAGTGATAGCCCTTCGGGCGGAACACGCCGTCGCCGAGCTGGTGCTCCTGCGCCTTGGTTTCCTGCAGGCAGACCACGTCGGCGCGCTGCTTGCCGAGCCAGTCGTAGAAGCCTTTCGCGGCGGCCGAGCGGATGCCGTTGGCGTTGAAGGTGACGATTCTCATGGGAGACGGGGGACGGGAGACGGAGGAAGAGTAGCCGAATCGGCGTGCGCTTCGCCGCAGCCGGATGGGACGGGACATGCCGTGGCCGCCCGGTTGCTATGATCGCCGCCGTCTCCCGTCCCCCATCTCCCTCCCGTCCCATGTTCGACCACCAACGCGACTTCCTCGACCTCGCGCTCGAACGCGGCGTGTTGCGCTTCGGCGAGTTCACCCTGAAGTCGGGCCGGCTGAGCCCGTACTTCTTCAATCTCGGCCGCATCGCCTCGGGCGCGGCGCTGGCCCGGCTCGGCCGCGCCTACGCGGCGACGCTGGTACAGTCGGGGCTCGCCTTCGACATGCTGTTCGGGCCGGCCTACAAGGGCATTCCGCTGGCCGCCGCCACCGCGATCGCGCTGGCCGAGCATCACGGCCGCGACGTGCCGTGGGCGTACAACCGCAAGGAGGCCAAGGACCACGGCGAGGGCGGCACGCTGGTCGGCGCGCCGCTGAAGGGCCGCGTGCTGATCGTCGACGACGTGATCACCGCCGGCACCGCGGTGCGCGAATCGCTGGCGCTGATCCGCGCGGCAGGCGCCGAACCGGCCGGCGTGCTGATCGCGCTGGACCGCCAGGAGCGCGGCCAGGGCGAGCGTTCGGCGGCGCAGGAGCTGGCCGCGGACCACGGCATCCCGGTGCTGGCGATCGCCCGCCTGGCCGACATCCTGGCGTATGCCGCGCTGCGTCCGGAACTGGCCGCGGAACGTCCACGCCTGCTGAGCTACCGCGAACGCTACGGCGTGGCCGACGGCGCGTGACGCGGCGCGCATCTTGCTTGGAGTCGCCGGTCCTATACTCGCCCCGACCCGAGGTGCCTCCATGCCGAAGTCCCTGCCCGTCGCCGCGCTCTCGCTCATCCTCGCCCTGCCCGCGTTCGCCGCGCAGAACGGACCGCACCCCACCCAGCATTTCCGCTGGCGCGACGCCAAGGGCGAACTGCACTACGCCGACCTGCTGCCGGCCGACGCCCTGAAGAGCGGCTACGACGTGGTCGACGACCGCGGCCTGCTGATCCGTCACGTCGAGGGCACGCGCACGCCCGAGCAACTGAAGGCGGCGAAAGCCGCTGCCGAGCAGGCCGCCGCCGCGAAGCGCGCCGCCGACGAACAGACGCGCCGCGACCGCCAGCTGCTGGCGGCCTATCCGACCGAGGAGTCGTTGCAGATCGCGCACCGCGAGCAGCTCGCCTCGCTCGACCAGAACATCCGCACCGACGAGCTGAACCTGAAGAACCAGGAACGCGCGCTGGCCGACCTGCTGGCGCACGCCGCCGACATCGAGCACAGCGGCAAGCCGGTGCCGAAGTTCGTCGCCGACCAGATCGCCGCGCAGCGCCAGGCGGTCACCGACGAACGCAGCACCCTCGAGCAGCACCGCGCCGAACGCGAGGCGACGGCGGCGCGCCTCGCGCAGGAACTGGCGCACTACCGCGAACTGCGCGCCCGGCAGCAGGACGCCTACGGCGGCGGCTGAGGCGCGCCCCGCCGGGGCGCGCGGCCCGTTTCAGAACGGCAGCTTCAGCGAAGCATCCACCGCCAGCAACTGCGTGCGGAACGCCTGCTGGATGCGCGCCAGCGCGTCGGCGTCGTCGGCGTCGAAGCGCAGCACCAGCACCGGCGTGGTGTTGGACGGGCGCACCAGGCCCCAGCCGTCCGGCCAGTCGGCGCGCACGCCGTCGATGGTGGTGATGCGCGCGCCGTCGAACTTCGCCTGCGCGCGGAAGCGCTCCATGAAGCGGTAATGCTCGCCCTCCTGCATGGCGATCTTCAGTTCCGGCGTGGACACGCCCTTCGGCAGGGTGGCGAAGATCTCCGTCGGGCTGCGCCCCTCGAGGTCGCCGGCGACGATCTCCAGCAGCCGCGCCGCGGCGTAGATGCCGTCGTCGAAGCCGTACCAGCGCTCGCGGAAGAAGAAGTGGCCGCTCATCTCGCCGGCCAGCGCCGCCTCGGTCTCCTTCATCTTCGCCTTGATCAGCGAATGGCCGGTGCGCCACATCACCGGGCTGCCGCCGTGCTTGAGGATCACCGGCTGCAGATGGCCGGTGCACTTGACGTCGTAGATGATCGTCGCGCCCGGGTTGCGCGTCAGCACGTCGATCGCGAACAGCATCAGCAGGCGGTCCGGATAGATGATCTCGCCTTCGCGGGTGACCACGCCGAGGCGGTCGCCGTCGCCGTCGAAGGCGAGGCCGAGATCGGCGCCCATGCGCTGCACCGCCAGGATCAGGTCGGCCAGGTTGTGCGGGTCGGACGGATCCGGGTGGTGGTTGGGGAAGGTGCCGTCGACCTCGCAGTACAGCGGGATCACCTCGCAGCCGATGCTCTGCAGCACCTGCGGCGCGATCGCGCCCGGGATGCCGTTGCCGCAGTCGACCACCACCTTCAGGCGGCGCTCGGTCTGGATGTCGGAGGCGATGCGGTCGATGTAGTCGTGGCTGACGTTGAGCGTGCGCACGCTGCCCTGGCCGTCGCGCAGGCGGTGCTCGGCGATGCGCGCGTACAGGCCCTGGATGGCGTCCTCGGCCAGCGTCTCGCCGCCGAGCACGATCTTGAAGCCGTTGTAGTCGGGCGGGTTGTGGCTGCCGGTGACGGCGACGCCGGAACCGACGTTCAGCGCGTAGGCGGCGAAGTACACCACCGGCGTCGGCACCGCGCCGACGTCGATCACGTGCATGCCGGCGGCGCGCAGGCCCTCGATCAGCGCGCCGGCCATCTCCGGACCAGACAGGCGGCCGTCGCGACCCACCACGATTTCCTCGAGACCGCGGTCGCGCGCCTCGCTGCCGATCGCCTGGCCGATCAGGCGCGCCACCTCGGCGCTGAGCGACTGCCCGACCACGCCGCGGATGTCGTAGGCGCGGAAGATGCTGCGGTCGACCGTGACGGGCGCGGCCGCTGCCGCGGGGGGCGTCGCCGCCGCCGCAGGGCGCGCGGCGGGCTTGGGGGTTTCACGGATCACTTCGGCCAACGTCGGTTCCTCCTTCGAGACAAGTCCTTTGCCGCGGGCGCGCAGGATCGCCGCGCCGCGCATCCACAGCAGCGCCATGCCGGCCAACAGGCACAACGCCGCCAATCCCAGCGCCAGCGGCAACGAGCGCGGCAGCACGAGGAAATACGCCGGCATGGCGGCGGCCACGCGCAACGCGCTGCCGGGCACCGGCACGCCCACGTCCTCCGACAGGTTGCCGTCGTCGCCGCCGCTCGCCAGCAGCAGCATGTCGCCGCGGCCGTCGCCCTGGCGCAGCTCGAGGCGACCATGGCCGGTCGGCAGCGCTTCGAAACGCTGGCGCACCGGCGCGAAAGGCAGTTCCACCCAGGCGTGGGCGACGCGCTGCGCGCCGGCCACCACCGGCAGCGCCCAGGTCAAGCGGCGTTTGTCGCCGAGCCCGCGCGTCTGCATCGGCGCCGGCGCGCCGCTGCTCAGCGCCTCGGTCAGCTGCGCCGCCTTGGCGTAGCCGAAGCGCGCGAAGTCGGCGTGCAGCACTTCGCCGAGATCGGCGCCGTAGAACTCGACGCTGGCGTCCGGCAGCAGCAGGCGCGCGCGTTGGATCGCCGCGGCGCGGCCTTCGGCGTCGCCCTGGCGCAGCGCGGCGAGCAGTTCGGGATCCTGCAGCGCGCGGACGACGCGGGTCCGCTCGCCGGCGATCGTCTTGGTCAGCGCCTGCACGGCGGCCTGTCGCACGCCCTCGATGCCGGCGCGCGTCTCCGCATCCCGCCGGATCAGCCAGCCCTGCCAGGCGGCGAACGCGGCCAGCGCCAGCAGCAGCGTGGCGCCCGCCAGCGGCAGCAGCCGCCGCAGCGCCTCGGCCGACAGCGCGGGACGCGGCCTTGCCGGAGAGGTGCGCTGCGCCTTCGCCGATGCGTTCATGCGTTGCCTCCGCGTGGTTCAGCCGACGCCGGTGGAGCCGAATCCGCCCTCGCCGCGCGCGCTCGGCGCGAAGGCTTCCACCCTGCGCAACTGCGCGCGGCCGACCGGCACGAACATCAGCTGCGCGATGCGATCGCCCGGAGCGATGGTAAAAGCCGCATCGCCGCGGTTCCAGCAGGAAATCATCAGCGGCCCCTGGTAGTCCGCGTCGATCAGGCCGACCAGGTTGCCGAGCACGATGCCGTGCTTATGTCCCAACCCGGAACGCGGCAGGATCAGCGCACACCAGCGCGGATCGCCGAGGTGGATGGCGATGCCGGTGGGGATCAGCGCGCTGGCGCCGGGTTGCAGCGCCAGCGGCGCCGGCGGCGCGGCGCGCAGGTCCATCGCGGCGGCGCCGTCGGTGGCATACGCGGGCAGGGGAATTTCCGTACCGAGGCGCGGGTCCAGCACCTTCAGCTCGACGTCGATCATGCGTGCTCCGTGCGCGTGCGGCGGTAGCGTTCGGCGACGCGCGCCAGCAGCGCGTCGGCCAGTTCGCGTTTCGGCGCCTCGGCCAGCGCGACGTCGCCGCCCGGCCAGTACAGGTGCAGCGCGTTGCGCTCGCTCTCGAAACCGGCGCCGTCGCCGACGCGATTGGCGGCGATCATGTCGACGCCCTTCGCGGCCAGTTTGCCGCGCGCGTAGGCGTCGACGTCGCGCGTCTCGGCGGCGAAACCGACCAGGAACGGCCGTCGCGGCAGCGCCGCGATCTCGGCGAGGATGTCCGGGTTCTGCACCAGCGCGAGGGCGAGGCCGGCGTCGCCGCTCTTCTTCAGCTTGTGCGTGCTGACCTCGGCGGGCCGGTAGTCGCCGACCGCGGCGGCGGAGACGAAGATGTCGCAGTGCGCGGCGGCGGCGTGTACCGCCTCGCGCATCTCGCGCGCGCTGCGCACGTCGATGCGCTCGGCGACGCCCGGCGGGGTGGGCAGATGCACGGGCCCGGCGACCAGCGTGACCGCGGCGCCCTGCGCCGCCGCCGCCTCGGCGATGGCGAAGCCCATGCGGCCGGAGCTGCGGTTGCCGATGAAGCGCACCGGATCGATGTCCTCGTAGGTCGGGCCGGCGCTGACCAGCACCGACAGGCCGGCCAGCGCGCCGCCGCCGTCCAGGCGCGCCAACTCGGCGACGATCGCCTCCGGCTCGAGCAGCCGGCCCGGGCCGGATTCGCCCTCGGCCAGCGGACCGTCGGCCGGGCCGAGCACGGCGGCGCCGCGCGCGCGCAGCGTCGCCACGTTGGCCTGCGTCGCGGCGTGCAGCCACATGCGATGGTTCATCGCCGGCGCCACCGCCAGCGGCGCGGTGCTGGCGAGGCACAGCGTGGTCAGCAGGTCGTCGGCGAGGCCGTGGGCGAGACGCGCGATCACGTCGGCCGAGGCCGGCGCGATGACGATGCGCTCGGCCCAGCGCGCCAGCTCGAGGTGGCCCATCGCCGCCTCCGCCTGCGCGTCCCACAGCCCGCTGCGCACCGGCTGGCCGGACAGCGCCTGGAAGGTCTGCGCGGTGACGAAGCGCTCGGCATTCGCCGTCAGCACCACCCGCACCTCGGCGCCGGCGTCGCGCAGACGGCGCACCAGTTCGCAGGCCTTGTAGGCGGCGATGCCGCCGGACACCCCGAGCAGGATGCGGCGCTTGGCGAGGGCGGGCACGCTCATGTAGGACGGGTCCGACGCAGGGGAACCGCGCTAGCTTACCGGAATCGTTCCCAACGCCCGCTGTCGCGCGCGCCGCCGCGCGCCGAAACTGCGCGCCTCTCGGCCCAGCCGGCGAGTACCTTCCCCCGATGAGCATCCGCGATTGGCCCGCCGACGAACGTCCGCGCGAAAAGCTGCTGGCGCACGGCCCCGCCACGCTGGCCGATGCCGAGCTGCTGGCGGTGCTGCTCGGCAGCGGCATCCGCGGCAAGAGCGCGGTGGCGCTGGGCCGCGAGCTGCTCGCCGGGGCGGGCGGCCTGGGCGCGCTGCTGGCGGCCGATGCGGGCGCCGGCACGCGCGGCCTCGGCCCGGCCAAGCGCGCGCGCCTGGCCGCGGCGCTGGAGCTGGCACGGCGCTGTCTCGCCGAGGAGCTGCAGCGCGGTCCGCCGCTCGCCAGCCCGCAGGACAGCGCCGCCTACCTGAAGGCGCGTCTGGCCCACCTGCCCTACGAGGCATTCCTCTGCCTGTTCCTCGACAACCGCCACCGCGTGCTGGCCTGCGCGGAGCTGTTCCGCGGCACGCTCGACGGCGCCGCCGTGCATCCGCGCGAGGTGGTGCGCGCCTGCCTGAAGCACAACGCGGCGGCGGTGATCTTCGCCCACAATCACCCCTCCGGCGTCGCCGAGCCCAGCGCGGCCGACCGCGCCATCACCCGCGAGCTGCGCGAGGCGCTCGGCCTGGTCGGCGTGCGCGTGCTCGATCATCTGGTGATCGGCGCGGGCCCGCCGGTGTCGATGGCGGCGCTGGGGCTGCTGTAGGGTCGCGGGCATCCGCCCGCGGGCGAAAAAAAAACGGCGCGGGTGTCACCGCCGCGCCGTCGCTGCCTTGCCACTGCATTGGAGAGGGGTGGGGAGCCCCGCCCGACGGAGGGGTGCCGTCGAGTCGTTACAGCCTAGGCATCCGCTGTGACAGCCGAGTGACCGTTGCGGTTCGCTTCGAGTTATGCACAACGCCGTCGCTCATGCGCTTGGGCCGCACGATTCCAGTCATTTGTCTCGATAGTTTTGCAACTTTTTGTTGTACAAATATTTTATTTCCCACCGCCGCGCCGCGAGGGACTCCCGCCGGGGCCTGCGGCCGTCTCCGCCGGACTCATCCACACAGTTATCCACAGGCGGTGCGGCGTGCCGGGCGCGGTGGCCGCGGCTTCTGCGCGCCGCGCGGCTGCGCTAGCATGCGCGGTTCAACCCCGGCGTTCCCGACCCGTGAAAGACCAGTTGCGTGAACTCGTGCTGCAGGCGCTCGCCGCGCTGCGGCAGAACGGCACCCTGCCCGCCATCGACCCGCCCGCCTTCGTGATCGAGCGCGCGCGCAGCAAGGAGCACGGGGATTTCGCCTGCAACGCCGCGCTGCTGCTGGCCAAGCCCGCCGGCCGCAAGCCGCGCGAGCTGGCCGAGGCGATCCGCGCCGCGCTGCCGGCCTCGCCGGCGGTGGCCAAGGTGGAGATCGCCGGCCCCGGCTTCATCAACTTCTTCCTCGGCGCCGCCGCCTACCACGGCGAGCTACGCGCCATCCTCGCGCGCGGCGCCGGCTACGGGCGCAGCGCCAGCGGCGGCGGCCGCCGCGCCGGCGTCGAGTTCGTCTCCGCCAACCCCACCGGCCCGCTGCACGTCGGTCACGGCCGCGCCGCCGCCATCGGCGACAGCCTGGCGCGCCTGCTCGAGGCGACCGGCTGGGCGGTGACGCGCGAGTTCTACTACAACGACGCCGGCGCGCAGATCCACAACCTGGCGCTGTCGGTGCAGGCGCGCTGCAAGGGCATCGCGCCGGACGACGCGGCCTGGCCGCCGGACGGCTACCGCGGCGAGTACATCAAGGACGTCGCCCGCGCCTACCTCGACCGCGAATCGGTGCACGCCGACGGGCAGGACGTGGTCGGCAAGGGCGATCCCGACGACCTCGACGCGATCCGCCGCTTCGCCGTGGCCTACCTGCGCCGCGAGCAGGACCTCGACCTGAAGGCGTTCGGCGTGCATTTCGACGTCTACTACCTCGAGTCCTCGCTGTACACCGAGGGCAAGGTCGAGGAGACGGTGCGCCGGCTGGTGGCGATGGGCCACACCTACGAGGAAGGCGGCGCGCTGTGGCTGAAGACCACCGACTTCGGCGACGACAAGGACCGCGTCATGCGCAAGTCGGACGGCAGCTACACCTACTTCCTGCCGGACGTCGCCTATCACCTGACCAAGTGGCAGCGCGGCTACGAACGCGCGATCACCGAGCTCGGCGCCGACCACCACGGCTCGCTGGCACGCGTGCGCGCCGGCCTGCAGGCGCTGGACATGGGCATCCCGAAGGGCTGGCCCGAGTACGTGCTGCACCAGATGGTGACGGTGATGCGCGGCGGCGAGGAAGTGAAGCTCAGCAAGCGCGCCGGCAGCTACGTCACCCTGCGCGACCTGATCGACGAGGCCGGCCGCGACGCCACGCGCTACTTCCTGATCGCGCGCAAGCCGGATTCGCAGCTCACCTTCGACATCGACCTGGCGCGCGCGCAGACCAACGAAAACCCGGTCTACTACATCCAGTACGCGCACGCCCGCGTGTGCAGCGTGCAGCGCCAGCTCGGCGAGAAGGGCCTGGCCTGGAATCGCGACAACGGCCTGACCAACCTCGGCCGGCTGGACACGGAACACGAGAACGCGCTGATGGTCGAACTGTCGCGCTACCCCGAGATCGTGGAGGCGGCGGCGGCCAACCTGGAGCCGCACCTGGTGGCGCAGTACCTGCGCGACCTCGCCTACGCCTTCCACACCTACTACAACGCGCACCAGTTCATCGTCGACGATGCGGACCTGCGCGACGCGCGCCTGACCCTGGCCATGGCGACCAAGCAGGTGCTGGCGAACGGACTGGCCCTGCTGGGCGTCGGCGCCCCGGAGAGCATGTGATGGCGGCAAAACGCGGCAAGCAGGCGGTACGCAGCGGCAACGGCGGCTGGCCGGCCTGGGTCTGGCTGTGCCTCGGCGTGTTGCTCGGCCTGGTGCTGTCGGCGGTGGTGCTGGTGAAGGACTGGGCGCCGGCGCTGCGCCGCCACGACGTGCCCGCCCCCAATCCGGAGGCCAGCGCGCCGCGCGCCAGCGAGCCGGGCGTCGCCGACCAGGCGCAGCAGGCGGAAGCGGCGAAGAAGAAGCCGACCTACGACTTCTACTCGGTGCTGCCGGAGAAGGAGGTCGTGATCCCCGACGCCGAGATCTCCGCCAAGGCGCGCGCCGAGGCGCAGGCGCGCCAGCAGCAGCCGGCGGGCGCGACCTCGCCGCCGGCGACCAGCGGCTACCTGCTGCAGGTCGGCTCGTTCCCCAACGCCGCCGACGCCGACGGCATGAAGGCCAAGCTGGCGCTGCAGGGCTTCGTCGCCAGCGTGCAACCGGTGACGATCAACGGCCAGACCTGGCACCGCGTGCGGCTCGGCCCGTTCCGCTCTGCCAGCGAGCTGGAGGCGACCAAGCAGAAGCTGGCCGGCGCCGGCATCCGCGCGATCGCGTTGAAGGAAAGCGACTGAGAATCGGGGCTCGGACGACTCGATGGATTCCCGCTCGCGCGGGAAGGACGGGTGCCCGAGCGGCTTCGGGGCGCCCACCGCGCCCGCGCGCAGACGTGGTGGGCGCGGCGCGCGTCAGGCGGGCCTGCGCTTGAGGCGGATCAGCGCCGAGATGTCCTCGTCGGCGTGGCCGCGCGCCATCAGCTCCGCATAGTCGGCCAGCGACTTCTCGACGATGCTGCGATCGGTGCCGGCCGCCTCGGCGATGCGGCGCACGATGCCGAGATCCTTGTGCAGCAGGCCGAGCTTGAAGCCGACCGCGAACTCGTTGCGCAGCATGGTCGCGCCGCGCTTCTCCAGAAACCAGTTGCCGGCCGCGCCCGCGCCCAGCGTCGGCAGCAGGCGCTCGGGCTCGAGGCCCAGCGCCTCGCCCAGCGCCAGGCCTTCGCACACCGCCTGCGCGATGCCGGCGACCAGCACCTGGTTGATCGCCTTGGTCGCCTGGCCGGCGCCGACCGGCCCCATGTGCGTGATGCGCAGCGCGTAGGCTTCCAGCGCCGGCCGCGCGCGCTCCAATGCCGCGGCGTCGCCGCCCACCATCACCGACAGCTTGCCGTTCTTCGCTCCCTCGACGCCGCCCGATACCGGCGCGTCGAGGAACTGCGCGCCGGCCGCCGCCAGCACCGCCGCCGCCCGCTTCGCCGTGTCCGGCGCGACCGTCGAGTGGTCGATCACGATCGCGCCCGCCCGCAGGTGCGGTGCCAGCGCATCCACCGTCGCCAACACGTCGGCGTCGGCGGTGACGCACAACGCGATCACCTCGCAGCGCGCCGCGAGTTCCGCCGGCGTCGCCGGCGCGGCGACGCCGAGCTCGCGGGCCAACGCCTCGGCCTTCGCCCGCGTGCGATTGCCCACCGCGGCCAGCAGGCCGCGCGCGTGCAGGTGGCGCGCCATGGGGGCGCCCATCGCGCCCAGCCCGATGAATCCCGCTTTCAGTTGCGTCAT
>NZ_DF970133.1 GCF_000953855.2 Mizugakiibacter sediminis
CTCGAAGGGCATCGCGCGCCGGCGAGCGCCCGGCCATGGAGGGCCGGGCCGGCACCCCGCACCAGGGACGGATCGCCGGCGCACGGCGAGACATCGGACGGAGCGGAAGCGATGACGCAACTGAAAGCGGGATTCATCGGGCTGGGCGCGATGGG
>NZ_DF970134.1 GCF_000953855.2 Mizugakiibacter sediminis
ATCAGCAGCACCAGCATCACGTCCACGAGGGGCGTGACGTTGATGTCCGCCATCGGACCGCCGCCGCTGTTGGTGCTGAAGGCCATGACCGTCTACCTCACTTCTTGGCGGCCGGCGCCGGCGCCGCCGCCGGACGCGCGCCCGGCATCGCCGCCGCCGGGCTGGACTCGACGCGCGAACCGGTGGCGAAGAAGTCGTGCAGGTCGTGGGCGAACTCGTCGAAGCGGGCGTAGGTCACGCGGTTGGCGCGCACGTAGAAGTTGTACGCCAGCACCGCCGGGATGGCGACCGCCAGACCGATCGCGGTCATGATCAGCGCCTCGCCCACCGGACCGGCGACCGCGTCGATCGACGCCTGGCCGGACGCGCCGATGCCGATCAGGGCGTGGTAGATGCCCCACACGGTGCCGAGCAGGCCGACGAACGGCGCGGCCGAGCCGACCGTCGCCAGCAGGGTCAGGCCGGTCTCGAGGCGCATGCTCTCGCGGGCCACGGCCTGGCGCAGGGCGCGGTCGATGAACTCGGAGCGGTTCAGGGCCTCGACCAGACGGCTGCCCTCGTGGCGCTGGTGGTGCGCCGCGGCGGAAGCGCAGTCCAGGGCGATCTTGGAGAACGGCTCGGACTTCGGCTGCTGCTCCATGAAGCGGACCGCTTCCTGCGCGGACGGCGTGTCCCAGAACTTGCGGATCACCCCATCCATGCGCGAGCGGATCATGGCGTTCGTGAGGAAGTTCCTCACGATGTAGAACCACGACATCACCGACATGATCAGCAGGACCAGGAACACCACGAAGCCCACCCAGTTCTCGCCGTGGATGAAGCTCTGGAACAGATGGTCGAAGCCCATCTGCTGCAGGGCGTGGGCACTGGTGTTGCCGCCCATGCCCGGGACCGGGGCGGCCGTGGCGTCGGGCGGGATGGAACCAGCAGCAGGCTGGGTGGAACTGGCTTCTTGCAGCATAAACGCTACCCTTCGTTAAGCGTGGACTTGGACTCTAGCGCAGCCTTCATTGGCCGAGCGTAAAGTTGACCGGAATTCGTGCATAGCCCTCGACCGGCTGGCCGTTGTGCTTGCCCGGATTGAATCGCCAATTGCGTGCCGCCTCGATGGCGGCACGGTCCAGCTCGCGATAACCGCTGGAACGCTCCACTTTGACTTCCTTGGGCGCACCGTCCACGCCCACCAGGACGAGCAGGATCACCGTTCCCTGATGCTGCTGGCGCAACGCCTCCGGCGGATAGCGCGGCGGATTGCGCTGACGATAGCTCACGTCCTCGCTCGGCGCGATATCCGACGGCGGCGCGGGCGGTGCCGGCGGCGCCGGCGGCGGCGCAGGCGTGGACATCGCCGACTGTTCCTCCACCGGCGGCGGTTGCGGCGGCGGCGGCGTCGGCGGCGGCTTGACCAGTTCCTTGATCTTCGGCGGCGGCTTCTTCGGCGGCTCCGGCGGCGGCGGCGGCGGCGGCGGCGGTGGCGGCGGCGGCTCGATGAACTCCACCTGGACGATGTTGTCCTTCTTCACTTCCTTGGCTTGCGGTGGCGCGGCCGGCGCGGCGATGAGCAGGAACGCGAACGTGTGCAACGCGAAGGCCACGGCCAACGCCCACGTGCGCTTCCAGTTGAACGGCTCGGAGCCGGGGGGGTACATGCTTGTGGCCATCAGTACGAATCAACCACTCTCAAGGGGTACACCTGTTTTCCTTACACGCGCGGACGGCGCAGCCGGGAGCAGCGTCGCGTCCATAACGCATCGGGGAAAGACGTTGACACTACACCAGCCACCGGGGTCTTGTATATAGGCTGAACATCGGCCCGGGGCGGTGGCCGCCATGTGACCAAAGCTACTTGGCGGCGCCGAGTTTCTTCAGCATGTCGCGGGCCATCGGCGCGGTCTCGGCATCCTCGGCGGCGCGCTTGTAGGCCGCGATCGCCGCGGCCTTGTTCTTCATCTTCAGCTCGGCATTGCCGAGCAGCAGATACGCGGTGCCTTGGCGCTTGACGCCCTTCTGCAGGGCGCGCTGCAAGGCGGCCTTGCCCTCGGCGTACTTCTGCTGGTCCTGGATCAGCACCTGCGCGCGCAGCAGGTCGAGTTCGCCGTCGGGCGCATCCGGCGCGGCCTTGGCGTAGGCGTCCATCGCCTTGGCCGTGTTGCCGGCGATGCGGTAGGTGTCGCCGATCAGCTTGTAGGGCTTGTAGCCCGGCTTGACCACGCCCTTGGCGAGGCCGTCCTCCACCGCCTTGATGCCCTTGGCGGCATAGGCTTCCGCCTGCGACTGGTTGTCGGCGTTCTGCGCCATCACGGCGAACACCTGGCCCATGCGCATGTAGTCGTCCTCGGTGGTGAGGGCGCCCTTGGCCGCGGCCTTCTCCATCAGCGCGCCCATGCGCGCGTACTCGCCGTTGTTCTGGTAGTAGACCAGCGCGTTGTTGAGCTGGGTGGTCTTGGTGGGATCCTTGCTGAGGGCGGCGTCGACCATCTTGTCCATCTGGTCGTACTGCTTGGTCTCGCCGTAGCTGGCCAGCAGCAGCTGGTCCCAGGAGTCCTTGCTCTCTCCGTTGTTGAGGGCGATGGCCTTGTTCAGCGCGGCGATCGCTTCCGGATACTTCTCCAGCCGGTAGTCGATGTTGCCCTCGATGGCGTAGGAATCCGCCGTTTCGCGCTTGCCCTGCTCGCGCCAGACCTTGAGCTGTTCGCCGGCCTGCTGGTACTGCTCGTCGGCCATGTAGGCGGCGACCAGGTTCAGCATCGAACCGAAGTAGCTGTCGTTCGGCAGCGAGTTGAGGTCGAGCAGCTGCTTGTACAGGGCGATCGCGCCCTTGTAGTCGCCGGCGTTGTACTTGATGTTGGCGAGCACCTGCAGGGCGACGCCCTTGGCGTACTTGCTGCTGCTGGTGTCGAGGATCTTCTGCGCGGCTTCCTGCGCCTTGGCGTCGTCGCCGGCATTGCTGGCGTCGATCGCGGCCTGCAGCGCCTTCTGGTCGCGCTCGCGCAGATCGTTCTTCGGCTCGCTGCGCGTGGCGTTGGGGTAGTCCGTCTGCTTGCTCTCCTTGGCCGCGGCGATACCGCCGGTGAGCAGCAGCGCCAGCATCGTGGCGGCGAGCAGGCGGGCGAAACGTCCAAGCATCATGGCGCACCTCGTTGACTGCGCGCCGACCGCGCGCGGGGAGTCGGCGAGAGTAGCGCCCCTTGCGCACGCCGCTCAAGCGGCGGCGCATCATCCCCAGGATCGGGTTCGCGACGAAATGCAAATTTTTGCATGGCCGCGGCGCCGTGCCGACGCGCGGCCGCCGCCTCGCCGGAACGCGGCGGGCGCGGGCCGTGGCGGTTCAGATGTCGAGATTGGCGACCTTGAGCGCGTTGGATTCGATGAATTCGCGGCGCGGCTCGACCACGTCGCCCATCAGCGTCGCGAAGATCTGGTCGGCGGCGACGGCGTCCTCGATGCGCACCTGCAACAGGCGCCGCGTTTCCGGGTTGACCGTGGTCTCCCACAGCTGCTCGGGGTTCATCTCGCCGAGGCCCTTGAAGCGCTGGATGGTGCGGCCCTTCTTCGCCTCCTCCAGCAGCCATTCGCGCGCCTGCGCGAAGCTGGTCACCGCCTGGGCGGCGTTGCCGCGGCGGATCTGCGCGCCCGGCTGCACGAGGTCGTGCAGCGCGCGCGCCGTCTCCAGGATCGGCCGGAACTCGGCGCCGGCGAAGAACGGCTGCGGCAGCACATGGGTCTGCGCGAGACCGTGCTGCAGGCGCTCGATCAGCAGCGCCGGCGGCTGTTCGCCCTGCCCGGCGCGCACGCCGAGCGTGTAGCGCGCGCGGCCGAGGCCGCTGGCGTTCAGGCGTTCGCCGAGGCCGTCGACCCAGCGCTGCAACGCCGACGGGTCCTGCCACAGCGCGGCCTCCAGCGGCGCGTATTCCAGCATCGCCTGCAACGCGCCCGGATCGCAGCGATGGCCGAGACGGGCGACCTGATCCAGCGCCGCCTGGTAGTCGCGCAACAGCTTCTCCAGGCCTTCGCCGCGCACCGCCGGCGTGCCTGCCGCGTAGGCGAGCTCGGCGCCTTCGACGGCATTGGCGATCAGATAGGCGTTCAGCGCCGCGTCGTCCTTGAGGTAGGTCTCCTGCTTGCCCTGCTTGACCTTGTACAGCGGCGGCAGGCCGATGTAGACGTGGCCGCGCTCGATCAGCTCCGGCATCTGCCGGTAGAAGAAGGTCAGCAGCAGGGTGCGGATGTGCGAGCCGTCCACGTCCGCGTCGGTCATGATGATGATGCGGTGGTAACGCAGCTTGTCCGGGTTGTACTCGTCCTTGCCGATGCCGGTGCCGAGCGCGGTGATCAGCGTGCCCACCTCCGCCGACGCCAACATCTTGTCAAATCTGGCTTTTTCGACGTTGAGGATCTTGCCCTTCAGGGGCAGGATGGCCTGATACCGGCGGTTGCGGCCCTGTTTGGCGGAGCCGCCGGCGGAATCGCCCTCGACGATGAACAGCTCGGACAGAGCCGGGTCCTTTTCCTGGCAGTCCGCCAGCTTGCCGGGTAGGCCGGCGATGTCCAGCGCGCCCTTGCGGCGGGTCAGCTCGCGCGCCTTGCGCGCGGCCTCGCGGGCGCGGGCGGCGTCGACCACCTTCTCGGCGATGGCGCGCGCCTCGGCGGGGTTTTCCAGCAGGAACTCCTCGAGCCGGGCGTTGACCACCTGCTCGACGATGCCCTTGACCTCGCTGGAAACCAGCTTGTCCTTGGTCTGCGAGGAGAATTTCGGGTCCGGCACCTTCACCGACAGCACGGCGATCAAACCTTCGCGCATGTCGTCGCCGGACAGCGCCACCTTGGCGCTCTTCGCCAAACCCGATTGCTCGATGTAGGCCGTCAGGGTGCGGGTCAGCGCGGCGCGGAAACCGGTCAGATGGGTGCCGCCGTCGCGCTGCGGGATGTTGTTGGTGAAGCAGAACATCGTTTCCTGGTAGCCGTCGGTCCACTGCATCGCGACTTCGACGGTGACCTGGTCCGCCATGGCGCTGAAGTTGATCACGCTGGGATGCAGCGCGGTCTTCAGTTGCGCCAGGTGCTGCACGAACGAGCGGATGCCGCCGGCGTACTGGAACACGTCGCGCTTGTCGGCGCGCGCGTCGATCAGCTCGATCTTGACCCCGGAATTGAGGAAGGCCAGTTCGCGCAGGCGCTTGGCCAGCACGTCATAGTGGAACTCGACGTTGGAGAAGATCGTCGGGCTGGGCAGGAAACGCACGGTGGTGCCGCGGCGGGTCGACGGGCCGACCTGCTTCAACGAATACAGCGGCTCGCCCAGGCGGTACTCCTGCCGGTACTCGTGGCCGTCGCGGTAGATGGTCAGCCAGAGGTGGTCGGAAAGCGCGTTGACCACGGAGACGCCGACGCCGTGCAGGCCGCCGGACACCTTGTAGGAGTTGTCGTCGAACTTGCCGCCGGCATGCAGCACGGTCATCACCACCTCGGCGGTGGAACGCCCCTCCTCGGGGTGGATGCCGACCGGGATGCCGCGGCCGTTGTCCTCGACGCTGACCGAGCCGTCGTCGTGGATGGTGACGACGACGTGGTCGCAGTAGCCCGCCAGCGCCTCGTCGATCGAGTTGTCGACGACCTCGAACACCATATGGTGCAGGCCGGTGCCGTCATCGGTATCGCCGATGTACATGCCCGGACGCTTGCGGACGGCTTCGAGACCTTTGAGGACCTTGATGCTGCTCGAATCGTAGTGTGCGTTCATGCGGATCCGGCTGGCGGGCGATGGTGGGCGGCGCCAGGGCGCCGCGGCCGCGGGATAACCGGACGATTATACCAGCACACGCCGCGCCGGCTGTTCCACGTGGAACAGCCGGCTCAGCGACGGCGCTCGATCCGCCCCTGTTCCACGTGGAACAAGGCGGCTTCGAGGCCGGCCAGCGCCGGCGGCAGCTCGGTGCCGGTCACCAGCACCTGTGCGGCACCGGCCGTCAGACGCTCCACCACCCGGCGCTGATGGGTCTGATCGAGCTCCGAGGCGAGATCGTCCAGCCCGATCATCGGCCATTCGCCGCGGCGTTCGGCGTGCAGCTCGGCCTGCGCCAGCACACAGGCCAGCGCACAGAGTTTCTCCTGGCCACGCGAGAGGTGTTCGCGGGCGGGCGCTTCCGGAAAGGCCAATGCCCAGTCCGCGCGGTGCGGTCCGGCCGTGGAGTGTCCGCGCGCGTAGTCCTGGCCGCGCCGCTCGGCCAGATGCTCGAGCAGCGCGGCACCCTCCGGCCAGCCGCGCCGGTAGCTCAGCCGTACCGGTCCCAGTTCCGCCAGGAAGGCCTCGGCGGTCCGGCCGATCCAGATCGACAGCGCTTGCAGATAACGCCGGCGGACCGTATCGATGACGGCCGCGACCGCGGCCATCTCCGCCTCCCAGGGTGTCAGCCAGCCGGCGGGCGCCTGTTGCCGCAGCAACGTGTTGCGCTGCCTGAGCGCCCGTT
Organism: Mizugakiibacter sediminis; assembly: GCF_000953855.2. Lineage (GTDB taxonomy): Bacteria > Pseudomonadota > Gammaproteobacteria > Xanthomonadales > Rhodanobacteraceae > Mizugakiibacter > Mizugakiibacter sediminis. The sequence goes on from NZ_DF970134.1 coordinate 6,468, forward strand.
GGTAGCGGCGCCAAGCCGGCAGGAATTCCGGTTCCACGTGGAACACGCCCCAGTCGAGGAAGCCGCGACGCTCCTCGGAGCCGCCTGCGATCAGCGCGTGCGAGCCCGGCTCAAAACACACCACCGCACAATGACGCAACAGATCGCCGACGCTCTCGGGGGGCTCGCCGTCCAACCGTGCCGTCCAGCGCCCGGCCTCCCGCCCCAGCCCCAGCCGGTGGCGGGCGCCGCCCGTCGTCGTCAGCTCGGCATAGACGGAGAACGCGCGCTCGCCCCGCCGCACCAGGACGTCGCGTCCGCCTGCGCGGAACGAACGCCCGTGCGAGAGAAGATAGACGGCTTCCAGCACGCTGGTCTTGCCGGCGCCGTTGGGGCCCAGCAGCAGATTGATGCCCGGCTCCGGCGCCAGTTCGACATGATCGAAGCAGCGCAGGTTCTGCAGGCGCAGCCGCTCGAACCTCACGCCAGCCCTCCCCGGCAACGAAGACGCCGGGCCGGCCCGCGGCCGCACCCGGCGTCACGACATCGCCGAGACATCGCGGTCAGAGCCGCAGCGGCATCACCACGTGGCGGGCGTTCTCGCCCTGCTCGCCCTCCAGCAGGCAACTGGACTGCGCGTCGCGCAGGCACAAGCGCACGCGCTCGCTGCGCAGGGCGCCCAGCGCATCCAGCAGGTAGCTGACATTGAATCCCACCGCGAGATCGCCCACGCCGGTCTCGGCTTCCAGTTCCTCGACCGCCTCTTCCTGCTCGGGGTTGTGCGCCACCAGGCGCAGCTTGCCCGGACTGACCTCGATCTTGACCCCGCGGTACTTCTCGTTGGACAGGATGGCGGCGCGCTGCAGCGCCGCGCGCAGCAACTCGCGGTCGACCAGCACGACCTTGTCGGCGCCGATCGGGATCACCGCCTCGTAATCGGGGAAACGGCCATCGATCAGCTTCGAGGTGAAGGTGACCTCGCCGCGGCGCACGCGCAGGTGATTGCGGCCGAACTCCAACTCCACCTCGCCTTCGCCGGACTCGAACAGGCCGGCCAGCTCCAGCACGCCCTTGCGCGGGATGATGATCTGCCGCCGGGCGCTGCCGCCGGCTTCGCGCCGGGTTTCGGCCAGCGCCAGACGGTGGCCGTCGGTAGCCACGCAGCGCAGCGTGTCCTCGCGCAGGTCGAGCAGCATGCCGTTCAGGTAATAGCGCACGTCCTGGTTGGCCATGGCAAAGGCGGTGCGGTCCATCAGATCCTTCAGCACCGCTTCCGGCAGGCGCACGCGCTCGACCAGCTCGATCTCGTCGATGGTCGGGAACTCGCTGTGCGGCAGGGTGGCCAGGGTGAAGCGGCTGCGGCCGGCGTTCAGCGCGACGCGGTCGCCGTTCATTTTCACCTCGATCGGCGCCCCGTCCGGCAACGCGCGCACGATGTCGAACAGCTTGCGCGCCGGGATGGTCGTCTCTCCGGCCTCGGCGTTGTCGGCGGCCGCGGAAGCGATCATCTCGACCTCGAGGTCGGTGCCGGTGAGCGCGACCCTTCCGCCATCGACCTGAACCAGCAGGTTGGCGAGCACCGGCAGGGTTTGCCGCCGCTCCACGACGCCGATCACCTGCTGCAGCGGCTTGAGCAGAACTTCGCGTTGGATGCTGAATCGCATGACCCCGTTCCTGATCCAATCCTGCTTGTTTATAACTTCATGGCCATAGCGGTGGTGGGCGCTGTGGACACGCGGGATAAGTCAAAAATTTCTTCTACATCAAAGGCATACTGTGACATCGGCGCAGGCCGACGCGGTCGTCTTGCTGTGGGTGCGCTGTGGATAAGTTTTCATCCCCGGCGTTCCTTCCGATTATCCACAGCTTATTGACCGGTGAGTATACGGATCAGCTTTTCCCAGTCCTGGCGCATGCGCACGTCGCTGTCGCTCAGGCTGCGGATGGTGCGGCAGGCGTGCAGCACGGTGGTGTGGTCGCGTCCGCCGAAGGCCTCGCCGATCTCGGGCAGGCTGTGCTCGGTCAGTTCCTTGGCCAGCGCCATCGCCAATTGCCGCGGCCGCGCCACCGATCGCACGCGCCGTTTCGACAGCAGGTCGGACAAGCGCACCTGGTAGTAGTCCGCCACCGCCTTCTGGATGTTGGGAATGGTGACCGCCTGCGCATGCACGCTCAGCAGGTCGCGCAGCGTCTCCTGGGCGAACTCCAGATTGATCGCGCGGCCGAAGAAGTTGGCGCGGGCCGCCAGCGTGTTCAGCGCGCCCTCGAGGTCGCGCACGTTGGAGCGGATGCGCCGCGCCATCAACATCGCCACGTCCTCCGGCACGGCCACGCCCTTGTGCTGCGCCTTGGCCAGCAGGATCGCCGCGCGCGTCTCGAAGTCCGGCGGCTCGATCGCCACCGACAGTCCCCAGCCCAGGCGCGACTTCAGCCGCGGCTCCAGGTTCTCCACCTCCTTCGGGTAGCGGTCGCAGGTCAGGATGATCTGCTGCTTGCCCTCGAACAGGGCGTTGAAGGTGTGGAAGAACTCCTCCTGCGTGGTGTTCTTGCCGGCGAAGAACTGGATGTCGTCGATCAGCAGCGCGTCGACCGAGCGGAAGCGCCGCTTGAATTCGTCCATGTTCTTGGTGCGCAGCGCCTCGATCATCGCGCCGACGAATTGCTCCGAGCGCAGGTACAGCACCTTGGTGCCGGCGTTGCGCTCGCGGATCAGGTTGCCGGCCGCGTGCATCAGGTGGGTCTTGCCGAGGCCGGTGCCGCCATACAGCAGCAGCGGGTTGTAGGCGCGGCCCGGATTCATCGCCACCTGCATCGCCGCGGCCTTGCCGAGCTGGTTCGACTTGCCCTCGACGAAGCTGTCGAAGGTGTAATGGGGATCGAGGTTGTGCTCGAACTCCGGTTCCGCCGCGGCGGCGGGCGCGGGGCGCGCGCCGGCCCGCGGCTTGCGTCCGCCGTCCGCCGTGCCGACCTCGAGCTGCACCTCGACCGCGCGGCCGGCCAGATGCGCCAGCACCGCCTGGATGCGCGCCAGGTACTCGTTGCGCACCACGTCCAGCGTGTAGGCGTTGGGTGCGAACAGCCGCACGCCGTCGTCGGCGTCGCGCGCCTGCAGCGGCAGCAGCCAGGTATGCATGTCCTCGGCGCTGAGTTCGCCTTCCAGGCGTTCCAGACAGCGCCGCCACAGATCGTTCATGGGTCCTCGGGGTCGTGCGGGTACGCGCGTCGGCGCGCCGAGCGAGAGCTTGGAAGCATAGCAGGATGGCATGGCGCCGATGCCGCGCCGCCGCCGCGCGCGCATGCGCGCGGCTTGACCCGCGCCCGGCCGCCACGTATCCTCCCGCGTCTTTTTCCCAGGCCCATTTCCTGGAGGTCCCCCATGAAGCGCACCTATCAGCCCGGCAAGCTCAAGCGCGCCCGCACCCACGGCTTCCGCGCCCGCATGAAGACCGCGGACGGCCGCAAGGTGCTGAGCGCCCGCCGCGCCAAGGGCCGCAAGCGTCTGATCCCGTAACACGCCGATGCACCGGGCCGGCCTGCCGCGCGGCGCGCGGCTTCGCCGCGCCGCCGATTTCGCCGCGCTGCGCTCCGCAGCCGGTCGCCTCAGCAGCCGCTATTTCCAGATCCGCTACCGCGCCGGCGGCGCCGCGCGCGCGCGGCTCGGCCTCGCCGTTTCGAAGCGCGTCTCCAAGCGCGCCGTCGACCGCAACCGCCTGAAGCGCCTGGTGCGCGAGGCGTTCCGCCGCGCGCGGGCCGAACTGCCGCCCGTCGACATGCTGGTGATCGCCCGCGCCGAAGCCGTGACGCAGCCGGGGCCGGCACTGCTGGAGGATCTGGCCCGCCTGTGGACGCGGCTCAAGCCGTTGAAGCCGCCGGAGCCGACCGGCACAATCGCGGACTGATTTTGTCCGCGTCCGCCCCGTATCGCGGGTTTCCCGCACCGCCAGCCGAGCCCATCCCGCGATGAACCAAACGCGTTCGCTCCTCGTCTTTGCGCTGCTCTTCATCGCCTATCTGATCTGGAACCAGTGGCAGGTCGACTACCGCACGCCGCCCGCCACCGCGTCGGCGCCTGCGGCCGGCAGCACCGCCGCGGCGGCGGTTCCCGCGGCGAGCGGCGCGGCCGCCGCCACGCCCGCGCCGCTGGCGCCGGCCGCCGCTTCCGCCGGCACGCCCGCGGAAGCGCACGCGCTGGTCACCGTGACCACCGACGTGCTGCGCCTCGCCATCGACACGCAGGGCGGCAGCCTGGTGCGCGCGGACCTGCTGCACTACCCGGTCAAACCCGAGGACACGCAGCATCCGGTGCGGCTGTTCGACGACAGCGCGGAGCGCTACTTCGTCGCGCAGAGCGGCCTGGTCAGCGCCAACGCGCCGGCGCCCGACCATCGCGCGGTGTTCAAGGCGGAGCAGTCGAGCTACACGCTGGCACCCGGCCAGCAGCAACTGGTGGTGACGCTGACCTGGCAGGACCCGTCGGGCCTGACGGTGAAGAAGCGCTACACCTTCGAGCGCGGCAGCTACGTGATCAGGCTCGCGCAGGAGATCGACAACGGCAGCGCGCAGCCGTGGAGCGGCAACGCCTACCGCCAGCTGGTGCGCGTGCCGCCGCCGGCGCCGCCCAAGCACTTCCTCGAGTTCTACGATCCGGAACGCGTCGCCTACAAGGGCGCGGCCTGGTACGGCCCGGAGAAGAAATTCCAGAAGCTGCCGTTCGACAAGTTCGCCAGCGAACCGCTCGATGCCGAAGTGACAGGCGGCTGGGTGGCGATGCTGCAGCACTACTTCTTCGCCGCCTGGATCCCGGATGCCGGCGAGCGCAGCCGCTTCGGCAGCGCCGAGCTGGACGAGCAGGGCACGCAGCGCTACCTGGTGCGCGCGCTCGGCCCCACCCTCACCGTCGCGCCGGGCGGCAGCGCCGTCAGCCAGGCGCGCCTGTACGTCGGCCCGGAGCTGCAGAGCAGCCTCGACAGCGTCGCGCCCGGCCTGTCGCTGGTGGTCGACTACGGCGTCTTCACCGTGATCGCGCAGCCGCTGCACTGGATCCTGGCGCACCTGCACCAGCTGGTGCAGAACTGGGGCCTCGCCATCATCCTGCTGGTGCTGCTGATCAAGGCCGCGTTCTTCAAGCTCAGCGAGGCGCAGTTCAAGGCCGGCGCGAAGATGCGCAAGCTCTCCCCGCGCATCCAGGCGCTGAAGGAGCGCTACGGCGAAGACAAGCAGAAGATGCAGCAGGCGATGATGGAGCTGTACCAGAAGGAGAAGGTCAACCCGCTGGCGGGCTGCCTGCCGACGCTGGTGCAGATCCCGGTGTTCTTCGCCCTGTACTACGTGCTGATGTTCAGCGTCGAGCTGCGCCAGGCGCCGTTCTTCGGCTGGATCCAGGACCTGTCCGCGCCGGATCCGTACTTCGTGCTGCCGGTGCTGTACACGCTGGTGATGATCGCCACCCAGTACCTGACGCCGACCGTCGGCATGGACCCGACCCAGGCGAAGATCATGAAGGTGATGCCGATCGTGTTCGCGGTGATGTTCGCCTTCTTCCCGGCCGGCCTCACCTTGTACTACGTGGTCAATGGCCTGACCAGCGTGATCCAGCAGTGGTTCATCACGCGGCGCATCGAGGCCGGCGACAAGGCCAGGGCCTGAGCGGCGCGCCGGCGTAAGCTCGCCGCCGTGAGCGCACGCGACACCATCGCCGCCGTCGCCACGCCGCCGGGCGCCGGCGGCGTCGGCGTGCTGCGCGTCTCCGGCCCGGCGGTGCCGGCGCTGGCGCGCGACCTGCTCGGGCGCACGCCGCAGCCGCGCCACGCGCACCTCGCCGCCTTCCGCGACGCCGACGGCGCCGTGCTCGACCGCGGCCTGCTGCTGTACTTCCCCGCCCCGCGCTCCTACACCGGCGAGCACGTGCTGGAGCTGCACGCGCACGGCAGCCCGGTGGTGCTCGACCTGCTGCTGCGCCGCGTCTGCGCGCTGGGCGCGCGGCCGGCGCGCGCCGGCGAGTTCTCCGAGCGCGCCTTCCTCAACGGCAAGCTGGACCTCGCCCAGGCGGAAGCCGTCGCCGACCTGATCGCCGCCGGTTCCGAAGCCGCCGCGCGCGCCGCGCTGCGCTCGCTGGAAGGCGCGTTCTCGACGCGCGTGCAGACGCTGCTGGAGGCCTTGACGCGGCTGCGCGTGCATGTCGAGGCGGCGATCGACTTTCCCGAGGAAGAAATCGACTTCCTCGCCGACCCGGCGATCGCCGCGCAGCTCGAGGCGCTGCGCGCCGACCTCGCCGCGCTGCTGGCCGAGGCGCGCCGCGGCGTGCGGCTGGCCGACGGCCTGCACGTCGCCATCGTCGGCCGTCCCAACGCCGGCAAGTCCAGCCTGCTGAACGCGCTGGCGGCGAGCGAGCGCGCCATCGTCACCGACGTCCCCGGCACCACCCGCGACGTGTTGCGCGAGCGCGTGCAGCTCGACGGCATCGAGCTGACCCTGGCCGACACCGCCGGCCTGCGCGACAGCGGCGACGCGGTCGAGCGCGAAGGCATGCGTCGCGCGCGCGCGGAGCTCGAGCGCGCCGATCTCGCCCTGCTGGTCAGCGACGCCGCTCACGCCGAGGCCGACCTCGCCCTGCTCGCCGCGCTGCCGCCGGAAGTCGCGCGCGTCGTGGTCGTCAACAAGATCGACCTCGACGGCGCCGCGTCGCGCCGCGAGACGCGCGGCCGCGAGGTCTGGCTGTGGCTGTCGGCGCTGACCGGCGCCGGCCTCGACCTGCTGCGCGAGGAGCTGAAGCGCCACGCCGGTCTCGGCGAGGGCGCGGCCGGCGCGTTCAGCGCGCGCACGCGCCACGTGCTGGCGCTGGAGCGCGTCGCCGCGCATCTCGAGGCGGCCGCGCTGACGCTGGCGGCAACCCGCGCCGGCGAGCTGGCCGCCGAGGAGCTGCGTCAGGCGCAGCGCGCGCTCGGCGAGATCACCGGCGAGTTCACCAGCGACGATCTGCTCGGGGCGATCTTCAGCAGCTTCTGCATCGGCAAGTAGCGGTCGCGCGCTCCGTCGCGATGCTCAGCGCCGCGGCGCGGTGCGGCCCAGCGTCCACGACGGCGGATCGCTGGCGGGGAAACTCTGCTGCAGCGTCTCGTCGACGCGGCGCTCGCGGCGGCGCGCGCCGTTCTCCGGGCGCGGGCCCGGCGCCGGACGCGTGCGCACGGGCGCGCCGACGACGCTGCGATGCGGATGGCGGATCTGCAGTTGATGGAGCGGAGACAGGGGCATCACGGTCGACCTCCTGTTGCGGCCGGGGAGACCGCCGCGGCGCGCGCCGCGGCGGTGTGCGTGCGCGCGGGCGGGGCCTGGCGATGATGCGCCCGCGCGCGCCCGGCTGCAAAGGCCGGCGGTGTTGCGCGCCGGCACGCGTTCGGCGCGCCGGCGCGAGCGCAACCGCGGTCCGGCCGCCGTCGCGACGAAGCCTTGCGCCGGCGCGCAACCGCCGGGCGAGAATCGTCCGCAGCAGGGCGCGCCATGCCGCCGGAGCTTGGCGGCGCGGCGCACGGCGCGCTTTAATCGGCGCTTCCGTCCCCGGAGGCTCCGATGCGCACGTTGCTGCTTGCCGCACTGATGACCGTCGCCCTGCCCGCCATGGCGGAAAAACTCACCATCGACCGCATCTTCTCCGACCCCGCGCTCGGCGGCCCGGCGCCGCGCGGTCTGCAGATCTCCCCCGACGGCGCGCGCGTCAGCTTCCTGCGCGGCAAGGCGGAGGACCAGAACCAGCTCGACCTGTGGGAGTACAACCTCGAGGACCGCCGCCTGCGCCTGCTGGTGGACTCGAAGAAGCTGGAGCCGGAGGGCGAGCAGCTTTCCGACGCGGAGAAGGCGCGCCGCGAGCGCGCGCGCACCGCCGCGTTGCACGGCATCCTCGAATACCAGTGGTCGCCGGACGGCAGGAAGCTGCTGTTCCCGCTGAACGGCGAGCTGTACCTGTACGACCTGACCGCGCCCGCCGCCAAGGCGGTGCGCAAGCTGACCCGCGGCGGCGGCTTCGCGCTCGATCCGAAGATCTCGCCGAAGGGTCGCTACGTCTCCTTCGTGCGCGACCAGAACCTGTACGTGATCGACCTCGCCACCGGCACGGAGACGCGCCTCACCCACGACGGCGGCGGCACCGTGCACAACGGCGAAGCCGAGTTCGTCGCCCAGGAGGAGATGCACCGCTCGACCGGCTACTGGTGGGCGCCGGACGACTCCATGATCGCCTTCGAGCGCTACGACGAGGCCGACGTGCCGGTGGTGCGCCGCTTCGAGGTCTACGCCGACCGCACCGACGTGATCGAGCAGCGCTACCCCGCCGCGGGCGATCCCAACGTGCGCGTGCAGCTCGGCCTGATCGCGCCGACCGGCGGCCAGCCGCGCTGGATCGACCTCGGCGACGACCCCGACATCTATCTGGTGCGCGTCGACTGGACGCCGACGGCGAAGTGGCTGAGCTACCAGCGCATGCCGCGCAGCCAGCAGCGGCTCGACCTGCAACTGGTCGACACGACCACGCTGCAGCAGCGCACGCTGCTGAGCGAGAGCAGCCGCACCTGGGTCGACCTGCACGACGATCTGCGCTTCCTCGACGGCCAGCAGGCCTTCGTCTGGGCCAGCGAGCGCAGCGGGCACAAGCACCTCTACCTGTACGGCCTGGACGGCCAGCTGCTGCATCCGCTCAGCCGCGGCGAGTGGGACGTCGACGCCGTGCTCGGCGTCGACGAGAAGGCCGGCCGCGTCTACATCGCCTCCAACAAGGACTTCGTGCCCGACAAGCAGGTCTACGCGCTCAAGCTCGACGGCAGCGCCGCCGACGCGCCGCAGCGCATCAGCGAGCGCGACGGCTGGCACGAAGCGGTGTTCGCCAAGGACGCGGGCTTCTACGTCGACACCTTCAGCGATCCGAAGACGCCGCCGCAGGTGGCCCTGCACAAGGCCGACGGCACCTTCCTCGCCTGGATCGAGCCGAACGCGCTGGACGCCAGGCACCCCTACGCGCCCTACCGCGACAGCCACGTGGTGCCGGAATTCGGCACGCTCGCCGCGGACGACGGGCAGACGTTGTACTACCGCCTGTACAAGCCTGCCGGTTTCGATCCCGCCAAGCGCTATCCGGTGTTCGACTACTTCTACGGCGGCCCGCACGCGCAGCTGGTCACGCGCGGCTGGGTCGATCTGTTCGGCGAATACATGGCGCAGCACGGCTACGTGGTGTTCACGCTGGACAACCGCGGCATGGCGCGCCGCGGCCGCGCGTTCGCCGACGCGATCCGCGGCCAGCTCGGCGCCGTCGAGGTCGCCGACCAGATCGCCGGCATCCGCTGGCTGAAGCAGCAGCCGTGGGTCGATCCCGCGCGCATCGGCACCTTCGGCTGGAGCTACGGCGGCTACCTCAGCCTGATGACGCTGGCCAAGGATTCCGCCGACCTCGCCGGCGGCGTGGCGGTGGCGCCGGTCACCGACTGGCGCCTGTACGACACCTTCTACACCGAACGCTACCTCGGCACGCCGCAGCAGAATCCCGCCGGCTACACGCGCAGCGCCGTGTTCGCCTGGCTGGACGGCCTGACCGCGCCGCTGTTCCTCGCCCACGGCATGGCCGACGACAACGTGCTGTTCGTCAACTCGACGCGGCTGATGGCCGAGCTGCAGCGCCGCGGCACGCCGTTCGAGCTGATGACCTATCCGGGCGGCAAGCACGGCCTGTCCACGCCGGCGATGAAGAAGCACGTCTACCGCGCCATCGCCGCGTTCTTCGACGAAAAGGTGAAGGGCGAATGCGGCGCGCAGTGCGCGGCGGCGACGCCGGCGGCGGCGAAGCCCGAGAAAGCGAAGCCGGCCGCGGCGCCGAAAGCGAAGGCGGCGGCAGCCAAGCCATGACGACCTCGCCGCATGCGTCCACGCCCCGAGCGCGCTCGGGGCGTGGGCAGGGGTGAGGGCGCTTCGGCGCGGTGCGAGGCGAACGCGTGCCGCATCGCCGTGCGCTCAGAACCGCCCGGCGCGATAGTCCTCGATCGCCTGCATGATCTGCTGCGGCGTGTTCATCACGAACGGGCCGTACTTGGCGACCGGCTCGTTGAGCGGCCTGCCGGCGACCAGGATCAGGCGCGCGGCCTCGTCGCCCGCCTGCAGCGCGACGCTCTCGCCGGGGCCGAGCACGCCGAGCTCGTAGTGCGCCAGCGTCTCGCCGCCGATCGTCACGCCCGCGCCCTCGAACACGAAGGCGAAGGCGTTGTGCGCCGCCGGCAGCGGCACCTCGACGCGCGCGTGCGGCTGCAAGGCGAGATCGAGGAACACCGGCTCGGTGGCGACGCCGCCGACCGGGCCGCGCGCGCCGGCCAGCTCGCCGGCGATCACGCGCGCGTGCACGCCGGGTGCGGGGTCGACTTCGGGGATGCGCTCCGGGGCGATGTCCTGGTAGCGCGGCGCGGTCATCTTGTCGCGGGCCGGCAGGTTCACCCACAGCTGGAAGCCGCGCATCTCGCCGTCCTCCTGCTCGGGCATCTCCGAATGCACGATGCCGCGGCCGGCGGTCATCCACTGCACGCTGCCGGGACCGAGCAGGCCGGTGTTGCCCTGGTTGTCGCCGTGGCGCATGCGCCCGGCCAGCATGTAGGTGACGGTCTCGAAGCCGCGGTGCGGATGGTCGGGGAAGCCGCCGATGTAGTCGGCGCCCTTGTTCGAGCCGAACGCGTCCAGCATCAGGAACGGATCGAGCATCTCCAGCGCCGGCTGGCCGATCACGCGCGTCATTTTGACGCCGGCGCCGTCGCTGGTGGGCATGCCGCGCACGCGGCGGACGATGGTGCGGATGGTCATGGCGCCCTCCTCGGGCTACGGAATGCGCCCAAGATGCGGCCGCGGCGGCGCGAAGGGAATAGCGCGGCACGGGATGCAGCGTTCGCGCGGCAATACCCATGGGCGCTTCGGGTGCCGAGAGGCGAGCCCTTCCGGCGAACGCCGCCTGCGGCGGCGTTCGCCTCGCCCCGCGCCGGGGAGCGGGCGACGAGCGTGGCGCCCAAACCGCACCCTGCGCGCAGAGATCGCCGCGCCGACTACGCTCTCCGCGTCCCGCGTCCCGGCCGTCAGTGCACCCACCGTCCGCCGCGCCGTCGCGGCTGCTCGCGGAACACGCTGGCGGAGGCGCCGCCGCCGGCGGTGCGCTCGCGCTCGGTGGGCGGATGCACGCGCCAGTACTGCGCCACCGCGCCGACCGCCTGCGGGATCTGCGCCAGGCATTCCTCGTACTCGGCCTCGCTGAGTTTCTCGAAGTCGGCGTCGCCGGACAGCACGCCCTCGTCGACGGCCAGCGCCATGATCGGCGTCAGCAGCTCCATCAGCTCGGGATCCTCGCCCAGGCGCGACTCCCAGATCGGCGCGCGCAGGTCGATGCCGCGGCTGAAGCCCTCGCACCAGCCGGCGGCGGTCAGCGCGCTGCCGTGCTCGCGATCGACCTCGCCGAGGATCGGCTCGTAGGCGTCCATCTCCAGCTCGGCCGGGATGGAGTCGTTCAGCTTGGCCAGCAGGCCGAGCACGCGCTCGCCCTCCGCCTCGCTGGCGAACGGCGCGTTCAGCACCTCGGGCAGCCACTCGTCCGGCTTGGCCGGCTCGGGCCCGATCGCCAGCGCGGTCAGCAGGCCGTGCACGCCGTCCAGCAGCAGGTCGTCCTCGCCGGCGTGGCCGCGCAGGAAGCGGTCGAGCTCGTCCAGCTCGGCGTCGCCGAGGGATTCCAGCCAGGTGGGGCGTTCGTCGCTCATGCAGCAAGTTCCAGCAGCGCGGGGGCGTGGTCGGAGGGCCGCTCCCACGTGCGTGGCGTGCGGTCGATGGCGGCGGCCTTGAGACTCGGCCTCAGCGCCTCGCTGGCGAGGATCAGGTCGATGCGCAGCCCCATGTTGCGCCGGAACGCGCCCTGGCGGTAGTCCCACCAGCTGTAGTGGCCGGCCCCGTCGACGAACTGGCGGAAGCTGTCGACCAGGCCGAGCGCCAGCAGGCGCTTCAGCGCCTCGCGTTCGGGCGTGGAGCACAGCACCTGCTCGCGCCAGGTCTCGGGGTCGTGCACGTCGCGGTCGTCCGGCGCGATGTTGAAGTCGCCCAGCACGATCAGTCGCGGATGGCGCCGCAGTTCCTCGGCGAGAAAGGCGGTGACCTTCCGCAGCCAGTCCAGCTTGTAGGCGAACTTGTCGCTGCCCACCGCCTGGCCGTTGACCACGTACAGGTTGACGACGCGCAGGTCGCCGACCGTCGCCGCGAGGATGCGCCGCTGCGCGTCGTCGAGGCCGGGGATGTCGGTCAGCACTTCGCGCGGCGCCTGGCGCGCCAGCAGGGCGACGCCGTTGTAGGTCTTCTGCCCGCTGAACGCGCAGCGGTAGCCCAGCGCCTCGACCGCGGCCACCGGAAACCTGCCGTCCTCGAGCTTGGTTTCCTGCAGCGCCAGCACGTCCGGCCGGACGTCGCGGCACCATTGCTCGACGTGCGGCAGGCGCACGCCGAGCGAATTGACGTTCCAGGTGGCGATCTTCATCGGGCTATTGTAGGGCGCGTCATGCGGCCAGACCGTAGCTCTTCAGCAGCGCATCCGCTTGCGGCTGGCGGCCGCGGAACTCGACGAAGCTCTCCAGCGCCGGCCGCGAGCCGCCGACGGCGAGGATGCTGCGGCGGAAGGCGTCGCCGATGGCGCGGTCGAAGGTGCCGTGTTCCTCGAACTTGGCGAATGCGTCCGCCGACAGCACTTCGGCCCACAGGTAGCTGTAGTAGCCGGCCGCGTAGCCGCCGCTGAAGATGTGCGTGAAGGCATGCGCGAAGCGCTGCCAGGCCGGCGGATGCACCACCGCCACCTCGCGGCGCACCTCCTCCAGCAGCTGCTGCACGCGCGCGCCGCGGGCCGGGTCGTATTCGAGGTGCAGGCGGAAGTCGAACAGGGCGAACTCGAGCTGGCGCACCAGGAACAGGCCGGCGTGGAAGTGTCGCGCCGCGTGCATGCGCTCGAACAGCGCCTGCGGCAGCGGCTCGCCGGTCTGCCAATGGCGGGCGAACAGGTCGAGGCTTTCGCGCTGCCAGGCGAAGTTCTCCATGAACTGGCTGGGCAGCTCGACCGCGTCCCACTCGACGCCGTCGATGCCGCCGACCGAAGGCAGGTCGACCTCGGTGAGCATGTGGTGCAGGCCGTGGCCGAACTCGTGGAACAGGGTCAGCACGTCGTCGTGGGTGAGCAGCGCCGGCGCGCCCTCGGTGGGCGGCGCGAAATTGCAGGTGAGGAAGGCGACCGGCGGCTCCAGCGTGTCGCCGTCGCGGAAGCGCGCGCGGCAGACGTCCATCCAGGCGCCGCCGCGCTTGCCGGCGCGGGCGTACAGGTCGACGTAGCAGCCGGCGATGGTGCGGCCGGCGGCGTCGCGCACGTCGTAATAGCGCGCGTCGGGATGCCAGACCTCGACGTCGTCGCGCGGCACCAGGTCGATGCCGAAGACGCGCCGGGCGACGCCGAACAGGCCGTCGATCACCGCCGGCAGCGGGAAGTACGGCTTCAGCGTTTCCTCGTCGAGGTCGTAGCGGCGCTTGCGCAGCTTCTCCGCGGCGTAGGCCAGGTCCCACGGCTCGAGTTCGGTGAGGCCGAGTTCGTCGCGGGCGAATTCGCGCAGCTCCGCCAGCTCGCGTTCGGCCACCGGCTTGGCGCGACGTACCAGGTCGCGCAGGAAATCCAGCACTGCCTGCGGCGACGGCGCCATCTTGGTGGCCAGCGATTCCTCGGCGGCGTTGGCGTAGCCGATCAGCCGCGCGGCCTCGTGGCGCAGGGCGAGGATCTTCTCGATGCGCGCGCTGTTGTCGAACTTGCCGGCGTGCGGGCCCTGGTCGGAGGCGCGCGTCTGGTAGGCCCAGTACACGCGTTCGCGCAGCGCGCGGTCGTCGGCGTAGGTCAGCACCGCCTGCACGCTGGGCTGCTTCAGCGTGACCAGGAAGCCTTCGAGATCGCGCTCCTTGGCGTACTGGCGCAGCACGGCGCGGGCGGACGGCGGGATGCCGGCGAGGTCGCGCTCGTCGGTGACGTGCTCGTGCCAGGCGTCGGTGGCGTCCAGCACGGCGTTGGAGAATTCGGTGGACAGCCGCGCCAGTTCGTTGGCGATCGCCTTGAAACGCGAGCGCGCCGGCTCTTCCAGCGCCACGCCGGCCAGGCGGAAGTCGCGCAGCGCGTGCTCGACCAGGGTGCGCGCGGCGCGCGGCAGCGCGGCGAAGTCGGGCCGCTCCGCCACCGCCTGCACCGCGGCGTACAGCGCGCGGTTCTGGCCGATCTCGGTGCCGAAGTCGGTGATCGCCTCCAGCGCGCGGGCGTAGGCCTCGCGCAGCGCCGGCGAGTCCTGCACCGCGTGCAGATGGCCGACCGGCGCCCAGGCGCGCGCCAGGCGCTGCTCCAGACGCTCCTGCTCCAGCATCACGTGCGCGAAATCGCGCGGCGCGCCCTCGGCGCACAGCGCGTCGACGGCGGCGCGGTAGTCGGCCAGGATGGCGTCGATCGCGGGGCCGACGTGTTCCGGCCGGATCTGCGAAAAGGCCGGCAGTCCGGTTTCGATCAACAGCGGATTGTGGGTATCCATGGGGCGTAGCGTTTTCCAGTAGCGGCAGCGTGGCGGCGGCGCCCGGCGAAATCAAGCGCGCCGTTGGCCGCGTCACGGGGTTTCAATAGCATGCGCGCGATGGACGCGATCGACCCGCCGGATATCCGCGAACTGCTGCGCAAGACGCAGGTCTTCGCCCACCTCGACGATGCCCAGCTCGCCGCGCTGGAGGCCGAGCTGGTCTGGTTCAGCCTGCCTGGCGGGCAGACCCTGTTCGAGGCCGACCAGCCGCCGCAGGGCCTGTACGTGGTGCGCACCGGCAGCCTCGGCGTGTTCCATCCGCCGGTGGAGGGCGGGCCGCCGCGGCTGGCCGCGGTGCGCAGTCCGGGGCAGACGCTGGGCGAACTGGCGCTGATCACCGACCAGCCGCCCGGCGTCAGCCTGCGCGCGTTGCGCGACTCCGAACTGCTGTGGCTGTCGCGCGAAGGTTTCGACCGGCTGGTGCGCCGCCATCCGGAAGCGATGCTGGGCGCGGCGCGCATCGCCGTGCAGCAGGCGGCGATCCGCGCCACCGAGCGCGTCGCCAGCACGCCGCGCACCTTCGTCGTGCTGGCGTTCGACGGCCAGGTCGACGCCCGCGGCGTGGTCGCGCAGTTGCGCCACGCGCTGTTGCCCTACGGCGACTGCCTGGTGATCGACGCCGCGCTGGGCCACGGCCGCAGCAGCGAGTGGTACGCCGAGCGCGAGGCCGAATCGCACTTCGTGCTGTACCTCGCCGACGGCCCGGCGGAGTGGCGCCGGTTGTGCATCCGCCAGGCCGACGCCTTCCTGCTGCTGGTCAACGCCGGCCGCCGCGCCGAGCCCTGGCCCGAGGCCGGTCCGTTCGATCCGCGCCGCCCGCGCTTCCGCGCGCGCCACCTGCTGCTGCTGCATCCCGACGGCCGCATCCTGCCCGGCGCGGCACGGCGCTGGCTGGAGCAATTGCCGGCGGCGCGCCACCACCACGTGCGCGGCCCGGCCGACATCGCCCGCGTCGCGCGCCTGATCAGCGGGCGCAGCACCGGCCTGGTGCTGTCCGGCGGCGGCGCGCGCGGCTTCGCCCACATCGGCGTGGTGCGCGCGCTGCGCGAGGCCGGCATCGCCATCGACGCGGTCGGCGGCACCAGCATCGGCGCCATCATCGGCGCCGGCGTGGCCTGCGGCTGGGACGACGCGGCGATGCTGGCCAACTACCGCCGCGCCTTCGTCGAGGGCAAGCCGCTGCGCGACTGGACGCTGCCGTTCATCGCCCTCACCCGCGGCCGCCGCACCAGCCTGCTGCTGCGCGAGGCGTTCGGCGCGCACGACATCGAGGATCTGCCGATCCCGTTCTTCTGCCTGTCCGCCGACCTCACCGGCGGCCACGCGGTGATCCACCGCGACGGCCCGTTGTGGCTGTGGTTGCGCGCCTCCAGCGCCATTCCCGGCGTGCTGCCGCCGGTGCTGCACCGCGGCCATGTCTACGTCGACGGCGCGGTGATCAACAACCTGCCGGTGGACGTGCTGCGCGAGGACGGGCTCGGCGAGATCATCGCCGTCGACATCGGCGCCGACGACGTGCTGCGCGCCGACGTCGAGGAATGGGAATCGCCGCCGTGGTGGCGGCTGGCGATGCAGCGCTGGCGCCACCGCGACGCCCCGCGACGCCCCGGCCTGATCTCGCTGCTGCTGCGCGCCGGCATGGTCAACGCCGAGGCCGCCGGCGCCGGCCGCCGCGCCGCGGCCGACCTGCTGCTGCATCCGTCGCTCGGCAACGTGCAACTGCTCGACTGGCGCGGCTACGAGCGCATCGTCGAGGCCGGCTACGCCTACGCGCGCGACGCGCTGCCGAAGGCGGGCATCGTCTTCAGCGGGTGAGGAAGCGCACGATGCGTTCGGCCAGCCTGCCGTAGGGCGGTCGCATCAGCGCCATCGACGACCAGCGCGCCTGGCGGAACACCGGCTTCTGCTTGCTGAAGGCGAGGAAGCCGGCGTGGCCGTGGTAATGGCCCATGCCGGAAGGGCCGACGCCGCCGAACGGTAGCGATTCCTGCGCGAAGTGCAGCACGGTGTCGTTGAGGCAGACGCCGCCGGCGACGGTGCGCTCGAGCACGCGCTCGCTACGCGCGCGGTCATGGTCGAAGTGGTACAGCGCCAGCGGCCGCGGCTGCGCGTTGACGTAGGCGATCGCCTCGTCGAAGGCGGCGTAGGTGAGGATCGGCAGGATCGGGCCGAAGATCTCCTCCTGCATCACGCGCATGTCGTCGTTGACGCCGAGCAGCAGGGTCGGCGCGAACACGCGGCGCGCGGGATCGTGCGCGCCGTCGTCGGGCAGCGTGATCGCCTGCGCGCCCTTGGCGCGCGCGTCCTCGACCAGCGCGGCCAGCCGCGCGTACTGGTGGTCGCCGACGATCGAGCTGTAGTCGGGCGAGTCGCGCAGGCCGGGATAGCGCGTCGTCACGTAGGCGCGCAGCGCCTCGACGAAGGCGTCGCGCGCGCCTTCCGGCAGCAGCACGTAGTCGGGCGCGACGCAGGTCTGCCCGGCGTTGAGGAACTTGCCGGCGGCGATGCGCGCGGCGGCGGTGTCCAGCGGGTAATCCGGCGCGACGATCGCCGGCGACTTGCCGCCCAGCTCCAGCGTCACCGGCGTGAGATTGCCGGCGGCCTCGCGCATCACCTTGCGGCCGATCGCCGTGGAGCCGGTGAACAGCAGATGGTCGAACGGCAGCGCGGCGAACGCCGCCGCCGTCTCCGGGCCGCCCAGCACGGTGGTGACGCGCTCCGCGGGAAACACCGACGCCAGCAGTCCGCGCAGCAGCTCCGCCGTGCGCGGCGTGTGCTCGGACGGCTTCAGCATGACGTGGTTGCCGGCGCCGAGCGCGTCCACCAGCGGGATCAGCGCCAGGTTGACCGGATAGTTGGACGGCGCGATCACGCCGACCACGCCCAGCGGCTGGTAGCGGATCTCGCAGCGCGCCGGCCAGAACAGCCAGTCCGCCCACATGCGTTTCGGCCGCATCCAGCGGCGCAGGCGGCGGCGCACGTAGTCGATCTCGGCGAGCACGGTCATGCCGTCGCTCAACAGGCTCTCGTGGCGCGAGCGGCGGCCGAAGTCGGCGCTCATCGCCGCGGCGAACTCCTCCAGTCGCGCCTTGAACGCGGCGCGCAGGCGCGCCAGGTCGTCCATGCGCTGCGCGTAGTCCGGCGTGCGCGCGTGCCAGGCCTCGCGCTGGCGCGCCAGCAGCGCGCGCAGTTCGGCAGGGGTGACGGGGGTGTCCATGCGCGACGGCTCCGCGATCGTCGATACTAGGATGCTCCCCCGCCGGACCCGAAAGCGCAATGACCCCGATCCGACCGTACAAGGGCGTGTGGCCGCGCATCGCCGCGTCGGCCTACGTCGATCCCGCCGCCGTGGTGATCGGCGACGTCGAGCTGGGCGAGGACGCCTCGGTGTGGCCGGGCGCGGTGATCCGCGGCGACGTCAACGCCATCCGCATCGGTGCGCGCACCAGCGTGCAGGATGGCGCGATCCTGCACGTCACCCACGACGGCCCATACACGCCGGGCGGCCTGCCGCTGCTGATCGGCGCCGACGTCACCATCGGCCACGGCGCGATCCTGCACGCCTGCACCGTCGAGGACGCCTGCCTGATCGGCACGCGCGCCACGTTGCTGGACGGCGCGATCGTGCGCCGCCACGGCTTCGTCGGCGCCGGCGCGCTGCTGCCGCCGGGCAAGGAGGTCGGCACGGGCGAGCTGTGGCTGGGCAGCCCCGCGCGCTTCGCGCGCCGGCTGAGCGAACGCGAGATCGAGCAGCTGCACTATTCCGCGCAGCACTACGTGCGCGTCAAGAACGCGCACCTCGCCTTGGCGGGCTGAGCCGCGCGGCGCGGTTTCAGGCGGCGCCGGAGACGGGCGCCGCGCCCTCGTCCAGCGCCTCGCGCGCGCGCTGCTGCAGCGCCGCCCAGTGGCGCGCATGGGCATCGGCGTGCGGCGTGGTGCCGGCGATCTGCCGCAGCACCGCCGCGTAGCGCTCCAGCTTCCGCGTCGCGTCCGCCAGCGCCGCCTCGGCCTCGCCGGCGTCGACCACGCGCCGCTTGCGGTCGCGGCAGACGCCGATGCAGGGTTGCGGCGCCTCGATGCGGCCGCAGCCGATGCACTGCCAGATCTCGATCACTTCCATCGCGTTCACCGCATGCGCGGAGAGACCTTTGCAGTCTAGCGCCGTGCCCGGCGCGTGCGGCTGATGCGGGTCAAGCGGCGGCCGCGTTCAGGCGGGTTCCGCCGCCGCCGCGGCGCGACGCTGCGGCCAGCCGAAGGCGATGCCGGCCAGCGTCGCCAGGCCCAGCATCCAGCAGTAGTGCACGTGCCCGGCCAGCGCCAGCGGCGACAGCCCGGCGATCGAGCCGGCCAGCAGGATCTGCGCACCGTACGGCAGCACGCCCTGCAGCACGCAGGTGAAGGTGTCGAGCAGGCTGGCGCTGCGGCCGGGACGGATGCCGTGGCGTTCGGCGAGCTCCTTCGCCACCGGCCCGGTGATCAGCACGGCCACGGTGTTGTTGGCGGTGAACACGTCGGCCAGCGCGCCCAACGCGCCGATGCCGAGCTCGCCCGCGCGCCGCCCTTCGCGCCCGCGCGTCAGCCGCGCCACCGCCTGCGCCAGCCAGGCCAGCCCGCCCTGCTCGCGCATCAGCGCGCCGAGGCCGCCCACCAGCATCGACAGCAGGGTGATCTCGACCATGCTCTCGAAACCGGCGTAGATGTCGCCGGCCAGCGTCGCGAACGCGTAGCCCGGCTTCAGCGCCAGCCCCAGCGCGCCGGCCAGCGCGATGCCCAGCGCCAGCACCGCCAGCACGTCGACGCCGGCCACCGCCAGCGCCAGCACGACGAGATACGGCAGGGCGAGGGCGGCCGGCGCCGGCGCGGGCGCCGCGCCCGCGCCGCCCGCGTGCATCGCGGCGAGCAGCGCCAGCGTGGCCAGCGCGGCGGGCGCGGCGATCCACACGTTCTCGCGGAACTTGTCGCGCATCGCCGCGCCTTGCGTGCGCGTGGCGGCGATGGTGGTGTCGGAGATCACCGACAGGTTGTCGCCGAACATCGCGCCGCCGACCACGGTGCCCATCGCCAGCGCCACGTCGACGCCGGCGGCGCGCGCCAGGCCCAGCGCGATCGGCGCCACCGCGGCGATCGTGCCCATCGACGTGCCCATCGCCAGCGACACCAGCGCGGCGACCGCGAACAGGCCCGGCAGCACCAGCCCCGGCGGTATCACCGCCAGCCCGAGATACACCGCGGCATCGACGCCGCCGATCGCGCGGCTGACCCTGGCGAACGCGCCGGCCAGCAGGAAGATCAGGCACATCAGCATCACGTTCGGCTCGCCCATGCCGGCGAGCAGGGTGTCGGCCGGCGCGCGCCTGCCGCGCCGGCCGAACGCCAGCGCCAGCGCGATCGCCGGCAGGATCGCCACCGGCGCGCGCAGCTTGTAGAAGCCCATCGCTTCGCCGTGCAGGCTGAAGTACAGGCCGGCGCCGAAGAACAGCAGCAGGAACAGCGCGAGCGGCAGCAGGGCCCGCGCCGAAGGGCGATCGTGCATGGAGGCGGATCCGAGGGACGCGCCGTTTGTTGCGGCGCAACAAACGGCAGTCTAGCCGTTTGGATGGCTGAACGCAAAAGGCGGGGAGCAGGGAGACGGGAGATGAGGCGCGGCGGGCGCGCGTTGGCGCGGCGGCGGTTCAGGCGCCGCCCTGCGCGGCGGCGGGCGGTTCGGCGGGCGCGGCTTCGGCGCCCGGAGTGATCTTCAGGATCGAGTGGCGCAGCTCGCGGGTCAGGATCACGCGCGCCTCCTGCGCGACCGCGGCCAGTTCCGGCGCGAAGTCCAGCTTGCCGTCGGCGTCCGGCCAGATCACGCGGCGTTCGCGCAGCTTCTGGATGAAGCCGCGGAACAGGCTCTTGTCGAAGAACTCCGGCGCGGCCAGTTCGTGCAGCATGCCGAGGCGCTGCGCGGTCAGCGTGCAGACGTTCTCCAGCTCGGCGGCGCTGAGCGTGCGTGGCCCGTTCTTCACCAGCGCGGCGATGGCGATGTAGTAGCGTTCGAACGCCTGCAGCAGGCTGCGCGCGATGGTGCGCAATTGGTAGGCCGCGTCGCCTTGCCCCGGCCCGCGCTGGTAGACGCGGCCCTCGCCGCTCGATTCCAGCAGGCCGCGCTGGGCGAAGAAGTCCAGCGTGGCCTGGATGCGCGCGACGAAGCCGTCCTCGTCCCAGGGCAGGAACAATTCGGCCTGCAGGAACGGATAGACCAGGCGGCCGAGGCGCTGCACCGAGGCGCGCGCCATGCGCCGGTTGTTGAGGAAGCACGCCGCCACCCACGCCGCGGTGGCGAACAGGTGCAGCACGTTGTTGCGGAAGTAGCTGAGCAGCACCGCCTGGTCGCCCTCGGTGACCAGCACGTCGCCCAGCGGATGCGCGACGCGGCGGATCCAGCCCATGCGTTCGCCGTAGGCGACGATCTCGGCCGGCGACGCCGGCGTGATGGTGACGCGGTCGGAGTACGGCAGCTCTTCCAGCAGCGCCTTCGACAGCTCGAGCTGCGCCAGCAGGTCGGCTTCGGCGATGGCGTGCTTGGGCGTCGACAGCAGCACCAGCGCCAGCAGGTTGATCGGGTTGACGTCGGCGGCGCGGTTGACGTTGACCTGGATGCGCGCGGCCAGCGCGTCGATCACGCCGGGGAACCAGCCCTGGCGCGCGTCGATGTCCTCGCCGGCCTGGCGCCACTCGGGCGCCGCGGCGTCCAGCAGCGGCGTCAGGAACACCGGCTCGCCGAAGTTGATGGTGACGCGGCCGTAGCGTTGGCGCAGCAGCGTCCGCAGCCCGCGCAGCAGGCCGAGCAGCGACTCCTTCTCCTTCGGCTGCCCGGACAGCTCGCCGATGTAGCTCTTGCCCTCCATCAGCTTCTCGTAGCCGACGTACACGGGCTGGAACACCACCGGCCGGCGCGGCGTGCGCAGGAACGCGCGCACGGTCATCGCCAGCATGCCGCCGCGCGGCGCCAGCAGGCGGCCGGTGCGCGAGCGGCCGCCTTCGATGAAGTACTCCAGCGGCACGCCGCGCGCGACCAGCTGCGCCAGGTACTCGTTGAACACCACCGAGTACAGCGCGTTGCCCTTGAAGCTGCGGCGCAGGAAGAAGGCGCCGCCGCGGCGCAGGATCGGCCCGATCACCGGCAGGTTGAGGTTGACGCCGGCGGCGATGTGCGGCACCACGATGCCGCTCTGGTAGAGCTGGTAGCTCAGCAGCAGGTAGTCGGCGTGGCTGCGGTGGCAGGGCACGTAGACCACCTCGTGGCCGGGCGCGATCGCGCGCAGGCTGTCGAGGTGGTGCATGGCGATGCCGTCGTACAGCTTGTTCCAGAACCACGACAGCAGGAACGAGGCCGAACGCACCACCGGGTGCGAATAGTCGGCGGCGATCTCCAGCGCGAAGTCCTGCGCGCGCCGCCAGGCGCGCGCGTAGCTGATGCGCTCCTTGGCGGCGGTGGCGGCGATCGCCGCGCGCACCGGCTCGGCGTTCAGCACGGAATCGACGACGGTGCGCCGGTGCGACAGGTCGGGGCCGATCACCGCGGCGCGGATGCGGCGGAAGTGCGCGCGCAGCACGCGCGAGACCTTGCGCACCAGCCGCTCCGGGCGTTCGCCGCCGGCCTCGTCCAGCACCTGCCGCAGGCTGACCGGCGGCGAGAAATGCACGACGGTGTCGCGGCCGTTCAGCAGCAAGGCCAGCAGGCGGCGAAAGCGGCCGACCACCACCCAGTTCTCCGAGAACAGCACGCTGAACCAGCCCGACTGGCGGTTGGGCGCGCGCCCGACGTAGATCGCCACCGGCACCAGCTGCACGTCGCGGCCGGACTGCGCTTCCAGCGCGCGCATCAGCTGGCGCAGCGCCTCGCGCGGGTTGCGCTTGCGCGTGCGCCCCAGCAGCCAGCCGTCGCGGCGGCTCAGCGCGAACATCGCGCGGCGCTGCCGCAGCGGCAGGCCGCGGATCGGTGCCAAGGGACTGGGCAGGCCGGCCTCGCGGCAGGCGCGTTCGAGGATCAGCGCGTCGGACAGGCCGTGGCGCTCGATCACGTAGCACACCGGCACGTCGGGCTTCAGCAGCGCGGCGGGTTCGGCCGGATCGCGCTTCAGGCGCAGCCACGGCTCGAGCAGGCGCCCGAGCAGCGAGAACCACCACGGCGCGTGCGTGTCGGCGGCGTCGGGGCTCAGGTGCTGCTGCATGGTGTCCATGGGCCGGAGGCGGCCGGCGCGGCCGCCGTGCTCACTGCGCGGACGGTTCGCCGGCCGGCGCGTTCGCCGCGGCGGGCGGCGCGGCGCTCGCCGCGGTGGCGGTCTGCGCGGCGCGCGCCTTGACGCGCGCCTCCAGCGCATCGCGGTCGTACCAGCGGCCGTCGCGCTGCACCATCGTCGTCTCGCCGCTGATCGGCTTGCCGAACAGGGTGTAGGTCACCTTCAGGCGCGCGGTCTGGCCGTCGTTGGACAGCGTCTCCACCTTGGCCGAATCCAGCACCTGGTCGATGTCGAGGCCGTAGATGGCGGTCAGCCGCTTGAAGCCCTGCCAGGCCAGGCCGTACTTCTGCACGGCCTGCGCATAGGGCAGCGCGCGCGCCTGGTCGAGGCTCTTCAGATCGAGCCTGCGCGCCGTGTCGCAGATCACCGCGATCGCCTGCTGCGCCTTGGCCGGGTCGGTCCAGGCCACGCCCTGCGCCCATTGCGCCAGCGCCGCCAGCGCCTCCTTGGCCTGCGCCTTCTGCGCGGCGGTGAGGTCGGCGGACTGGTCGATCGCGGTGCCGAGCATGGTCTGGCCGATGCCGATCATGGTCGGCAACTGGTCCTTGTACTGCTGCTCGAACGCGGCCAGCTGCGGCTTGAGCTGGGCGAACAGCTGCTGCTCGGCGCCGGGCGCGGTCAACCGCTGCATGGTCGAGGCGAACTTGCGGCGGTCCTCGTCGGTGATGTCCGACACCGCGAGGTGTTCGCGCTCCCAGTCCGCCCGCTGCGCCTGGTATTCCTGCGGCGGCAGGGTCGCCTGGGCCAGGCCGTCGAAGTCGCCCGCCTTCAGCAGCCGCGTCGCGGTCAGCACCGCGCCCTCCGGCGTGCGCGTGTCGGCGGTCGGCGAGGCCGGCTGCTTGCCGCAGGCGGCCAGCAGCCCGGCCGCGACCAGGGCGACAAGCGCGAGGCGGAACAAGGCCTTAGGCATGATCGGATTCCATGGGAAAGTCGCGGGAGGTTAGGGGCTGCGGGAGGGCCAGGCAAGTGTGGGGCGCCCCGGACGTGTCGCAGCCGCCGGATCGGCCGACCATGTTCGCATGCCCCGGATTCAGGAGGCGTTAGCGGCGAGCGGGCAAGAAAAACCCGATGGCCGGACGACCATCGGGCTCAATCCGGACGCGCCGGAGGGAAATGACCGAACGGGCGCCATCGAGCCGGCGCAGGGATTCGGCGCCGGGAATGCTACTTGGAAAACAAACCTCCAGCAAGATCTCAGTTGATAATATTCAAGATACTGATTTTATTGACGTCAACTACTGCACGCGCAGCGCGGCGCGCTTGGCTGCCCGCCGCTGCGGCAGCGGCAACGCCCCGTCGTTGCCGAACAGCGCCGGCTCCCACGCGCCGTAGGTCGGATTGGGCAGCACGAACCAGCGCTGGCCGATCCAGTCGAGATAGGGCCGCACCGCGGCGGCGCGGCCGTTGGGGGTGTTGTCCAGCACGTCGAGGAAGTCGCCGAGCTGGTCGCCGAACTGCATCAGCACGCGGTAGCGCCGGGCGATCAGCCGGCGCCGGCAGCCCTTTTCCGAGCCGACCTGCTCGCAGCCGGGGACGAAGGTGCCGAGGCCGAGGAAGCGGTCGTCGCCGGCGACCGGAAAGCCGTCCTTGCGCAGGTTGGCCAGCGTGGCGGCGTTGAGATCCTGCGAACGGTTCGACAGGTAGAACACCGCGACGCCGTGCGCGGCGGCATGGCGGGTGAACTCCAGCGCGCCGGGCAGCGGCCGCGCGATGCCCTCCCTGCACCACTGCGCCCAGCTGTATTCGTCGAACTCCTTGCCGTCGCGGATCAGCCGCGCCTGGTAGGGCGAGTTGTCCAGCACGGTCTCGTCGATGTCGAGGATCACCGCCGGCGGCAGGCCGGCGTCGTCGTTGCCACGCTCGCCGCGGGGCAGCGCGTCCCAGGCCGGATCGGCCAGCGCGGCGGCGAGCTTCTCCTCGGCGTCGCGGTAGACCTCGCGGTAGACGAGGTCGTGCTCGACCGCGGTCTGCGCCCAGACGACGGCGTTGAGGTTGTCGTCGGCGGGCACCGCCGCGGACGGCGCCGGGGCGGGCGTCGGCTTCGACGGCGCCGCGGCGCAGCCGGCCAGCAGCACGCTCAACAGGAGGACGGAACGGCAACGGCGCATGGTGTGTGTGCTCCGGCGGGTCGCGGCGCGCGAGGATCGCGGAAGTTTACTGCAGCGCGTCGATCGCTCAGTCCGCCAGCAGCGCCGCGAGCCGCGCCAGGTGGCTGTCCGCGGTCTCCTTCTTCACCGCGGCGTCCGCCTGCGGATCGCGGCCTTCCCAGTGCAGATCGCCGGCCGGCAGCTCCTTGAGGAAGCGGCTGGGCTCGTTGGCCAGCACCTCGCCGTAGCGGCGCGCGCGCGCCGCCCAGCTCAGCACCAGGTGCTCCTTGGCGCGGGTGATGCCGACGTACATCAGGCGCCGCTCCTCCTCGAGGCGGCCCTCGTCCAGCGCGCCCTCGTGCGGCAGCGTGCCCTCCTCCAGGCCGACGATGAACACGCAGCGGAACTCCAGGCCCTTCGCCGCGTGCAGCGTCATCATGCGCACCGCGTTGCCGGGGTCGTCGCGGTCGGCGTGGGTCAGCAGGGCGAGCTGCGCGGCGAGGTCGCCGGCGCGCGCGCCGTCCTTTTGCATGGCGCGGAACCAGTCGGCCAGCTCGCGCAGGTTGCCCAGCCGGCGCTCGCGCGTCGCCGCGTCCGGCGCCTGCTGCGCCAGCGCCTCGGCGTAGCGCGTGCGTGCCAACACCGTCTCGACCAGTTCCGCCGCAGGCAGGCGCTCGGCCTCGCGGCGGAGTTCGTCCAGCAGCGCGACGAAACCGGCCAGCGCCGAGGCCGGCCGTGGCGCCAGCTGCTTCAGCGCGGCGTCGCTGCGCGCGGCCTCCAGCAGCGACAGATGCCGCGCACGCGCCAGTTCCGCCAGCTTCTCCAGCGAAGTCTGGCCGATCTCGCGCTTCGGCACGTTGACCACGCGCAGGAAGGCGGCGTCGTCGGCGGGGTTGGCGAGCAGGCGCAGATACGCCAGCACGTCCTTCACCTCGCCGCGGTCGAGGAAGGACAGCGCGCCGGTGAGGTGATACGGCACGCGCGCCAGGCGCAGCGCCTTCTCCAGCGCGCGCGCCTGGTGGTTGCCGCGGTAGAGGATCGCGAACTCGTGCCAGCGCGCCTTGAGCTTCTCGGCGAGGTGCACCAGTCCGGCGGCGACGCGCTCGGCCTCGTGCTCGCCGTCCCTGCACTCCAGCACGCGGATCGGCGGGCCTTCGGCGTGCTCGCTCCACAGCTTCTTCGCGTGCAGGTGCGCGTTGTGCGCGATCAGCGCGTTGGCCGCGCGCAGGATGCGCCTGGCGCAGCGGTAGTTCTGCTCGAGCTTGATCACGCGCAGCGCGGGCCAGTCGCGGCCGAGCTGGTCGAGGTTCTGCGGATTGGCGCCGCGCCAGGCGTAGATCGACTGGTCGTCGTCGCCCACCGCGGTGAACGCGCCGCGCTCGCCGGCCAGGAGCTTCAGCAGCGCGTACTGCGCGGTGTTGGTGTCCTGGTACTCGTCGACCAGCAGGTAGCGCAGGCGCTCGCGCCAGGCCGCGCGCGCCTCGGCGTCCTCGGAAAGGACCGCCACCGGCAGGCGGATCAGGTCGTCGAAGTCGACCGCGTTGAAGGTGGCGAGGCGCTGCTGGTACAGCGCGTACATCGCCGCGGCGTCCTGCTCGCCGGGCGAACGCGCGCGCGCCAGCGCCTGCTCGGGCGACAGGCCTTCGTTCTTCAGGCGGCCGATCAGGTGGCGCAGCGCGGCCAGCTCGTCCGGCTTGCGTGCCTTGACGGCGAGGTCCTTCAGGATCGCCTCGCCGTCGTCGGCGTCCAGCACCGAGAAGCCGCGGCGCAGCCCGGCGCGCGCGTGCTCGAGCTGCAGGAACTTCAGCCCGAGCGCATGGAAGGTGCACACGGTCAGCGCCTCGGCGGCTTCCGCCTTGACCAGTTTGGCGACGCGCTCGCGCATCTCGCGCGCGGCCTTGTTGGTGAAGGTGATCGCGGCGATCTTCGCCGGCGCCAGCCCGTGCCGCGCGATCAGGTGCGCGATCTTCTCGGTGATCACGCGGGTCTTGCCGGAGCCGGCGCCGGCCAGCACCAGCAGCGGGCCGTCGCAGTACTCGACGGCGGCGCGTTGTTGGGGGTTCAGCACGGGAGACGGGAAATGGGAAACCGGCCGCAAGCGTGCAGCGTCGCCGGCCTCGTCCGCAAGTGTGGCACAGTACCGCGTGCGACCCGCAGCCGATGCGGCGGCCACGCGATCCGCGA
Source organism: Mizugakiibacter sediminis (assembly GCF_000953855.2). GTDB lineage: Bacteria > Pseudomonadota > Gammaproteobacteria > Xanthomonadales > Rhodanobacteraceae > Mizugakiibacter > Mizugakiibacter sediminis. Next base: position 33,633 of record NZ_DF970134.1, read on the forward strand.
CGACCCCGTCTCCCAGCTCCCGTCTCCCGACATGGCTAAGCTCTACTTCTACTACTCGGCGATGAACGCCGGGAAGACCACCACGCTGCTGCAGAGCGCGCACAACTACCACGAGCGCGGCATGCGCACGCTGATCCTGACGCCGGCGCTGGACGACCGCTACGGCGAGAGCGTGGTCGCCTCGCGCATCGGCCTGAAGGCGAGCGGCCGCCGTTTCGCCCACGACGAGGATCTGTACGCCCTGGCCGAGGCCGACATCGCCGCGCGCGGGCCGCTGCACTGCGTGCTGGTCGACGAGGCGCAGTTCCTCGGCCGCGCGCAGGTGTGGCAGTTGAGCGACGTCGTCGACCGCCTGCGCATCCCGGTGCTGGCCTACGGCCTGCGCACCGACTTTCGCGGCGAGCTGTTCGAGGGCAGCCAGTACCTCCTGGCCTGGGCCGACGAGCTCACCGAGATCAAGACCATCTGCCACACCGGCAAGAAGGCGACGATGGTGGTGCGCGTCGACGCGCAGGGCCGCGCCGTCACGCAGGGTCCGCAGGTGGAGATCGGCGGCAACGAGCGCTACGTCTCGGTCAGCCGCGCCGAGTTCAAGCGCATCATGGCCGGCGAAGGCCGCGTCGAGTTGCAGCAGGCGGTGCTGCCGCTGGGCGAGCCGGCGGCGCCGGCGCCCTGAGCGCGCGGATGCGCCGTCCGTCTCAGCGCTGGCAGCGCGGGCAATAGAACGTCGAACGCTGGCCGAGCGCGATCGCGCGGATCGGCGTGCCGCAGACGCGGCATGGTTCGCCGGCGCGGCCGTACACGGCGAGCTCCTGCTCGAAGTAGCCGGGCGCGCCGTCGGGAGCGAGGAAGTCGCGCAGCGTGGTGCCGCCGCGCGCGATCGCGTGGGCGAGGATGCGCCTCACCGCCGCGGCGAGGCGCGCGTAGCGCGCGCGCGACACCGCGCCGGCGGCGCGCTTCGGATGGATGCCGGCGGCGAACAGCGCCTCGCTGGCGTAGATGTTGCCGACGCCGACCACCACGCCCTGGTCCATCAGGAAGGTCTTCACCGGCGCGCTGCGGCCGCGCGACAGCCGCCACAGGTGGTCGCCGTCGAACGCCGCATCGAGCGGCTCCGGGCCGAGCCCGGCCAGCAGCGGATGCAGCCTGCCCGCCGGCTGCCACAAGAGGCAGCCGAAGCGGCGCGGATCGGTGAAGCGCAGCACGCGGCCGGAATCCAGCGCGAGATCGTAGTGGTCGTGCTTGCCGGCCGGCGTGTCCGCCGGCAGCACGCGCAGGCTGCCGGACATGCCGAGGTGCAGCAGCGCGCTGCCGGCGGCGGTGTGCAGCAGCAGGTACTTGGCGCGGCGCTCCACCGCGTCGATGCGCTGGCCCGGCAGCGCGGTGCGGATCGCGCGCGGGATCGGCCAGCGCAGATCCGGCCGGCGCAGCAGCACGCGCGTGACGCGATGGCCCTCGAGATGCGGGGCGATGCCGCGGCGTGTGGTTTCGACTTCGGGCAGTTCGGGCATGGGGAGCGTCGTCGGTTTGCGCAGGCGATGCAGGGGCCGAGGCGCACCCTGGCGCGTCGCGTCACCTCGTCGCGGGCGCGGCCAGCTCGCGCTGCGGATCCACCGCAAGATAGGGCGTGTAGCGGTCCGGCACCAGGGCGATGCGCGCGCCGACCTGCACGTAGCGCGCGCGCGCGAACGGCGCCAGCGTGCCGAAGCGGAGCGTCTCGCCGTCCAGCGTCAGCGTCGCCGCCGGCGGCGCGAGGCCGATCTTCGCCGGCGCGAAGTCGGACAGCGGCCGCCATTGCAGCGCCGGCGCGGCGGCGATCGCGGCGAGGTCGGCGAGGTGCGCGTCGTCGGCGCGGCCGGCCTGCGGCGCGGTCATCCACCAGTGGCCGTCGCGGCGCTCGAAGCGGCGCGGCGGGCCGCCGGCCATCTGCACCTCGACGCGCGTCACCGCGGCCGGATCGAGCGCGAGCAGCGTGTCCGGCGACGCGGTCCGTTCCTGCCGCAACTGCCACGCCGCCGCGGCCAGCAGCGCGGCGACGCCGGCCGCCAGCGCGAGACGGCGGACGACGACGCGGCGCATCAGCGGCGCCGCCGGCGCCAGGCGATCGCGGCGCCGGCGCCGAGCAGCAGCAACGGCAGCGCGATCAGGAAGCCGAAGGTCAGCGCGGTCAGGCCGCGCTGGCCCAGCGCCAGGCTGCGGTCGGGCGCGCCGCGCGCCGGCAGGTCGACCAGCGCGTCGTCGCCCAGCAGCCAGTCGAACACGCGCTCGCCCAGCGCGCGGTTGCCGCCGTTGCCGAGGAAGCTGTTGGAGAGGAAGTCGCCGTCGCCGATCACGACGACGCGCTGCTCGCCCTTGTCCGGGCTGGGCGACAGCCGCGTCAGCGCCAGGCCGAAGTCGAGCGGGCCGCGCAGCTCGCCCTGGTCGGGATCCTGGCGGATCGGCGCGCCGCCGGCGCCGGGCGCGACCGGCCCGGTCTCGTTCCAGCTCTGCGCGGAGCTGCGCAGCAGCGGCGCCGCCGCCCATGCCGCCGAGCCCTGCACGACGGCCAGCGCGGCGGCCTGCGGGAACAGCGTGGTGAGATCGAAGCCGCGGGTGATCGCGTGCTGCGGATACTGCGTCGCCACGACGAAGCTGGGATCCGGCACCTGCGCGGCCGCGCCCGCCGCGTCGACCAGCGTGCCGGGCAGCACGCGCACGTCGAGCGCGGCGGCCAGCGGCGCCAGCCCGAGGTCGTCGCGGCCGGGCTCGGTCAGCCACAGCAGGTTGCCGCCGCGCTCGAGGTAGTCGGTCAGCGCCGTCACCGCGCGCGGCGCCAGCGCCGCCTGCGGGCTGGCCAGCACCACCAGCGCGGCGTTCTGCGGCACGCCGGCGGCGGCGTCGAGGTTCACCGGCACCGCGCGCATGCCGCGCGCTTCCAGCTGGGCGACGAAGGTGCCGAGGTCGGCGTTGGCCTGGCCGTCCGGGCGGCGCTCGCCGTCGCCGGTAACGAAGGCGACCAGGCGCTCGCCGCCGCGCGCCAGGCGCTGCAGCGCGTTGGTGAAGTCGCGCTCGTTCAGCGTCACCAGCCGCTCCTTGCGGCCGTGCCAGGCGATGGCGAGTTCGCCGTCGACGCTGATGCCGGCCGCGCGCATCGCCGCCGGATCCTGCTCGGGATCGACGAAGCGCAGCGCCAGATCCGGCTTGAAGCGCTGGTAGCGGGCGAGGAACGCGGCGATGATGGGCCGCAGTCCGCTGCCGGGCGTCGCGTAGCTGGTCACCTCGACCGGACCCGCGAGCTGCGCCAGCACGGCCCGGCTCTGCGGCGCCAGGCTGGCGCGCGCGTTCGCGCTCCAGTCGGCGACGAAGCCGTGGCGCGTCGACAGGAAGGCGAGGCAGGCCGCGCCGACCAGCAGCAGCAGCGCGTGCAGCCAGGCGGCGACACGTTCGCGCATCAGCCGCGCACCCTTTCCGCCGCCAGGCGATGCGTCGCCAGCGCCAGCGCCAGCGCGATCGCCAGCGCGAAGTAGAGCAGGTCGACGCTGGCGACCAGCCCGCGCAGCAGCGGCTGCACGTGGGTGGCCATGGCGAGGTAGTTGATCGCGCCGTTGTCGACGCCTTGCGCGCGCGCGCCGGCGTCGATCGCCCACAGCGCCAGCGTCAGCGCGAAGGCCGCGGCCGCGGCCAGCGCCGGGTGCGAGGCGTAGGCCGAGCAGGCCACGCCGATCGCGGCGAGCGTCGCGGTCAGCAGCGCGACGCCGAGCAGCGCGGCGGCGAACTTGCCCCCGTCGAGGTGCGTCGCCGGCGCCAGCGCCAGCGGCATGGCCGCGGCCAGCAGCAGGATGCCGGCCAGCCACGGCAGCACGCCGAGATACTTGCCGAGCACGATCGCGCGCGGCGACTGCCCGCAGGCGAACAGCAGCGGCAGCGTGCGCGCGCGCCGCTCGCCGGCGAGCGCGTGCATGGTCAAAAGCGGCGTCGCCACCAGCAGCAGCTGCGCGGCGGCGGCGAGCAGCGGCACGGCGACCAGGTCGGTGTAGCCGGGCGCGTCCGCCTGCGCGGCGAGGCGCGTCTGCACCTTGAGGAAGCCGTCCAGCAGCTGCAGGAACTGCCAGGCGAGGAAGGCCAGCGCCAGCGCGGCCAGCGTCCAGGCGAACGGCCGCACCGCGAGGCGCTTCAGTTCGAGGCGGGCGACGGCGCGCGCGCTCATGCCGCGGCCGCCCCGGCGGCGATGGCGAGGAAGGTGCGCTCGAGCGCGGCGCCGTCGGTCAGCGGCGCGTCGTGGCGCAGGCGGCCTTCGTGCAGGATGGCGACGCGGTCGCACACGGCGGTCACTTCCGGCAGCAGGTGCGTGGACAGGATCACCGCGCGGCCGCGGCCGAGTTCGCGGATCAGCGTGCGCAGGCTGGCGGTCTGCAGCGGATCGAGGCCGTTGCCGGGTTCGTCCAGCACCAGCAGCGGCGGATCGTGCAGCAGCGCCTGGGCGAGGCCGACGCGCTGGCGCAGGCCGAGCGACAGCGCGCCGCACAGGCGCCGCGCCACCGCGCCGAGGTCGAGCCGCGCCAGCACCGCCTCGATCGCGCGCCGCCGCGCCGCCGCGTGCATGGCGCGCAGGCGGCCGCAGGCGTCGAGGTATTCGCCCACCGTCAGCTCGGCGTACAGCGGCACCTGCTCGGGCAGGTAGCCGACCATGCGGCGCGCCAGGCCGGGATGCTCGGCGAGATCGCGGCCGTCGATGCGCACCGCGCCGCGGCCGGGCGCCAGCACGCCGGCGATCATCGCCAGCGTGGTCGACTTGCCGGCGCCGTTGACGCCGAGCAGGCCGAGCACCTCGCCGCGGTCCAGGCTCAGGCACAGATCCTGCACGACCTCGCGGCCGGCGAGGCGCCGGCCGACGTGGTCGAGGACGAGCAGCTTGGGTTCCGTGTCGAGCATCACCACATTGTCACGGGCCGTGTCGCAAAGTCGCAACCATGCTGGTAGGTATGGCTGGGGTCGCGTAGACTGCGGCGCGCTTCGATCTTCTCCCCCCGCAAAGCTTTCTCATGACCGATTTTCTGCTCGATTTCGCCGCGCGCGGCCTCACCGGCGCCGGCTGGGCCACCTGGCTGGTGTACCTGCTGGTGGTGACGCAGTTCACCATCTTCGCGGTGACGCTGTACCTGCACCGCAGCCAGGCGCACCGCGGCGTGGACTTCCACCCCGCCCTGGCGCACTTCTTCCGCTTCTGGGCGTGGCTGACCACGGCGATGGTCACCAAGCAGTGGGTCGCGGTCCACCGCAAGCACCATGCGCACTGCGAGACCGAGCAGGATCCGCACAGCCCGCAGGTCTACGGCATCGACAAGGTGTTCTGGCAGGGCGCCGAGCTGTACCGCAGCGCCGCCGCCAACGCGGCGGACCTGGAGAAGTACGGCCGCGGCACGCCGGACGACTGGCTGGAGCGGCACCTCTATGCGCGCCACCCCGAGTGGGGTCCGACGCTGATGGCGATCGTCAACATCGCGCTGTTCGGCGCGGTGGGCGTGGCGATCTGGGCGATCCAGATGCTGTGGATCCCGGTGTGGGCCGCGGGCGTGGTCAACGGCATCGGCCACTGGTGGGGCTACCGCAACTTCGAGACCACCGACACCGCCACCAACCTGGTGCCGTGGGGCGTGTGGATCGGCGGCGAGGAGCTGCACAACAACCACCACGCCTTCCCCAGCTCGGCCAAGTTCGCCCTGCGCAAGTTCGAGGTGGACATCGGCTGGGGCGTGATCCGCCTGTGCGAGAAGCTCGGCCTGGCCAAGGTGCTGCGCGTGGCGCCGACGCTGGACCTGCGCCCGAACGTGCACCTGCCCGACACCGAGACGCTGAAGGCCGTACTGACGCACCGCTTCCAGGTGATGACCGATTTCTTCCGCAACGTGATCGTGCCGACCCTGCGCGAGGAGGCCGCGCACGCCGGCGAGAGCCTGAAGGCGACGCCGCGCAAGCTGCGCCGCGCGCTGGCCGACGGCGGCCGCTGGCTGGACGCCACCTCGCGCGAGAAGCTGACCGCGTTCGTGCGCCAGCGCCCGCGCCTCGCCACCGTCTGCGAATTCCGCACGCGCCTCGCCGCGCTGATGGAGCAGCGCGGCGCCGACGCCGCCCTGACCGGCCTGCAGCAATGGTGCCGCGAGGCCGAGGCCAGCGGCATCCGCACGCTGCAGGCGTTCGCCGCGCGGCTGAAGGGCTACGCGGTCGCGCAGGCTTGATCCTCGCGCCTCGCGCAACGGCCGCTTGAGACGACAAACCCGCCGCGAGGCGGGTTTGTCTTTTTCTGCGGGCGGGCCGGTTCAGCCGTGCGGGGCGCCGCGCCCGTGCGCCGCGGCGATCGCTTCCTCCACCGCGGCGGCGAATCCGGCGGGATCCTGCATGGGCGCGAAATGGCTGACGTCCTTGAGCACGACCGCGCGCGCATGCGGAATGGTCGCGGCGATGAACTCCGAATGCGACCGCTTGATGCTTTCGTCGTGGTCGGCGATGGCCACCATCGTCGGCACGCGGATGGCCGCAAGCTGCGCGGCGGTGTAGTCCGGCTGCGGCATGGCGTCGTAGGCGGCCCGAAAGCGGGCATAGCCGTCCGGCGTCGGCGAGAGGCGCCGGTATTCGGATTTCGAGCGCTGCAGGGCGAGCCGCACCGCCGCGAGATCGCGGGGATGCGGCTCGATGCCTTCCGCGTTGGTGTTGGCGCCCTGGATGAACAGGCCGCTCAGCAGCTCCGGATGGTGGATCGCGATGTCGAGGCCGATGATGCCGCCGTCGCTGGTGCCGACGAGATAGACGGGCTGCGCATGCAGAAATCGCAGCAGGGCCACGTAGTCGCTTGCGAAGAGCGGATACGAGAGCGGTTGCGCGCCCAGCGAACTGCGCCCGAAACCGCGGGTATCGGCCACGATGACGGTGTGATCCCTGGCCAGGCGCGGGACCACCCCGCCCCAATCGTCCGCGCTGCCGAGGCCGTTGTGGATGAGCAGGATCGCGGGGCCGTGGCCGAACACGGCGTAATACATGCGGATGCCGTCGATCGCGGCCCGTCCCGAACGCAGCGGTGCGGGGAGTTGCGCGACGGGCGGCAGGGTTTCCCAGCGCGGCGCGCCGGCCGTCGCCGCGCCGGCGGGGCGGATGAACAGCAGCAACGCGGCAGCGAAAAAGAGGCCCTGCATCGACCGGGAAGCAATGCGACCGGACATGGCGATTCCTCAGCGTGGAGGCGCAGCCATGCTCCGAGCATCCCCGCGCACCGGCAATCCCCCGAAGGTCACGCGGCGGCGCATGGCAAGGACACCGCACCGGCGGGCGCGCAAAAACGAAACCCCGCCTTGCGGCAGGGTTTCGACGGAAAGGCGACAGGATGGCGATCCGTGCCGGCAGGGCCGGGCGCAGCGCGTGGCGATCCAGGGGCGCCGGACCCCGGCTCGCGCCGGGTCACTTGATCTTGCCTTCCTTGTAGATCACGTGCTTGCGGACGACGGGGTCGTACTTCTTGACCTCCATCTTGTCCGGCGTGTTCTTCTTGTTCTTGTCGGTGGTGTAGAAGTGGCCGGTGCCGGCCGAGGAGATCAGGCGGATCTTGTCGCGCTTGGAAGCCATGGTTCAGTCCTCCTCAGATCTTCTCGCCGCGGGCACGCAGCTCGGCGATCACGGCCTCGATGCCCTTCTTGTCGATGGTGCGCAGCGCCTGGTTGGAAACGCGCAGCTTGACCCAGCGGTTCTCGCTGGGCACCCAGAACCGGCGCTCGTGCAGGTTGGGCAGCCAGCGGCGGCGGGTCTTGTTGTTGGCGTGCGAGACGTTGTTGCCGACCTGCACGCGCTTTCCGGTGACTTGGCAAACTCGGGCCATGATGTGCTCCGAAAGCTCGTAGGACCGCCCTTTGGCCAGGACGGCATCGGCCCAGCGGCCGGCCCGGTCCGACCGGGCTGCGCCACGCGGTGCTGGAGTCGATCGCCGCATGCGCCCGGACCGCGTCCCGGAACGCCCCCGGCAGGCGCCGGGTCGGCGTGAAACAGCTCATCATTATGGCATCGGCCGCGCGCGCGCGGCAAGCACGGGATGCAGCCTGCGCGCGGGTATGGGACAATCCCCGCCTTTGTCCGATCCTGTTTATCGAGGGGAGTTCGAGCACCATGGCAGACAACACGCCGGTCCAGCCCAACGGCCAGGCCACGCAGGCGCAGCTGGCGCTGCAGAAAATCTACGTCCGGGACGCGTCCTTCGAGGCGCCGAACGCCCCGCGCATCTTCCAGGAGATCGGCGAGAGCCAGCAGGCGCCGCAGGTGCAGCTGAACCTCAGCCACAAGGCCGACCAGCTCGCCGACGGCGTCTTCGAGGTCGTGCTGACGCTGACCCTGACCTGCACCCTGCAGGACCGCACGGTCTACCTCGCCGAGGTGCACCAGGCCGGCATCTTCGGCGTGGCCGGTTTCGCCGACGCCGAGCGCGACGCGATCCTCGGCAGCTACTGCCCGAACGTGCTGTTCCCGTACGCCCGCCAGATGATCTCCGAACTGGTGGTCAACGGCGGCTTCCCGCCGTTCCTGCTGCAGCCGATCAACTTCGACGCCCTCTACAGCGAGCAGCTGCGCCGGCGCGCCGAGGCGCCCGCCGCCAACGCCTAGGCGATGGGCAAGCGACCGACGGTCGCGGTGCTGGGCGCCGGCTCCTGGGGCACGGCGCTCGCCGCGCTGCTGGCCCGCAACGACGTGCCCACGCGGCTGTGGGGGCGCGACGTCGAGGCGCTGGCGGCGATGGCCGCCACGCGCCGCAACGCCCGCTACCTGCCCGACTGCGAGCTGCCGGCGGAACTCGCCTTCGAGCCGGATCTCGACCGGGCGCTGGCCGGCGTCGATCTCGCGCTGATCGTGGTGCCGAGCCACGCCTTCCACGCACTGCTGGACGAAGTGGCGCCGCGGCTGCCGGCAGGCGCCGGCCTGGCGTGGGCGGTCAAGGGTTTCGAGCCCGGCACCGGTCGCTTCCTGCACGAACTGGTCGCGGAACGCCTGCCGCGGACGCCGGCGGCGGTGGTCACCGGCCCTTCGTTCGCCAGGGAGGTGGCGCAGGGTCTGCCGACGGCGGTGACCGTGCACTCGGCCGATCCCGCCTTCGCGCAGTTCGTCGCCGGCCTGCTGCATGCGCCGATGTTCCGCGCCTACACCGGCACCGACGTGATCGGCGCCGAGCTGGGCGGCGCGATGAAGAACGTGCTGGCGGTGGCGGTCGGCGTCGCCGACGGCATGCAGCTCGGCCTGAACGCGCGCGCCGGCCTGATCACGCGCGGCCTGAACGAGATGCTGCGCCTCGGCGTCGCCATCGGCGCGCGCGCGGAAACGCTGATGGGGCTCGCCGGCCTCGGCGACCTGGTGCTGACCTGCACCGGCGACCTCTCGCGCAACCGCCGCCTCGGTCTCGCGCTCGGCCGCGGCGTGCCGCTCGCGCAGGCGCTGGCCGAGATCGGCCAGGTGGTGGAGAGCGTGGTCACCGCCGACGAGGTGATGCGCCTCGCCGAGCGCCACGGCCTCGACCTGCCGATCGCCGGCGGCGTGCGCGCCGTGCTGCACGACGAGATCACCCCGACGGAAGGCCTGCGCGCGCTGCTGGCGCGCGAACCGAAGGCGGAATATCCCGACGCGTGGTTCTGCCGCTGAGACGCAACCGTGCGGCGAACCTGCGGCCGGCCTGAACGCGAAGTTTGATCTGGCTTGCGGTTTCGCCCCGGGGCGGTGCTAGGCTATCCGTTTTGGTCATGCCAGCGCGCGAGGGCGGATGCCGCAGCCGACCCAGCAACCCAAGGACGGGCGACACGAAACCCGCAGCGGTGACGGCGAAGTCCGTCTGCCGACGGCATGGCAGCGACTGCTGGAAGGCCGCACGACCGACGCCGCGCCGCACGAGGCGCAGACGCTCGGCTTCTTCCTCGACCTGGCGCAGGACGAAAGCAGCCCGGCCGCGCACGTCGAGGTGGCTCCGGTATTGCTGCAGGCGCTGCCGGAAGGCCGCATCGGCCGCGCGGTGCCGCTGGACGGGCGCAGGCTCGCGCAGGCCGGACTGAAGCCCGTCGAACAGCGCCTCGCCGCCAGCGTGCTCGGACTGCCGCAGACGCAGCGCAAGGGCCGCAGCTATGCGCGCCTGACCGGCGCCGTCGCCGACGCGCTGCTGCTCGAGATCCTGGATGTCGCGCCCTGCTTCCTCGGCGGGGTGGCCGGCCTGCGCCTGGCGCGCGGCCGCGCGCGGCCGCTGCGCTGGCACTGGGAAACCCTGCGCGACGGCCATCAGCGCCTGCTGCCGCAGCTCGATCACGGCGCGCGCCTGATCCGCGTCGACGCGCTGTGGTTCCTCGATCCCGAACGCGCCGAACTGGGGCCGCTGGACGGCCCCGCCGAAGAAGCCGCGCTGCTGGACGCGCCGCCGCTGGCGCCCGAGCACAGCGAGCCGCTGCGCGCGGCGCTGATCGGTTCCGCGCTGGAAGGCCGCGTGCCGCCGCCGCGCGTGTTCGCCGCACCGCAACGCGCCGACCTCAAGCCGAAGCCGGTGCTGACGCTGCACGCGCTGACCCGCCATGCGCGGCTCGCCGCCGGCACGCCGCCGCTGGCGTACGCGCGCCTCGCCTTCGACTACGGCGGCGAGCGCCTGCCCGGCCGCGGCGGCGAAGCGCTGGTGCGCCGCGTGCGCGACAACAAGCTGGTCGAGATCACGCGGCGGCGCGCGGAGGAACTGGCCGCGATGGAGCGGCTCGAGGCCAAGGGCCTGGCGCCGGCGGTCGACTGCGAGGGCCTGCCCTGGGATCTCGCCGACACCCTGCCCGAGGACGCCTGGCTGTTTCCCGGCAGAGGCTACGCCGGCGCGCTCGAGGTCAACACGCCCGCGCGCTGGCTGGCGCTGCGGCCGAAGCTCGAACAGGACGGCTTCAGCCTCGACTACGCCTCGAGTTTCCCGTTCGAGGTGCTGGAAGGCCCGCCGCGCTGGTACGGCGTCGCCGAGCCGGACGAGGACGGCCACGCCTTCCAGCTGGAGATCGGCATCGAGATCGAGGGCAGGCGCGTCAACATGCTGCCCGCGGTGGCGCAGGCGCTGGCCGAGCACCAGATTGCGCTGACGCCGACCGCCAACGAGCCCGAGGATGCGGTGTGGTACGCGCCGGTCGACGAGCGCCGCCGCGTGCCGGTGCGCCTCAAGGTGCTGCGCGGCCTGCTGGCGCCGCTGGCCGAATACCTCGAGCGGCCGCGCGAGAAGCTGCACCTGCCGCGCGTGCAGGCAGGGCGCCTGGAAGAATTCGCCGAGGCGCTGCCGAAGAGCGGCACGCTGGAGGCGCCGCCCGCGCTCGCCGGTTTCGCGCAGCGCCTGCGCGAGGCCGCCGCGCACGCCTCCGACGCGGTGCCGGCCGAGCTGCAGGCCGAGCTGCGGCCGTACCAGCGCGAAGGCCTGCGCTGGCTGAATGCGCTCGCCGAAGCCGGCCTCGGCGGCGTGCTCGCCGACGACATGGGCCTCGGCAAGACCGTGCAACTGCTCGCGCACCTGCTGGCGCTGAAGGCCGCCGGCGGCTTGAAACGGCCCGCGCTGATCGTCGCGCCGACCAGCCTGATCCCGAACTGGGAGGGCGAGGCCGCGCGCTTCGCGCCGTCGCTGCGCGTGCTCACCCTGCACGGTCCGGACCGCGCGCAGACGTTCGCGCGCCTCGGCGAGTGCGACGTGGTGCTGACCAGCTATGCGCTGCTGCCGCGCGACCTTGCCGCGCTGAAGCCGCAGCGTTTCGCGCTGGTGGTGCTGGACGAGGCGCAGCAGGTGAAGAATCCGCGCACGCAGGCGCGCCGCGCCGTGCTGGCGCTGAAGGCGGAACGCCGCGTCTGCCTGACCGGCACGCCGCTGGAAAACCACCTCGGCGAGCTGTGGTCGCAGCTCGACCTCGTCGTGCCGGCGCTGCTCGGCGACGAAGGCACGTTCCGCCGCCACTACCGCCAGCCGATCGAACGCTACGGCGACGCCGAATGCCAGGCGCGCCTGAACCGCCGCATCGCGCCGTTCATCCTGCGCCGCACCAAGACGCAGGTCGCCACCGAACTGCCGCCGAAGACCGAGATCGCGCGCACCGTCACCCTCGAAGGCCGCCAGCGCGAGCTGTACGACAGCCTGCGCCTGACGCTGGCCGAGGAGCTGCGCGAGGTGATCGCGCAGCGCGGCCTCGAGCAGAGCGGCATCGTCGTGCTGGATGCGCTGCTGAAGCTGCGCCAGGTGTGCTGCGATCCGCGCCTGGTCAAGCTCGAAGCCGCGCGCGGCGTGCGCGAGTCGGCGAAGATGGAACTGCTGATGGACATGCTGCCGGCGCTGGTCGCCGAAGGCCGGCGCGTGCTGCTGTTCAGCCAGTTCACCGAGATGCTGGGGCTGATCGCGCGCGAGCTCGACCGCCGCCACATCCGCTACGTCACCCTCACCGGCGAGACCCGCGATCGCGCCGAACCGGTGCGCCGCTTCCAGGAAGGCGAGGTGCCGCTGTTCCTGCTGTCGCTGAAGGCCGGCGGCGTCGGCCTCAACCTCACCGCCGCCGACACCGTCATCCACTACGACCCGTGGTGGAACCCCGCCGCCGAGGCGCAGGCCTCCGACCGCGCGCATCGCATCGGCCAGGACAAGCCGGTGTTCGTCTACCGCCTGATCTGCGCCGGCACCGTCGAGGAACGCATCGAAGCGCTCAAGGCCCGCAAAGCCGAACTCGCCGAAGCCGTGCTCGCGGGTGGCGGCACCCGCGACCGGCTGGCCTTCGACGAGGCGGATCTCGAGGCGTTGTTCGCCTAGCGTCCGCGGTTTCGCGGCGCGCGGGCGTTGTGGAACGGGCGCGGTTGAACGCCACCGTGCGATCGTCGGATGTCGCATCTCAGGTGCGAAGCGGTGTCGGGTCTTGAATGATCGTGCGGCAGCGGAAGAGCCGATGCGGGAGCGGCCTGATCGTGCGGGCGGGCTCCCGGTGTCTGCGCCTCCCTGCGAACGATGGGCGCGCAGTCGTTCCCGTTGCAGCGTCCCGACTATCGCGCCGCCGCTGTCTACGGCTCCCGCCGCAGCCCGCTCGCCGCCAGCGCGTCGAGGTAGGCCTGCCAGTTCTTCGCGTAGCCGCGGCCGAGTGCGTACAGCGTGCCCCAGGCGAAGATGCCGGTGGCGTGGCCGTCGTCGAAGCGCAGCAGCACGCCGTAGTTGCCGACCGGTTCGATGGCGTCGATGTTGACGTGACGCTTGCCGGCGACCAGCACGCGCTGGCTGGGATGGTGGCCCTGCACTTCCGCGCTGGGCGAATGCGTGCGCAGGTATTCGCAGGGCAGCTCGAAACGCTCGCCGTTGTCGAAAGCGACCTCGAGGGTGTGCGAGGCGCGGTGCAGGACGATGTCGGTGGGGTGCGGCGTGCGCGTCATCCGCCTAGTCTAGCGGCGCGCGGATCGAGGCGGCCTGGCCTGCGTCAAGCGGGCGCGCGCATCGCGCAGCGGCAGGGCGGTAGCCGGCGGGAGGGAAGCCCGCGCTGCTCCGGATCCCGTGGCAGCCCTTCCCGCTTCCGCCCGGGCGGAAGCGGGGCGCACGCGGCGGAGGCGGTTCGACCGGCGAGGTGGAGCGCTCAGTGTGCGCGGCCGATGCCGGAATCGCCCTGCTCCAGCGCCGGCGCCGCGCCGGCGACGTCGAGCAGGGCCTGCGCGTAAGGCTCGTCGAAGCTGATCGTGGAGACCTCGTCCCAGGCGAAGAACGACGGCTCGCGCAGCCATTCGGCGTCCGGGGTGATCTCCTGCAGGTTGAAGCCGTCGTCCTCGAAGTTCAGCAGACGGCCGATGTAGCAGACCTCCTGCTCGTCCTCGCTGTCGACGTGCACGCCGATCACCGGCGCCTGCAGGCTGGCCGCCTCGACCACCTGGCCGACGTCGTCCAGCGGGAAGCCGCGCGGCAGGCGCGGCACGACGCCCTTCAGCGCCAGCGCCTTCTCCATGAAGCGATGGTGCTTCTCCGGCGCTTCCAGTTCGGTGATGTCGCGGTGGCGCAGGGCGTACAGGCCGTCGAAGCCGATGGAATCGCCGACCACCCACAGCAGCACGAACTCGCGGCCGATGCCGGCCACGTAGCCGCAGAAGCTGCCGTGCTCGAGCTCGCCGCGCCACAGGCGGACGAGCTGCCGATGCTGCTGCGCCTCGCGCAGGCGCACGCGCAGACTGTTGGTCTTGAGCGGAATGACGGTACCCATAGCAGGACAAGTCTAGCAGGCGGGGCGTTAAGCCTCAGAGGATGTAGCGGCTGAGGTCCTCGTCGCCGATCAATTTTCCCAGCCTTTTGTCGACATATTCGGCGTCGATCAGATATTTTTCGCCGCTTTTGTCTGCCGCTTCGTAGGAGATCGCCTCCAGCAGCCGCTCCATGACGGTGTGCAGGCGGCGGGCGCCGATGTTCTCGGTGCGTTCGTTGACCTGGTGGGCCACCTCGGCCAGCCGGTCGATGCCGGAATCGGTGAACTGCAGCGCGACGCCCTCCGTGCCGAGCAGCGCAACATACTGTTTCGTAAGGGCGTTGTTGGGTTCGCGCAGGATGCGTTTGAAGTCGTCGACGCTGAGCGCGGAGAGCTCGACGCGGATCGGCAGGCGGCCCTGCAGCTCCGGGATCAGGTCCGACGGTTTGGCCAGCGAGAACGCGCCGGAGGCGATGAACAGCACGTGGTCGGTGCGGATCGGGCCGTACTTGGTGGAGACGGTCGAGCCTTCGACCAGCGGCAGCAGGTCGCGCTGCACGCCCTCGCGGCTGACCGACGCCCCGCCCCACTCCGCGCGCTGGCAGATCTTGTCGATCTCGTCGATGAAGACGATGCCGTTCTGCTCGGCGGCGGTCACGGCTTGTTCGCGGATCTCGTCCTCGTTGAGCAGCTTGGACGCCTCCTCCTCGACCAGCAGCGGCCGCGCCGCGCGCAGGGTCATCTTGCGCTTCTGCGTCTTCGCGCCGGAGAGGTTCTGGAACAGCGAGCGCAGTTGCTGGCTCATCTCCTCCATGCCGGGCGGCGTCATGATCTCGATGCCGACGTTCATGGCGAGGTCGAGCTCGATCTCGCGGTCGTCCAGCGCGCCCTCGCGCAGTTGCTTGCGCAGCTTCTGCCGGGTCTCGCCGCCGTCGGCGGCCGGCGCCGACGGCTGGTCCCAGCCGGCCGCCTGACGGCGCGGCAGCAGCGCGTCCAGCAGGCGGTCCTCGGCGCGGTCCTCGGCCTGGCTCTTCACACGCGCCTTGGCCTGCTCGCGGGTCAGCTTGTAGGCGACGTCGGCGAGGTCGCGCACGATCGACTCCACGTCCTTGCCGACATAGCCGACCTCGGTGAACTTGGTCGCCTCGACCTTGACGAACGGCGCGTTGGCCAGCGTCGCCAGGCGGCGCGCGATCTCGGTCTTGCCGACGCCGGTGGGGCCGATCATCAGGATGTTCTTCGGCGTGACCTCGTCGCGCAGCTCGCGCGGCAGCTGCATGCGCCGCCAGCGGTTGCGCAGGGCGATGGCGACGGCGCGCTTGGCGTCGTGCTGGCCGACGATGTAGCGGTCGAGCTCGTTGACGATTTCGCGGGGGGTCAGTTCGGACATGGATTGCCTGCGGACGGGTAGCAGCGAGCGTGCTCGCGGCCGGATATGCGTGGCGGTGTCATCCGGATAGGGGGTTCTGCCGGTCGCCCGCGTGCGGGCTCATCGGGGTCGCCTGCACGCAGGCTCCTACAGTTCCTCGATGCTGACGTTGTGGTTGGTGTAGATGCAGATGTCGCCGGCGATCTTCAGCGCCTTCTCGACGACGCTGCGTGCGTCCAGCGTGGAGTTCTCCAGCAGCGCCTTGGCCGCGGCCTGCGCGTAGGGGCCGCCGGAGCCGATCGCGATCAGGCCCTGCTCCGGTTCGAGCACGTCGCCGTTGCCGGAGATCAGCAGCGAGGTGTCGCGGTCGGCCACCGCCAGCATCGCCTCGAGGCGGCCGAGGCGGCGGTCGGTGCGCCAGTCCTTGGCCAGCTCCACCGCGGCGCGCGTGAGGTTGCCGCCGTGTTTGGTCAGCTTCTCCTCGAACAGCTCGAACAGGGTGAAGGCGTCGGCGGTGGCGCCGGCGAAGCCGGCCAGCACGTCGCCCTTGCCGAGGCGGCGGATCTTGCGCGCGTTGGCCTTCATCACCGTGTTGCCGAGCGTGACCTGGCCGTCGCCGCCGATCACGACGCGGCCGTCGCGGCGCACGGAGACGATGGTGGTGGCGTGGAAGGATTCCATGACGGTGCCCCGCTGGCTGGAACAGCCCAACATGGGGGAGCCGGGTCCGAATCCAAGCCCGCCCGGCGGCCCTGCCCCGGCCGCGGCTTTGCGCGATCCGATCCCCGCCGGCCCGCCGTCGTGGAGGGATCCGTCGCTGTGCCGCGCGCGGCGCCTCGTCGGCGGTCTATTTGCGCCGCGCGCGCGGATGGGCGGCGTCGTAGACGCGCGCCAGGTGCTGGAAGTCGAGGTGGGTGTAGATCTCGGTGGTGCCGATGTCGGCATGGCCGAGCAGTTCCTGCACGGCGCGCAGGTCGCCGGAGGATTCCAGCAGGTGGCTGGCGCAGGAATGGCGCAGCAGGTGCGGATGGATGCGCTTGGCGATGCCCTGGCGCAGCGCCAGCGTCTTCAGCCGCGCCTGCACCGTGCGCGGGGTCAGCGCGCCGCCGTGGCGCGAGACGAACACCGGCGCGTCGGGGGCCGCGCCGCCGGCGGCCGCCAGCGCGCGCAGCGCGGCGCAGGCGTGGCGGCCGACCGGCACGATGCGCGTCTTGCCGCCCTTGCCGGTGACGCGCACCAGGCCCTCGTCGAGGTCGAGCGCGCCCCAGCGCAGGCCGACCAGCTCCGACAGGCGCAGCGCGCTCGAATAGAACAGCTCCAGCATCGCGCGGTCGCGCGGGCCGAGCGTGCCTTCGGCCGGCAGCTCGACCAGCGCGTTGGCCTCGTCGGTGTCCAGCACCTGCGGCAGCTTGCGCCGTACCTTGGGCGCGCGCACGCCGGCGGCGGGATCGTGCGCCAGCGCGCCGCTGCGGGCGAGGAAGCGGAACAGGCTGCGGCAGGTGGACAGCACGCGCTGCAGGCTCTTCGGCGACAGCCCCGCGCGATGCTCGGCGGCGACGAAGCCGCGCAGCAGGTCGGGCGTCAGCGCGTCGAAGCGCGCCAGTCCGCGCGCCTGCATCCAGCGCGCGAGCTTGTCGAGGTCCTGCCGGTAGCCGGCGAGCGTGTGCGGCGAGTAGCGGCGCTCGACGGCGAGATGGTCGAGGAAGCGGGCGACGCCGTCGGCCAGCGCCTCGGCCACGTCACGCCTGCGGGAAGCGGGCCAGCGCGGTGGCGACCGCTTCCGCGATCAGCTTGAGGAAGATCGTGCCCATGCCCGGATGGAAGCGGTTGGGATCGTCGCTGCCGATCGCCAGCGCGCCGGCGTCGGCGATGCGCATCAGCGTGGCCGAGCGCACGGCGCCGGCCTCCTCGCCGAACAGGTATTCGAGCTTGTCCTGCGCCAGGCGTCCGCACAGCGGCTCGCCGCGCGCGAGGAATTCGGCGAATGCCGGCAACGCCGCCGGGCCGGCCGGTTCCAGCAGCAGCCACGGTGCGGCCGGCAGTTCGGGATCGGCGCGGAACAGCAGCAGGCGCACCTGCTCGGTGTCGAAGTCCTCGGTCAGGCTGGCCACCACCGTGCGCACGGTCTCGCCCAGCGTGGGCGCGCGCATCAGCGCCAGCGTCAGCGAGTGCACGCGCACCATCAGCTGTTCGTTGTCGCCGGCCACTTCGATCAGCTCGGCCAGGCGGCGGGTCAGCTCGCGGTTCTTCTCGCGCAGCACCTCGAGCTGGTAGCTGGCCAGCGAGGCGGCGGGGCCGTGTTCGCGCGGTATCAGCAGCGACAGCGCGAGGTCGGGGAAATCCTTGAGGAAGTTGGGATGGCCGCGCAGGTAGGCGGCCACGTCCATCGCTTCCAGGCCGTCCTTCAGGGTCATCTCGGCCATGCATGCACCTCGTTCGGCGTTGCGCGAAGTGTGGGCGTTCGCGCCGGCATGCGCAACGGTTCAGTCGAGGTATTCGCCCTCGTAGACGAAGGCCGCGGGGCCGCTCATCCACAGCGTGTGGCCCGGGCCTTCCCAGGCGATGGTCAGCATGCCGCCGGGCAGCGCGACGCGCACGCGCGGGCCGACGCGGTCGCGCCGCCGCAGCACGGCGACCGCGGCGCAGGCGCCGGTGCCGCAGGCGAGCGTCCAGCCGGCGCCGCGCTCGTGCACGCGCAGGCGCACCGCGTCCTCGCCGAGCACCTGCACGAAGCCGGCGTTGACGCCGGCGGGAAAGCGCGGATGCGCGGTCAGCGCGGGGCCGAGGCGGTCGACGCGCGGATCGGCGATGTCCGTCACCTCGACCACGGCGTGCGGGTTGCCCATCGATACCGCGCCGATCTGCACGATCTCGTCGCCCAGCGCCAGCGCGTAGCGGTCGGCCTCGGCCGGCGCGTCGAACGGAATGCCGGCGGGCGCGAACAGCGGCGCGCCCATGTCGACGGCGATCTCGCCGTCGGCGCCGATGCGCACGGTGACCGGTCCCGCCGGGCTCTGCAGCCGCGCGGCGCCGACGCCCAGCGCGCCGGCGCGGCGCAGCCACGCGGCGACACAGCGCACGCCGTTGCCGCACTGGCGCGCGGGCGAGCCGTCGCTGTTCCAGATGCCATAGGCGTAGGCGCAGCCCGGAGCGTCGGCCGTCTCGATGGTCAGCAGCTGGTCGAAGCCGATGCCGCGGTGGCGGTCGCCCATGCGCGCGACACGCGATGCGTCCAGCAGCGGGCGGCCGGCGCGCGCGTCGATCACGGCGAAGTCGTTGCCCGCGCCGTGCATCTTGGTGAAGGCGATGGGCATCTCAGCCGCTGCTCGAGGCGGGCGCCGGCGGCGTCGTCGCGGCCGGCGCCGGCGCGGCGCTGGCGGCGGGTGCGGGCGGCGCCGGCCGCGTCGGCAGCACCAGCGGGCCCTTGTTGCCGCAGCCGGCGAGCGCGGCGGCGGCCAGCAGCGGTAGGAGGGTCAGCGCACGGCGCATCGGCGAGGCCTGTCGAAGCTCGGAGATGCGCCAGTATAGCCGTCGGCGTGCGCGCTCAGCGGTGCAGCCGGTGCGCGCAGCGCGGCCGCTCTGCGGGAGCGTCGGGCCGGTGTTGCTCCGGCTCCCCGGCCTTGGGCGCGTCCGCCGCGGGCTTCGCGGCGTCCTTGTCCGCCGGCGCGGGCGGCTGCGCGATCGCGCCGACCGTCACCGTGCCCTTCCACTGCGCGTCGCGCGCGGCGAAATACAGCTTCGGATCCCAGCGCGCCGGCGCCCAGAAGTCGCCGCCGCAGCCGGCGCGCGGCACCCGCACGCCGTTGACTTCGACGACGGCGCCGGCGCAGTCCTGGCGCGCGGAAGCGTGCAGGATGCCGCTGTCGAAGCCGGTGCGCGAACCCGTCATCTGGAACAGCGCGAGGCGCAGTTGCTTCTCCATGCGCGGCTTGGCGACCGGATCGCCGTAGGTTTCGTAGAGCTCGTAGGCCGCCGCCTTGGCCTGTTCGCGCTGCGCCGCGGTCAGCTCGGACCACAGGCGGTCGCGGGTGGCGAGGAACTGCGGGTAGCCGCGCTCGGCGGACACCGCGATCCAGGCGTAGGCGGTGACCGGATCCTTGGCCACGCCGTTGCCGTTGAGATACATCAGGCCGATGGAAAGCTGCGAGAGCTTGTCGGCGTAGTAGGCGCCCAGCTTGAAGTACTTCAGCGCGCCCTCGTAGTCGTGCGCGGCGAAATGGCGCACGCCGGCGAATTCGCCGAACTGGTCGGGATGGCCCCAGGTGGAGGCTTCGTTCATCGCCCGCAGCAGGCGCTGCATCGAGGCGTCGAGTTCGGGATCCTCGGCGCGGCCGGGCGGGGCTGCGGCCATTGCGAGGGCGATGGCGAGGGTGGCGAGCAGGCGTTTCATCGGCGGCTCCTTGCGCGTACGCATCCCGGAATCTTTCCGGCCCGGCTGTAGTACTCCGCGAGGGGGCGGGCCGCAAGTGCGGGCGGCCGTGCCGTGGCGAAGTTCGGGGCGCGCGGCGCGCGTTCACCGCAGTGGCTTGACGTACAGCAGCGCGTCGGCGCCGTCTTCGTAATAGCCGCGGCGCCGGCCGCGGGGCTGGTAGCCGTCGCGCTCGTACAGGCGCCGGGCGGCGACGTTGCCCGTCCGCACCTCCAGGCGCAGCGCATGGCAGCGCCGCTCACGCGCCAGCCGCTCGGCGCTGGCGAGCAGCGCCGCCGCCACGCCGCGCCCGCGCGCCTCCGGCGCGGTGGCGAGCGAGTACAGCCGGGCCGTGCGCGAGTTGCGGCGGAAGAACAGCACGGCGGAGCCAAGCAGACGGCCGGCCGCCGTCGCCACCAGCACCGCGGCGCTGGCGCTGTCGAGGTGGCGGCGGTACTGTGCGCGGCTGATCAGGTCGCTGTCGAACACCTGCCGTTCCAGCGCGACCAGGGCGTCGAGATCGTCGGCAACGGCGCGGCGGATGCGGGCGACGGGCGGGGAGGCGGGGTCGGGCGGCACGCGCGGCAGGGTAGTGACCGCCCTGGCTGACTGCAAGCCATATCCGGCGACGCCCTCCGCTTGTGCGCCGCAGAGGCTGTGCCAAACTTGGCGGCGTCGCCGCATCGAGACGCCGGCCTGCCCGGGCGCCGCCGGTCGACCCACCGCACGAGGTGCCATGAGCCGGCTCGTCATCGTCGTCGAGAAAGCCTCCGACTGGGGCTCCTACTACCCGTCCGACAACGTCGTCACCGCCATGGACTACCTGCGCGAGCCCGTCGGCGGGGAGGAGCGCACGCACGTCGTCAACCTGTGCCGCAGCTACAAGTACCTCGGCACCGGCTACTACGTCTCGCTGCTGGGCGAGGCGCGCGGCCACCGCGTGATCCCCTCGGTGCGCACCATCAACGACCTGCGCAAGCGCGCGCTGTACGGCCTCGACGTCGAGGACCTCAACCAGAAGCTGGCCAACTTCCTGCCGGCCGGCGGCCGCGACACCACCGACCTCGGCATCCTGGTCTACTTCGGCGAGACCTCCTACCCGGCGCTGAAGGATCTGGCGCGGCAGGTGTTCGAGCTGTTCCCCTGCCCGCTGCTGCGCATCGAGTTCGAGCGCGAACGCGTGTGGCGCATCAGCGCGATCAAGCCGATCGGCCTGCACACGCTGGACGACCCGCAGGAAGACGCGTTCGCGCAGTCGCTGGACGCGTTCTCGAAGAAGCTATGGCGCAAGCCGCGCGCGCGCCGCCAGTACCGCTACGACCTCGCCATGCTGGTCGATCCCGAGGAGGCGATGCCGCCCTCGGACAGGAAGGCGCTGAAGTCGTTCATCGCCGCCGGCAAGGAGATCGGCATCGAGGTCGACCCGATCGGCAAGAACGACTACACGCGCCTCGCCGAATACGACGGCCTGTTCATCCGCGAGACCACCGCGCTCGACCACCACACCTACCGCTTCGCGCACAAGGCCGAGCGCGAGGGCATGGTGGTGATCGACGATCCCACCTCGATCCTGCGCTGCACCAACAAGATCTACCTGCACGACCTGCTGCGCTCGCGCAAGCTGGCCGTGCCGCGCACCGAGATCCTCTACAAGGACGATCCCAGGCAGCTCAAGGAGCTGCCCGAGCGGCTCGGCCTGCCGATGGTGCTGAAGATTCCGGACGGATCGTTCTCGCGCGGCGTGGTCAAGGTGGACAGCGTCGAGGCGCTGGAGAAGGCCGCGGCGGAGCTGTTCCAGAGCACGGCGCTGGTGATCGCGCAGGAGTTCCTCTACACCGAATACGACTGGCGCGTCGGCGTGCTCAACCACGAGGCGCTGTACGCCTGCCAGTACTTCATGTCGCGCGGCCATTGGCAGATCTACAACCACGGCGCCAAGGGCAGCGCCAAGTCCGGCGGCTTCAAGACGCTGCCGGTGCGCGAGGCGCCCGCCGAGGTGATCAAGCTGGCGCTGAAGGCGACGCAGCCGATCGGCGACGGCCTGTACGGCGTCGACATCAAGCAGACCAAGGATCGCGTGGTGGTGATCGAGGTGAACGACAACCCCTCGGTCGACGCCGGCGTCGAGGACGCCTACCTCGGCGAGGACCTCTACCGGCGCATCATGGAGGAGTTCCTGCGCCGCATGCAGCGCAAGCGCCTCGGCGTGGCCTGAGCGCCGCGCGCCTCAGCGGGCGAAGGCGCATCCGCGCGGGCGCGGCCTCGCCGCGCGCAGCAGCGCCAGCGGCAGACGCGGCGCCAGCGCGGCGAGCAGGGCCAGCGGCGCGCCGACCAGCCAGAACGCCGCGCTCCAGCCGAGCAGACGGTCGTACAGCGGCAGCGGCGTCAGCAGCAGCGTCGGCAGTCCGGCGCCGAGCCAGGCCAGGGCGATGGCGGCGCGCGCGCGGCGGCGCGCCAGGCGGGGCGTGGCAGCGATGCGGGTCGTGGTCATGGCGAACCTCCTGTGCGCGCACCTTCGCGCCCGCGCATCTCAGCGGCTGCGACATGCCGCCGCTCGGGTACCATGGAAGCGCGCCGGACGCGCGTGGGCGTCGCGGCGACCGTCCGGATGCCACGCGCCCCTCGCAGGGAGACGCCATGAACGACGCACCGCCGCGCTTCGCGGTCTTCGGCCACCCGATCAAGCACTCCCTGTCGCCGGAGATCCACGCCGCCTTCGGCCGCCAGACCGGCCGCGAGCTGGTCTACGCCGCGATCGACGCGCCGCCGGCACGCTTCGCCGGGATCGCGCGCGAGTTCTTCGCCGGCGGCGGGCGCGGCGCCAACGTCACCCTGCCGGACAAGCGCCTCGCCTTCGAACTCGCCGAGGTGCGCACCGCCGCGGCGGAACGCGCCGGCGTGGCCAACGTGCTGACCGCGTTGGCGGACGGCCGCCTCGAAGCCGACAACACCGACGGCGCCGGCCTGGTGCGCGATCTGGCGGAGCGCCACCGCGTCGACCTGCGCGGCCACGACGCGCTGCTGCTGGGCGCGGGCGGCGCCGCGCACGGCGTCGCCGGCGCGCTGCTGGACGCCGGCGTGCGCAGCCTGACCATCGTCAACCGCACCGCCGCCGCCGCGGACGCGCTGGCCGACCGCCTCGGCGATCCGGCGCGCGTGCACACGCGCTACTGGGAAGATCTCGGCAGCATCGGCAGCTTCGACCTGATCGTCAACGGCACCTCGGCCGGCGTGCTGGGCGAGGCGTTGGAGCTGCCGTTCTCGATCGCCGCCAACCGCGCACTGTGCTACGACCTCGCCTACGGCGCCGCCGCGGCCGGCTTCCTCGCCTGGGCGCGCGCGGCCGCCGCGCGCTACGCGTTCGACGGCCTCGGCATGCTGGTGGAAACCGCCGCCGATGCCTTCGAACGCTGGCACGGCGTGCGCCCGGACACCGAGCCGGTCTACCAGATGCTGCGCGCGCGCACGGCCTGAACCTGCCTCAGGCGCCGGCGAGGCGTTCCAGCCGCAGCGCCAGCAGGCGCTTGACGTCGGGCCATTCGGCCGCGGTGATGCTGTAGACCACGGTGTCGCGCACGCTGCCGTCGCGGCGCTTCTGGTGCGCGCGCAGCACGCCGTCGCGGCGCGCGCCCAGCTTCTCGATCGCGCGCTGCGAGGCCTGGTTGTAGAGGTCGGTGCGCAGCTCCACCGCGGTGCAGCCGAGCCGTTCGAAGGCGTGCTCCAGCAGCAGCGCCTTGCACGCGGTATTGAGGTGCGTGCGCTGGAAGCGCGCCGCGTACCAGGTGTAGCCGATCTCCACGCGCGGCAGGCCGGCGTCGATGTTGCAATAGCGCGTCGAGCCGGCGATCTCGCCGCTGCGGCGCTCGCGCACGGCGAACGGCAGCATGCGGCCTTCCGCGCGGCCGGCCAGCGCGGCGGCGATGTAGGCCGCGGCCTCGCCCGGCGCCGGCACCGAGGTGTACCACAGCTTCCACAGCTCGCCGTCGCGCGCGGCCGCTTCCAGCGCGGGCGCGTGCGCCGCCGTCAGCGGTTCGAGGATGACGTGGGCGTTCTGCAGCGTGGCGGCGGACGGCGGCGTGTGCATCGGATCGGGAGCTTGACGGCGAAGGTGCGGCGGGCGCCGCGCGACGCGGAGCGCGCTCAGGCGTCGAGGTCGGGGATCAGCTTGCTCTCGAGGTAGGCGATCATGTCCTTCAGCCGCAGCTTGCGCTTCTTCAGGCGCGTGAGCTGCAGTTCGTCGCGGTAGCCGTCGGCGGCCAGCCGCGCGATCGCGGCGTCGAGGTCGCGGTGCTCGATCCGCAGTTCGGTCAGGCGGCGGGCGATGACGGCAGGATCCTCGTTTTGCATGCGGCACCCCGACGGCAGGCCGCCAGTGTAGCGCCGCGGCGTGACCGGCGGATGAGCGCCGCGCGGCGGCCTGCCCGTACAATAGGCCGTTCACCTCCATCCGCTCCGCCATGTCCGCCGCTCCCGAACGCAAGCAGGCCTACGAGGCCGCCAAGCTGGCCAAGCGTCTGCGCCACCAGGTCGGCCAGGCGATCGCCGACTACGCCATGATCGAGGATGGCGACAAGGTGATGGTGTGCCTGTCCGGCGGCAAGGATTCCTACACCCTGCTGGACATCCTGCTGTCGCTGCAGGCGAAGGCGCCGGTGCGTTTCGAGCTGGTCGCGGTCAACCTCGACCAGAAGCAGCCGGGTTTCCCCGAGCACGTGCTGCCGGATTACCTGACATCGCGCGGCGTGCCCTACCACATCCTCGAGCAGGACACCTACAGCGTGGTCACGCGGGTGATCCCGGCGGGCAAGACCATGTGCAGCCTGTGTTCGCGGCTGCGCCGCGGCGCGCTGTACACCTACGCCGAGGCGAACGGTTTCACCAAGATCGCGCTGGGCCACCACCGCGACGACATCGTCGCCACGCTGTTCCTCAACATGTTCTACCACGGCAGCCTGAAGGCGATGCCGCCCAAGCTGCGCTCCGACGACGGCAAGCACGTGGTGATCCGTCCGCTGGCCTACTGCCGCGAGAGCGACATCGCCGCCTACGCGGAGGCGAAGCGGTTCCCGATCATCCCCTGCAACCTGTGCGGCTCGCAGGACAACCTGCAGCGCAAGGTGGTGAAGGGCATGCTGGAGGAGTGGGAGCGGCAGCATCCCGGGCGCATCGACAACATCTTCCGCGCCATCGCCAACGTCGCGCCCTCGCAGCTGGCCGATCCGAAGCTGTTCGACTTCGCCGCGCTGGGCGCGCGCGCCGGCGCCGCCCGCGCCGACGCCCACGCCTGGCTGGCCGGCGAGCCGCACGAGGCGCCGACGCCGGCGGCCGAGGCCAGCGGCTGATTCCTTCCCCATCCTTGCCACGACCGGTCGCCGTGCGGCCGGTCCCGACCCGAGCGTGCCGATGTTTTTCCGCAACCTGACCCTGTTCCGCTTCTCCGCCAAGGTCGCCGCCGACCTGGACGGCCTCGACGCCGCCCTCGAAGGCCACCGCCTGCGTGGCTGCGGCCCGCTGGAGCTGGCCACCCGCGGCTTCGTCTCGCCGCTGGGCCGCCGCGAGGAGCCGCTGACCCACAGCGTCGGCCCGCGCACCCTGGTCAGCATCGGCGCCGAGGAGAAACTGCTGCCGGCGGCGGTGGTGAACGAGGAACTTGCGCGACGTATCCAGAAGATCGTCGAAGAAGAGGGCCGCCGCGTCGGCGGCCGCGAGCGCAAGCGTCTGAAGCAGGAGGTGCTGGACGAACTGCTGCCCCGCGCCTTCGTCCGGCCTTCGCAGCTAAGTGCCTACATCGACAAGGAAAACGGCTGGCTGGTGCTGGACACCGCCAGCCGCAAGGCGGCCGAGGCCGGGGTCACCGCCCTGCGCGAGGCGCTGGGCAGCTTCCCCGCCGTGCCGCTGGCCCCCGAGGAGACCCCGCGCGCCCTGATGACCGACTGGCTGGCCCATGGCAAGCTACCGGCGGGCCTCAGGCTGGGCGACGAATGCGAGCTCAGGGATCCCGCCACCGCGACCGGCGCCGTGGTGCGCTGCCGCCGGCAGGACCTTGAATCCGACGAGGTGCGGGAGCATCTGAAGGGCGGCAAGCAGGTCTTCCAGCTCGGCCTCGAATTCGACGGACGCGTCAGCTTCGTGCTGGGCGAGGATCTCGTCCTGCGCAAGCTGCGTTTCCTCGACGGTGTGCTGGACGAGCTGGAAGCGGACGAACGCGAATCGGCGCGGGCGGAACTGGACGCCCGCTTCGCGCTGATGACGCTGGAGCTCGAACGCCTGCTGGCCCAGCTGTCCGCATGGTTCGGTTTGCCCAGGCCCGGCGACGACGCGTGATGCGCCGGCGGGCCGCGGCGGAGACGCACGATGGTCCGCGCAGGCGATGAAATCCTCGAACTGTCCACGCCGACCGGCAGCACCATCAAGGTGGTCAAGGCGCCGCATCCGCGTTCGCGGCGGCTGCGCCTGACCGTCACGCCGGGCGGCGCGCGCGTCACCTATCCGCATGGCACCCATCCCGCCGAAGTGTTCGCCTTCCTGCGCCGCCACGCCGACTGGCTGGAGCGCAAGCTCGACGAGCTGCACCTGAAACATCGCGGTCCGCCGCCGCTCAAACCCGGAGTGACCACGCTGATGCCGCTGCGCGGCGAGAGCGTGCAGCTGAGCTGGCACGACGGCCCCTATCCGCGCATCGAACACCGCGAGGACGAGCTGCGCCTGATCGTGCCGCGCCCGCACAGCCGCGCGCTGCCGGCGGCGCGCAACCTGCTGGCGGCGTTCCTCGAGACGCAGATGCGCCGCGACCTGTCGCGCTGGCTGGCCGCCTACGTGCCCGAACTGGACGCGGCGCCGACCGGCCTGCGCATCAAGCCGCTGAAGAGCCTGTGGGGCAGCCTGGACGCGCGCGACCGCGTCACCCTCGACCTGGCGCTGGCGCTGGCGCCGCCGCCGGCGCTGCGCTACGTGCTGGTGCACGAGCTCTGCCACCTCAAGGTGCGCAGCCACTCCGTGCGCTTCTGGGGCTGGGTCGAGCGCCTGTATCCCGGCTACCAGGCGCAACGCGACTGGCTGCGCGAGCACGGCGCCGCGCTGAAGGCCGAGCTGCAGCGCCTGACCGTCGACGGCGCCGAGGCGTAGCCGCGCCGGTCGTCCGGGCCGCGGGGCGCAGCGAAACCCGCTGCGCCCGCGCGGCGCGCCTTCACGGCAGCAGCAGGAAGCGCGTCAGCACGTCGGCGGTCTCGCGCGGCTGCTCCAGCATCGGCATGTGGCCGCAGTCCATCAGCTGCGTGGTGTCGATGCGCGGCGCGGCGGTGAGACCGGCGCGCAGCGCACCCATCGCGGAGACGTCGATCACGCGGTCGTGCGCGCACCACAGCAGCAGCGTCGGCGCGGTGATCTTCGGCAGCGCCGGCAGCAGCGCGCGTGCCGCGGCAGGCGTGCGCAGCGAGGCCAGCACGCGCTGCAGGAAGCCGTGGTCGCCGGCGCCGTTGGCGGCGACGAACACGTCCTCGATGCGGCCGGGGATCGACGGCGGCTTGGCGAACACCAGCGCCAGCAGGCGCTCGAAGCCGGCGCGGTCGCCGTAGGCGAACGGATCGCGACCGGCGCGCACGGCGCGCGCGAAATCGTTTTCCTTGAACGGCACGCCGGCGCTGTCGAGGAAGGCCACCGCGGCGATCTCGCCCGGATGCGCCGCCGCGTACAGGCCGGCGATCGCGCCGCCCATCGAGTGCCCGACCAGCGCGAAGTGCGGCAGGCGCAGCGCCTGCGCGAACGCTTCCAGCCGCGCGACCTGCGCGGCGTAGCCGTAGTCGCCCTGCGGGTCGCGCGAGGATTCGCCCCAGCCCGGCAGGTCGGGGATGATCACGCGGAAGTTGCGCGTGAGGAACTTCGCCGCCGGCAACCAGTTCTCCTTGCTGCCGCTGAAGCCGTGCAGCAGCAGCAGCGGCGGGCCGTTGCCGCCTTCGTAGTAACTCCAGCGCGTGCCGCCGGCGACGACGCTCTTCTTCTCCAGCTGCGCCGCGTTCGCCTGCTGCCCGTAGTACGCGCGCAGCAGGAGCCGCGGCGCGAACAGGTACACGCCGCCGAGCGTCAGCGCGGTCAGCCCGAGCATGGCGCCCAGTGCGGCCAGGCGGCGCAGCAGCACGCGGCGCAGCGGCGAAGGCGGGGCGTTCATGCGCTCACTCCTTGCCGCCGGCCTTGCGCGCCTTGGCGAACACGCGCTCGACCGCGGCCTGCGTGATCGGGTGATAGCCCGGCTTCGCCTTGGCGTACACCTGCTCGGCGTAGGCGAGGCCTTCCGGCGTCTTCGCGAAGGCCTTGTACAGCGGCAGCGTCAGGTAGATGCGGCCGATGCGCGTCATGTGCTCGGCGGCCGCCGGCCAGGCGGCGCGGTCGCCGCCGGCGATGGCGTGCACGTACCAGCGCATGCCGATCTCGGCGTTGGGCGTGCCGGTGAGGCGCCAGGCGGCATCCAGCGCCTGCAGCTTGTCCAGCGCCACCGCCTCGGGCAGGCGGTCGAGGAAGTACATCCACTCCTGCGTGTTCCAGCCGTGCGCGTCGAGCTTGTCCGCAGCCAGCTTGCCGGCGAGGAAATCGGCGCGCTCGGCGTCGATGCGCGCGAAACGCGGCGAGGCGGGCAGCGGCGCGTCCGCGGGGATGCCGGGCTGGTACACCCAGGCCTCGATCTCCTCCCAGCGCATCTTGCCGGGATGCCGGTCGACCAGGTTCGCCTTCAGGTACGCCAGCATCTGCCCGGTGTCGATGCTCTGGAAGGCGAAGTGGTCGAAGTAGCCGCGCAGATAGGCGTCGAAGACCTCGCGGCCGTAGCGCTGCTCCAGCGTCTTCAGGAACCACGCGCCCTTGGTGTAGGCGACGTCGGACAGCGCGTCGTCGGCGCCGAGTCCGCGCGGCTCCGGCGTCAGGCGCTGCGCGTTCTCCGGCATCGCGCCGATCTCGTCCCGCAGCTCGTGCGCGGCGATCAGAAACTCCTCGTCCGCCTGCGCCTTGCCGTACACGGCTTCGACGATGCGGTTCTCGACGTAGCTGGTGAAGCCTTCGTTCAGCCAGATGTGCCGCCATGCCGCGCTGGTCACCAGGTTGCCCGACCACGAGTGCGCCAGCTCGTGCGCGACCAGCGAGGTCAGGCTCTTGTCGCCGACCAGCACCGTCGGCGTGGCGAAGGTCATGTTCGGGTTCTCCATGCCGCCGAACGGGAAGCTGGGCGGCAGCACCAGGATGTCGTAGCGACCCCAGCGGTACGGGCCGTACAGCTGCTCGGTGGCGGCGATCATCCGCTCGGTGTCCTCGAACTCGCGCGCCGCCTTGTCCGCCACCGGCGGCTCGGCGTACACCGCGCTGCGCGGCCCGGTCTCGCGCACGGCGATGTCGCCGACGGCGATCGCCAGCAGGTAGGACGGGATCGGCTGCGGCTGCTCGAAGCGGAAGTCGCCGTCCAGCGGGTGTTTCGCGTCGTTCAGCGCGCTCATCACCACGCGCAGCGCCTTCGGCGCGCCGACGTGCGCGGTGTAGGTGAAGCGCACCGCCGGCGTGTCCTGCAACGGCACCCACGAGCGCGCGTGGATCGCCTCCGACTGCGAGAACATGAACGGCTGCCGCTTGCCGGCCGTTTGCGCCGGCTGCAGCCACTGCAGACCGGACGCCTGCGGCGAGGTGGCGTAATAGATGCGCACGCGCGCCGGATGCTTCGGCGCCACGATGGTGAGCTTGCTGCCCAGTTCCTTGTCCGCCGGCGCCAGCGCGAACGGCAGCGCGGCGCCCGCCTTGCCGTCCGCCTGCACGGCGACGATGCGGCGGATGGCGAGATCGCGGCTGTCCAGCACCAGGTCGTGCGCGGCCTCGTCCTTCCAGTCCAGCGTCAGCGTGACGTTGCCGATCAACTCGCGGCGGTCGAAGTCGACCTGCAGGTCGAGGTCGGCGTGGGTGACCCGGACGCGTCCGGGTTCGGCGTACGAATGCGGATCGGCGGAAGCCAGCGCCGCCAGCGGCGCGAGCAGCAGCGCGGCGCAGGCCGCGAGGGAGAGCGGTCGGAACATGCGGAACTCCGGCGTGGAATGCGCCGCAGTATGCCATCGCCGGCGCCGTGCCCGCGGGTGCCGGAGGATGTGCCGGCCCGCACGCGGCCCCGGCGCGGCGCATCCGTGCAGCACCGGATCGACCGCGGCTTTCGGCCGGTCAGACGCGATAGCCGCGGTGGATGGCGACGATGCCGGCGCTGAGGTTGCGCACTTCGACGTGGGCGAAGCCGGCGCGTTCCATCATCGCCTTCAGCGCGGCCTGGTCGGGGTGCTTGCGGATGGATTCGGCGAGGTAGCGGTAGCTGTCCTCGTCGTGCGCGAACAGGCGGCCGAGGCGCGGCAGCACCTGGAAGGAGTGGAAGTCGTACAGCGGCTTCAGCCAGTCCTGCCGCACCTGCGAGAACTCGAGGATCAGCGCGCGCCCGCCCGTCTTCAGCACGCGATGCATTTCGCCGAGCGCCCGGTCCTTGTCGGTGACGTTGCGCAGGCCGAAGGCGATGGTCACGGCATCGAACGTGCCGTCGGGGAACGGCAGCGCCTCGGCGTTCAGTTGCGCGTAGCGCAGGCCTTCCACCAGGCCGCGGTCGGTCAGGCGGTCGCGGCCGACGCCGAGCATCGCCGCGTTGATGTCGCCGACCACCACCTCGCCCTGCGCGCCGACCCGCGGCTTCAGCAGCGCGGCGATGTCGCCGGTGCCGCCGGCGAGGTCGAGCACGCGGTCGCCGGCGCGCACGCCGCTGACCGCGGCGAAATGGCGCTTCCACAGCCGGTGCACGCCGAACGACATCAGGTCGTTCATCAGGTCGTACTTCGACGCGACCGAGGTGAACACGCGGCCGACCAGCTTCTGTTTTTCGGCGACCGGCACCTCGCGGTAGCCGAAGTGGGTGGTTTGCGATTCGCTCATGCGCGGCATCTTACATGGCGGGCGCATCAGACGCCCTGCGCGGCGTGCCACATCGCGCGGGTGATCGGCCGGTTGACGTGCGGCGCCTGCAGCACCACCAGCGTGGTCGTGCCGATGCTGCCGTGCAGCTTCAGCAGGCGGTCGAGCACCACCTCGAGGTGCGGCACCGACATCGCCACCACGTGCAGCAGCGCGGAGTCCTCGCCGGCGAGGCGGCGGCAGTCCAGCACCTCGGGGATGTCCGCCACCAGCGCGCCCATGCGCGCGCACACGCCGCCGTCGCAGCGCACGCGGACCATCGCCTCGATGGCGTAGCCGAGCGCGCGCGGGTCCACCGTGGCGCGGTAGCCGGTGATCACGCCGGCTTCCTCCAGGCGCTTGACGCGCTCGGCCACCGCCGGCGCCGACAGCCGCACCTTGCGGCCGAGCTCGGCGTAGCCGATGCGCGCGTCCTGCTGCAGCGCCTCCAGGATCTGCCAGTCCTTGGCGTCCAGGGCGGCTTTCGATGCCAAGGTCATTCCGGCATTCCCCGAAGCATTCGATGGAGAAATGCCGGCACTATACGCGAAGGCGTCATTCCTGCGCCGAGGACGCGCGGTTACGATGCGTCGCCTCCTCCCTCTGCCGGACCGTTCCATGGACAGCTCCGAGCGCCTCGACGCGCGCGCCCTCCTCTGTATCGGCATCGCCCTGCGCACCTGGTCGTCGGCCTACGCCGCGATCGCCTATGCGCTGGCCGCGTTCACGCCGGGCGAAGTGGCGTTCGTGCGCCTCGCCATCGGCGCGCTGTGCTTCGCCGGCCTGATGGCGGCCAGACGCGTGCCGCTGCCGGCGCGCCGCGACTGGCCGGCGCTGGCCGTGCTGGGCGTGCTCGGCCTGACCGTCTACCACCTCTGCCTGAACTACGCGGAGACGCGCATCGCCAGCGGCACGGCGGCGATCCTGATCTCGCTGATCCCGGCCGCCACCACGGCGCTGTCGGCGGTGTGGCTGCGCGAACGCCTGCCGCCGGCGGCGGTCGCCGGCCTCGGCGTGGCGCTGGCCGGCGTGATCCTGGTGGTGCTGGCCAGCGGCAAGGAGGTGAAGCTGGAACCGATGGCGGCGCTGGTGCTGGTCAGCGTGATCGTCTCGGCGGTCTACTGGGTGGGCGTGAAGCCGCTGTTTCTGCGCAGCAGCGCGCTCGCCGTCACCGCCTTCACCTTCTACGCCGGCGCGCTGGCGGCGCTGCCGTTCGCGGCGCACCTGCCGCAGGCGCTGGCGACGGCGCGCCCCGCGCACCTCGCCGCGTTGCTGTGGCTGGGCATCGCGCCCACCTTCATCGGCTATCTCACACCTGGAACGCCGCGCTGCGGCGCGCCTCCGCCTCGCAGGTGTCGAGCTTCATCTACCTGTCGCCGCCGATCGCGCTCCTGATCGGCTGGCTGTGGCTGGGCGAGCGCCCCGACGCGCTGACCCTGCTGGGCGGCGCGATCACCGTCGGCGGCGTGGTGCTGGCGAACGCGCGCCGCGGCGCTGCGCCCGCGGCGCGGACGCCGGCCGAGGCGCTGGAGCGGAGTTGAGCGCATGGAAAACATCGATCTGCGGCGGACGGCCGCGGCGCTGCCGCAGGCCTGGCAATCGCGCGCGCTGGCGCGCATCGGCGGCGTCAACGTCAAGGTGCTGCGCATGGACGGCAGCGCGTCGCCGGCGGAGACGCACGCCCATGCCGAGGGCCTGCTGGTGCTGGACGGCGAGCTGCGCCTGGAGGTCGCGGGCGCGCCGGTCACGGTACGCGCCGGCGAGCTCTACACCGTGCCGGCCGGCGTGCCGCATGCGGTCGCGCACGGCAGCACGGGCGTGCTGCTGATTCTCGACAGCTGAGGCCGCTCAGCCGCCGCTGGTGCTGGCCGGCGCCGGGAAGGTCTGCGCCGGCTCGCCCTGCAGCGGGCCGGGTTCGAGCTGGCCGTTCTGCGGCTGCTGCGGTCGGCCCGGCGTCGCCTGCGCGCCGGTGGCGCCGCAGGCGTAGGCCTCCCAGCTCTGCTCGCCGTCCTTGGGATCGCCGAGCGGCTTGATCGTGTCGGCGCCCATCTTCGCCGCCTCGTTGCGCGCCATCACCTCGAGCTCGTCGCGCACCTTGTAGTCGTTGCGGTCGATCGGGCCGACGCGGCTCAGCACCGAGACGGTGACCTTGCCGAGGTCGCGGCAGGCGCCGACGTCGCCGCTCCAGGCGGCACGCACGTGGCGGCCGCCGGCGTCGAGCTTGATGCCCCAGGTGCAGGCGCCGAGCAGCGCGGCGGCGGCGACGGGGAGCAGGCGCAAGGCGGACTTCATCGCAGTCTCCAAGAAAAAGGCCGGGTGGCGGCACACCCGGCCATGCTAGCCGTTTCTGCCTGAATCGTGAGGGTGACGCGTGCCGCGAACCCGCGCCGCTTGGGGCGCGGGCCCGCCGGCCGCCTCAGCGCAGCACCTTGCCGGAGGCGTCGATCACCTGCACCTCGCCCAGCTTCAGCGCGCGGATCGGCTGCTCGATCTTCGACAGGTCGCCGACGATCACCCAGGTCAGCGCGTCCGGCCGGATCACCTCCCGGGCCGCGGCCTCGACCGCGTCGTCGGTCTGCGCCTCGATGCGCCCCTTCAGCGTCTGCACGTAGTCGTCCGGGCGGTCGTACAACTCGATGCTGGTCAGCATGCCCATCACCGCGCCGCCGGTCTCGAACTCGCCGGGCAGGGCGCGGATGTCGTTGAACTTGATCTTGGCGATCTCCTCGTCGGTCAGCGGCTTCGGCCCGATCACCGCGCGCGCTTCCTTGAGGATCTCGGCCACCGCGTCCGCGGTCCTGTCGGTCTGCACCGGCGCATACATCATGAACGGCCGCTGCCCGATCGCGTTCGGGATGAAGCTGCCGGCGCCGTAGGCCCAGTGCTTGTCCTCGCGCAGGTTCATGTTCAGGCGCGAGGTGAAGGTGCCGCCGAACGCGCCGTTCATGGTGCCGATCTCGAGGAAGTTCGGCGCCTTGGTCGAGGGCGCGAGATCGCCCGCCAGGATCAGCGACTGCTGCGAGCCCGGGCGGTCCATCAGGAACACGCGCGGCCTGGCCGGATCGGCCACGGCGGTGAGCTGCTTCTTCGGCAGCGCGATGCGCGCCATCGGCCAGTTGCCGAACGCGGCGTCGAGCTGCGGGATGATCTCCGCCAGCGTGGTGTCGCCCACCACCAGCAGCTTCATGTTGTCCGGACGGATCCAGTCGCGCACGAACGCGCGCATGTCCTCCGCGGTCAGCGACTTGATCGAGTCCTCGGTGCCGGTGCCGGTGAACGGGATCGCGTAGGGATGGCCCTTGCCGTACAGCAGCGGCGGCAGCGTGCGCAGCGCGAGCCCGGTCGGCTGCGTCTTCTCCTGCGCGATCGTCGCCAGCCACTGGCCGCGGATGCGCGCGATGTCGGCCTCGCGGAACGCCGGGTTGCGCACGATGTCGGCGTACAGCGCCAGCGACGGCTGCAGCTCGGACTTCAGCGCGTTCAGGCTGACGCTGGAAGAGTCGAGCCCGGAACCGGCGCTGATGACCGCGCCGTAGCGCTCCGCGCGCTTGGCGATCTCCACCGAGTCGAGGTCCTTGGTGCCCTCGTCCAGCATCGCCATGGTGAACGAGGAGGTGCCGAGCTTGCGGCCCTGGTCGGCGGCGTAGCCGGCGTCGAACAGCGCCTGCACGTGCACCAGCGGCACGGCGTGGCGCTCGGCCAGCACCACCTCGATGCCGTTCTTCAGCTTGCCGTGCTGCAGTGCCGGGAAGCTGAGCTCGGGGAACTGCCGCACCTGCGGCACGCCGGTGCTGCGGTCGACCTCGCTCTTGCCGGCCTCGAAGCCGTCCACTTTCGACAGCTTCGGCGCCGGCTTGCCCGGCGCGGCCGGCCGCCCGGCCGCGGCGGCCATGTCCTTCGCCTCGACCTTGCCCGGCACCACGGTCAGCGTGTAGTCGCCGCGGGCGAGCCACTTCTGCGCGGCGGCGCGCACCGTCTGCGGCGTCGCCGCCATGGTGCGCTCGTAGTCCTTCTTCCACGCGCCCGGATCGTCCAGGTAGACCTGGCCCTCGGCCAGCGTCACCGCCTTGCCGCTGAAGCCGCCGACCTTCTCCAGGCCGCGGATCACCGAGGCGCGCACCGTGGCCTTGGCGCGCTCGAGCTCGTCGGCGCTCGGACCGTCCGCGAGAAACTTCCGCCACTCGTCGGCGATGGCCGCCTCGACCTGCTTGGGATCGACGCCCTTCTTCACGTCGGCCTGCAGCAGCAGCATGCTGGCCAGCTCGAAGTGCATCGGGCTGACGGAGACGTCGTCGGCCAGCTTGTCCTTGTAGACCAGGCGCTGGTAGAGCCGCGAAGTCTTGCCGCCGCCGAGCACGGTGGCGGCGAGGTCGAGCTGCGAGAGGTCGTCGCTGCCGATCGGCGGCACGTTCCACTCGCGGTAGATGCGCACCTGCGCGACGTTGTCGGTCATGGTGCCGCGCGTCGACTGCGTGCGCGCGGCGATCCACTCCTGCGGGCGCGGCACCGCCGGGCCCGGGGCGATGTCGCCGAAGTACTTCTGCATCTTCGCCTTGGCGGTGGCGACGTCGATGTCGCCGGCCAGCACCACGGTGGTGTTGGCCGCGCCGTAGTAATCGCGGAACCACTGCTTGACGTCGGCCAGCGAGGCCGCGTTCAGATCGGCCATCGAGCCGATGGTGTCGTGGTGGTAGGGATGATTGGCCGGGAAGGCGTTGGCCTGCAGGTCCTCGAACACGCGCCCGTAGGGCTGGTTCTCGTCCTGGCGCTTTTCGTTCTGCACCACGCCGCGCTGCTCGTCCAGCTCCTTCTGGCCGATCGCGCCGAGCAGGTGGCCCATGCGGTCGGATTCCATCCACAGCGCCATGTCGAGCGCGGTGGTCGGCACGGTCTCGAAGTAGTTGGTGCGGTCGAGCCAGGTGGTGCCGTTCATGTCGGTGGCGCCGACCAGCTCGAACGGCCGGAAGAACTCGTCCTTGTGGTGCTCCGAGCCCTGGAACATCAGGTGCTCGAACAGGTGCGCGAAGCCGGTCTTGCCCGCCGGCTCGTAGGAGGAACCGACGTGGTACCACACGCTGACGGCGACGATCGGCGCCTTGTGGTCCTCGTGCACGACCACGGTCAGCCCGTTCGGCAGCCGGAAGCGGGTGTAGGGGATGTCCGGCGCGTCGCTTCCGGCGGCGCGTGCGGGCAGGGCGGCGGCGGCGAGCAGCAACACGCCGGCGAGCAGGCTCAGGCTTCGCTTCATGGCTCCCTCCTCCTCCTTGTCGGAAGCGCCGAGGCTAGCCAGCGCGTGCGGCGGGCGCAACGGCCGAAGTACACTGATCGGTGCGTTTTCGTCTAGGAATTTTTCGTATGCGGCATGCTCTCGTCACCGGTGCCAACCGCGGCATCGGCCTCGCCTTCGCGCGCGCGCTGCTGGCGCAGGGCGCGCACGTCCTCGCCTGCTGCCGCAACCCTGCGCAAGCCGCCGAACTCGCCGCGCTGCGCGAGGCGCATCCGCAGCGCCTGCGCGTGCTGCCGCTGGCGCTGCCCGACGAAGCGGCGATCGCCGCGCTGGCGCGCGAAGTCGAAGCGCTGGACGTGCGCCTCGACCTGCTGGTCAACAACGCCGGCATGCTGGTCTCCGGCGAGCGCTTCGGCACGGTGACCGGCGAAGCGCTGCGACAGAGCTTCGCGGTCAACGCCGCCGCGCCGTTCCTGCTGGTGCAGGCGCTGGCGCCGCGTCTCGCCGACGGCGCGCGCGTGCTGAACGTCTCCACGCGGCTGGCCTCGATCGCCGGCGTCGTCGAGCTGCGCACGCCGAGCTACGCGATGAGCAAGGCCGCGCTGAACATGGCGACGCGCCAGCTCGCCGAGGCGCTGCGCCCGCGCGGCATCGCGGTGGTGGCGGTCAGCCCCGGCTGGGTGCGCACCGACATGGGCGGCAGCGGCGCCGCGCTGGCACCCGAGGAATCCGTGCGGGGCATGCTCGCGCTGATCGACCGCCTCAGCCTCGACGACAGCGGCCGCTTCTTCGGCCACGACGGCAGCGCGATCGCCTGGTAAGGCGCGGCGCGGACACTGTCCGCCGCGCCGCGCCGCTGTCCGCGGACGCGCGGCGGACAGCGGCGCGAAAACGCAACACACGGAACCGCAAGCAAAAATTCGCCCCGCATGCGCTGGCACGGCGCTTGCGATAGCCGAGGTGCCGCCCCTGACCTGCGGCATCGAGAGGCGAATCATGAAAACCGAACTGTTCTTCCTGCGCAGCCTGCTGCTGGTGTGCGCGACCGTGGCCGGCCTGGCCCTGAGCGGCATGGTGCGTTCGAGCGAAGTGCGCCCGCTGGCCGCGGCGCAGCCGCAGGCGGCGCACGCCGCGCCGGCGGGTGGCGGCGACGCCGGCGCGGTCGCCTGCCCGGACCGCATCCGCGATTACGTGATCTGCCCGTGAGACGCGGCAAGGAGCGGAGCATCCGCGGGGATGCGCGGGCCGCATAATGGCGGGATGCTGCATGTCCTGCTGTGGCGGCCCGAGATCCCGCCCAATACCGGCAACGTCATCCGCCTGTGCGCCAACACCGGCGCGGCGTTGCACCTGATCCGCCCGCTCGGCTTCGAGCTCGACGACGCGCGCCTGCGCCGCGCCGGACTGGACTACCACGAATACGCCCGCGTCGCCGTGCACGACGATCTGCCCGCCTGCCTCGCCGCGCTCGGCCAGCCGCGCCTGTTCGCCTTCACCGCGCGCGCCGGCGTGCGCCACGTCGACGTCCGCTTCGCCGACGGCGACGCGCTGCTGTTCGGCCGCGAGACCGCCGGCCTGTCCGACGACGTGCTGGCGGCGGTGCCGCCGGCGCAGCGCCTGCGCCTGCCGATGCGGCCGGGAAGCCGCAGCCTCAACCTGTCGAACGCGGTCGCGGTCGCCGTCTACGAGGCCTGGCGCCAGCTCGGCTTCGCCGGCGCCGGCTGACCGGCGCGCGCGGCGCGCAGGCTACAATCGCGGCATGACCGCCTCCGGCTCCCATGCGCCCGGCCCCAATGCGCTGATCCCGCGCGCGCTGCGCGAGCGCGCCGGCCGCGCGCTCGAATTCGCGCTCGGTCGCGCGCTGGCGCTCGATCCCGACAGCCAGGCGCGCCTGCGCGCGCTGGAGGGGCGCAGCGTCGGCGTGCACCTGCGCGGCCCCGACCTCGCGCTGCGCCTCGTCGTGCAGGACGGCGCGCTGCGCGTCGGCCCGCCGGCCGACGCCGACCTGCGCGTCGCCGCCACGCCCGGCAGCCTGCTGGCGATGGCACTGAAGCGCGGCGACGACGCCCTGCCGCCGGGCAAGGTCGAGATCGCCGGCGACGCCGAGCTGGCACGTCGCCTGGAGAAGCTGGCCAGGCAGTTCGCGCCCGATTTCGAGGAAGCGTTCGCGCGCAGCTTCGGCGACGTGCTGGGCGTGCCGATCGCGCGCGCCCTGCGCCGCGCGCTGGCCTGGAGCCGCGAGGGCGCGCGCCATCTGACCGAAGACGGCGCCGACTGGCTGCGCGACGAGGCCCGCCTCGCCGTGCCGCGCGCGGAGATGGACGACTTCCTCGACGGCGTCGACGCCGCGCGCGAGCGCCTCGAGCGGCTGGAGGCGCGACTGGCGCGGCTGCAAGCGCGCGCGAAGGAGCGTCCGTGACCCCCTTCGCGCTGGTCCCGCGCCTGCTGCGCGTGACCGTGGTGCTGGTGCGCTACCGCCTCGACGAACTGGTCGACGCCGCACACCTGTTCCGTCCGCTGAAGCTGGTCCGCCCGCTGCTGCCGCGGCCGCGCGCCGAGCTGCGCGCGCTGCCGCGCGGCGCGCGCCTGCGCCTGGCGCTGACCGAGCTCGGGCCGATCTTCGTCAAGGCCGGGCAGATCCTGTCGACGCGCCGCGACCTGCTGCCCGCCGACGTCGCCGACGAGCTGGCGCAACTGCAGGACCAGGTGCCGCCGTTCCCCGGCGCCGAGGCGCGCGCGATCGTCGAGCGCGCGCTGCGCGCGCCGGTCGCGGAGCTGTACGCCAGCTTCGACGAGCAGCCGCTGGCTTCGGCCTCGATCGCGCAGGTGCACCCCGCCGCGCTCGCCGACGGCCGCCAGGTGGTCGTGAAGGTGCTGCGCCCCGGCATCGCCCGGCGCATCGCCCGCGACGTCGCCCTGCTGCGCGCGCTGGCCGAGCTGGCGCGGCGCTGGCACCCGAACGCCGACAAGATCCGCCCGCACGAGGTCGTCGACGAGATCGAGAAGACCCTCGAGCACGAGTTGGACCTGCAGCGCGAGGGCGCCAACGCCAGCCTGCTGCGGCGCAACTTCGCCGGCTCCGGCGACCTCTACGTGCCCGAGGTGCACTGGTCGCACACCGCCGAGCAGGTGCTGACCATGGAGCGCGTGCACGGCATCCCGGTCGACGACATCGCCGCGCTCGACCGCGCCGGCATCGACCGCAGGCGCCTCGCCGCCAAGGGCGTGCGCCTGTTCTACGAGCAGGTGTTCCGCGACAACTTCTTCCACGCCGACGCGCACCCCGGCAACATCTGGGTCGATCCCGCGCGCACCGGCGAGCCGCGCTTCATCGCGCTCGACTTCGGCATCATGGGCTCGCTGCCCGAGGCCGACCAGTTCTGGCTGGCCGAGAACTTCATGGCGCTGTTCCGCCGCGACTACCGGCGCATCGCCCAGCTGCACCTCGACGCCGGCTGGATGCCGAACCACGTGCGCGTCGACGAGCTGGAGGCGGCGGTGCGCACGGTGTGCGAGCCGTACTTCACGCGGCCGCTGTCGGAGATCTCGCTGGCCGAGGTGGTGGTCAAGCTGTTCAACACCGCGCGCCGCTACGAGCTGACCCTGCAGCCGCAATTGATCCTGCTGCAGAAGACGCTGCTCAACATCGAGGGCGTCGGCCGCATGCTCGATCCGAAGATCGACATCTGGGCGGTGGCCGAACCGGTGCTGGCCGAGATCCTGCGCAAGCGCTACAGCCCGCGCCGCGCCTTCGCCGAGATGCGCCGGCGGCTGCCGGAATGGGTGCACGTCGCGCCGCGCATGCCGGAGCTGGTGCGCGATTACCTCGAGCAGGCCACCCGCGGCGAGCGCCGCACGCGCCTCGCCGACGCCGACCTCGCGCGCCTCGCCGCGGACGCGCGCGCCACCCGCGACCTGATCGGCGGCGCCCTGCTCGGCGGCAGCCTGCTGATCGCCGCCACCCTGCTGTGGACGCTCGCCCCCGAACGCGGCGCGCTGCTGCCGGCGCTGGTCGCGCTCAGCGGCGCGCTGGCCTTCGCCCTGGCCTGGCCGTGGCGGCGATGACCGACGCGGCCGGCACGCAGGACGCGCTCGAGATCCTGTACGCCGACGACGCCTTGCTGGCGGTGAACAAGCCGGCCGGGCTGGCGATGCACCGCTCGCGGCTGGTCGGCGCGGCCGATGCGTTCCTGATCGATCGCTTGCGCGCGCAGGTCGGCGGCAGCCTGCACCTCGCGCATCGCCTCGACCGCGCCACCAGCGGCGTGGTGCTGGTGGCGCGCAGCGCCGAGGTCGCCGCCGCCCTGGGCCGGCAGTTCATGGGCCGCGGCGTGCGCAAGCGCTATCTCGCCGTGGTGCGCGGCTGGCCGGAGCCGGCGCAAGGCACGATCGACTACGCGCTGCCCGATGCGCGCGAACACGGCCCGCGCAAGGAAGCGCGCACGCGCTACGCGCGCCTCGCCACCGTCGAGGTGCCGATCGCGCTCGGCCGCTACGCGCAGCAACGCTACGCGCTGCTGTGCGCCGAGCCCGAGACCGGCCGCTTCCGCCAGATCCGCAAGCACTGCGCGCACATCCACCATCCGGTGATCGGCGACGGCCAGCACGGCCGCGGCGACCACAACCGCCTGTTCAAGCAGCATTTCGCCTGCCATCGCATGCTGCTGCACGCATGGACGCTCGCCTTCCGCCATCCGCTGAGCGACGCGCCGATGGAACTCGAGGCGCCGCTGGACGCGACCTGGCGATCCCTCCTCCAGCGCTTCGGCTGGTCGAGCGCGCCGCGCTTGCGCGATGCAGAGTAGTGCATCGCGCGCGGTGCGCGAGGGGGAGGCCGCAAGGCCGACCGGACGAGCGCGCCGGTTCGCCGGTGCGGCATCATGGGCGCATGGACCTGGCGCCGCTCCCGCATTTCGAACGCCGGCACCGCCGCCTCGATGCCTTGTTGCAGGCGCACCTGCTCGACGTGGCCGGTGCCGACTTCGTCCGCGCGCTGCCGCGTCTGCGCCGCTGGCGGCGCGCGCTCGACCGCCACATCGAGATCGAGGAGACGCGGCTGCTGCCGCACGTGCCCGCGGGCGCGCGCTGGGCGGCGCGCGTCTATCGCGCCGAGCACGAGCGCATCGCGCTGCTGGCGGACAAGTACGCGGCGCGTCTGGAAGCGGTGGCCGCGCGGCCGCCGTGCGGCGAGCGCGCGCGTCGCCGCGCCGTGCTGGCGCTGCTGGACGCCGCGCACGCGCTGCGCCACGTGCTGGAGCATCACCACGCGCGCGAGGAGCAGGCGCTGGCGCACGAACTGCCGGCCGCGCTGCAGGCCGAGGCCTGGCGCCGCCGCTGACGATTGCGCGGCGCCGGCGGCCCGCCGCGCCGCCCGCCACGGCCCGCACGGGGGCGGCTGCTAGAATCCGCCGCCCATGCTGGTCGTCAACCGCGCCATCGCCATTCCCGAGTCCGAGCTGGTCGAGCGCTTCCTGCGCGCGGCCGGCCCCGGCGGGCAGCACGTCAACCGCACCGAGAGCGCGGTGGAGCTGCGCTTCGACGTCGCGCGTTCGCCGTCGCTGCCGGAGCCGGTGCGCGCGCGCGTGCTGGCGCGGCGCGACCGCCGTCTGACCGCCGACGGCGTGCTGGTGATCCAGGCGCGGCGCTTCCGCGAGCAGGCCGCCAACCGCGACGACGCGCGCGCGCGCCTGGCCGAACTGCTGCGCGCCGCGCTGACGGCGCCGAAGGCGCGCATCGCCACCCGGCCGACGCGCGCCTCGAAGGAGCGCCGCCTGGCCGGCAAGCAGCAGCGCGGGCAGCTGAAGCGCGCCCGCTCGCGCGACTGGAGCCGCGAATGAGCGCGTATCCGCCGCGGCCCGCGCAGCTGCCGCCGCAGATGCCGAAACTGCCGGACAACGCCTTCCGCGGCTTCTGCCGCTGGCTGCTGCATCGCGCCGGCTGGCGGCTGGTCGGCGAATTCCCCGATCACCCGAAGCTGGTGCTGATCGGCGCGCCGCACACTTCGTGGTGGGACGGCATCTGGGGCCTGTTGTTCAAGGTGGCGATCGGCGCCGACGTGCGCTTCATGGCGAAGAAGGAACTGTTCCGCGGCCCGCTCGACTGGCTGCTGCGCGCGCTCGGCGGCATCCCGATCGAGCGCCACGCCGCGCACGGCGTGGTCGAGCAGATGATCGAGCGCTTCCGCGCCGGCGAGCGCCTGTGGCTCGGCATCACCCCCGAGGGCACGCGCAGGAAGGTGCCGAAGTGGAAGAGCGGCTTCTGGCACATCGCGCGCGGCGCCGGCGTGTCGGTGCTGCCGGTGTACTTCCACTATCCCGACAAGGTGATCGGCCTCGGCCCGCCGCACGCGCTCTCGGGCGACATGGACGCCGACATCGCCCGCCTGCGCGCCTTCTACGCGCCCTACCGCGGCAAGTACCGCGGCATCGACTGAGCGCGGGCAGTCGGTCCTCGGTGCCGTCCCAGTCCGGTCGACCCGCCTACCGCCGCTGCATGATCGAGGGGCGCGCTCAGCGCGCGTCGATCGCCACGTCCACGCGCAGGCCGACCGGCAGCGGCGGGTCGCCGTCGAGCCGGATGCGCGCGTCCAGCACCTTGACGTCGCGCTTGTCGGCGGGGTCCTCGGACACCGAATGGCGCTCGCCCATGCGCTGGCCGAGCTGCACCACGGTGCCGGCGTAGCGGCGGCCGGGATAGGCGTCGCTGGTGATCGTCGCGCGCTGGCCGACGCGCACGCGGCCGATGTCGAGCAGTTCGATGTCGGCGCGCACGTAGCGCTGCGAGAGATCGCCGATGCGCGCCACCGGCAGCGGCGACAGCGCCACCACCGTCTCGCCCTCGCGCAGCTCGCGCTGCAGCACCACGCCGGACACCGGCGCGCGGATGCGCGACTTCTCCAGCACCGCCGCGGCCTGGCCGCGCTGCGCCTCGGCCAGTTTCAGCGCCGCTTCGGCGGCGGTGATGTCCTCGGACCGCGTGCCGGCGCGCAGCAGCGCGAGCTGCGCGGCGGCCCGCGCGCGGCGCGCGGCGGCGGCCGCGGCGTCGGCGCGCGCGACGTCGACCTCCTCGCGGCTGATCAGCCGTTTCGCGTACACCTGCTCGCGGCGCGCGCGCTCGGCGGCGGCCAGCTTCGCCTGCGCATCGGCTTCGGCCAGCGCCGCCTCGGCGGCGCGGATATCCTCGATGCGCGGGCCGCGGCGCGCCTTCTCCAGCTCGGCGCGGCGCTGCGCGACGGTGGCCTCGGCGGCGGCGAGCTGCGCGGCGAGGTCGGCGTTGGCGAGCTCGGCGATCACCTGCCCGGCCTGCACGCGTTCGCCCTCGCGCACGTAGACGTGGGCGACGCGGCCGGACAGTTCGGGAATCAGCACGCGCTCCTCGCCGGCCGGTTCGACCAGGCCGCCGGCGTGCACGGTATCGCCGGCGATGTGCGCGTAGTCGGGCGGCGGCGCGCGGCCGTCGCCGCAGGCGGCGAGCAAAACGGTGGTCAGGAGCAGGGCGAGGCGCTTCATGCGTGGGCATTCCCGCCG
The DNA here is from genome assembly GCF_000953855.2 of Mizugakiibacter sediminis. Classification (GTDB taxonomy): domain Bacteria; phylum Pseudomonadota; class Gammaproteobacteria; order Xanthomonadales; family Rhodanobacteraceae; genus Mizugakiibacter; species Mizugakiibacter sediminis. The sequence goes on from NZ_DF970134.1 coordinate 77,299, forward strand.
TGGCGGCGATCGGACTTCAGGCGGCCGTCCTCGAGTTCGAGCACGCGGTCGCCGTAGGGAAGCACACGCGGGTCGTGGCTGACCACCACCACCGCGCAGTCGAGTTCGTGCGCCAGCGCCTTCAGGCTGGCGGCGACCGCCTGGCCGGTGGCGCCGTCCAGCGCGGCGGTGGGCTCGTCGGCCAGCAGCAGCACCGGCTGGCCGGCCAGCGCGCGCGCGATCGCCACGCGCTGCTTCTGCCCGCCGGACAGCTCGGCCGGATAGTGCTCGGCGCGGTCGGCGAGGCCGAGCCGTTCGAGCAGCGCCAGCGCGCGCGGACGCAGCGTCTCGCGCGGCGCGCCGCGCAGGTCCAGCGCGATCGCCACGTTCTCCCACGCCTTCAGCGTCGGGAACAGGTTGTAGTGCTGGAACACGAAGCCGACGTGGCGGCGACGCAGTTCGGTCAGTGCGGCCAGTGCGGCGCCTTCGAGCGATTCGCCGAACAGCCGTACGCGCCCGGCGCTCGGTCGCAGCAAGCAGCCCATCACCTGCAGCAGCGTGGTCTTGCCGGAGCCGGAAGGGCCCATCAGCATCGTCACCTCGCCGCGGCGCACGTCCAGGCTGATGCCGTTCAGCGCGTGCACCGCGGCCGCGCCCTCGCCGTAGGTGACGCGCACGTCCTCGAGCGTGAGCACGGTGGCGCTCATGCGAACACCATCGTCGGGTCGATGCGGGTGACGCGGCGGATCGACACCAGCGAGCCGAGCAGGCACATGCCCAGCGTCAGCGCCGCCAGCAGCAGCGCCAGCCACCCCGGCAGCAGCATCGGCGTGTTGCCGTAGCGGCTGAGCCACGCCATCGCCGCCGTCACCGCCAGCCCGGGCACGAAGCCGAGCGCGGCGCTGATCGCCGCCTGCTTGACGATCACGCGGTTGAGGTAGCGTGTCGGCGCGCCCAGCGCGACCAGCGTGGCGTATTCGGCGAGGCGGTCGACGGTGCTGGCGTACAGCGTCTGCCCGACCACGACGATGCCGACCAGCAGGCCGAGCGCCGCCGCCAGCAGCAGCGCCGAACCGGCGCCGGTGGTGATCAGCCAGTAGCGCTGCGTCTGCCGCGCGAAGCCTTCGCGCGTCCACACCTCGACGTGCGGCAGGCGCGCGGCCAGCGCGCGCCGCACGGCGTCGCGGTCCGCGCCCGGCGCCAGCTTCACCAGCAGGTAGGTGGTCTGATAGCCGGGGAACAGCGTCAGCCGTTGCGCGCGCGCGTGCGTGGTGAACACGTGCGGGCTCTGCGTGAAGGTGCGGATGCCGGAAGTGGCGCCGACCACGCGCACGCGCAGGTTGTTGATCTCGACCAGCTGGCCGAGGCGGGTGATGCCGAGCTTGTCCCAGTACAGATGGTCGACGATCACGCCGTCGTCGCGCTGCAGGTCGGCCGGCGTGCCGTCGGTCAGCGCCCACGGCGCGCCGCGCTGCGTGGCGAGGTCGAAGCCGACCACGATCACGCTCTCGGTGCCGCCGTCCGGCTTCTTCCAGAACGCGAACTGCACCATGTACGGATCGACGCGCGCCACGCCGGGCACGCTGCGCGCCTCGTACATGCGCGCCAGCGGCAGGCGGCCGGCGATGTCGACGTTGCTGGTGCCTTCCGGGGTGATCCACAGGTCGGCGTCGGCGTGGTCGACCAGCGTCGAGGCGGTGCGGGCGAAGCCGACCAGCAGGCCGAGCTGCGCGCCCATCAGCACCACCGCGAACACGATGCCGACCAGCGTCACCGCCAAGCGCGCGCGCTCGTGCGCCAGGTTGCGCCACGCCAGCAGCGTGGTGCCGGGAGGCGGGTTGATCAGCTCGCCGACGCGCATCCCGCCATTGTGCCCGAGGCGCGCGGCGCTTTCGGCCGGGCGCGCGGATCAGCGCTCGGAATGCCCCGGCTCGTCGTAGGTGCGACGCATGAACAGGCCGGGGCGGATCAGGTCGATGAAGGCGCGCGCCTCGGGCGTCAGGTACTTGCCCTTGCGCATCACCACGCCGTAGCTGCGCTGCGGGAAGTACTGGCGCATGTTGCGCACGGCGAGGCGGCTGCGGTCGGCGTCGGTGAGGCAGATGCCGGTGACGATGGAGATGCCCAGACCCATCGCCACGTACTGCTTGATCACCTCCCAGCCGCCCACCTCGATCGCCACGTGGTAGGGCACGTGGCGCTGCTGGAACACCAGGTCGACCATGCGGTAGGTGGTCAGGCGCTGCGGCGGCAGGATCAGGCCGTAGGGCGACAGGTCCTCGAGGCGCACCTCCTCCTTCGCCGCCAGCGGATGGCCGAGCGGCATGATCAGCATCGGGTCGAAGTGGTAGACCGGCTCGTAGGCGAGGTCGTGCGGCACGTCCAGCATCGAGCCGACGGCGAAGTCGGCCTGGTCGGCGCGCAGCAAGGCGAGGCCGTCCTTGCCGGTGACGTTGGCGAGTTGCAGGCGCACGTCGGGATGCGCCTCGCGGAAGGCCTGCACCAGCGGCGGCAGCAGGTACTGGATGGTCGAGGTGCCGGCGGCGACGGTCAGCTCGCCTGCGGCCAGGCCCTGCAGGCGCGTGCGGAATTCGCGCTCCAGGTTCTCCCAGCCCTCCACCAGCGGCCGCGCCAGTTCGTACAAGGCCTCGCCGGCACGGGTCAGGCTGATGCGGCGGCGGCGGCGTTCGAACAGCCGGGCGCCCATCTCGCGCTCCAGGGCCTTGAGCTGCAGGCTGACCGAGGGCTGCGACAGGTACAGCGCCTCCGCGGCGCGCGACAGCGTGCCCAGCCGCGCCGTGTAGACGAAGGCGCGCAACTGCTTGTGGCGGTTGCCCTTGTAGTAGAAGCGCGCCGCCTGCGGCGGCTCGCCGCCACGCCGGCGGGCCTTGCCGGGGCGCCGCGGGCGCCGTTCAGCCGGCGCCGGACTGGAAACGGGCTTGTCGTTCATTGGCTTGCAATAGATTTGGCAATGTCAATGCATTCATTTGAAACATTCACTTTGTCAATCTATATAGCACGAAGCTAGGGTGGCCTCCACGCATTCCGTTGGAGGTTTCCCCCATGGCCGCCGTGATGGACCTGTCCGCGCCCGCCGCCGTCGAAGCGACGGGCCGCATGAAGCCCGGGTACGAGGCGATCCTGACCCCGCCGGCCCTGGCCTTCCTGGCCGACCTGCACCGCCGCTTCGACGCCCGTCGCCGCGTCCTGCTGGCCGCGCGCGCCGAGCGCCAGGCGCGGTACGACGCCGGCGCCCTGCCCGACTTCCGCGCCGACACCCGCGACATCCGCGCCGCCGAATGGGCGGTCGCGCCGATCCCGGCGGCGCTGCGCGACCGCCGCGTCGAGATCACCGGCCCGGTCGACCGCAAGATGGTCATCAACGCGCTGAACTCCGGCGCGCAGGTGTTCATGGCCGATTTCGAGGATGCCACCGCGCCGACCTGGGACAACCTGGTCGCCGGCCAGCTCAATCTGCGCGACGCCGTCGCCGGCACCATCGAGTTCCGTTCGCCCGAGGGCAAGGCCTACCGCCTCAACCCCGCGCCCGCCGTGCTGATGGTGCGCCCGCGCGGCTGGCACCTGCCGGAGCGGCACGTGCGCGTCGACGGCGAGGAAGTCGCCGGCGCGCTGTTCGACTTCGCGCTGTTCACCTTCCACAACGCCCGCGCGCTGGCCGCGCGCGACCGCGGCCCGTACTTCTACCTGCCCAAGCTGCAGGCGATGGAGGAGGCGGCGCTGTGGGACGCGGTGATGGAGCACGCCGAGCGCGCGCTCGACCTGCCGGCCGGCGCGATAAAGGCCACCGTGCTGATCGAGACGCTGCCCGCGGTGTTCGAGATGGACGAGATCCTGTACGCGCTGCGCCGCCGCGCGGTCGGTCTCAACTGCGGGCGCTGGGACTACATCTTTTCCTACCTGAAGACGCTGCGTAGTCATCGCGACCGCGTGCTGCCCGAGCGCGGCCAGGTGACGATGACCGTACCGTTCCTGAAGGCGTACTCGGAATGGCTGATCCGCACCTGCCACCGCCGCGGCGCGTTCGCGATGGGCGGCATGGCGGCGCAGATCCCGATCTCCGGCGACGCGGCGGCCAACGAGGCCGCGCTGGCCAAGGTGCGCGCCGACAAGCTGCGCGAGGTGCGTGCCGGCCACGACGGCACCTGGGTCGCGCATCCGGCGCTGGTGCCGGTGGCGCGCGAGGTGTTCGACGCGCACATGCCGACGCCGAACCAGCTGCATGTCGAGCGCGAGGACGTGCACGTCACCCGCGACGCCCTGCTGGCGCCGTGCGCCGGCACGATCACGCGCCGGGGTTTCGAGAACGACGTCGAGGTGGCGCTGCGCTACCTCGCCGCCTGGCTGGACGGCCAGGGCTGCGTGCCGATCCATCACCTGATGGAGGACGCCGCCACCGCCGAGATCGCGCGCGCGCAGCTCTGGCAGTGGCTGCACCGCGGCGACCTCGCCTTCGCCGACGGCGCGCCGATCGACTTCGCGCTGTTCGACCGCACGCTGGCCGCGCAGGCGCACCGCCTGCGCGCGGCCGGCATTCCCGGCGCCGCGCGCGTCGATGCCGCCGCCGCGCTGCTGGCCGAACTGACCCACGCGCCGCGGCTCGCCGAGTTCCTCACCCTGCCCGCCTACGCGCAGCTCGACTGACGGGCCGACCCGTCGCCTCTCCCCCGACGGGTCGGGGGAGAGGGGGCAAGAAAACCCCTCTCCGGTACGAGAGGGAGTTCGCCAACCCCGGAGATCGTCATGAACCACCGCACCTCCCTCCCCACCGCCGAACAGCTCACCCGCCAGTGGCAGACCGATCCGCGCTGGCAGGGCGTCGCCCGCCCGTACAGCGCCGAGGACGTGGTGCGCCTGCGCGGCACCGTGCACGTCGAGCACACGCTGGCGCGGCGCGGCGCCGAGCGCCTGTGGCGCGCGCTGCACGCATCGGACTTCGTCAACGCGCTGGGCGCGCTGACCGGCAACCAGGCGATGCAGCAGGTCAAGGCCGGCCTGCAGGCGATCTACCTGTCCGGCTGGCAGGTCGCGGCCGACGCCAACACCGCCGGCGCGATGTATCCCGACCAGTCGCTGTATCCGGTCGACTCGGTGCCCGCGGTCGTGCGCCGCATCAACAACACGCTGCTGCGCGCCGACCAGATCCACCACGCCGAGGGCAAGGACGGCATCGATTGGCTGGTGCCGATCGTCGCCGACGCCGAGGCCGGCTTCGGCGGCGTGCTGAACGCCTTCGAGCTGATGAAGCACATGATCGAGGCCGGCGCCGCCGCCGTGCACTTCGAGGACCAGCTCGCCAGCGCGAAGAAGTGCGGGCACATGGGCGGCAAGGTGCTGGTGCCGACGCAGGAAGCGGTGCAGAAGCTGGTCGCCGCGCGCCTCGCCGCCGACGTGCTGGACGTGCCGACGTTGATCGTCGCCCGCACCGACGCCATGGGCGCCGGCCTCATCACCTCCGACGTCGATCCGGCCGACCGCGCCTTCTGCACCGGCCAGCGCACCGTCGAAGGCTTCTACGAAACCCGCCCCGGTCTCGAGCAGGCGATCGCCCGCGGTCTCGCCTACGCGCCTTACGCCGACCTCGTCTGGTGCGAGACCTCCACGCCCGATCTCGAGCAGGCGCGGCGCTTCGCCGAGGCGATCCGCGCGAAGTACCCGGACAAGCTGCTGGCCTACAACTGCTCGCCGAGCTTCAACTGGAAGAAGCACCTCGACGCCGCCACCATCGCCCGCTTCCAGCGCGAGATCGCCGCCTACGGCTACAAGTTCCAGTTCATCACCCTGGCCGGCTTCCACGCGCTCAACTACTCGATGTTCCAGCTGGCGCGCGGCTACAAGGAGCGGCAGATGGCCGCCTACGTCGAGCTGCAGGAAGCGGAGTTCGCCGCCGAGCAGGACGGCTACACCGCCGCCAAGCACCAGCGCGAGGTCGGCACCGGCTATTTCGATCAGATCAACCAGGTGATCGCCGGCGGGCTGAGCTCGCTGTCGGCGCTGGCCGGCTCGACCGAGGAAGCGCAGTTCCAGCGGCCGGCCCACGCCGCCTGAGCCGGCGCCGCTCGGTCGGCGGGCGAGCGCTCCCAACCCTCCTCCGCCTTGCGGGGGAGGGCGCGGAAAGCACCGACGATGCGCTCCTCCCTCCGCGGCGCAGGGGGAACCGAGCGCCAGCCATAAACCCTCCCCCTGCGGGGCAGGGGGAGGTCGGGGGGCGACCCGGAGCGAGGAACGCTCGCTCCCCGAGCGTCCCCGCGTGGCGCAGAGGGCGCCGAAGGCCGCCGCCAACCCGGAACTGCGCCGATCCGGCGCCGATCCCGCGCGATGGCGGCCGCCGGAGGGGGCTGCTAGACTGCCCGCCCGGTCTGGTCGCCGCGTGGGGGCGGGGAGACATGACCAAGGCGGAGTTCGACACGGCTGTTGACTCTCCGGCTGCGCTGCCGCAGCCGCCGGGCGCGCTCGCGCCCAATCTGCCGCGCCAGTTGTCCGATGCGGAGTTCGCGCTGCTGGCCGCCGCCGGCACGCGCCGCGAGGTGGCGCCGCCCGAGACCATCATCCGCAAGGGCGAGTTCGGCCGCACGATGTTCGTGATCGAGTCGGGCCGCATCCTGCTCGAGTTCGGCGGCGAGCTGCCCGACAAGCTGATCGGCCCGCGCGAATACTTCGGCGAGCTGGCGCTGTTCGTCGGCAACCACGCGCGCGTCGCCAGCGCCAGCGCCACCGAGCCCTGCGTGCTGCACGTGCTCGACCACGACGCCTTCGAGCGCGTGCTGCGGCAGTCGTCCGCGCTGGTCGCGCAGTTCATGCGGCGCTCGTTCGCCTACCTCGTCGCCAGCGAGCAGCAGTTGATCGCCAACTTGCGCCGCCGCAACGAAGATCTGATGCTCACGCTGGATTCGCTGCGCCAGACGCAGGACCAGCTCACGCTCGCGCAGCGCCAGATCCGCACCGACGACCTCACCGGCCTGTGCAACCGCCGCGGCCTGTACCGCCACCTCGAGCGGCTGAACGAGCTGCGCGATCCCGAGCGCCAGTTCGGCCTGCTGCTGGTCGACCTCGACGACTTCAAGCAGATCAACGACCACTACGGCCACCTCACCGGCGACGGCGTGCTGCGCGCGGTGGCGCAGGAGCTGCAGGCCGCCTCCGCGCCGGTCGACCTGCCCTGCCGCCTGGGCGGCGACGAATTCGCGCTGCTGGTGCAGGTGCGCGACCGCCGCGAACTGGCCGAGCGCGCCGCGCTGATCAGCGAAGCCGCGCGCCAGCTGCGCTTCCCGCATGCGCCGCGCAGCCTGAAGGTCACGGTCAGCGTCGGCGGCAGCCTGTGCCGCGACGAGAGCGCCTGGTCGGTGTGGTACAGCGACGCCGACTGCGCGCTCTACCACGTGAAAGGTTCGGGCGGCGACGGCTGGCACGTGCTGCCGTAGGCCGCGATGTTGCATGAGGCGGATGAGGGGCGCGCACGCGATCGCATGATGCGGCACCCGAGGTCACGCGGCTTTTCTCATTTCCCGCCGGCGAGAGGCAAGGGCGAGGGGGACGCGCGCAGCGCGCGCTTCGCATTGCACCCGCCGTCCTGCGGACGGCGCGCTCTCGCCCCGGCCCTCTGCCCGTCCGGGAGAGGGGGACAGGAACCCGCGCGCTGATGCGCAAGAGGGCGCGCTCCGCGGGATGTCGGCCGAGCGCGCCGGAGGAAAATCGCGAGATGGACGTTCACTCCCCTGCAGACGCGCCCGCCCCCGCCACCCTCAATCCGCCGCTGCTGCGTACCCTCGTGGTGTGCGACATCGCCGACTCCACCGCGCTGGTGGAAAAGCTCGGCGACCAGCAGGCCGCGCAACTGGTGCGCAAGCACGACCGCCTCGCGCGCGCGCTGCTCGAACAGCACCACGGCCGCGAGATCGACAAGACCGACGGCTTCCTGCTGCTGTTCGAGCGGCCGATCCACGCCGTCGCCTTCGCGCTCGACTACCAGCGCGGCCTGAAGCACCTCAGCGCCGCCGAAGGCGTGGTGGTGCGCGCGCGCGTCGGCATCCACATGGGCGACGTGGTGGTGTGGGAGAACTCGCCGGAGGACGTCGCCCGCGGCGCCAAGCCGATCGAGATCGAGGGCCTCGCCAAGCCGATGGCCGCGCGCCTGGCGCAACTGGCGCAGCCGCGGCAGATCCTGCTGACCGCCGCCGCCGCCTCCATCGCCCATCGCGCCCACGGCGAACTCGGCGACTGCGCCGCGCACGTGCGCTGGCGCGCGCTCGGCCGCTACCTGTTCAAGGGCCTGCCCGAAGCCGTCGAAGTGCACGAGGTCGGCGAGGAAGGCGTCGCCGCCTTCCGCGCCCCGCGCGGCAGTCGTACGGCCAAGCGCCTCCTGCCGTGGTGGCGCCGCCCCGCCGTGCTCGCCGCCGAAGCGGCGATGCTCGCCGTCGCCATCGCCATCCCCGCCTGGATGTCCACGCGCAGCGAACCCGCACTCGCCTTCGCCGCGCGCGACTGGGTGGTGGTGGGCGACCTGCAGAACCTCACCGGCAACAGCACCTTCGACCAATCGGTCGAAACCGCGTTGCGCATCAGCCTGGAGCAGTCGCGCTACGTCAACGTGCTGCCCGAGTTGAAGGTGCAGGAAACCCTGCAGCGCATGGAGCGCGATCCCGCGAAGACGGTGGTCGACCGCAGTGTCGGCTCTGAAATCGCCCTGCGCGACGGCGCGCGCGCCCTGGTGCTGCCGACACTGGCGGAGATCAACGGCAAGCTGCGGGTGACGGCGGAGGTGATCGATCCCAACTCACAGGCGACGGTGTATTTGGTATCAGCCGAGGGCATGGGTGCTTCCTCGGTGGTACCTTCACTTGACAAAGTTGGACAGGAACTACGAGGCCGGCTCGGCGAGACCTTGGCCTCAATTTCCAAGGAGTCACAGCCGCTAGACAAAGTCGTCACAGCGAACCTCGATGCGCTGCGCGCATACTCGCTGGGTATTCATGCGAAGGCCACTAGCAACTTCAAGGACGCACTTGCATTCTTCGAGCAAGCTCTAAAGATCGACCCAGACTTTGCTCGGGCTCGCATCGATTTAGCAAGTACTCTGTTCGACGCAAACATGCGTGATGCGGCACTAAACCAGCTGCGGACAGCAGAAACGCTGGGAGACAGATTGGGTTCTCGCGACCGCCTTATGGTGGAAGCTTGGTTGTCAAGCTACACGTCTGCGCGCGAAGCAATGCAGAAGTGGAAGTTACTTGCAGACTTATATCCAGACCTGTTTGTTGCCAGTGGCCGGTATGGCTACTTCGCTTGGATGTATGCAAATGACTTTCAAGCCGCGGCCAATGCTATAGCCCGATCGGCGTCTCCGCGAAATCCCAATAGGGTGAACAGCGATTTTATGCTCGGGGTATTGGCGTTGGGAGAGGAACAATACCCACGGGCCATAGATTATTTTGCGATCGCTGAATCCGAAGGATGGGTCCGAACAGAATACGTGGCGGCTGGCTATGCAGCTCAACGAAAGTTTGACGAAGCCGAGAAGGCACTCAAGCGGGCAAAGCAGTCTGGCATAGCCAGTGACGACATTGACGCCAGTGTGATGCGCATAAGTATTGCGATAGATAGTGGCAACTGGGCTGTGGCGGGTGAACAACTCAATGCTGCTAAACGGCAAGCTGCTGATATCGACGCGGCGCAGGTATCGAGATTCGAAAACATCGGGCTTTCGCTTGCCCCCCTGCTTTCGACTGTACTGGAGAAAGGGCCTGCGTCGAAATTTGCACCGCACAATGTGACCAATACACGAGCCAACGCTCTGGGGCACGCAAGTATTCTGTTTCAAAGGCTATGGCACATATATCTCAACGCGCGCAATGGCAAAGTGAAAGGAGCGGACGACATCCTCGCTCACGCGCGCGAGGACGCGATAACAGGAGACTACCCAGTGCTCGGGAAGATGTTTGCAGTAGCGCACGCAGAAGTGCTACGGGCGAAGGGTCATGCGGATGAGGCGGTGAAGGTGCTAAAGGAAGAGATTGACGGCAAGGAGCTGTACGTAACCCATGTCGCGCTCATGGACGCATACGCAGACGCGGGTCAGAGCGACTCCGCTTTGAGCGAAGCGCGGTGGCTCTCGAACCATCGAGGTCGAGCCTACGCTGAATACAATGAAGCCTGGGCTACAACACCTTTCAATGTCGCGCAGTCTAATCTTGCGCTACTGAGGCAAGCAGAGCTGTTGCTCGCAAGGGGGCAAAAGGGTCCTGCCCGCGCCGCCCTAGCGGATTTTCTGACAGCGTGGCCGAACGCCGGTGACCCCCCTTCCGTGAAGGAAAGGATACGCGTGGCGACGAGAATGCTTGAGAACGGCTAGGGCCTAGGTGTCGCTTCCTGCCCCGCCGAACCAGGAGTTGGGACCGCTCATGCAACGAAACTCGGAGGTGGGAGCGGCAGCTACCTCGGAATGAAGGGACGCGAAGCGCGACTTCTCTGGGAGCTTCAGGGGAGCCATGCTTGCGGGTGGAAAAGCAGCAACGGTCTTCGGCGGGACTCCGAGTGATAGCAGTGCGTTAGCCGGGTGCGACTCGAAGCGATCACGAAACTCGTCGTCGTGCGCGAGTTTGTGTAAGAGAGCGAGCGCGTGCTCGCGCGACAGCTTGGCGTCTGCCATGGTCCCCCTCCCCCTTGGTTGCCGACGCTGCGAGTCTAGCGAGCAGCGTGGGGCACTCGCCACCCCTTTGACGTTCTGCTACGACGGCTTCATGGCCGCGGCGGACTCGTTGGTTCGTGCGTCATTCGCTGAGGTTGCTGCGCCGGCTCGGGTGAGACCCCTCATTCCAAGTGGGCCTCACCGTTTCGAGGGGGGGGCAAGGCGCGAGGTCTACAAACCCAGCCGTGCTCCAGACACGCCCTCTCGTTTCACTGGCGCGAGGGAACCATTGGCCAAGTCAAGCATGACCCCGGGGACCACCATACATTTCCACTGGCCAGCGCTCTCCGTCTGCAACAGCACCTGATGCGCAGCTTCAAACTTGGCCTTGTCTGCCAAAACGACCATAGCTGACTGGCCATCGAATGCATGCCGCTCGACCCCCAGCTCCGCCAGCGCATCCGCTGGCGCGCGTTCGAAGCGCTCCCTGAAGGTATCGTCTCGCGCGAGCTCGTGCAGCAACGTGAGCGCTTGACCCTTCGACAAGGTGACATTGAGCATGGCGTTCTCCATGACGGGTTGGATGAAACCTGTCTTGCGCTGGCGTGAAGCCGCCGCCTACGCTAGCACATGTCCACAAGGGGAATGTCATGCGTATTCGCCGTTGCGTCACGCTGGTGATCGAGCCGCGTGAGCGGATCGAATTCGACCTCGGCGTGCTGCTGGCCGGCGAGACCGGCGTGGTGTCGCGGCTGGAATGGGTGGCGCTGGCGCCGCATCTGGACGACGAGCAGGTGCTCGCTGATGTCGAGGTGGCCGCGCTCGGCGCGATCTCGCCGACGCAGTGGGCGGATCGTGAGGCGCTGGCGCAGCGACATTCGGACGCGGTGCTGGACGGTCTGCTGGCGAAGGGCCTGCTGGTCGGCGAAGAGGCGACGGCGTCGGACGATGCGGCGGCGCGCGATGCGGCGCTGCGCGGCGCGCACTGGCGCGGGCTGTCGGCGGTGGCGCACCGCTTCGGCCGCTGGCGCGGCATCGACAGCAACGAGGTCGAGCGCCGCTTCGCCGAGGAAAGCGACCAGAGCTTCGCCGAGCGCCTGGGCCCGCCGCCGCCGCACGTGCTCGAACGCGCGCCGGCCGAGCAGCGCCTCGGGCTGCCCGCGGCGGCGGACTCGCCGCTGGAGGCGCTGCTCGCATCGCGCGTCACCTGCCGCAATTTCGACCGCACGCGCGCGGTGACGCTGGCCGAATTCGGCACGTGCCTGTATCGCGCCTTCGGCGCGCGCGCGGTCAGCGAGATCGCGCCGGACATCCGTATCCTCAAGAAGGGCAGCCCGTCCGCCGGCGGCCTGCACGTCACCGAGGCCTACGTGCTGGTGCAGCAGGTCGAAGGCATCGCGCCCGGCCTGTACCACTACCATCCGGTCGACCACGCGCTGGAACCGATCGAGGCGCTGGCGCCGGACGCCGCCGCCTACTGCGCGCGCCGCTTCGTCGCCGCGCAGGCGTACTACGCCGAGGCGCACGTGCAGGTGATCCTCGCCAGCCGCTTCCGCCGCAACTTCTGGAAGTACCGCAACCACGCCAAGGCCTACCGCGCGGTGATCCTCGACGCCGGCCACCTTTCGCAGACGCTCTACCTCGCCGCCACCGAACTGCGGCTGGGCGCCTTCATCACCGCCGCGATCAACGAGGTGGACATCGAGCAGGCGTTCGGCCTGGAGCCGATGGAGGAAGGCCCTCTCGCCGTGTGCGGCTTCGGCCCGCGCGCCGCGCAGCGCACCACCATCGAGCTGGATCCGCTCGGCGCGATGTGGCCGGGCGGCACCGGTTGAGGCGCGGATGCGCGTGACGGCAGCCGACGACAGACCGCGCGGCGGGTGACACGCGACTGACAGTGAGTTGCTCGCGAGGCGCGACAGCACCGCGTCTCGCGACGACGCCCAGCTTTTCCCTCCCAGCTGGGGAGAGGGAGTTGTCCGCAGCAACCTTGGGTCCTTGATCTAGGCGTCCAGTATCGACGCGTCGCCCCGGCGCGATGAATCGCGAGGCTCGCTCCCTCCCCTGAGTGCGGGGGAGGGAGCGACAGGCCGAGATGTGACGTTCGCGACGCGTTACCCGGCCGCCCCCGCGCTGGCCGCCGGCGCCGGCGGCGTCAGCGGGGCCGGGGCTTCGGCCTTGGCGAGGTCGATCGGCAGCGCGCGCACGCGCTTGCCGGTGGCGGCGAACAGCGCGTTGCACAGCGCGGGCGCGATCGGCGGCGTGCCGGGTTCGCCGATGCCGCCCATCTTCTCGCCGCTGTCGACGATGTGCACTTCGATCTTCGGCATCGCGTCGATGCGCAGCACCGGGTAGGTGTCGAAGTTGCCCTGCTGCACCTTGCCGTCCTTCAGCGTGATCGCGCCGTACAGCGCGGCGGACAAGCCGAAGACGATGCCGCTCTCCATCTGCGCCCGCACCGTCTCCGGGTTGAGCGCCGTGCCGCAGTCGACCGCGCATACCACGCGGTGCACGCGCGGCTTGCCGTCGACCACCGAGGCCTCGACCGCTTCGGCGACGAAGCTGCCGAAGGATGCGTGCACGGCGATGCCTTTGGCGTGGCCTTCCGGCAGCGGGCGGTCCCAGCGGAACGCGTCCGCGGCCTTGTTCAGCACGCCGAGGTGGCGCGTCGCGCCGGCGTCGGCGAGCAGCTTGCGGCGATAGGCCAGCGGATCCAAGCCGGCGGCATGCGCGAGTTCGTCGACGAAGCTCTCCACCGCGAACGCGGTGTGCGTGTGGCCGACCGAGCGCCACCACAGCACCGGCACGCCGACCTCGGGCGAGTGCAGCTCGACGGCGTGGTTGGCGATCGCCTTGAGATACGGCGAGTCGCCGGCGCCCTCGACCGAGGCGTTGTCGACGCCGTTCTTCACCGATGCCGCGAACGGCGTGCCGGCGAGGATGCTCTGGCCGACGATCACGTTGTGCCACGCGCTCGGCATGCCGTCGCCGTCCAGCGCCGCCTCGAAACGATGCAGGAACATCGGCCGGTACCAGCCGCCGTGCATGTCGTCCTCGCGCGTCCAGATCACCTTGACCGGCTTCTTCGCCGCCTTGGCGACGTGCACCGCCTCGACCACGAAGTCCGATTGCGGATTGGCGCGCCGGCCGAAGCCGCCGCCGAGGAACATGGTGTGGATGAACACCTGCTCCGGTTTCAGGCCGGCGGCCTTGGCCGCGTTCGGCTGGTCGAGGCCCTGGAATTGCGTGCCGACCCAGATGTCGCAGCGGTCGTCGCCGAGACGCACCGTGCAGTTCATCGGCTCCATCGTCGCGTGCGCGAGATAGGGCAGCTCGTACTGCGCGACGATGCGCTGCGGCGCGGCGGCGAGCGTGCCGGCGGCGTCGCCCGCGCTGGCCACCGGCGTGCCGGGCTGCAGCGCCAGCTCGCGGTAGCGCGCCATCAGCGCGTCGCTGTCGAGGTCGGCGTTCTTGCCGGCGTCCCACTCGATCTTCAGCGCATCGCGGCCCTTCTTCGCCGCCCAGAAGTGGTCGGCGACGACGGCGACGCCGCTCGGCACCTGCACCACGTCGCGCACGCCGGGCACGGCGCGCGCGGCCTTGTCGTCGAACGACTTCACCGTGCCGCCGAAGGTCGGCGAGCGCGCGACCAGCGCGATCAGCACGCCTTCCGGCAGCGCGTCGATGCCGAAGCGCGCACGGCCGGTGATCTTCTCCGGCGTATCGATGCGCCGCGTCGGCTTGCCGAGCAATCGCCAGTCCTCGCGCGGTTTCAGCGCCACCGACTTCGGCGTCGGCAGCTTGGCCGCGGCGTCGGCCAGCTCGCCGAAGCGCGCGCTGTGCGTGCCGGCGCGCACCGCGCCGTTGTCGACGCGGCAGTCGGCGGGCTTGACGCCCCACCGCTGCGCCGCCGCCTGCACCAGCAGCTCGCGCGCCAGCGCGCCGACCTGGCGGTAGCGGTCGAATTCCGACCAGGTGGTGGTCGAGCCGCCGGTCATCTGCATGCCGTAGGCGGTGTGCGCGTAGGCGGGCGCCGCCGGCGCGTGTTCGGCGCGGATCTTCGTCCAGTCGCAACCCAGTTCCTCGGCGACCAGCATCGGCAGCACGGTCCAGATGCCCTGCCCCATCTCCGAATGCGCGAGCTGTACGGTCACGCTGTCGTCGGTGCCGATGCGCAGGAAGGCGTTCGGCGCCGGCAGCGGCTTCGCCGCGCCGGCGCCTTCCTGCGCGAACGCGCGGCGCAGCGGACCGGGCACGACGAAGGCGATCACCAGGCCGGCGCCCAGCGTGGCGGAGGCGCGCAGGAAGTCGCGCCGCGAAGCATCGAAATGCGCGTTCATGCGGAGCCCTCCGCGAGATCGGCGGCGCGGTGGACGGCCGCGCGGATGCGCTGATAGGTGCCGCAGCGGCAGATGTTGCCGCTCATGGCGGCGTCGATGTCGGCGTCGGTCGGCCGCGGGTTCTGCTGCAGCAGCGCCGCCGCCGACATGATCTGGCCGGACTGGCAGTAGCCGCACTGCACCACGTCGAGCTCGGCCCAGGCGCGCTGCACGGGATGCGAGCCGTCCGTCGACAGGCCTTCGATGGTGGTGGTGGCGCGGCCGCTGGCGGCCGAGGCCGGCGTCACGCAGGAACGGACCGGCGCGCCGTCGAGGTGCACGGTGCAGGCGCCGCATTGCGCCATGCCGCAGCCGAATTTGGTGCCGGTGAGATGGAGCACGTCGCGCAGGACCCACAGCAGCGGCATGTCCGCCGGGACATCCACCGTGTGCGTCTGGCCGTTGACGGTGAGCTGCATGGCCAAGTCTCCACGTCGGGTCGACGAGCCTACGCCGACGGCACGGCCGTGCCAACGGTACCGCGGCCGTCGCGCCCGTGGGCGCGGAATCGCCGCACCGCGGCGCTTCCGCCGGGTGCGTTCCGGCGGTGCGCGGGGTCGCCTGCACCCGGGCTCCTGCCGGGTGATGGCGGATCGCGCGGTGGGCGGCCGGGGTCCGAAACGGGAAGGTGCCAAGCCCCGGTACCGGAGGCGGGGGAGGGGGAGGGGTATCTCCGGTACCGGGGAGGCAGGGGTCCGGGTGCGTGAGGGGCACGGCACCCGTAAGCGGCATCCGGAACCTTGCGCCCCGCGACGGAGGGGGAGGTCGGTGGCGGGGCGGTCCCGGAGGCCGTATTGCTTGGCCGGCATTATTCAACCGGTCAGTTCGCTATTATCCGGATCGCGGCCGCCAGGTCAACAGTCCTTATGGCATGGGTCGGGGCGGTCCCGCTCAGGGGAGGCGGTCCGGGGTGTCCAGATCGGCGGCCAGGGCGGCGCACGGAACCGCTTGCGTTTCCGCCGACCGCGCGCGCAGCAGGTCGCGGGCGCCGCGGTCGGCATCGGCTTCGATCGCCGCGAACCACGCCCGCGGCAGCACCGCGGGCACGCCCAGCACGCCGGCATAGGCCGAGGCCGCGGCGCGGGTCGGCGCGGCGCGCCAGGTGGCGACCAGGGCGTGCAGATGCGCGGCGTCAAGCGCCGGCTGGTCGCACAGCAGCACCAGCGCGCCGGCGCAGTCGGGCGACAAGGCGTCCAGGCCGGCGCGCAGGGAGGCGCCCATGCCGCGCGCCCAATCCGGCACCGGCAGCGCGCGCACGGGCAAGCCGGTCAGCGCGGCTGCCACCATCGCCGACTCGGCGCCCAGCGCGACCACCGCATCGGCCGGCTGCGTCGCCAACGCCAGCCGCGCGGCGCGCCGTACCAGCACTTCGCCGTCGATCGCCACCAGTTGCTTGGGCCGGCCCAGTCGCCGCGAGGCGCCCGCCGCCAGCAGCACGACGCCGTGACGAGGCTCAGGCATCGCCGCGGCCGTGCAGGTGGGCGGCCAGGCCGGCCGCGATCGACAAGGCGATCGCCTCCGGCCCCTCGCCGCCGAGGCGCAGGCCGACCGGCGCACGCAGGCGCGGACGCAGGGCGGCGGCGGCATCGCCCAGCGTCGCCAGCAACGCATCGCGGCGCGCCGCCGGCCCCAGCAGGCCGACATACGGGATGGACGTGGCGGCCAGGGCGGCGAGGTGCGCGCGGTCGCCTTCGAACTGGTGCGTCATCACCACCGCGGCACGGCAGCGCGCCGCCGCCTCGGGCAGCGTGCCGGGATGCGCCGCGTGCAGCGCGTCCGCGCCCGCGGCGTAGCCGGCCCAGCGCGTGCGATGTTCCTGTACTTCGACGTACCAGCCGAGCCGCTGCAGGAACTGCAGCAGCGCCGGCGTCTCCGGCCCGGCGCCCAGCGCCAGCAGGCGCGGCGGCGGCGCGATGGCGAAGCACGCCGCGGACGCGCCGGCCGGCGCGACGCCATCGCCGGGCGCCGGCCACCGCCAGGCCGCGCCTTCGCCGAGCCGCGCAGCGCCGCCGCCATCCGCGTGCAGCGTCACTTCGAGCGGTGCCGTACCGTCGCGCAGCGCGCGCAGCGCTGCGGCCAGCGGCGCCTGCGGCGGCAGCGGCAGCAGCAGCACGTCCATGCGCCCGCCGCAGCCGGAGCCGGTGCCGAACACCAGGTCGTCGGCGCTGCCCGTGTCGACGGCGCGCGGCACCGCGCGCGCCGCCGCCAGCGCCGCGCGCGCCGCGATGGCGAGTTCTTCCTCCAGGCAGCCGCCGCTCAAGGCGCCGGCGATCGGGCCGGTTTCGTCGAACAGCGCCAGCGCGCCGGGCTTGCGGTAGGTCGGACCGCTGCATGCGGTGACCATCGCCAGCACCGGCGTCTCGCCGCGCGCATGCCGCGCGGTCAGCGCGTCGAGCACCGCGCGCAGGCCGCCGTGCGGCGCCGCGATCGCGGCAGGTCCACGTACGTCGTTCATCGCATCAGTGTAGACGCGGGCGGCAATGGGCGGCGCATCGGCTGTGCCTGGGCGGTGGCTTTCCAGCGCAGCCGCGTGCGCGGTTCCCCGTCATTTCGACGCAAGCCGGAATCCAGCGTCTCTGCCCTACGCCATCGAAGACACCGCATCTCGGCTTGCGCCGGGATGACGGCAAGGATGGCCGCGGTGGCGTTCGTCCGGAAGACGCTCACCCGCGTTCATCCGCGCAGATCCGCGTCCAAGCACCGCGGCAGGTTCAAGGCGCGGGGCGCAACTCGAACGTCGGACGCGACGCGCGGCGCGAACCTCAGGCGCGGTCGAGCCGGCGGTATTGCAGCGCTTCGGCGAGGTGCTCGCGACCGACGCAGGCGGCGCCGCCGTCGAGGTCGGCGATGCTGCGCGCGACGCGCAGCACGCGGTGGTAGGCGCGCGCCGACAGGCCGAGCTTGTCCAGCGCGCGCTCCAGCAGGCTGCGCTCGGCGGCGCCGAGCGCGCAGTCGCGTTCCAGCTCGCGCGTGCCGAGCTGGGCATTGGGACGGCCGGCGCGGGCGATCTGGTGGCGGCGCGCGGCGATCACGCGCGCGCGCACCGCGGCGCTGCTCTCGTCGCCGGCGGTGCGCGCGCTGCCGAGCTCGGCCAGCGGCACGCGCGGCACTTCCACGGTGAGATCGATGCGGTCCAGCAGCGGTCCGGAGATGCGGCCGCGGTAGCGCGCGATCTGCTCCGGCGTGCAGGTGCAGCGGCCGCGCGGATCGCCGGCGTAGCCGCACGGACAGGGATTCATCGCCGCCACCAGTTGGAAACGCGCAGGAAATTCGGCCTGGCGCGCGGCGCGCGAGATGACGATGTGGCCGGACTCCAGCGGCTCGCGCAGCACTTCCAGCACGTGGCGGTCGAATTCCGGCAACTCGTCCAGGAACAGCACGCCGTGGTGTGCCAGCGAGATCTCCCCCGGCCGCGGATGCGGACCGCCGCCGACCAAGGCGACGGCGGACGCGGTATGGTGCGGGGCACGGAAGGGGCGCTCGCGCCAGCGGGCGGGATCGACCTGAAGGCCGGCCACCGAGCGCACCGCGCAGGCTTCCAGCGCCTCGAGATCGCCGAGCGGCGGCAGGATGCCCGGCAGGCGCGCCGCGAGCATGGTCTTGCCGGTGCCGGGCGGCCCGACCAGCAGCAGGTGATGGCCGCCGGCGGCGGCGACTTCCAGCGCGCGCCGCGCCTGCGCCTGGCCGCGCACGTCGGCGAGATCGGGCGCGCCGCCCGACGGATCGCCGGCGACCGCCGCGGCCGGCGGCGGCAGTTCGCCGGCGCCGCGCAGGTGCGCGCAGACGTCGGCGAGGTTGGCGGCGACGCGCACGTCGGCATCCTCGACCAGCGCCGCTTCGGCGGCGTTGCCCGCCGGCACGATCATGCGTCGGCCCTCGCGGCTGGCGCGCAGCAAGGCCGGCAGCACGCCGGTTACCGGACGCAGCTCGCCCGACAGCGCCAGCTCGCCGAGGAACTCGCACTCGGCCAGGGCTTCGCGCGGCACCTGGCCGCCGGCGGCGAGGATGCCGAGCGCGATGGCGAGGTCGAAGCGGCCGCCGTCCTTGGGCAGTTCGGCCGGCGCCAGGTTCACGGTGACGCGGCGGTTGGGGTACTCGAAGTGGGTGTTCTGGATCGCCACGCGCACGCGGTCGCGCGCCTCGCGCACCGCGGCCTCGGGCAGGCCGACGATGGCGGTGCCGGGCAGGCCGCCGGCGAGGTGCACCTCCACCGTCACCAGCGGGGCCGCGACTCCTTCCTGCGCGCGCGACAGGGTGATGGCGAGGCTCATGGGCGGAAAAGGCCGTCCCCGGCCGTTCGGGGTGAGGGTGACGCGGCCGGGGACGGCTCCCGGGAAGTGGCGTCAGTGGCCGCGCGCCGCCAGGGCCGCTTCCAGCGCGGCAACGCGCTGTTCGAGTTCGTCGAGGCGGGCTGCCGTGCGCACCAGCACCGTGCGTTGCACCTCGAATTCCTCGCTGGTGGCGAGGTCGAGACGGCGCAATCCCTGCGCCAGCACGTCGCGGAAGTTGGCCTCCAGGTCCGCGCGCGCCTGCGCGAGCCCGGGCGGCACCAGCGCGGCGAGCCGCTGCGCGAGCTGGTCGATGCCTTGCACGTCGATCATGGCAGCACCCCGAAAGTGTCGGTGGAGACGGTACAGCTTACGTCGAGGAACGCACATCGGCGGTTATCGCCGACACATGTAGGAAAATTCCTACAGGCCGCGTCCCGCCGGGACGGCGCCGCGACGGCACGGCAAGCCGCGGCGATGGCAGAATGCCGCCGACAGCGAGGAGCACGCATGAAACTGGTCACCGCGATCATCAAGCCGTTCAAGCTGGACGACGTGCGCGAGGCGCTGTCGGAGGTGGGCGTGCAGGGCATCACCGCGACCGAGGTCAAGGGCTTCGGCCGGCAGAAGGGCCACACCGAGCTCTACCGCGGCGCCGAGTACGTGGTGGACTTCCTGCCCAAGGTGAAGCTGGAAGTGGCGGTGACCGACGCGATGGTCGAGCGCGTGGTCGAGGCGATCCAGAACTCCGCGCGCACCGGCAAGATCGGCGACGGCAAGATCTTCGTCAGCCCGCTGGAACAGGTGATCCGCATCCGCACCGGCGAGCTGGACGCCGACGCGCTGTAGCGCTTCTTCGGTTCTGGCCGTGGCGCCGCCGCGGCGAAAGGCTTTGGGACGCGGATTCGCGCGGATGAACGCGGATAGCGGAGGTCGAACCCACTCGACCGGCATGACGGCCGGTGCGGCGGTCTTTCGTTGATCGGCGCAAATCCGCGTGCAGACGGCTCTCGACGGGTTGCGCTACCGCGCAGTCGTTACGCTCTTCCCGGGTCACGCCTTGGCCTTGCCCTGCTGCGCCACCGCGGCCATCTTCGCCGCGATCGCCGCCTGGTCGCCGAGGTAGTAGCGGCGGACGGGCTTCAGCGCGTCGTCGAACTCGTACACCAGCGGCACGCCGTTCGGCACGTTCAGCTCGACGATGTCCTCGTCGGAGATGCCGTCGAGGTACTTGATCAGCGCGCGCATCGAGTTGCCGTGCGCCGACACCACCACGCGCCGGCCGGCGCGGATCGCCGGCGCCAGCGTCTCGTGCCAGTACGGCAGCACGCGCGCGACGGTGTCCTTCAGGCATTCGGTCAGCGGCATCTCGCCCGGCGCCAGCCCGGCGTAGCGTGCGTCGCCGGCGGACACGTTCGCCTCCGGCTTCAGCGCCGGCGGCGGCACGTCGTAGCTGCGCCGCCACACCAGCACCTGCTTCTCGCCGTACCGTGCGGCGGTTTCCGCCTTGTTGAGGCCGGTCAGCGCGCCGTAGTGGCGCTCGTTGAGGCGCCAGGTGGTGACCACCGGCAGCCACATCAGGTCCATCGTCTCCTGCACGTGCCACAGCGTGCGCACCGCGCGCTTCAGCAGCGAGGTGTGGGCGAGATCGAAAGTGAAGCCGGCCTCCTTCAGCAGGCGGCCCGCCTCCTGCGCCTCGGCGATGCCCTGCGGCGTGAGGTCGACGTCGGCCCAGCCGGTGAAGCGGTTCTCCTGGTTCCACAGCGACTGGCCGTGGCGGATCATGACGAGGCGATGCATGGCGTGCGGGTGCGAGGAGACGGAGCCGGCGATGGTGAAACCTCGCGGCGGGTCCGTCAATGCCGGCCCATGACGGAAGTCACCTAAACCCGCCCCGCGCACGGCGCATCCCAATCGACGTCATCACCCGGGAGTTCACCCATGAAACGCATGCTTACCCTGCTCCTCCTCGCCCTGGCGCTGGCCGGCGCGGCGCATGCCGGCGAGCAGAACATCGACAAGGTGCTGGGCTCGATCCACGTCGATGCCGGGCAGACGATGGGCGACGTCACCACCGTCAACGGCAGCATCCATCTCGGCGCCGGCGCGACCGCGGCCAAGGCCGAGACCGTCAACGGCAGCATCACGCTGGCCGACAAGGCGCAGGCGCACTCGCTGGAGACGGTCAACGGCGGCGTCGACCTCGGCGCCGGCGCGCGCGTGGCGACCACCGTCGAGACGGTCAACGGCCGCTTGGCGCTGGCGCGCGGCGCCGAGGTGCTGGGCAAGCTCTCCAACGTCAACGGCGACATCCGCCTCGACGCCGCGCATGTCGGCGGCGGCATCGAGACGGTCAACGGCGACATCACCATCGGCGCCGGCTCGCATGTCGAGGGCGGGCTGCTGGTGGAGGAGAACGACCATCACGGTTGGATCCGCATCGGCGAAGAGCACAAGCCGCGCATCGTGATCGGCCCGGGCGCCGTGGTGCAGGGCACACTGGAGTTCCGCCGCCCGGTCGAGCTGTACGTCAGCGACCGCGCGACGATCGGCCCGGTGGTCGGCGCCACGCCGGTGAAGTTCAGCGGCGACGCGCCGCCGTCGGGCTGATGCGGGAGCGGCTTCGGCCGCGAACCGCCGACTCGAAAGCCGCCGGGGCCGCGGCCCTCGCGCAGCCGGCGCATGACCTTTGGCATGGCCGGCCGCGGCGGCGGCGACCTACACTCGGACGTTCCATCCCCGTCCGGAGTGAGCCATGCGCCGACTCGCCCTCGTCAGCCTCATCGCGTTGGGACTGGCGGCCTGCCAGCAGCAGGCCGCGCCGCCCGCGCAGACCGGCACCCCCGCACCCGCCGCTTCGGCCGCGTCCGCGTCCGCGGCGGTCACGCCGCCGCACGCGTTCGCCGCCGACATCACCGCCGGCGACTTCGCCGCGCATCTCGAGCGGCTGTCCTCCGACGAGTTCGAGGGCCGCAAGCCCGGCACCATCGGCGAGCGCCTGACCACCGACTACATCGTCGAACAGTTCAAGCGCATCGGCCTCCAGCCCGGCAACCACGGCGACTGGTTCCAGTCGGTGCCGGTGGTGTCCACCGACCTGCAGAACCGCGACGTCACGCTGGACGTCGCCGTGGGCGGCGGCACCGAGAAGTTCGCCTACAAGACCGACATGGTCGTGAACACGCTGCAGGCGCAGCCGGACGTGAAGCTGGACGGCTCCGACATCGTCTTCGTCGGCTACGGCGTGGATGCGCCGGAGTACCGGTGGAACGACTACGCCGGCGTCGACGTCAAGGGCAAGACGGTGATCGTGCTGATCAACGATCCCGGCTGGGACCGCAACGACCCCGGCCTGTTCAAGGGCCGGGCGATGACCTACTACGGCCGCTGGACCTACAAGTACGAGGAGGCCGCGCGCAAGGGCGCCGCCGCCTGCTTCATCGTCCACGAGACCGAGCCCGCCGCCTACGGCTGGAACGTGGTCGAGAACAGCTGGGACGGCCCGCAGCTCGACCTGCCCGCCAGCGAGGATCCGGCGCCGCGCCTGCCGGTCGCCGGCTGGCTGACGCACGAGGCCGCGCAGCGTCTGTTCGCCAAGGCCGGCCTCGACTTCGAGAAGCTGAAGGCCGCCGCCGACCAGCGCGGCTTCAAGCCGGTGGCGCTGAACGCCAAGGCCTCGATCGAGCTGCACAGCAAGATCGAGAACACGCGCTCGGCCAACGTGCTCGGGCTGCTGAAGGGCAGCGAGCGTCCGGACGAGGTGGTGGTCTACAGCGCGCACTGGGACCACCTCGGCAAGGATCCCAGCCTCCAGGGCGACCAGATCTTCAACGGCGCGATCGACAACGCCACCGGCGTCGCCGCAATGCTGGAGATCGCCGAGGCGTTCGCGCACCAGAACCCGAAGCCCAAGCGCTCGGTGCTGTTCGTCGGGTTGACGCTGGAAGAATCCGGCCTGCTCGGCTCGAAGTATTACGTCGCGCACCCGGCGTTCCCGCTGAACAAGACGGTCGCCGACATCAACATGGACGCGCTGCCGATCATCGGCCCGGAGAAGGACATGGAGGTGGTCGGCTACGGCCAGTCCGAGCTCGAGGACTACCTGAAGGCCGCGCTCGCCGCCGAGGGCCGCAGCATGACCCCGGAAGCCTCGCCGGAGAAGGGTCACTACTTCCGTTCCGACCACTTCAACTTCGCCAAGGCCGGCGTGCCGGCGCTGGATGCGTCCGGCGGCATCGACCTGGTCAACGGCGGCGAGGAGGCCGGGCGCAAGGCCATGGCCGACTACGTCGAGCACCGCTATCACTCGCCCGCCGACGCGTTCGACCCGAACTGGGACTATCGCGGCGTGATCGAGGACGTGCAGACGCTGTACGCGGTCGGCGAGAAGCTGGCCGGCGAGAGCAGCTTCCCGCAGTGGCGCGCGGACAGCGAGTTCCGCGCCGCGCGCGAGAAGTCGATGCAGCAGAAGTGAGGCGCGCGGGGCGCCGTCCCGCCCGCCTTCGCGGACGACGCGCCGGCCCGTGCCGGCGCGTGCTTTTTCGGCGGGAAGGCGCGCCGCCGTGCGCGCCCGAGGCGGGGATTACAGCCAGTCGCGCGGCTTCAGGTAGTCGGCGAGTTTCGCTTCCGCGCTGCCCTCCTGCGGCTGCCAGCCGTATTCGAAGCGGACGCGCGGCGGCAGGCTCATCAGGATCGACTCGGTGCGGCCGCCCGACTGCAGGCCGAACAGCGTGCCGCGGTCGTAGACCAGGTTGAACTCGACGTAGCGGCCGCGGCGGTAGAGCTGGAACTCGCGCTCGCGTTCCGTCCACGGCTCGTGCATGCGCCGTGCGACGATCGGCAGGTAGGCGTCGAGGAAGCCCTGGCCCACCGCCTGGGTGAAGGCGAAGCAGCGCTCGAAGCCGCCTTCGTTGAGGTCGTCGTAGAACAGCCCGCCGACGCCGCGTGTCTCGCCGCGATGCTTGAGGAAGAAGTACTCGTCGCACCAGCGTTTGTAGCGCGCGTAGACGTCGCTGCCGAACGGCGCGCACAGCGCGTGCGCCACCGTGTGCCAGTGCACGACGTCCTCGTCGTACGGATAGAACGGCGTCAGGTCGAAGCCGCCGCCGAACCACCACACCGGCTCGACGCCCGGCTTGCGTGCTTCGAAGTAGCGCACGTTGGCGTGCGTGGTCGGCACGTAGGGGTTGCGCGGATGCAGCACCAGCGAGACGCCGGTGGCGACGAAGCTGCCGCCGGCGAGATCCGGACGGTGCGCGGTGGCGCTGGGCGGCAGGGTGTCGCCGTGCACGCGCGAGAAGTTGACGCCGGCCTGTTCGAACACGCCGCCGTCCTTCAGCACGCGGGTGCGGCCGCCGCCGCCGGCGGGGCGTTCCCAGACGTCCTCGGCGAAGCGCGCGGCGCCGTCGATGGCTTCCAGCGCGGCGCAGATGCGGTCCTGCAGTTCGCGCAGAAAGGTTTCGGCTCGGGTGGCTTGGTCTTGCATGGCGGCAAGCGCGCCGGGGATGCCGGCGCGCGCAGTGCTCACTTCTCGGCCGGCATGTGCAGGTTGCGGTTGATGTCTTGGACCAGGAATTCGATCCAGCCGAGGTAGTTCTTGTGGATGTAGGGCTTGCCGTCCTTCATCTCGTACTTCAGGTTCTCGCTGTCCACGTACTTGATCTGCACCGCGCTGGTGTCGTACGTGATGGCGATGCGCGCGACGTGCTCGCGCAGGTGCAGCGTGGCGTCGGTCTCGCCCGCCTTCTCCGCCGTCACCGACCAGCCGCGGCCGATCAGCGCGTAAGCGATCGCCTTGCCGACCTCCGCCTCGCCGAGCCCCGCCGGCACGTGGATGGGATCGGGATTGACCAGCGGCGCCTGGCGCAGCGCCATGGTGAGCGCCAGCAGCGGCACGAGCAGCAACAACAGAAGACGCGACTTCGGCATGACGGATTCCCTTTCCCTGAAAGCGGCGACCTGCCGCCGCCCAAGCTTAACAGGGCGCCCGCTCAGCGCAGGCGGTCGAGCATGCGGTGGTGGCCGATCAGACGCGCCCAGCGGCTGCCGACGTCGATCCACATCAGATAGCCGGACTCGATCAGCAGACGGCGCAGGTAGCGCGGCGAGCGCGGCAGCCGCGGCTCGGCGGCGCAGGGCGCGGCCTCGAAGCCCAGCCCACGCGCGAGGTGCGCGCAGCGCGCGAGATGGTAGCGGCTGGTGACCAGCAGCACCGGCGGCGGCGGCGTGCCGAGCAGGCTGCGTGCGTGGCGCAGGTTCTCCAGCGAATCGATCGACGCTTCCTCCAGCAGCACCGGCAGGTCGGCGCCGAGGCCGCGCGCGCGCAGCCAGGCGTGGCCGGCGGCGGCTTCGCTGACGCCCTCGCCGCAGTCGCCGCCGAGCAGCAGCAGGCGGTCCAGCGCGCCTTCCGCCGCCAGTACGCGCGCGCGTTCCAGGCGCGCGGCGTAGTCCGCCTCGACCACGCCGCCGCGCAGCCGGCGGCCGAACACCAGCGCCACGCGCGGACCGCGCGGCCGCGTCGGCGCGCGCAGCGCCAGGCCGAACACGTAGGCGAAATAGCCGAGCCACAGCAGGCCGCCGGTCAGCGCCAGCGCCAGCGCGGTCACCGTCAGCGAATGCCAGACGTCGGGGTCGCCGAGATAGCGGAACGGTCCGCGGCGAAGGAAGGCGGGGGCGCGCAGCATGGGATCGGGGCGGGCAACCGCCGCAGTCTGGCCCGGGTGGCGCCGGCGCGCAATGCGGCCGCCCGCCCTTGCGCTTGCGCAACATGGCGCGAACCACCCCTTGCGTATACTGCGCCGCCCGCCAACGTGAAGCTCGCATGACCGCCCGCACGCCGCCGCTCGCCGTGACCGCCTACACCGCCGTGTCCGCGCTGGGCTGCGGCCGCGCGGCGCACGCGGCCGCGCTGCGCGCCGGCGCCTGCGGGCTGCGGCCGAACGCGATCTCCAGCGCGCCGCTGCCCTGCTGGGTCGGCCAGGTGGACGGCATCGAGGCCGCGCCGCTGCCGCAGGAACTCGCCGGGTGGGAGAGTCGCAACCACCGCATCGCCTGGCTGGCGCTGCAGCAGGACGGCTTGCTCGATGCCGCGCGCGCGGCGCGCGAGCGCTACGGCCGCGACCGCGTCGCGTTGTTGCTCGGGACCTCCACCGCCAGCATCGGCGCCAGCGAGGAGGCCTACCGCCGGCTGACGCCGGACGGCCGCTTCCCGCCCGACCTGCGCCGTCCGGCGATCCACACCGCGCATTCGCTGGTGGCGTTCGTCGCCGCGGCGCTGGATCTCGCCGGGCCGTGCGCGACCGTCTCCACCGCCTGCTCGTCCAGCGCCAAAGTGTTCGCGCAGGCCGAACGCCTGCTGCGCCTCGGGCTTGCCGACGCCGCGCTGGTCGGCGGCGTCGATTCGCTGTGCGACAGCGTGCTGTTCGGCTTCAACGCGCTGGAACTGGTCTCGCCCGAGCCGTGCCGGCCGTGCGACGCCGCGCGCCGCGGGCTGTCGATCGGCGAGGCCGGCGGCTTCGCCCTGCTCGAGCGCGTCGACGCCGCGCCGCGCGCGCCGCGCCTGATCGGCTACGGCGAATCCAGCGACGCCCACCACATGTCCTCGCCGCATCCGCAGGGGCTGGGCGCGCGCCTGGCGCTGCAGGACGCGCTGGCGCGCGCGGGGCTGGAACCGGCTGCGGTCGACTACGTCAACCTGCACGGCACCGCCAGCCCGAAGAACGACGAGGTCGAGCTGGCGCTGATCGCCGACACCTTTCCGGCCTCGACGCGCGCCAGCTCCACCAAGGGAGCGACCGGACACACGCTGGGCGCGGCCGGCATCCTCGAGGCGACGGTCGCGCTGCTGGCGCTGGAGCACGGCGTCGTGCCCGGCACGGTCGGCTGCCGCACGCCCGATCCGGCCGCCGGGCCGCAACTCGCGCTCGCGAGCGAGGCGCGCGACGTGCGCGTCGCGCTCAGCAACTCGTTCGGCTTCGGCGGCAACAACGCCTGCCTGGCCTTCGCCCGCGCGGAGGCGCTCGCATGAGCGCGACGCTGACGCTGTGGGTGGAGGGCATCGGCCTGTGGGCGCCGGGCCTGCCGTCGTGGCCGGCGCTGCGCGCGCTGTGCGCCGGCGGCGCGCCCAGCGAATGCGCGGCGCGTCCGGCCGCCGCGGTGCTGCCGCCGGGCGAGCGCCGCCGCGCGCCGGAAAGCGTGCTGCTGGCGGTCGAGGCCGCCGGCCAGGCGGTGGCGATGAGCGCACGCGAGGCGCGCGAACTGCCCTGCGTATTCAGTTCCGCGCATGGTGACCTCGCCATCATGGACTACATGTGCGCCACCCTCGCCGCCGCGCCCGCGGAACTCTCGCCGACCAAGTTCCACAACTCCGTGCACAACGCCGCCGCCGGCTACTGGACCATCGCCAGCGGCTGCATGGCGCCCTCGACCGCGCTGGCCGCGCACGCGCACAGCTTCGGCGCCGGCCTGCTGGAAGCGGCGACGCAGGCTTGCGCCGAACGGCGCGCGGTGCTGTACGTCGGCTACGACGCCGTCAGCCAGGGGCCGCTGGCGGAGATGGCGCCGTCGTCGCAGCCGTTCGCCGCGGCGCTGGTGCTGGCGCCGGCGCCGGGCGCGGCGGCGTGCGCGCGGCTGACGCTCGGCATCGGCGCCGAGGCCGCGCCGGCCGCGCCGCGCCATCCCGCGCTGGCCGCGCTGGCCGCGGCCAATCCGTCCGCCGGCGGGCTGGCGCTGCTGGAAGCGCTGGCGGCGGACGCCCCGGCCGCACTGGCGCTGGCCGCGGGTCCGCATTTCCACCTCACCGTGCACTTGGAGCCGAGCCGATGACCGTTGCCCGCTGGTGCGTGCTGATCCCCTGCCTCAACGAGGAGCGGGCGATACGCGGCGTGGTCGAGTCCGCACTGGCGCTGGGCGCGCCGGTGCTCGTGGTCGACGACGGCTCCAGCGACCGCACGCCCGAGATCGTCGGCGCGCTGCCGGTCACGCTGCTGCGCCACCCCGAGCGGCGCGGCAAGGGCGAGGCGCTGCGCACCGGCTTCCGCGAGGCGCTGAAGCGCGGCTACGACGCCGTGGTGACGATGGACGGCGACGGCCAGCACAGCGCCGCCGACGTGCCGCGCCTGGTCGCCGCCGCGCAGCGCTACCCCGACCACATCGTGATCGGCGCGCGCCTGCTCGACCGCGAGCGCCAGCCGAAGTCGCGCCGCCGCGCCAACGCGGTCGCCGACTGGGGCATCTCCTGGGCCTGCGCGCGGCCGATCGCCGACACGCAGAGCGGCCAGCGCTACTACCCGCGCGCCGCGCTGGAGCTGGTCGACCTGCCGGCGGAAGGCTTCGTGTTCGAGGCGGCGATCCTGATCGCGGCGACGCGCGCCAGGGGCCTCGGCGTGGTCTCGGTGCCGATCGCCTCGCGCTACGAGGGCGGCCTGCGCACCAGCCACTTCCGCCCGATCCGCGACGTCACCCGCATCACCCTCTACACCATCGGCCAGGTGATCCGTTACGGCGATATCTGGGCCAGCTACCGCCGCTCGCGCGCCGACGCGATCGTCTGCGCCGATCCGCGGCCGGCGTAGCGCCGCGAGGGCGACGGACGGGCGAACGGCAAAGTCGTTCGACGCGGATCCGATCCGCGTCCAAGAAACGTCCCCTCGACTCAATCGTCCTCGTCGCCGGCGTCGAGCATGCGGCGCTGGATGGTGTCGAGGTAGCGGTCCAGCTCCTCGGTGCTGGCGAAGATCTCGTCGAGCGGCGTCGCCCGCACGATCTCGAACACCTTGCGCACCTGCGGCTGCGGGCCGACCATCAGCAGCGGCGCGCCGTGCTGCTGCATCGCGCGGCGCGCCTTGAACAGCACGCGCAGGCCGGCGCTGGACACGTATTCCAGCCCGGCCAGGTCGAACACCAGCGCGCGCGGGGCGCCGTCGCGCAGCACGCGTTCCAGTTCCTGGTCCAGCCGCGGGCTGGTGCCCGCGTCGAGCATGCCGCGCAGGACGATGCGGCAGCGTCCCTGCGCATCGGCGGCGGTCTGGATGTCGAGCGCCATGACGGCTCCCTCAGCGGTCGGTGGTCCTGGTGCGCCAGCGCGGCAGCACCACGCGCGTGCGATTACGGTCGTCGACGCGTGAATATTCGGTGACCGAGGCCAGCCGCCGCACCAGGTACAGGCCGAGGCCACCGACGCGCGTGTCGGCGTCGGTCCAGCTCGCCGGGTCGGTCAGCGGCTGCGCGAACGGATCGAACGGCGGCGCGTCGTCGTCGACCGACAGTTCGAGCTGGTCCAGCGTCAGCGTCACGTCCACGGTGATGTGGTGCAGGCCCTCGGCGTCGGCGTAGCCGTGGCGCAGGGTGTTGGTCAGCAGCTCCTCCAGCACCAGGCGCGCGTCGACCACCAATTCGTTGATCGCGCCGGCGCGCTCCAGCGCGCCCTGCACGCGGCCCAGCAGCTGCTCCAGCATGTCGAGACGCGCCGGCATCACGAAGCGCGTGCGCGTGCCGGCGTGGCGGCCCTCCGTCGGCATCGCCAGGTACTGCAGGGCGAACAGCGTGATGTCGTCGCCGGGTTCGCTGTCCTGGGTGTGCCGTTCGAGGCTGCCCAGCACGCGCTCGACCACCGCCGCCGGCGCGCGTTCGCCGGCCAGCGCGGCGGCGATCAGGCGCGCCTCGCCGAACAGGCCGCCGGCGGCGGCGCGCGCGTCGGTGACGCCGTCGGTATAGGCGAGCAGCAGGTCGCCGGGATCGAGGACATAGCGCTGCGCGGCGAACTGCACGACCGGATCGACGCCGAGCGGCGGTCCGCCCGCGATCGGCAGGGTCACGCATTCGCCGTCGGCGCGCATCAGCAGCGGCGCCTCGTGGCCGGCGCTGGCGTAGGCGAGCGCGCCCTCGGCGAGATCGAGCACGCCGCAGAACAGCGTCACGAACATCAGGTTGTCGTTGCGCTGGCACAGCTCGGCGTTGAGGCGGGCGAGGATGCGCTGCGGATCGAGCGTGTCGCGCGCGGCGCCTTCCAGATGGCCGACCACGCGCGCCATGAACAGCGCCGCCGGCACGCCCTTGTCGGAGACGTCGCCAAGGGCGAAGCACAGATGGCGGGTGTCGTGGCGGAACACGCCGTAGAAGTCGCCGCCGACGCTGCGCGCCGGCATCAGCCGCGCGCACAGGGCGAAGCCGCTGCCGCTGCGCTGCAGCGCGCCGCCGCCGGGCAGCATGCTGCGCTGGATTTCGCGCGCGGCTTCCAGCTCGCCGTCGAGGCGCGAGCGCGCCTGCACCGCCGCGGTCAGCTCGGCGATGTGCGCCTTCAGCGCGGTGCGCATGCCGTCGACGCTGCGCGCGAGCTGGCCGAGCTCGTCCTCGCGGTCGATCGGCGCCAGCGGCGAGTCGAGGTCGCCGCGGGCGACGCGCTCGAGGCCGGCGTTCAGCGCGCGCAGCGGCAGCGTGATGCGGCGACCGATGCCGACCGCGAACCCGCCCAGCGCCAGCAGGCCGAGCAGCGACAGCACGCCCACGCCGCCCAGCAGCCATTGCGCGCGGCGCACCAGTTCGGCGTGCGTCAGTGCCGCATCAGGTTGGCCGAACAGCACCGCGCGCACGCCGACGAACACCAGCGCCAGCGCGGCCAGATAGACCAGCGCGCCGGCCAGCAGCGTCCAGAACGCGATGCGCGCGGTGAGGCTGCGGAAGGCCATGCGGGCGGCCTGCGCGGCGCGTTCAGGCCGGCACGGCGGCTACCGGCGGACGGGCGAAGACGGGGCTGCGCATGCGGCTCTCCTCCTTCGGCGGGCCGTGGCGAAGGGTGCCGGCCCGGAGCCGCAGCATGCCGCAGGCCGCGCCGGCGCGCCAGCGACTTCACCCCATGCCGCCGTTGACGCCGATCACCTGGCCGTTGACGTAGGCGGCGGCGTCCGAGCACAGGAAGGCGACCACCGCCGCGACTTCCTGCGGCGTGCCGACGCGGCCGGCGGGCACCAGCGCCCGCACCTGCTCCGGCGTGAACAGCCCCGCGGTCATGCGCCCGGCGATGATGCCGGGGGCGACCACGTTGGCGGTGATGCCGCGCGAGCCCATCTCGCGCGCCAGCGACTTCACCGCGCCGTGCAGCGCGGCCTTGGCGGCGGCGTAGTTGGCCTGGCCGCGGTTGCCGAGCACGGCGGCGACCGAGCCGATGGCGACGACGCGGCCGAAGCGCGCGCGCGCCATCGGCAGCAGCAGCGGCTGCACGGTGTGGAAGAAGCCGTGCAGCGAGACGTCGATCACGCGGTGCCACTGCGCGGCGCGCATGCCGGCCAGCGGCGCGTCGTCGTGGACGCCGGCGTTGTGCACCAGCGCGTGGATCGGGCCGGCGGCGAGCAGGGTCTCCAGCGCGGCGCCCGCGGCGTCGGCGACGGCGACGTCGAAGACCACCGCCTCGGCGTGGCCGCCGGCGGCGCGGATCGTCTCCACCACCGCGCGCGCGCGTTCGCCGTTGGCGTGCGCGTGCACGATCACGTGCCAGCCTTGCGTCGCCAGCGCCTGGCAGATCGCGCCGCCGAGATCGCCGCTGCCGCCGGTGACCAGCGCGCGGCGCGGGGAAGCGGTTGCGTTCATGCGGCATCTCCGGACGGATGGATCACCGCCGCGCGGCCCGCGGCCAGCACGCGCCCGCGGTGCTCGACGCGGAATGCGTACTGCGCGCCGCCGGCGTCGGCCAGCAGGCATTCGGCGTGGACGTCGACAGGATCGGCGATGCCGTCCAGCGTGTCCACGTGCAGGGCGACGTCGCGCAGCGCCACCAGCAGGCCGGGGCGCGGCGCGGTTTCGCCGCGCGCGCGCGCCAGCAGCGCCCCGTGCACCGCCATCGCCTGCGCGCCGACTTCGCACAGGTGCACGGCGTGCACGCGGCCGCCGCGGCGCAGCGGGTGCTCGGCGCGCAGGTGCGCTTCGCTCAGCGCGTGGATGCGTGTGGCGTCGTAGTCGAGCACCGCGTCCAGCAGCACCATCGCGCCGGCGTGCGGGATCAGCGGTGCCCAGTCAGTCCTGGCGAGCATGCGGCGCCATCAGGATGGATAGACAGAAATGGAAGCCGACGCCGAGCGCGACGGTGACGCCGATCGCGCGCAGCACCGGCAGCGACGACCAGCCCAGCATGCCGAACACCAGCACCGCCGAGGCCACGCACACCAGCGTGGCGTGCAGCGTGCGGCGCTGCTCGGCGGCGTCGCCGACGTCGCGCTCGAAGAACAGCGCGTAGTGCAGGCCGAGGCCGGCGGCGAGGATCAGCGCGACCAGGTGGAACAGCGACAGCGGCACCGCGCAGGCGCGCAGCACCGCCAGCACCAGGAAGGTGGCCAGCGTCATCGGCGCCAGCACGTGCCAGGCGCGGCGCGCGCCGCGCAGCGCCAGCGTCACCGTCAGCACCAGCAGCGCGGCGGCGACGGCGAGCGCGCGCAGGATGCGCACGCGATAGGCGGCGACCAGCGATTCCGAGGCGGCCTTGAGGTCGAGCAGGCGCGCGGCGCCGCCGGTCGTCGCGGCCCAGGCGCGCAGCGCTTCGGCGTCGTGCACGCCGGTCAGCGTGGCGAGGCCGAGCCAGCCGCCGCCGCGCGGCACCAGCATGGCGTCGAGGCGCGCGCCCAGCGGCGTGCGCGCGAACCGCGCCGGCGTCAGCGGCGGCAGCGTGCGCGCGGCCTCGACGTCGGCGACGAACGGCGCGAACAGCCCCGGCTTGTACGGCAGCTCCGCCTGCGCCTCGGCCAGCGCGGTCTCGAGCGCCGCGCGGTCGGGCAGCCGTGCCTGGCGCGCGCGCTGCGTGGCGACGCTGGGCAGGTAGCGCGAGGGCAGCTCGACGGCGTCCAGCGCGTGCCGCGCGACCAGCGCGTCGAGCTGCGGCGCCAGGCGCTCGGAGGCGGCCAGCACGCCGTCGGCGTCGGCCGCCTCGATCACCAGCAGGTAGCGCACGTCGGGCGCGCCCAGCGCGGCGCGCAGCGCGGCGTCGCGCGCGAGCAGCGGCTGCGGCAGCGGCGTCAGCGCGGCGAGATCGTTCTGCCAGAACGGGCCCGGCGCCAGCGCGATCGCCGCGGCGACGGCCGCGGCCAGCAGCGCCGGCAGCCAGCGCGGCCGCGGCAGCGCGCGCAGCCGGCGCCACAGCGCATCCAGGCCTGGGGTGTCGGCGGCGTCGCGGAAGCGCGCGGGCAGCACGCGCGGCAGCAGGTAGCGGGTGGCGAAGCCGGCCACCAGCAGGCCGACGATGGTGAACACCGCGAGCTGCTCGAGGCCGTTCACGCCGGAGGCGTAGAAGGCCAGATAGGCGATGCAGGCGGAAGCGATCGCGGTGAGCAGCAGCGGCCACAGGTCGCGCACGCTGGCCAGCGCCGTGGCGCCGGCGCGGCGGTGGCTGAGCACGCGGATCGGATATTCCTGGGCGACGCCGAGCAGGGTGAAGCCGAACGCCAGGGTGATGCCGTGCACCGCGCCGAAGCCCAGCACCAGCGCGGCCAGGCCGGCCAGCGCGCCGCTCGCCAGCGGCAGCGCGATCAGCGCCGGCACGGCGAGGCTGCGGTAGGCGGCGAACAGCATCAGCGCGAAGCCGAGCGTGGAAACGAGGCCGATGCGGTCGGCCTCGGCGCGCGTGCGCGTGCTGGCCTCGACGGTGAAGTAGCCGGGGCCGCTCAGCGCGAGCCGCGCGCCGCCGGCGCCGGGCAGCGCGGCGAAGGCGCGGCGCAGCGCCGTCTGCGCCTCGCCCTGCGCGGCCGGGTCGAAGCCGGGCGCGCGCGTCTGCGCGACCAGCAGCGCCTCGCCCTGCGGCGAGAACCACACGCCGTCGCGCAGTTGCGGCGACTTCGCCGGCGCCCAGCGTTCGGCCAGCTTCAGCGTCTCCAGGGTGGGGTCGCGCGGCAGCAGCGGCTTCAGCAGCGCGGCGGCGGGCGAGCCGAGGTCGTCGAGGCGCTGCTCGAGCTGGTCGCGCAGGTAGGCGGCGTCGAGCGGCTGCGCGTCCAGCGTCGGCGACAGCAGGTAGCGGTAGGGCAGCAGCTGGCCGTCGAGCAGGCCGGCGTCGAAGGCGCCGTTGCCGACCTGCTCGAAGTGCGGATCGCGGCGCAGCGCGGCGGCGAGACCGCGACTCAGCGCGGCCAGGCGTTCCGGCGGGGCGCCGGACAGCGCGATCAACAGCAGCCGCGAACCGGGGCCTTCGCCGATCGCGTCCATCAGCAGCTTCTGGTCGGGCGTGGCCGGCGGCGGCATGAAGCTGCGCAGGTCGCTGCCGACGCG
This sequence comes from Mizugakiibacter sediminis, assembly GCF_000953855.2. Taxonomy (GTDB): domain Bacteria; phylum Pseudomonadota; class Gammaproteobacteria; order Xanthomonadales; family Rhodanobacteraceae; genus Mizugakiibacter; species Mizugakiibacter sediminis. The sequence continues at coordinate 111,807 of NZ_DF970134.1, forward strand.
AAGATGCGTCGCCACGCCGGCGCCGAGCGCGACCAGCGCCGTCAGCCACAGCGCCAACAGGACGATGCGCGCGCGCAGGCTCACCGCGCGGCGGCCCCGCTGCAGCGCGCGGCGAGTTCGGCGCGGGTGACGTGCGCCGGGGGCAGCGGCTCCGCCGCGGCGCCGAGCAGGGTCACGGTGGCGTCGCCGTCGGCCTCGTCGAGGCTGAGGCAGCGCGGCTCGCGCGCGCTGCCGTCGACGGTGATCGCGCCGACGCGCCGGCGCAGCGCGGCGTCGCGCGGCACCAGGTGCAGGGTCCAGTGCGCGCCGTCGCCGTCGGCGCGCAGCTCGAACGCGCCGGCGAGCGCGGCGGCGTCGCCGGACAGCAGCGCCTGGAAGCTCAGCAGCAGCCCCTTCAGCTCGGGCGCGCGCGCCAGCGGCATTTCCCGCGGCGGTCGTCCGTCGCGCTGCACGCGCAGCGTGTCGTCGGCGATGTCGGACTGCTCGCGGTAGGGCGAGGCGACGCTGCGCCGCAGGCGGTCGCCGCCCAGCCAGGCGAGCTCGCCGGTCAGCACCAGCGGGCGCTCGAGCATGCCGAGGAAGCGCACCTCGGTGAACGCGGTGCGCGCCGGCGCCGGCCGCGCCAGCGAGGCGACCAGCGCCTCAGGCGAGGTCGCCGCGCAGATCGGCGGCGCCAGCGCGGCCAGCGTCAGCGCCGTGGCCAGGCGCAGGGTGGTCCCAGAAATCATAGAAGTTGAACCAGTTGTAGGGATGCTCGCGCACCATAGCCTCCAGGCGCGCGGCATAACGGCGGATGAGCGCATCGAGCGCGGCCTGGCGGCCCTCGCGCGGGATCGTCGCGTCCTCGACGAACGGTTCGAAGATCAGCCGGTAGCGGTTGCCGCCGAGGTACAGGCCGAAGCACAGCACCACCGGCAGGCGCAGCGTCGAGGCGATCAGCCACGGCGCGGCGGGGAACGGCGCCGGCGCGCCGAGGAACGGCACGTGGCGCATCGTCTCGCGGGCGCGGCCGCGGTCGCCGAGCAGGGCGATCATCGCGCCGCGTCGCGCCGCCTCGTGCATCGCCAGCACCACCTCGGTGCCGCCGCGCGAGGCGTCGATCACGTTGTGGCCGATCTCCGGCGCCAGCGCTTCCAGCAGCTCGGTCAATACCGGCGTCTGCGCCTTGTCCAACACCACCCGCAGCGGGATCTGCGGCCGCTTCAGCGCCAGCACGCGCAGCACCTCGAAGCTGCCGACGTGGGCGCCGAGCAGCAGCACGCCGCGGCCGCCGTCGAGCCGCGCTTCCAACGCCGAAAGACCGACGATCTCGATGTCGAAGCCGCGCATGCCGCGCGCCAGCAGGAACACGCGGTCGAGGGTGATCGAGGCGAAGGCGTGGATGTGGCGCATCACCTCGAGCGCGCCGACCGGGCGGCCCAGCACGCGGCCGAGATAGGCGCGCGAGGCGCGGCGCTCGTGGCCGCGGCGGCAGAAGAAGTACAGCGTGATCGGGTAGAGGATCAGGCGCGCGAAGCCGCGTCCGCAGGTCAGCCCGATCGTGCGGATCAGCCACAGGGCGAAGCGTCCGCCGCCTTCCCTGCGGCCCTGCCATTGCGCCACCGTCATCGCGCCCCCTCGATCTGCCCTCGCGCCAGCAGCGTGCCGCCGCGCAGCACGGCGAAGCGCACGCGCGCGCCGGCCTCGTGCAGTTCCACCGTGGCCTCCTCGCCCGGCCGCAGCGGCGCGGCGAACTTGGCCTCGACCAGTCTGGCCAGCCGCTGGCCGCGCCAGCGCGCCAGCGCCAGCGCCACCTGCTCCAGCAGCAACACGCCGGGCACCAGCGGCCGGCCGGGGAAATGGCCGGGCAGCGCCGGGTGGTCGGCGTCGATGCAAAAGCTTTCGCGATAGGCGGTGCTCATCGGCGGCGGCGCAATTCCGGCCAGTGTCGCGCCAGTTCCCGCAGGAACGCGACGAATCCCCGGCGCGGCACGTGGGCGAGCGCACGGCGGCGCACGGCGTATTCCAGCACGAACGCCAGCGCCAGCACGACATAGGCGAGGCCGTTCACCCACAGGCTCCAGTACGCGCGCGGCAGCGCCCAGCGCGGCGCCATGCCGAAGCCGGCCAGCAGGCCGTCCGGCACCGCCAGCATGGCGAGGCCGAGCGCCAGCGCGGCCAACGCGCCGAGCAGCCAGGCCCAGCAGCGCGTCACCGCGCGGGTATAGCGCCGCACGACCGGATCGGCGGCCACGGCGGCGCCCTCGCTGATGCGCACGAACCGCGTCACCAGCGGCTCGGCGCCGGCGCGCAGGCTGTCGGCGAAGACGATGGCGCCGGCGGCGGGCAGCAACGCGGGCAGCAGGTAGGCCGGCAGCGTGGCGAGGTGCGCCTGCGCCAGCGCCCACAGCGCCAGCGCCGCCGCGGCCCACGCCAGCCAGGCCCAGGGCCGGGCGCGCAGCAGCGCCGGCAGCAGCGGCAGGCCGATCAGCGCCAGCGTCCACAACGCCGCGCTGCGCGGCTCGCGCCGGGTGACGGCGACGTGGGCGACCAGCGGCCACGCCAGCACGAGCGCGACGGCGGAAGCGCCGCGCAGGTTCATCACTGCAGACGATGCTGCTGGATGTGCTCGGCCAGCGCGCGCAGGCTGCCGAAGATGCGCTGGTTGTCGGGGTTGTCCGAGCGCAACTGGAAGCCGTAGCGCTTGGACACGGCCAGCGCGATTTCCAGGGCGTCGATCGAGTCGAGCCCCAGCGCGCCGCCGAACAGCGGCGCTTCGGGGCCGATGTCGTCGGGGGCGACGCCGTCGAGATTGAGGCTGGTGACGATCAGTTCGGCGAGTTCGCGCTCGGCGGCGGTCTGCTCGGTCATGCGGTGGTGCTCCGTTGCCGCCCCCCTGGCGACAAGACCCCGAAGTGTATCATAGGCGGCTTTGCCGACCCGGATCCGCATGGCTGCCAGCGTCCCTTTCCCCCGTGACCGCCTGCCGGAGGCGCGATGACCGCGCCGGCGCTCGCGCCGTTCGCGGTGCGCTACCGCAGCGACGACGCGCCGCGGCTGCTCGACGATCCCGGCACGCTGGCCCTGATCGGCTTCGGCGCCGGGGCCGCGACGTCGGCCGATCCGCGCGCGCTGCGCGTGCCGCTGGCGCCGCTGCAGGACGCCGTGCCGCACGAGCAGTGGGTCGTCGACGCGGCGGTCAGCTACGGCCGCGACGGCGCGGTGCGCTGGGCCGCCGGCGGCGGCTGGCTGTACGCGGCGATCGAGCTGGACGAGGCCGCGCACGGCGGCGCCGAGGCGGCCGCGGAATACGCCTACCGCCGGCTCGGCGCATTCACCGCGGCGCGCCCGGAGCGCCACGTGCAGCGCATCTGGAACTACCTCGGCGCGATCAACGCCGGCGAGGGCGACGACGAACACTACCGGCGCTTCTGCAGCGGCCGCGCGCGCGGCATGGCGCCGTACTTCGCGGCCTATCCCGCCGCCACCGCGATCGGTCACGGCGGCGCGCCCGGATTGCTGCAGGTGTACTGGCTGGCGGCGACCGCGCCCGGCGTCGCCGTGGAGAATCCGCGCCAGGTCAGCGCCTGGCGCTATCCGCGCCAGTACGGCCCGACCGCGCCCACCTTCGCGCGCGCCGAGCGCCTGCCGGGCGAGACCGGCCTGGCGATTTCCGGCACCGCGGCGGTGGTCGGCCACGCCACGCGGCATGCCGGCGACGTGCTGGCCCAGCTCGACGAAACCCTGGCCAACCTCGACGCCTTGCAGGCGGCGGCGGGCCTCGCGTCGGGTTTCGATGCGGCATCGCCGCTCAAAGTGTACGTGCGCGAGCCGCGCGACGCGCGCGCGATCGCCGCACGGCTGCGGGCGCGTCTCGCGCCCGAGGTGCCGCGCCTGCTGCTGCAGGGCGACATCTGCCGCCGCGACCTGCTGGTCGAGATCGACGGTTGGCGCTTCGAGAGCGGGGAGCGGGGAGCAGCGGTGAAGGGAGTAGGGAGCAGGGAGTAGGGAGCTGCCGGGGAGCGGGGAGAACGCAGCCGCCGCGTGCACGCAAACCGGAAACGCGAGCCAAGGGTTTTCACCCCTGCTCCCTGCTTCCCCTACTCCCCGCCCTTCTTCGGCCTCCGCCAGCCCGGAATGGTGGTCTGGCGTGCGCGCGCCACGGTCAGTTCGCCGGGAGGCGCGTCCTTGCCGATCACCGAGCCGGCGCCGATGGTGGCGCCGGCGCCGATCGTCACCGGCGCGACCAGGGCGCTGTTCGAGCCGATGAAGGCGCCGTCGCCGATCACCGTGCGGTGCTTGCGGACGCCGTCGTAATTGCAGGTGATGGTGCCGGCGCCGACGTTGACCTCGGCGCCGATCTCGGCGTCGCCGAGATAGGAAAGATGATTGGCCTTGCTGCCCGCGCCGATGCGCGCGTTCTTCGCCTCGACGAAGTTGCCGAGGTGCGCGCCGGCGGCCAGCACGGTGCCCGGGCGCAGGCGCGCGAACGGGCCGATCAGGCAGCCGCCGGCGGCGTTGGCGCCGTCGATGTCGCAGTGCGCGTGCACCACCGTGCCCGGGCCGAGCGTGGCGTTGCGGATGCGGCAGAACGGGCCGATGCGTACGCCGTCGCCGAGCGTCACCTCGCCTTCCAGGATCACGTCGACGTCGATCTCGACGTCGCGGCCGGCGTGCACGCGGCCGCGCAGGTCGAAGCGCGCCGGATCGGCGAGGCGCACGCCGGCCAGCGCCAGTTCGCGCGCGTTGCGCAGGCGCAGGCGCCGCTCCAGATCGGCGAGCTGCCAGGGGTCGTTGGCGCCGAACGCCTCGGCGGGGTCGGCGGCGTCGATCGCGCGCGCCGGCGTGCGCTCCTCGGCGGCCTGCGCGAACACGTCGGTGAGGTAGTACTCGTGCTGCGCGTTGGCGTTGGACAGGTTGGCCACCCACACGCGCAGGCGGCGCGCGTCGGCGGCGAGGATGCCGGTGTTGACCAGGCGGATGACGCGCTCGTCGGGCGTGGCGTCCTTCTCCTCGATCACCGCGCGCACGTGGCCCAGGCCGTCGCGGATCACGCGGCCGTAGCCGCGCGGATCGTCCAGTTCGGCGACCAGCGCCGCCAGCGGCTCGGCGGCGTCGACCAGGGACTGCAGCGTCTCGCTGCGGATCAGCGGCACGTCGCCGTACAGCACCAGCACGCGCGCCTGTGCCTGCACGCGCTCCAGCGCCAGGCGCACGGCGTGGCCGGTGCCGAGCTGCTCGGCCTGGTGCACCCAGCCGAGATCGCGCTCGGCGGCGAAGGCTTCGCGCACCTGCTCGCCGCGGTGGCCGTGGACGACGTGGATCGCGGCCGGCGAAAGCGCGCGCGCGGCGTCCAGCACGTGCGCCAGCATCGGCCGACCGGCCAGCGGCAGCAGCACCTTCGGCCGGTCGGATTTCATGCGCTTGCCCTCGCCGGCGGCGAGGACGATCACGTGCAGCGGTGCCATGGCTTTCATCAGGTTCCCTCCCCCTGCTCCGCCAACGTTAGCGGAAAACATGGCGCGCAGAAACGCGAACGCCGGCAGGACGCCGGCGTCGCGATGGCCATCGGCGGGCGGCGGGGCTCAGTGCTTCAGCGAGCGGCGCAGGCGCTCCAGTGCCTGCAGCTGGGCCACGGCCTCGGCCAGCTTGGCCTGCGCCTCGGCGATCTCCATAGCGTCGCTGCGGTCGGCCAGGGCGCGCTCGGCGTCTTCCTTGGCGCGCTTCGCCGCGGCCTCGTCGAGGTCGGCGGCGCGGATCGCGGTATCGGCCAGCACGGTGACCACCTGCGGCTGCACCTCGAGGATGCCGCCGGAGACGTAGAAGAACTGCTCCTCGCCGTTCTCCAGGATGACGCGCACCTGGCCCGGCTTGAGGCGGGTGATCAGCGGCGCGTGGCGCGGCGCGATGCCGAGCTCGCCCATCTCGCCGGTGGCGACCACCATCTGCGCGTCGCCGTGGAAGATCTCGGCTTCGGCGCTGACGATGTCGCAACGAATGGTGGATGCCATGGTCGTATCTCGATGCTGCGGCGTGCGCGGGGTCAAAAGTCAAAGGTCAAAGGTCGATCCTGCACGGCCGGCGCCGATGTCTCCGGTCTTTCCATCGACCCTCGACCTTTGACGCCGGTCGACGGACGAACGCGTGCGGGTCGCGTCCGTCCGCGGTTCGCTCACGCCGCCTTCGCGGCGCCCATCTCCTCGGCCTTCTTGAACACCTCGTCGATGCCGCCGACCATGTAGAACGCCTGCTCCGGCAGGTGGTCGCACTCGCCCTCGACGATCATCTTGAAGCCGCGGATGGTTTCCTTGAGCGGCACGTACTTGCCGGGCGCGCCGGTGAACACCTCGGCGACGTGGAACGGCTGCGAGAAGAAGCGCTCGCACTTGCGCGCGCGGTAGACGGTCAGCTTGTCCTCTTCCGACAGCTCGTCCATGCCGAGAATGGCGATGATGTCCTTCAGCTCCTTGTAGCGCTGCAGCGTGCCCTGCACCTTGCGCGCGACCTCGTAGTGCTCCACGCCGATCACGTTCGGGTCGAGCTGGCGGCTGGTCGAATCCAGCGGATCCACCGCCGGGTAGATGCCCAGCGCGGCGATCTGGCGGCTCAGCGTGACGGTGGAGTCGAGGTGCGCGAATGTGGTGGCCGGCGAGGGGTCGGTGAGGTCGTCCGCGGGCACGTACACGGCCTGGATCGAGGTGATCGAGCCGGTCTTGGTGGAGGTGATGCGCTCCTGCAGCACGCCCATTTCCTCGGCCAGCGTCGGCTGGTAGCCCACCGCCGACGGCATGCGGCCGAGCAGCGCGGACACCTCGGTGCCGGCCAGGGTGTAGCGGTAGATGTTGTCGATGAACAGCAGCACGTCGCGGCCCTTGCCGTGCTCGTCCTTCTCGTCGCGGAAGTACTCGGCCATGGTCAGGCCGGTCAGGGCGACGCGCAGGCGGTTGCCCGGCGGCTCGTTCATCTGGCCGTAGACCATCGCCACCTTCGACTCGGGCAGGTTGTCGAGCTTGACCACGCCCGCCTCGATCATCTCGTGGTAGAAGTCGTTGCCTTCGCGGGTGCGCTCGCCCACGCCGGCGAACACCGACAGGCCGGAGTGCTGCGTGGCGATGTTGTTGATCAGCTCGAGCATGTTGACGGTCTTGCCGACGCCGGCGCCGCCGAACAGGCCGACCTTGCCGCCCTTGGCGAACGGACAGATCAGGTCGATCACCTTGATGCCGGTCTCGAGCAGTTCGTTGGCCGCGGCCTGCTCGTCGTAGGACGGCGCCGGACGGTGGATCACCCAGTGGTCCTGGGTCTGGATCGGGCCGACCTCGTCGATCGGCTCGCCGAGCACGTTCATGATGCGGCCCAGCGTGCCCTTGCCGACCGGCACCTTGATGCCCTCGCCGGTATTGCGCGCCACCAGGCCGCGCTTCAGGCCGTCGGTGGAGCCGAGCGCGATCGTGCGCACGACGCCGTCGCCGAGCTGCTGCTGCACCTCGAGCGTGATCTCGGTGCCGTCGATCTTCAGCGCGTCGTACACCTTCGGCACCTGGCCGCGCGGAAACTCGACGTCCACCACCGCGCCGATGATCTGAACAACTTTGCCCTGGCTCATGTTGGCCACTCCTGAAACGGATTGAATGCGTTGAAAGTCAAAGGTCAAAAGTCGGTCGGGTCGGAGCGACAGGGCTTCTTGACCTTCGACCTTTGACCGTTGACCGGAATCACACCGCCGCTGCGCCGCTGACGATTTCCGAGATTTCCTGGGTGATCGCCGCCTGGCGCGCCTTGTTGTAGATCAGCGTCAGCGTGTCGATCAGCTTGGTCGCGTTGTCCGACGCGCTCTTCATCGCCACCATGCGCGCGGCGTGCTCGCTGGCCAGGTTCTCCAGCACCGCCTGGTACACCAGCGACTCGATGTAGCGCTGCAGCACGTGGTCGAGCACGGTCTCGGCGTCCGGCTCGTAGATGTAGTCCCAGTCGTGGTCGCGCTTGGCGCTCAGCGCGGGCGCCGGCCAGTTGATCTCGGACGGGCCCGCCGACGCCATTTCCGCCGCGGCCGCCGACAGCGGCAGCAGCGCCTCGACGTGCGGCTTCTGCGTCATCGTGTTGACGAAGTCGTTGAAGCAGAGGAACACGCGGTCGACGCGGCCGTCGTTGTAGGCGTCCAGCATCACCTTGATCACGCCGATCAGCTGCTCGACCTTGGGACGCTCGCCGAGGTGCGTCGCCGAGCCGATCATGTTGACCTTGAGGCGCTTGAAGAACTGCGTGGCCTTCTGGCCGATCGCGACGACGTCGATCTCGACGCCCTTGGCCTGCCACTCGCGCATCTCCGCGAGCAGCTTGCGGAACAGGTTGGAGTTCAGGCCGCCGCACAGGCCGCGGTCGGTGGAGACGATCACGTAGCCGACGCGCCTGACCGCCTCGCGCTCGACGAGGAACGGATGCCGGTACTCGACGTTGGCGTGGGCGATGTGGCCGATCACCTGCCGCATCAGGCGCGCGTACGGCCGCGAGGCCTTCATCAGGTCCTGCGCCTTGCGGATCTTCGAGGCCGAGACCATCTCCAGCGCGCGCGTCACCTTGCGGGTGTTCTGCACGCTGCGGATCTTGGTGCGGATTTCTCTAGCGCCTGCCATTCGATTCGCTCGCTATGCTCGCCCAGGAAGCAGGGTCGGGGAGCAGGAGGAGCGGACGACCCTGCTCCCTCAACCCTGCTCCCGGCTCCTTACCAGCTTCCGGTCTTCTTGAATTCCTCGAGCGCCTTCTTGAAGGTGCCCTCGATCTCGTCGTTCCAGTCGCCGGTGGCCACGATCTTCTTCATCAGCTCGCCGTGGTTCTGGTGCATGAACGCGTGCAGCGCCTTCTCGAACGGCAGGATCTGCGCGACCGGCAGGTCGTCCAGGTAGCCCTTCTCGGCGGCGTAGATCGAGATCGCCAGCTCGGCGATCGACAGCGGCGCGTACTGCTTCTGCTTCATCAGCTCGGTGACGCGCTGGCCGCGCTCGAGCTGGGCGCGGGTGGCGGCGTCGAGGTCGGAGGCGAACTGCGCGAACGCGGCCAGCTCGCGGAACTGCGCCAGCGCCAGCTTCACGCCGCCGGACAGCTTCTTCACGATCTTGGTCTGCGCCGCGCCGCCGACGCGCGACACCGAGATGCCGGCGTTCACCGCCGGACGGATGCCGGCGTTGAACAGGTCGGTCTCGAGGAAGATCTGGCCGTCGGTGATCGAGATCACGTTGGTCGGCACGAACGCGGAGACGTCGCCGGCCTGGGTCTCGATGATCGGCAGCGCGGTCAGCGAGCCGGTCTTGCCCTTCACCGCGCCGTTGGTGGCGCGCTCGACGTAGGCTTCGTTGACGCGCGCGGCGCGCTCGAGCAGGCGCGAGTGCAGGTAGAACACGTCGCCCGGGTACGCCTCGCGGCCCGGCGGGCGCTTCAGCAGCAGCGAGATCTGGCGGTACGCCCAGGCCTGCTTGGTGAGGTCGTCGTAGATGATCAGCGCGTCCTCGCCGCGGTCGCGGAAGTACTCGCCCATCGCGCAGCCGGCGTACGGGGCGATGTACTGCATCGCCGCGGAGTCGGACGCCGAGGCGGCGACGATGATGGTGTGCGCCAGCGCGCCGTGCTCTTCCAGCTTGCGCACCACGTTGGCGATCGAGCTCTGCTTCTGGCCGATCGCCACGTAGATGCATTTGATGCCGGTGCCCTTCTGGTTGATGATCGTGTCGACCGCGAGCGCGGTCTTGCCGGTCTGGCGGTCGCCGATGATCAGCTCGCGCTGGCCGCGGCCGATCGGGATCATCGAGTCGACTGACTTGTAGCCGGTCTGCACCGGCTGCGACACCGACTTGCGCCAGATCACGCCCGGCGCGACCTTCTCGATCGGGCTGGTACCCTGCGCCTGCACCGGGCCGCGGCCGTCGATCGGATTGCCCAGCGCGTCGACGACGCGGCCGAGCAGGCCTTCGCCCACCGGCACCTCGAGGATGCGGCCGGTGGTCTTGGCGATGTCGCCCTCGCGCAGGTGCTCGTAGTCGCCGAGCACCACCGCGCCCACCGAGTCGCGCTCCAGGTTCAGCGCCAGCGCGAAGGTGTTGTTCGGCAGCTCGATCATTTCGCCCTGCATCACGTCCGCGAGGCCGTGGATGCGCACGATGCCGTCGGACACGCTGATGACGGTGCCCTCGTTGCGCGCTTCCGCGGCGAGCTTGAATTGCTCGATGCGGGTCTTGATCAGTTCGCTGATCTCGGACGGATTCAGAGAGGTCTGCATGGGTGGTTTCCCTATACGCGTGCCGCCGGACGGCCCATCGTCAAATTGAAATTCGGTCGTCGCGGCGGCCGCGGCCGCCGCGTTGTTGCATCAGTGCGTCAGTGCGCCGGCCAGCTGCGCGAGGCGTCCGCGCGCCGAACCGTCGATCACCTGCTCGCCCGTGTCGATCACCACGCCGCCGATCAGCGCCGGATCGATGCGCACGTCCAGCTCGATCTCGCGCCGGTAGCGCCGCTTCAGCGCCTGCTTCAGCGCGTCCGCCTGCCCGTCGTCCAGCGCCAGCGCGCTGCTGACCTTCACCTTCAGCCTGGACTCGGCCTCGCGCTTGAGCTCGTCGAACAGCGCGGCCACTTCCGGCAGCAGGCCGAGGCGGCGGTGCGCCGCCAGCTCGCCGAGGAAGCGCGCGAACGGCTGGTCGGCGCCGACTTCCGGCGGCAGGTGCAGCGCCACCAGCTGTTCGGCCTTGACGCGCGGATCGTTGCCGAGGCTGGCCACGCGCGGATCCGCCGCCACCGCGGCGGCGAAACCGAGCTGCGCGGACCACGCCGGCAGCACGCCCTGCGCCTGCGCCAGCTCGAAGGCGGCGCGCGCGTAGGGTCGAGCGAGGGTGAGCGCCTGCGCCATGGTCAGATCTCGGCGGCCAGCTGGTCGAGCAGCGCCTTGTGGGCGCGCGCGTCGATTTCGCGCTGGATGATCTTTTCCGCGCCCTTGACCGCCAGCGCGCCGACCTGCTCGCGCAGCGCCTCGCGCGCGCGCTGCGCCATGCTGTCGATCTCGGCCTGCGCCGCGGCCTTCTGCCGGTTCAGCTCGGCGATGGCGTCCTCGCGCGCCTTGTCGAGGATCTGGTTGGCCTGCTGCTGCGCCTTGTCGATGATCTCGGCGGCCTGCTGGCGCGCCTTCTTGATCTCCTCGGCGACGCGGGCGTCGGCGTCCTTCAGCTCGGCGCGCGCGCGTTCGGCGGCGGCCAGGCCTTCGGCGATCTTCTTCTGGCGCTCCTCGATGGCATTGAGGATGTGCGGCCAGATGAACTGGACGCAGAACCAGATCAGGATGGCGAAGGAAATCACTTCGCCAAGCAGGGTCGCATTGAATTCCATCGGTGCGCTACCTGGTCGTTACACGGATGGGCACGGGCGGCGCGGCGCCCGTGCCGGGATCGGCTTCGCGCGGCGCGCTCAGCCCGCGCCGCCGAGCTTGGCCAGCAGCGGGTTGGCCACGGCGAAGTACATCGCCAGCGCCACGCCGATCAGGAACGCCGCGTCGATCAGGCCGGCGAGCAGGAACATGCGGCCCTGCAGCATCGGCACCAGTTCCGGCTGGCGCGCGGCCGACTCGAGGAACTTCGAGCCCATGATGCCGATGCCGATGCAGGCGCCGATCGCGCCGAGGCCGATGATCAGGCCGAGACCCAGCGCGGTGAAGGCCTGGACCTGGGCGACGTACTGAACGAGCTGCTCCATGACGAACTCCTTGCGGTGAAGGCTTTGGATGGGTTGGGAACGGAATCAGTGGTGGTCGTGCGCCATCGAGATGTACACGACCGTCAGCACCATGAAGATGAAGGCCTGGATGCTGATGATCAGGATGTGGAAGATGCCCCAGGCGGTGTAGCCGATCACGCCGAGGCCGAACAGCGCCCAACTGCCGGCGCCGAGCAGGCCGGCGATCAGCATGAACACCAGCTCGCCGGCGTACATGTTGCCGAACAGTCGCATCGCCAGGCTGACCGGCTTGGCGGCCAGCTCGACCAGGTTCAGCGCGAAGTTGAACGGCCACAGCAGCGGGAAGGCGCCGAACGGCGCGGTGAACAGCTCGTGCAGGTAGCCGCCGACGCCCTTGGCCTTGAAGCTGTAGAAGATCACCAGCACCAGCACCGTCAGCGACATCGCGAAGGTCATGTTGACGTCGGCGGTGGGCACGGCGCGGAAGTGGCCGACGCCGAACTTGCCGAGGATCCACGGCAGCAGGTCGACCGGCAGCAGGTCCATCGCGTTCATCAGGAACACCCAGACGAACACGGTCAGCGCCAGCGGGGCGAGGAAGCGGCGGTCGCCGTGGAAGACGTCCTTGACCTGGCCGTCGACGAACTCGACCACCAGCTCGATGAAGGCCTGGGTCTTGCCCGGCACGCCGGCCGTGGCCTTGCGCGCGGTGGCCCAGAACCACAGCACGAACAGCACGCCGAGCACCAGCGAGACCGCCAGCGAATCCAGGTGCACCGACCAGAACCCGCCCGCGCTGACGTGCGGCGAGAGATGGGTCAGGTGATGCTGGATGTACTCGGTGAGACCGCCCTGCTGTGCCTCGCTGGCCATGCCTTAACCCTTGAACCTGAGCGCCATCAGATTGACCGCCAGCGCGAGCGCCAGCCCCGCGATCGCGGGTGCCGGCGGCAGCCGCCAGCGGACCAGAACCAGATACAGTCCCCCGAGGACCACGGCCCACTTGAGCACCGTTCCCACCAGGAAACCTGCGAGCGCGCGTCCCGCGCCTCCCGGGCCGAACAGGCGCAGCGCGAGCAGCGCGTTGCCGGCGGCGACCATCAGCGCGCCGAGGCCCGCAGCGACCGCTGCGCGGTATCCCTGCGCCAGGAAGGCAAGGGCCGCCAGCACTGCCACGCCCAGCTGCGCGGCCAGAAGGCGCGCGGCGAGACGACGGCCGGCGGCAAGAGAGTTCAGCACGCAGACTTCCAGCGCGGGCGTCGCCGCGAGGGCGCACCCGGTGCATCCAACAAGCCACGGTCGAGCCTGAAAATGATAGCAGGCGCTGTCGCGACGCCGCAACCTGAAACGCCCTGCGACAAACTGCCGCAGGGGCGTGCGGCGCGGGTTGCGGCGCGGCGGCGCGCGCTGCTTGCGTCGCGTCGCCGGACCGTCCGCCGCGCGCCGGCGACAAAAGAAAAGCGGCCGGACGGCGGGGGCCGTCCGGCCGCAAGACGCCGCAGGCGGGGAGGGTGCGTGCGGCGTTCTGACGTTGATTCTTGCCCGGGCCGGTCAGCGGGCCCGGCGCGGTTCCGGCAAGCCGGAGCGCGGCCTCAGTGTGCGGCCTTCTTCGCCGCGGCCGGGGCGGTGAACGCCTCGTTGGCCGCCTTCAGCTGCGCACGGGCCAGTTCGCCCAGTGCGTCGGCGGTCTTCAGCACCACGGCGACGACCTGCTGGCCGGCGACATAGCCCTGCTCGGCGTTGGCGCGGGCGACGTCGAGGCCCTTGTTCCACAGCGCGCGCGCGGCGTCGGCGTCGCGCACGTCGGCGGATTCGGCGACGAACGCCGCGGTGGCCTCCGTCTGCGCCTGCAGCGCCTTCAGTTGGGCGTCGCTGATCTGCTCGAAGCCCTTCAACACGGCGTTCTGCGCCTTGAATGCAGTGTCGGCGAATTGCTTGCCGAACGCGAAAGCCTGCTTCTGCCACGTCTCGATCATGGGGTTGCCCTCTCGGCGGTTCCGGGTCATGGGCGTACCCTAGCAGGGAATTTTGTGCAATGCAACATCAGACCGACAAACAAAGCGGAAAACGCCGACCTGAGTCGGCGTATCCATTGTTTGTCTGATGGTTATGCGGGTCTTGCGAATCTGCGGCGGCGCATCACGAGCCGCCGGCATAACGGGCGCCGGCCGTGCAGGTCTCGTGCACCACGACGGCGCTGAGCCCCGGCAGGGCGGGCTTGAGGCGCTCCCAGACCCAGCGCGCCAGCTGCTCGCTGGTCGGGTTCTCGAGGCCCGGCACGTCGTTGAGATAGCGGTGGTCCAGCGCCTCGAACAGCGGCGCGAACGCCGCCTTGATGTCGCCGAAGTCCATCACCCAGCCGAGCCGCGGATCCGGCTCGCCGCCGACGTGGATCTCGATGCGGAACGAATGCCCGTGCAACCGCGCGCACTTGTGCCCGGGCGGCACGTGCGGCAGCCGGTGGGCCGCCTCGATGTGGAAGACCTTGAAGATGTCCATCGGCGCGGGCGCGGTGGCGCCCCTGTGGTGGCTAGGGGCGGGATCGAACCGCCGACCTCAGCATTATGAGTGCCGCGCTCTAACCATCTGAGCTACCTAGCCACAGGTGCCCGAAGCGAAGGGGCCGCAAGTGTAGTGCCGCGCCGCGCGCTGTCAAGCCTGCGGGCACGCGGCGCGCCTTGCCGCCGCTTTCCGGGCTGTGGTTGAATCGGGCCGCAAGCACGAGGTGACAACGGCATGATCGACGCCGACGGCTATCGTCCCAACGTGGGCATCATCCTGCTCAACGGCGACGGCCGCGTGTTCTGGGCGCGCCGCGTCAACCGCGACGGCTGGCAGTTCCCGCAGGGCGGCATGCACAGCGACGAGACGCCGCTCGAGGCGATGTACCGCGAGCTGGAGGAGGAAACCGGGCTGCGCGCGGAGCACGTCGAGGTGCTCGGCGCCACGCCGGGCTGGCTGCGCTACCGTCTGCCGCGCCGTTACCTGCGTCGCCACGAACGGCCGATGTGCATCGGCCAGAAGCAGGTCTGGTTCCTGCTGCGTTTCCGCGGCGAGGATTCGCACCTGCGTCTGGACGCCTCGGCAAAGCCCGAGTTCGATCTGTGGCGCTGGGTGGACTTCTGGTATCCGGCCGCGCACGTGGTCGCGTTCAAGCGCGGCGTCTATGAGCGCGCCTTGCGCCAGTTCGCGCCGGTGGTCGAGGCGCATTGCCAGGTGCTGCTGCAGGCGCCGCCGCGGCGCGGGCTTGCCGCCGCCTGAGGCGGCGCGGCGCTCCCGCCCGCTCCCGTCTGTTCGGCCTCGGCCGCTGCCGGTCGCTGGCGCGGCGACGATCCCTCGCGCAGCGAGGGATGGGGGTTGTGGGGGTGCGCCT
>NZ_DF970135.1 GCF_000953855.2 Mizugakiibacter sediminis
GGGCGCGCGGCGCCGCCGCCCGGCGGTGGCGGCCATCCGCTTCCGTCGGCGCCGCGGGATCGGCTAGACTTTCGGGCTTTCGCGCTGGGCCGGCAGCTTTCCGGCCGAACGAGGCAAGGGTGATCCCGTGAGCGGTCCCATCAGCAAGTCCGACCAGACCTTCCTCCGCCATTTCTCCATGCTGATCGCCGGCCTGGTGCTGCTGGCGCTGGCCCTGATCGGTCTGGCCATGTTCATCTACAGCCGCCACACGATCAGCCAGGACGCGGCGCTGGAGACGAATGCGGACGCCGCCGCCAGCGCGCGCATCGCGCCGGTCGGCGCGGTCTACGCCGGCGACACCGGCCGCGCCGCGATGCAGGCGGCCAAGGAAGCCGCCGCCAAGGCCGCGGCCGCGCAGGTCGCCTACGGCGGCACCACCGACGGCAAGAGCATCTACGACAACCTCTGCCACACCTGCCACACCGCCGGCGTCGCCGGCGCGCCCAAGCTGGGCGACAAGGCGATGTGGAGCGCGCGCATCGCGCAGGGCATCGACACCCTGATCAAGCACGCCACCGAGGGCTACAAGGGCCCGGACGGCAACTTCATGCCGCCGAAGGGCGGCAACCCGGCGCTGACCGACGAGCAGGTCGCCAACACCGTCAAGTGGATGGTCAGCCAGGTGAAGTGATCCGCGCTTGCGCACTGCCTTGAAGGGCAGTGCGCGCGGATCACTTCGGCCGGTCATGGATGACCGGCGGCGGTCGCTTCAGGGACGAATGCTGGCCGGGATGATGTTTGTCGGCGACACGACACCGAGTAGCGTAACCGACGCCGCCCGCGGGCGGCGTCGCCGTTTCTAGTCCGCCCGCTCGCGCGCGAGCAACCGCGTGCGCTGTTCCGCCGCGAACGCCGCGAGCTGCGGGAAGAAGGCGGCGAAGTCGTCGGCGAGCTGCGCGGCCTGGGCGTCCAGCACCAGTCCCGACCCGGCCAGCGGATTGGCGCGACCGAGCCGCTGCGACAGGCCGGCGAACACCCGATCGAGCGTCGCGCGCTCGCGGTAGGCGGCGGGCAGCGCATGCGCGCGCATGTAGGCGACGAAGCGGCGCAGCGCCGGCGGCTGCCGTGCGGCGTGCGCGTCCAGCACTTCGTGCAGCCAGGCCGCGTAGTCGTCCAGCGGCTGCGCCGACCAGCGCGCGAAGTCGCCGGCCAGGCAGTGGTCGAACCAGACGTCGAGCAGGATGCCGGCGTAGCGCCGCCACGGCGGCGCGAAGCGCGCGCGGGCGGCGACGACGACGGGATGCGCGTCGGTCCAGGCGTCGACCGCGCGGTGCAGGCGGATGCCGGCGCGCAGCGTGGGCGGCAGCGCCGGATCGGGCGCGCCGCGCACGAAGTCGCCGAGCAGGCTGCCGAACACCAGGTCGGGATCGTCGCCGGCGAGCAGGGCGTGGGCGAGGTGGTTCATCGTGGCCAACGGCCGCGGCGGTTCGATCGTCGCGGCGCACGCGGGTATCATGCGCGCATGACCGTGTCCCTGTCTTCCGCGCCCGCGGCGTTTCCGGGCGAGGCGTCCACCTTCGCGCTCGCCGGACCGGCCGGCCGGCTCGAGGTCGCCACCGACGTGCCCGCCGACGGCGAGGCGCGCGCCGGCGTGGCGGTGATCTGCCATCCCAATCCGGTGCAGGGCGGCACCATGGGCAACAAGGTGGTGACCATGCTCGAACGCGCGCTGCGCGAGAGCGGGCTCGCCACCGTGCGCTTCAACTTCCGCGGCGTCGGCGCTTCCGAAGGCAGCTATGACGAAGGCCGCGGCGAAAGCGAGGATCTCGCCGCGGTGGCCGGCTGGGCGCGCGCGGTGCGGCCGGGCGACGCGCTGTGGCTGGCCGGCTTCTCGTTCGGCGGCTACGTCGTCCTGCGCAGCGCGCGGCGCCTGGGCGCGGACGCGCTGATCACGGTGGCGCCGCCGGTCGGGCGCTGGACGTTCGAGCCGATCGCGCTGCCGGACTGCCCGTGGCTGGTGGTGCAGGGCGAGGAAGACGAAGTGGTCGATCCGCAGGCCGTGTTCGCCTGGCTCGACACGCTGGCGTCGCCGCCGGCGCTGGTACGCATGCCCGAGACCGGCCATTTCTTCCATCGCCGCCTGCTCGACCTGCGCGGCGCGGTGAAGAACGGCGTGCGCGCCTGGCTGCCGCCCCTGCGCGACGCATGACGGCGCCGCTGCCGGCGCCCGGCGCCGACCTGCCCAGCGCGCGCTACGCCGCCGGCGTCGCCGCGCGGCAGTGGGAGGACGACCCCGCGCAGCGCGCCGCGCTGGCCGAATTCGACCGCCTGCACGTCGCGCTGGCCGCGCCGCCGCGCCCGCTGGCGCGGCTGCGCGCCGCGTTCGGCGCGCGCGCGGCGGAGGCGCCGCCCGGCCTGTACCTGTGGGGCAGCGTCGGCCGCGGCAAGACTTTCCTGATGGACCTGTTTTTCGACGGCCTGCCGCACGCGCGCAAGCTGCGCCGGCACTTCCACCGCTTCATGGTCGACGTGCACGCCATGCTGCGCGCGCTCGACCACCGCGAGGACCCGCTGCGCGACGTCGCCGCCGACATCGCCGGCCGCGCGCGCGTGCTCTGCCTGGACGAGTTCCTGGTCGCCGACATCGGCGACGCGATGATCCTCGGCAACCTGCTGAAGCACCTGTTCGCGCGCGACGTGGTGCTGGTCACCACCTCCAACACGGAACCGGCGCGCCTCTACTGGGACGGCCTGCAGCGCGCGCGTTTCCTGCCGGCGATCGCGCTGCTCGAACGGCACTGCCGCGTGCACGAACTGGTGTCGCCGCGCGACTGGCGGCTGCGCGCGCTGACGCGCGCGCCGGTGTACTGCACGCCGGCCGGCGCCGAGGCCGAGCGCGCGCTGGCCGCGATCTTCGAGCGCGTGGCGCGCGGCACGGTCGAGGAGGGCGGCAGCGTGGTGGTCAACTCGCGCGCGATCGCGCTGCGCCGCCGCGCCGAGGAGGTCGCCTGGTTCGACTTCGCCGCGCTGTGCGAGGGCCCGCGCGCGGTCGCCGACTACATCGAGCTGGCGCGCCGCTACGCCACCGTGCTGGTGTCCAACGTGCCGCAGTTCACGCCGGAGATGGAGGACGAGGCGAAGCGCTTCATCCACCTGGTCGACGAGTTCTACGACCGCCGCGTCAAGCTGGTGCTGTCGGCGGCGGCGCCGATCGTCGAGCTGTACGACGGCGTGCGCCTGCGCGCGGAATTCGCGCGCACCGAATCGCGGCTGATCGAGATGCAGAGCGAGGCCTATCTCGCCCAGGAGCACCACGCCTAGTCCCGCCGCCGTCGTGCGCGCGCCCGCCGGCCGGGTTCGCGCCGCGGCGCTCAGCCGCGCAGGTCGATCGACGGCGTCGTCTCCCCCGGCGACGCCGCGGCGAGGAGGCCGCCGCAGGCGGGATACAGATGCAGTTCCTCGCGCTCCATGCGCTGCAGCAGCAGGCGATGGATCGCTGCGAAGCCTGCGGCGAAGGCATCGGCCCCGCCGTCCCCGGCGCAGGCGTCGAAGAAGGCGATGGTCCGGCGCGACACGTCGCGCATCTCGCAGAAGTACGCGTCCGCCAGCGCGCTGGCGGCGGCGTTGCGGGTCAGCAGCGGATAGAACTCCAGATCCTCTTCGTGCAGGTGGTTGAGGATGGCGTTGCGGGCGAGATGCAGCAGCGAGCGGCCGTCCGGCGTGTCGACCCGGGTCGTGCGCAGCGCCTGCAGCAGGACGCGGATCGCGCGATGCTGGCGGCGCAGGACGTCGAGCTTGAGCATGTCGGCCTCGGGGCGTGGATCTGCGGCAGGCGCCGGCCACGACGGCAAGCATGTCCCGTGCCACTCCCGGCAGCCCCCGGCTCCCGCGGCAGGACATACGCCGCGGCCGGCGGCCGGTCCAGCCGACCAAGGTCGCGGGGACGGCAGCGCGGATCGCGCTAGCATGCGCTGGTGCCACCCAGGAGAGATCCGATGCGCGCTTCCGTGCTCGCCGTTGCCGTCGCCTCGCTGCTTGCCGCCGCCGCCGTCCGCGCCGGCGCTGCCGCCGACACGGTGGCCGACGCCGTGCGGCAGGAACTGCCGCAGGTCACCGCCTGGCGGCGCGACATCCACCAGCATCCCGAGCTCAGCAACCGCGAGACGCGCACCGCGGCGCTGGTGGCGAAGCAGTTGCAGTCGCTGGGGCTGGAAGTGCGCACCGGCATCGCGCACACCGGCGTGGTCGGCATCCTGCGCGGCGGCAGGCCCGGGCCGAAACTGGCGCTGCGCGCCGACATGGACGCGTTGCCGGTCACCGAGGAGGTGGACCTGCCGTTCGCCTCGAAGGCGAAGGGCGAATACCGCGGCAAGCCCGTCGGCGTGATGCACGCCTGCGGCCACGACGCGCACACCGCGATGCTGCTCGGCGTCGCCACCGCGCTGGCCGGCATGAAGCGGGACCTGCCGGGCGAGGTGATGTTCGTGTTCCAGCCGGCCGAGGAAGGCGCGCCCGCCGGCGAGCGCGGGGGCGCCTCGCTGATGCTGGACGAGGGCCTGTTCGGCAAGCTCGGCTTCAAGCCGGACGCGATGTTCGGCCTGCACGTGGTCAGCTCGCTGAACGTCGGCGAGGTGGCGGTGCGCCCGGGCCCGGCGATGGCCGGCTCCGACTGGTTCCGCATGGTCGTGCACGGCCGGCAGACGCACGGCGCGATGCCGTGGAACGGCGTCGATCCGATCGTCGCCGCCGCCGAGATCGTCACCGCCGCGCAGACCATCGTCAGCCGCAAGCTCGACATCAGCACGCTGCCGGCGGTGCTGAGCTTCGGCATCATCGAGGGCGGCGCGCGCTACAACATCGTGCCCGACCAGGTGGAACTGCAGGGCACCATCCGCACCTTCGACGACGGCATGCGCCGGCAGGTGTTCGACAACCTGAAGGCCATCGCCGAGCACGTCGCCGCGGCCAACGGCGCCACGGTGGACGCCGCGATCCCCTACGGCGAGAGCAACCCGGTGCTGGTCAACGATCCGGCGCTGGAGGCGAAGGTGAAGGCCAGCCTGGTCGAGGCGCTGGGCGCCGCGCACGTGCACGAGGCGAAGCCGTGGATGGCTTCGGAGGATTTCGCCTACTTCGCCAGGGCGGTGCCCAGCGTGTACTTCTTCGTCGGCGCGACGCCGGCCGGCCAGGACCCGGCGGCCGCGCCCGCCAACCATTCGCCCAAGTTCTTCCTCGACGAGGGCGCGCTCGGCGTCGGCATGCGGGCGATGCTGCAGGCCACGCTGGACTACCTGCGCGGCGCGCCCGCCGGCGCCTGAGCCGGCGGCGCCGCGCTCAAGCCGGGCGCGCGGCGGCCGATAAAGGGGCGAAGGCGACGGGAAGCGCCCGCCGCCGTGCGTGCCGCCATGTCCGCCATCGCCGCTCCCGCTCCCCCACGCGCAGGCCGTACCGCTCCCGGACGGGCGCCATGACCGCGCGCCCCTCGCCGCCGCTGGCCG
>NZ_DF970136.1 GCF_000953855.2 Mizugakiibacter sediminis
ACGACGGCGTCGACGTCGAGGGTGGTGATGTCGGCCTGGACGATGTCGGCAAGGAACGACATGGCGTGTCCCGCGCGGCCGCGACGCCAATGGCGGAGAATAGCGGTTCGCCGCCGGTGGTGCGCGGCGGCCGCGCCCCCTAAGATCGCGCCATGTCCGACCACAACGATATTTCCTTCGGTTACCTGATCAACGACGTCACCTGCCTGTTCCGCAAGCATTTCGATCGGCGCGCGACGCGGTTCGGAATGACGCGGGCGCAGTGGCGCGCCGTCAAGCGCCTGTACGTCAGCGAGGGGATCACCCAGGCCGAGCTGGCCGACCGCCTGGAGATGGACCCGATCGCGGTCGGCCGGGTGATCGACCGCCTGCAGGCCGGCGGTTTCGTCGAGCGCCGCGCCGATCCGGCCGACCGCCGCCGGTGGCGCCTGCACCTGACCGCGCGCGCGCGCGCGGTCGCCGCCGACATGGAGGAGATCTCGCGCGGCCTGCGCGGCGAGGCCACGCGCGGCATCCCCGGCGTCGACGTCGAGAAATTCGTCGAGGTGCTCGAGCGCATGAAGGACAACCTGCAGGCGCTGGACGCCGAGGGGTCCTGAGGGCGCTGGCTTCCCGCCCGTGCGCGCCGGGATAATCCGCGCATGACCTCCCCCGATTCCGCTTTCGTGCTCGACTGCGGCGCGTGCCGGCTGCGCCCGTGGCGCGACGCCGACGCCGACGCGCTGGTGCCGCTGGCCAACGACGCCGAGGTGTCGCGCGGCCTCGCCGACCGCTTCCCCTATCCATACACGCCGGACGATGCGCAGACCTTCCTGCGCATGGCCGTGGCGCGGCCGCGCGAGTTCTTCGCCATCGAGGTCGACGGCGCGCTGGCCGGCGGCTTCGGCATCCGCCACGGCGAGGACATCTACCGGCTCAGCGCCACGCTCGGCTACTGGCTGGGCCGCGCCTTCTGGGGGCGCGGGCTGATGAGCGCGGCCGTGCGCGGCTAC
This sequence comes from Mizugakiibacter sediminis, assembly GCF_000953855.2. Taxonomy (GTDB): domain Bacteria; phylum Pseudomonadota; class Gammaproteobacteria; order Xanthomonadales; family Rhodanobacteraceae; genus Mizugakiibacter; species Mizugakiibacter sediminis. The sequence goes on from NZ_DF970136.1 coordinate 993, forward strand.
ACCGACTACGCGTTCCGCACGTTCGGCTACCAGCGGCTGCAGGCGATGGTCAACGCCAACAACCCGGCTTCCGCGCGCGTGCTGCAGAAGTGCGGCTACACGCTGGAGGGCACGCTGCGCCGCGCCGCGTACAAGCGCGGCGTGCTGGTCGACGTGTGGATGTACGCGCGGCTGCGCGACGAGGCCGCGGCGTGAACCGGCGCCCGCCGCGCGCGCCGTCGCGCCGCCCGCAGGCGCCGCGCGGGCATGCCGCGCCGCGCGAGGAGGAACAGCGCCTGTTCGGTCTGAACGCCTGCCGCGCCGCGTTCGCGCACCGGCCGCAGGACCTGCGCAAGGTGTGGCTCGCGGAGACGCGCATCGCCACGCTGAAGCCGGTGCTGGCGTGGTGCGTGAAGCATCGCCTCGGCTACCGCGTGGTCGACGACGCCGAGCTCGCGCGCATCACCGGCACGCAGCACCACGAGGGCGTGTGTTTCGCCATGCGCGGCGCGGCCGCGCCGCGCCTCGCCGGGCTGCTGCGCGCGCTGCCGGCCGGTCCGGCGCTGCTGGCCTACCTCGACGGCGTCGGCAATCCGCACAACCTCGGCGCGCTGCTGCGCAGCGGCGCGCACTTCGGCCTGGCGGCGGTGATCGTGCCGGCGACGTCGACGCTGACCCTGTCCGGCGCGGCGGTGCGCGTCGCCGAGGGCGGCGCCGAGGCGGTGCCGCTGGTGCATGCCGAGCCCGGCGAGGATGCTGTCGCCGCACTGCGCGGCGCCGGCTTCGCGCTGGCGGCCACCGTGCCGCGCGCCGGCGTGTCGCTGTTCGACGCCGAGCTGCCGCCGCGCATCGCGCTGGTGTTCGGCGCCGAGGAGACCGGCATCGGCGAGGCGCTGCTGGCGGCGGCGGACCTGCGTCTCACCATCCCCGGCACCGGCGCCGTGGAGAGCCTCAACATCGCCGCCAGCGCCGCGGTGTGCTTCGCCGAATGGCGGCGGCGCCATCCGCTGCGCGCCTAGGCTGCGATTGCCGCGCAGCGGCGCGCCACGAGAACCAGCATTTTCTCGACGCGGATCGGCGCGGATGCACGCGGAGCGGCGACGGGCTCCATCTGGCCCTTTCCGCGCCGATCCAGTCCAAAGCATCAGCCCGCCGCCGGAGGGCGGAACCGCCGCGCAGCGGCGCTTCCGCCGGTTGCCTGCGCGCGCGGCCGGCGTCGGCGGAATCCGCGCGCGGATTCCGCCCTACGACATTCCCGGGCTCAGTCCTCGGCGCCGTCGTGGGCGAAGGCGCCCGGCGCGGAGCCGAAGTCGCCCTTGGCCTGCGCGGCCATGTAGGCGAACGCGGCGTAGACGGCGACGTTCTGGTCGAGTTCGTCGCGGTCGATCTTGTCCAGCGTGTCGTTGCTGGTGTGGTGCCAGTCGAAGTAGCGGGTGCCGTCCTGGGTCAGCGACAGCGCGGCCATGCCCTTGGCGTGCATCTGCGAGAGGTCCGAACCGCCGCCGCCCGGGCGCTGCGCGTCGTAGGCGACGCCGAGCGGCGCCAGCACGTCGGCGATCTGCCGGATCGCGTCGCGCGCTTCCGGCTTGACGCTGGCGCTCATGCGCCAGACCTTGCCGGCGCCGAAGTCGGATTCGCTGCCGAGCTGGTGCCTGGCGACGTCCTTGGCGTGCGCCTCTGCGTAGGCGCGGCCGCCCCACAGGCCCTGTTCCTCGTTGGCGAAGGCGATCACGCGGATGGTGCGGTCGGGACGCTTCGGCAGCTCGCCGATCAGATGGCCGGCGGCCATGGCGATGGCGACGCCGGCGGCGTCGTCGATCGCGCCGGTGCCCGGATCCCAGGAATCGAGGTGGCCGCCGATCGCCACCACCTGCTCGGGGTGCTTGCTGCCGGTGATCTCGCCGATCACGTTGGCCGAGGTGTAGGTGCCGTCCATGCCGCAGTCGAGGTCGAGCTTCAGCTGCACCGGCTTGCCGCGCGCGGCCATGCGCTCGAGCAGGTCGGCGTCGGGCGCGGACAGCGCGGCGGCGGGGATGCGCGGGCCGTCCGCCTCCCACTGCGTCACGCCGGTGTGCGGCGTGCGGTTGGAGTCGGTGCCGGCCGAGCGCAGCAGGAACGCGGCGGCGCCCAGCTTCGCCGCCAGCGCGGGGCCGTGCGTGCGGATCGTCGAACCGATGCCGTAGTCGTGGCCGTCGCGGTGGGGCTGCATGCGGAAGCCGACGTAGACGATCTTGCCGCGCACGGCGTCGCCGGCGGCCTTCAGCGCATCCAGCGTCGGGAACAGCACCACCTCGCCGGTGAGGCCGCCGGCCGGCGTGGCCGGCGAGTAGCCGAGCGCGGTCACCGCGAGCGGCTGCGGGAACGGCGCGACGATCGCCGCGTGCTCGCTGCGGCGCACCCATTTCGGGAAGGTGACCGGCTCGGTGTAGACCTTGTCGAAGCCGAGCGCCTTGAACTTGGCGATCGCCCACTCGCGCGCGCGCAGGTCGTTGTCGCTGCCGGCCAGGCGCGGGCCGATCTCGGTGGTCAGCGATTCGGTGAGGTTCCAGGCGGTGTCGTCGTGCAGGGCGCGGTCGCGCAGCGTGATCGCGGTCCTGACCGCGTCTTCGGGAATGCGGGTGGGCGCCGCGGCGAGAGCCGCGGCGGCGGCGAAGGCGCAGGCGAGCGCGAGCGACGAGGGAACCAGACGCGGCATGGCGGCAACTCCTCCGGCAAAGCCGCGATTATGCCGGCGCCGCCGCCACCGGCGCTGGGCCGGAGGTCACGGGGCGCGGCTGCCGGCAGGATCCGCGACAGCCGCGGGCGTCGCGTCAGCGCTGCTTCAGCAGGTCGCGGATCTCGGTCAGCAGCTGCACGTCCGCCGGCGGCGGCGCCGGCGCCGCTTCCTGCTTCCTGACCATGCGGTTCATCAGCTTGATCACCAGGAAGATCGCGAAGGCGATGATGACGAAGCTGATCACCGTGTTGACGAACGCGCCCCACTGGATCGCCACTTCGCCCTTGCCGTCGGCGCCGGCCGCCTTCAGCACGGTCTTGATGTTGGAGAAGTCGATGCCGCCGATCAGCAGGCCGATCGGCGGCATGATGATCTGGTCGACCAGGGACGAGACGATCTTGCCGAACGCGGCGCCGACGACGATGCCGGTCGCCATGTCGACGACGTTGCCGCGCATGGCGAATTGCCTGAACTCGCTCAACATGCCCATCGTGGTTCCTCCCCGGGTGTCTGCGACGGATTCCCCTGCCGCGCACCGGCAGCGGCCGCGGCGCGCCCACTTTAGCGCAGCCGCGCGGCGCCGCGCGCCGCTCAGGCGATGCGGCCTTCCAGCACGGCGACACCGGCCAGCTCGGCGCGGAAGCGATCGCCGCGCGCCAGCGCGGCGACGCCGGCGGGCGTGCCGGTGAAGATCAGGTCGCCGGCCTTCAGCTCGAACAGCCTGGACAGCTCGGCGACGATCTCCGGCACCGTGAACACCATGTCGGCGATGTCGGCGTCCTGGCGGCGCACGCCGTTGACGTCCAGCGTCAGGCGCGCGCGCGCGGGATGGCCGACGTCCGCCGCGCGGCGCAGCGCCGACACCGGCGCGGAGTGATCGAACGCCTTGGCCGTGTCCCACGGCAGGCTCTTCGCCTTGGCCGCGGCCTGCAGGTCGCGGCGCGTCAGGTCGAGGCCGACGCCGTAGCCGTAGACCCGTTCCAGCGCGCGATCCGCGGGAATGTCGCGACCGCCCGCGCCGAGCGCCACCACCATCTCGACCTCGTGATGCAGATCGGCGGTGGCGGACGGGTAGGGCACGTCGGCGCCGTCGGCCACCACCGCATCGGCCGGCTTGCAGAAGAACACCGGCGCGGCGCGGCTCGCCACCTCCGCGCCCATCTCGCGCGCGTGCTCGGCGTAGTTGCGGCCGATGCAGAATACGCGGCGCAGCGGGAAGCGCGCGCCGCTGCCGATGACCGGCAGACTGGGAACGGCGGGCGGAGCGAACACGTAGTCCATGGGCGTTCCGGCGGGAGACGGCAAGGCCGCAAGCTTAGCAGCGCGGCGGTGACAGTCGTCACGCATGCCGGCTGACGGCCTCGCCTGGGCCGCCGGCGTCGGCTGCGGCAGGCTGTGCGACACTCAAGAGGACGCATCGACCGATGGAAGGCGCTGCCGTGGACACCGGCGATCTGCTCAAGCAACTGCGCATCGAGCGTGCGCAGCGCGAGGATGCGCCGGCGCGCCGGCGCTGGCCGTGGATCGTGGCGGCCGTCGCGGCGCTGCTGTTGATCGCGGCGATCGCCGTCGCGTGGCTGGCGCGCGGCCGCGCGGTCGCGGTTGAAGCCGTCGCCGCCGTGCCGCCGGCGGCCGATGCCGCGACGGCGGTGCTGGATGCCACCGGCTACGTGACCGCGCGGCGCCAGGCCACCGTCTCCGCGCAGATCACCGGCACGCTGACCGAGGTGCTGATCGAGGAAGGCGACCACGTGCAGGCCGGCCAGGTGCTGGCGCGCCTCGAGGACACCGCGCAGCGCGCCAACCTCGCCACCGCCAGGGCCGGCCTCGCCGCCGCCGAGGCGCTGCTCGGCCAATATCAGGCGCAGCTCGCGCAGGCGCGCCGCGACCTCGCGCGCCAGCAGGACCTGATCGGCCGCAAGCTGACCTCGCAGCAGGCGCTGGAGAACGCGCGCACCGCGGTGGAGACGCTGGCCGCGCAGCTCGCCGCGCAGCGCAGCCAGGTGGAACTGGCGCGCGCGCAGGTGCGCAGCGCCGAGGTGCAGCTCGACTACACGGTGGTGCGCGCGCCGTTCGCCGGCGTGGTCACCGACAAGGCCGCGCAGGTCGGCGAGATCGTCTCGCCGCTGTCGGCCGGCGGCGGCTTCACCCGCACCGGCATCGGCACCATCGTCGACATGGATTCGCTGGAGGTCGAGGTCGACGTCAACGAGGCCTACATCGGCCGCGTCAAGGCCGGGCAGCCCGTGCAGGCAGTACTCGACGCCTACCCCGACTGGAAGATCCCGGCCGCGGTGATCGCGATCATCCCCGCCGCCGACCGCAGCAAGGCCACGGTCAAGGTGCGCATCGCGCTGAAGGCGAAGGATCCGCGCATCGTGCCGGACATGGGCGTGAAGGTGTCCTTCCTCGAGGCAGCGCCCGCGTCCGCCGCGCACGCACCCGCGCCGACCGGCGTGCTGGTGCCGGCCTCCGCGCTGGTGCGGCGCGACGGCCGCGATGCGGTGTTCGTGATCGACGGCGACCGCGCGCGGCTGCGTCCGGTCACCGCGGGCCTCGGCCTGGGCGAGATGCGCCAGGTCACCGCCGGCCTCGAGGCCGGCACGCGCGTGGTGCGCCAGCCGCCGGCGGCGCTGGCCGACGGCGCACGCGTGGAAATCAGCTCCACCAACGAATGACGAAGCCGAGCGAGGGCGAAACGATGGGCACGCTGGTCGAGATCCGCGACGTCAGCAAGGTGTACGAGCGCGGCAAGCAGAAAGTCGAAGTGCTGCACCACATCAACCTGGACATCGCGCAGGGCGACTTCCTCGCGCTGATGGGGCCGTCCGGTTCCGGCAAGACCACGCTGCTCAACCTGATCGGCGGGCTGGACTCGCCGAGCGGCGGCAGCATCGGCGTGGCCGGCCAGCGCATCGACCGCATGGGCGGCGGCGACCTCGCCAAATGGCGCGCATCCAACGTCGGCTTCGTGTTCCAGTTCTACAACCTGATGCCGATGCTGAGCGCGCAGAAGAACGTCGAGCTGCCGCTGCTGCTGACCAAGCTGAATGCCGCGCAGCGCAAGCGCAACGCGGCGATCGCGTTGAAACTGGTCGGACTGGAGGACCGCGCCGCGCACAAGCCGAACGAGCTGTCCGGCGGCCAGCAGCAGCGCGTGGCGATCGCGCGCGCGATCGTCTCCGATCCCACCCTGCTGGTGTGCGACGAGCCGACCGGCGACCTCGACCGCCAGTCCGCCGAGGAGATCCTCACCCTGCTGCAGCGGCTGAATCGCGAGCACGGCAAGACCATCGTGATGGTCACCCACGATCCGAAGGCCGCGGAGTACGCCAGCCACACGCTGCATCTCGACAAGGGCACGCTGGTCGAGCAGGCCGCGCTGGCGTGATTGCCGCGAGCGGCGGCGCGCCAGGAACGGCGGCTCGCCAAAGGAGCGAACGATGAAATACTTCCATCTGATCTGGGCGGCGCTGTTCCGCAGCAAGACGCGCACCATCCTGACCCTGCTGTCGGTGATCGCGGCGTTCCTGCTATTCGGCATGCTCGACGCCGTGCGCACCTCGTTCGACCAGGCCGGGCAGAGCGCGAACGGCGCGCGCCGGCTGCAGACCGGCTCCAAGCTGTCGTTCATCCAGACGCTGCCGCAGTCGCTGGACGCGCAGATCGCGCGCGTGCCGGGCGTGAAGTCGGTGGCCTACGCGAACTGGTTCGGCGGCGCCTACCAGGATCCGCACAACCAGGTGTTCAGCTTCGCCGTCAGCGACAACTACCTCGACCAGTATCCGGAGATCGAGGTGAGCGCCGAGGCGCGCAAGGCGTTCGCCGAAACGCGCACCGGCATCCTGGTCGGCGAGACGCTGGCGAAGCGCTTCCACTGGAAGATCGGCGACAAGATCCCGCTGCAGTCGACCATCTTCCCGCAGCGCGACGGCAGCAAGAGCTGGAACTTCGACATCGTCGGCTTCATGCACGCCAAGGACAAGAGCGCCGGCTGGTACGACCAGCTGGTGCTGATGCACTGGAAGTATTTCGACGAAGGCACGCCGTACAACCGCGGCACCGTCGGCTGGTACGTCACCAGCGTCAGCGACGTCAACCAGGCCGACCGCGTGGCGCGCGCGATCGACGCGCTGTCGGCCAATTCCGACCACGAGACGCGCACGCAGACCGAGCAGGCCGCCACCGCCAACTGGATGAAGCAGATGGCCGACATCGGCCTGATCGTCGGCTCGATCATGGGCGCGGTGTTTTTCACCCTGCTGCTGCTGACCGGCAACACCATGATGCAGGCGGTGCGCGAGCGCACCTCGGAACTGGCGGTGCTGAAGACCATCGGCTTCTCCAGCCGCGCGGTGATGGCGCTGGTGCTGGCCGAGTCGGTGCTGCTGCTGGTGCTGGGCGGCGCGATCGGGCTGGCGTTGGCGAGCGTGCTGATCCCGATCGTCAGCGCGGGCAGCGGCGGCATGCTCAACCTGCCGAGCGTCGGTGCCGGCAGCTGGGCGCTGGGTCTCACACTGATGGTGGCGATCGGCTTGCTGGTCGGCGCGCCGCCGGCGTGGCGGGCGATGCGCCTGAACATCGTCGATGCGTTGGCCGGACGCTGAGGAGCGAGGCGATGAAATTCCTGATCAATCTGGGCCTGCTGTTGCTGCTGGCCGTCGTGCTGGTGGTCTGGGTCGCGCTGCCGTGGCCGGGCGTGCTGGCGCTGGTGCTGCTGTTCGCGGCGTGGCTGGCGGCGACGCGCCGCGGCAGGCAGACCGCATCGGTCACCGGCGTCGGCGTCAGCACGCTGCGCCAGCGCCTCGGTTCCTCGGCGGTGATCATGATCGGCACCGCCGGCGTGGTCGGCGTGCTGGTGGCGCTGCTGGCGATGGGCGAAGGCTACGCCGAGACGCTGCGCAAGACCGGCAGCGCCGACACCGCGATCGTGATGCGCGGCGGCTCGGCTAGCGAGGTGATGTCGGTGCTCGATCGCGACAGCATCGTGGTGATCCCGCAGGCGCCCGGCATCGCGCGCGACGCCAAGGGCGATCCGCTGGCCTCGCCGGAGCTGGTGGTCGCGGCCAACTTGCCCGTGCGCGGCGGCGGTCCGGACGACGAAGGCAGCGTGCAGTTGCGCGGCGTCGGCGACCGGGCCTGGGAAGTGCGTCCCAACCTGAAGATCGTCGCCGGCCGCAAGTTCGAGACCGGCCGCCGCGAGCTGGTGGTCGGCAAGAGCGCGCAGCAGCAGTTTGCCGGGCTGGACGTCGGCAAGACCGTCAAGCTGGGCAGCCAGGAATGGAGCGTGGTCGGCGTGTTCGCCAGCGGCGACGCGTTGGAATCGGAGATCTGGGGCGATGCCGACACGGTCGCTTCCACCTATCGGCGCGGCAGCAGCCGCGCGTCGGTGACGGTGAAGCTGGCCGATCCCAAGGCGTTCGACACGCTGAAGGCGGCGCTCGCCGCCGATCCGCGCCTGAAGGTCGACGTCGACACCACGCTGCACTACTTCAGCAAGCAGTCCGAAGGCACGGCCAAGGTGATCCGCGCGATCGGCATCACCGTCGGCATGATCATGGCGATCGGCGCGGCGTTCGGCGCGCTCAACTGCATGTACGCCGCGGTCGCCGCGCGCGCCCGCGAGATCGCCACGCTGCGCGCGATCGGCTTCGGCGGCCTGCCGGTGGTGATCGCGGTGATGCTGGAGACGATGCTGCTGGCGCTGGCCGGCGGCGTGCTGGGCGGGCTGGTCGCCTGGCTGCTGTTCAACGGCTACAGCGCCTCCACGCTGGCCGCGGGTTCGGTGGGCAAGCTGAGCTTCCAGTTCGTGGTCTCGCCGCAACTGCTGTGGGACGGCCTGAAGTGGGCGCTGGCGATCGGCTTCGTCGGCGGCCTGTTCCCGGCGGTGCGCGCGGCGCGGCTGCCGGTGGCCTCGGCGCTGCGCGAGCTGTAGGCTGCGCGCATCCGATGCAGGAGCCCGCCGATGCCCGAAGCCGTCGCCATCCGCCACGTCGCCTTCGAGGGGCTGGGCAGCCTCGCGCCGGTGCTGGAGCGCCGCGGCCTGCGCGTGCGCTACCTCGAAGCGGGCGTCGACGCGTTGCGCGACGCCGACATCGCCGACGCGGCGCTGCTGATCGTGCTGGGCGGGCCGATCGGCGCCTACGAGGACGACCGCTATCCGTTCCTGCGCGACGAGCTCGCGCTGATCGAGGCGCGCCTGCGCGCCGGCAGGCCCTTGCTCGGCATCTGCCTCGGCGCGCAGCTGATCGCGCGGGCGCTGGGCGCGCGCGTGTATCCGTCCGGCGTGAAGGAGATCGGCTGGAGTCCGCTCGCGCTGAGCGACGCCGGCCGCGCCTCGCCGCTGCGCCACCTCGACGGCCGCGCCGTGTTGCACTGGCACGGCGACACCTTCGACCTGCCGGCCGGCGCGCAGCGCCTCGCCTCGACGCCGGCGTGCGCGCAGCAGGCCTACGCCTTGGGCACGCAGGTGCTGGGCGTGCAGTTCCACATGGAGGCGCACGGCGCCGAACTCGAACGCTGGCTGATCGGTCACGCGGTCGAACTGGCGCACGCCGGCATCGACCTCGAGGCGCTGCGCGCCGACACGCGCCGCCACGACGCCGCGCTGACTGCCGCCTCGGCGCAGGTCCTGGATCAGTGGCTGGACGCGACCGACGCCTGAAGCGTCAACGCTTCGCCTTGGCCAGCGTGATGATCATCACGCCGGCCAGGATCACCGCCATGCCCGCGAGATCGAGCGGGCCGACGCGCTCGCCGGCCAGCAGCACGCCGAACAGCACCGCCACCGGCGGATTGACGTAGGCGTAGCTGGTCGCCAGCGCCGGGCGCACGGTGCGCAGCAGGTACAGATAGGCGCTGAAGCCGATGAAGGAACCGGCGACCACCAGGTAGGCCAAGGCCAGCGTGGCGTCGAGCGCGGGGCGCGCGGGCAGGCGTTCGCCGGCGAGCGCCGCCATCAGCGCCAGCGCCGCGCTGCCGCACAGCATCTGCGCGGCGACGTTCATCGGCCCCGCCGGCATGTCCTGGCGCCGGCTCCACACCGAGCCGAACGCCCACGACATCGCGGCCGCTTCGAGCGCGATCGCGCCCAGCGGCGAGCCCTGCATGCCGCTGCCGAAATTGAGCAGCACCACGCCGAGGAAGCCGATCACCAGGCCGACGGTTTCGCGCCGGTGCGGCCATTCGCCGTACAGGCCGCCGAACAGCGCGGCGAACAGCGGCACGCTGGCCACGGCGACCGCGGCGATGCCGGAAGACACGCTCTGCTCGCCGAAGCAGACCAGGCCGTTGCCGAAGCCGAGCAGCAGCGTGCCGGCGACTGCCGTGTTGCGCCACTGCAGCGCGGTCGGCGCCGGCGCGCCGCGCAGGCGCAGGAAGGCGTACAGCAGCGCGCCGGCGATGGCGAACCGCAGCGCGGCCATGGCGAACGGCGGGTAGCTGTGCAGGCCGACGCGGATGGCGAGGTAGGTCGAACCCCAGACCAGGTACAGCGCGACCAGCGCCACCGGCACCATCACGCGCGGGTTGGACCACGGGCTTTGCGCCGCGGACGCGGCGGGCAGGGCGGAGGAGTCGCTCATGGACGGGGTCGGGGGAAGGGCATCCGCGCGGATGCGTGCGCCATTCTAGCGTGGAAGCGGGTGCGGCCGTGGCCGGCGCGTGACGAAACGATGTCCCGCCGGCCTTGCGATGATTTCAACGCGCGACGGGCGCGCCTGCGTGACCGTGGCCGCGTTCCGCCCGCAGCAGCTTGCGCTTGCGCGCCACGCCCCAGCGCCAGCCGCCGATGCTGCCGTCTTCGCGCACCACGCGATGGCATGGCACGATCAGCGCGAGGCGGTTGGCGCCACAGGCGCGGCCGACGGCGCGCGCCGCGTGCGGTGCGCCGATCGCCGCGGCGATCTCGCCGTAGCTGCGCGTCTCGCCGGCGGGGATGCGCGTCAGCGCCTCCCACACGCGCCACTGGAACGCGGTGGCGGCGACGTCCAGCGGCGGCAGCGCCGGCGCGGCGGCGTCGCTCCAGCCGAGTTCGCGGGCGACGCGCGCCACCACCGCGCCCAGCCACTCGTCGCGGCCGGCGTCGACGCGTTCCAGTTCGGCACGCGGGAATTCCGCCTGCAGCGCGGCGACCAGCTCGCGGTCGTTCGCGCCCAGCGTCACCGCGCAGATGCCGCGCACGGTGGCGGCGACCAGCATGCGGCCGAGCGGCGTGTCCAGCGTGGTGTAGCGCACCGCCTCGCCGGCGCCGCCGCTGCGGTAGCGCGTCGGCGTCATGCCGAGCAGACGGTCGGCGTGCTCGTAGACGCGGCTGCCGGAACCGAAGCCGGCGTCGTACACGGCGTCGGTGACGCGCGCGCCGCGCTTCAGCGCGCGCTTGAACTGGCCGAAGCGGCGCGCACGGGCGTATTCCGCCGGCGAGACGCCGTAGCGGCGGCGGAACGCGCGCTGCAGGTGGCTGACGGAGAGGCCGACCGCGGCGGCGAGCCGCGGCAGGGTGGGCGCGTCGCCACCGGCGTCGAGCAGACGGCGGGCACGCTCCAGGGCTTCATCGGTGCGGGTCACGGGGCGGGCGTTCATGGCGGCATCCTCATGCGGTGCCGCAATGCTGGCGCGCAGGCGGCGCGCCGGCCATCCGGATCTTGCGCTCAGCGGCGGCGCTGCGACTCGCGCACCACCACGAATTCGCCCTCGATCACCTCGCCGTGCGCGGCGGCGCGCGCCTGCGGGCGCATCGCCGGGTGCGGGCGCGAGGTCAGCTGGCGCGCCAGGAACGCGACCGCGCCGACGGCGAGGACGACCAGCACGGCCAGCAGGCCGAACGCCAGCAGCGCGCCCAGGATCACCGCGCCGAGCACGGCGAGCAGCGCGCGCGCCAGTGGATGGCGGGGACGGCGCAGCGGCGGCAGGACGAAGCGCATGGGGGCGAGCCTCCGTGTGGCAGAATCGAACCCCGACGATGGAGCCTTTTTTCTCCCGGAGCAAGTGCCGATGGCCGGAATCGAGACGGCGGGCCGGCTATGCCGCCTCGAAGACATCCCCGACGGCGGCGCCGCCGCGGTCGAGGTCGACTCGGCCAGCGGCGGCTTCAGCCTGATCCTGCTGCGCGACGGCGAGGCCGTGCGCGCCTTCCACAACGAATGTCCGCACGCCGGACGCCGCCTGGACTGGGCGCCGGGCAAGTTCCTGCTGAAGGATCGCGTGCTGGTGTGCGCCGCGCACGGCGCCGCCTTCGACGCCGGCAGCGGCGCCTGCCTCGGCGGGCCATGTCGCGGGCAGGGGCTGGTGGCGCTGCCGGTGCGCGTCGAGGACGGCGAGGTCAGGCTGCGCTGAGCGCCGCCGCCCTGCGGCCGCTGCCGCCGCTCAGCGGAACACCAGGTTCACGGTCAGCAGCGTGAAGGCGAGGATCAGCACGGTCAGCGGCAGGCCGACACGCAGGAAGTCCTGCGTGCGGTAGCCGCCGGGGCCGGCGACCATCATCAGCGCCGGATGGCCGGACGGGATCAGGAACGTGTTCGACGACGACACCGCGACCAGCATCGCGTAGGCCGCGGGATTGCCGCCGGTGGCCACCGCCACGCTGATCGCGATCGGCACCATCATCACCGTGGCGCCGACGTTCGACATCACCTGCGAGAACAGCAGGGTGAGCACGGCGATGCTGGTCTGCAGCAGCAGTTGCGGCGCGCCGCTCAGCACGCCCAGCACCTCCTGCGCCAGCCAGGCGGCGGCGCCGGTGGAGTCCATCGACCAGCCGAGCGGGATCAGGCAGGCGGTGACGAAGATGGTCTTCCAGTTGATCGCCTTGTAGGCCTCGTCCATGGTCAGCACGCCGGTCAGCAGCATGCCGATCGCGCCGGTCATCATGGCGATGGACAGGTCGAGGTTGGTGAACAGCGCCAGGCCCTTGGCGAGGGTGAAGAAGAACACCGCGTGCCAGATCTTGCCGGGACGGTGCTCTTCCTTCGGGATGTCGGTGACGACGACGAGGTCGCGGTCCTCGGTGGCCAGCGCGAGGTCCTTCCAGAAGCTGTGCAGCACCAGCGTGTCGCCGGCGCGCAGCGTCACCTTGCGCAGGTCCTCGCGGAAGATCTGGTCGCCGCGGTGCACCGCCAGCACCGAGATGCCGTAGTGCTTGCGCAGGCGCAGCTCGCCGACCGGCTGCTTGATGAAGCGCGAGCTGGGCGGCACCACCGCCTCGGAGATGCCGGCGCGCGCCGGGTTGAACATGTCGGCCAGCGCGCGCGGGCGCGGCGCCACGCGGCACAGCTGGTTCTGCGCGAACTCGTTGACCTGTTCGCGCGCGCCGAGCACGCCGAGCACCGTGCCCACCCAGATCATCTGGTCGGCCGGCGGCGCCAGGCGCGCCTCGTTGCCGTTCTTGATCGCCAGGATCAGCGGCGCGCCGTGCAGCTGCTCGGTCTCGCCGACGCTCATGCCGACCAGCGGGCTTTCCGCCGTGACGGTCAGCTCCAGCACCTCGCCGGCGATGCCGTAGGTCTCGGCGAAGTAGCTCTCGGTGCGCCCCGGCGTGACCTTCTGCCGCTCGCCGTCGCGCGCCGGCAGCAGGCGCTGGGTGACGAAGCGGAAGTACAGCACGCCGATCACCGCCAGGGTGATGCCGATCGGCGTCACGCTGAACAGGCCGAAGCGCGGGATGGTGCTGGCGCCCGGCGGCAGGTTGCGGTTGGCGCTGGCGATCAGGTCGTTCAGCAGGATCAGCGGCGAGTTGGCGATCAGCGTGGTGTTGGTGCCGGCGAGGATGCAGAACGCCATCGGCAGCAGCAGTTGCTGCAGCGGCACGCCGGTGCGTGCGGACAGGCGGCTGGTCACCGGGATCATCAGCGCCGCCAGCGCCTGGCTGGGGATCACCGCGCTGAACAGGCTGGTGACGATGTTCACCACCAGGCCGAGCCGCGACTCCACGCCGCGCGCCATGCGCATCACGAAGCTGGCGGTGAGGCCGAGCACGCCGGTGCGGTCGAGGCCGGCGCCCATGATCATGATCGCGATGATGGCGATCACCGCGTTGCCGGCGAAGCCGTGGAACACCTGCTCCGCCGGGATCAGCCCGGTCAGGCCGATCACCACCACCACCAGCAGCGCCACCACGTCGGCGCGCACCCACTCGAGCACGAGCATGAGCATGGTGAAGGCCACCAGCCCGAGCACGAGCATCATGTCGGTGGTGAGGGTCAGGCCGGCGTCCATCGGGGCTGTCGTTGTTGTTCCGGCCGGCGCTCAGCGGCGCTGCTCAGGTGCGCTCATAGAGGAGATCCCATACGCCGTGTCCGAGCCGCATGCCGCGGCGTTCGAAGTGGGTCTCGATGCGCCACGGCGGCCGCTCGGCGTAGCGGCCCGCCCCCAGGCGGTTGCGCCACTGCGGTGCGGCTTCCAGCACCTCCAGCATGTGCGCGGCATAGTCGGCCCAGTCGGTCGCCAAATGCAAGAGTCCGCCGGGTGCCACGCGCGCGGCCAGCAGGGCGACGAACCCGGGCTGGATCAGGCGTCGCTTGTGGTGGCGCTTCTTCGGCCACGGATCCGGAAACCAGATGCGCACTTCGGCCAGCGACGCCGGCGCGATCTCGCGCTCCAGCACTTCGACCGCGTCGTGCTTGTAGATGCGCACGTTGTCGCTGCCCTGCGCGGCCAGCGCGTTCATCAGCCGGCCGACGCCGGGGCCGTGCACCTCGATGCCGAGGTAGTCGCGCGCCGGGTCGTGCGCCGCCGCCCAGGCCAGCGCCTCGCCGTTGCCGAAGCCGATCTCCAGCACGCGCGGCGCGCGACGGCCGAACACGGCGTCGAAGTCGCGCGGTGCGCCGGCGTAGTCGAGGCCGCAGCGCGGCCAGTGCGCGTCGAACGCGCGCTGCTGCGCCGGCGTGATGCGGCCCTCGCGCAGCACGAAGCTGCGGATGCGGCGCGCGTGGACTTCGGGGCTATCCATGCGATCGGCGGTGCCTGCTGTTCATGGGAAACGCGGCCGGCGATGGCCGGTTCTCGATGCTCGCGAGCGGGGACGATCGCACTAGATGATCCCGTCGAGCGGGCTGGACGCCGAGGCGTAGCGCTTGCGCGGAATGCGCCCGGCGCGGAACGCCGCGCGGCCGGCCTCGACGGCCAGCTTCATCGCGTGCGCCATCAGCACCGGGTCGCGCGCGCCGGCGATGGCGGTGTTCATCAGCACGCCGTCGCAGCCGAGCTCCATGGCGATCGCGGCGTCGGAGGCGGTGCCGACGCCGGCATCGACGAGGACCGGCACCTTGGCGTTCTCGACGATCTCCAGCAGGTTGTAGCGGTTCTGGATGCCGAGCCCGGAGCCGATCGGCGCCGCCAGCGGCATCACCGCGACGCAGCCGATTTCCTCCAGCCGCCTGGCCAGGATCGGGTCGTCGCTGGTGTAGACCATCACCTGGAAGCCTTCCGCGACCAGCTGCTCGGCGGCCTTCAGCGTCTGCACCACGTCCGGGAACAACGTTTTCTGGTCGCCCAGCACCTCGAGCTTGACCAGGCGGTGGCCGTCCAGCAGTTCGCGCGCCAGCCGGCAGGTGCGCACCGCGTCCTCGGCGGTGTAGCAGCCGGCGGTGTTGGGCAGGATGGTGTAGCGCTCGGGCGGCAGCACGTCGAGCAGATTCGGCTGGTTCGGATCCTGGCCGATGTTGGTGCGGCGGATGGCGACGGTGACGATCTCGGCGCCGGCGGCCTCGGTGGCGCGGCGTGTCTCGTCGAGATCGCGGTACTTGCCGGTGCCGGTCAGCAGGCGCGAGCGGTAGCTGCGGCCGGCGATGACCAGCGGATCGTCGGTGAGCGGTAGGACCTGGGCGTGCACGGGAACTCCGGGGCGGTGCGTGTCGTCGGCCCGCGGCCGGCGCGGCGCATCGGCGGGCCTGCGGGCGTGTGTCATTCCCGCGCGGGCGGGAATCCCTGTTGCGGTCTCCTGCGCGGCGGCGCGCGTTCAGCCGCCGCCGATGGCGTGGACGATCTCGACGCGATCGTTCTCGGCCAGCACGTACTTGGTGTGCAGGCTGCGCGGAACGATCTCGCGGTTGACTTCCACCGCCACGCGGCGGCCGCCGTAGCCCGCCTCTTCCAGCAGCAGGGCGACGGTGGTGCCGTCTGCGCATTCGCGCGGGTTGCCGTTGAGCAGGATCTGCATGCGGCGATTGTAGCCGCTGGCGGCCGCGCCGGCAGCGGCGCGGTCAGCGCGGGTTGCCGCGCTCGTGGCGGTCGCCGCGGTCGTCGTCGCGCGGACGGTTGCCGTGCGCGGCGGGCGCGTTGCCGCGCTGCGGCGCGGCTTCGCGCGGCGGCTGCGGCGGCGCCGCGTAGCGCGGCGGCTCGCGGAAGCTCTCCGCGCGCGGCGGCTGCGGCGGCGGCACGCGCATCGTCGGC
>NZ_DF970137.1 GCF_000953855.2 Mizugakiibacter sediminis
TGTGATCTCTCAGTAGGTTGTTCACCCGGGGCGAACCCGGGATTCTGGAGGTGCGACCCACCCAACCCCCCAGGAGCCCCGGATGAACCTGCATAAACATGCCCGTCTTACGCCTCGAGGTCGAGCCCTGCTCGTGGAGCGGGTGCTTGAGCACGGTCTGCGGGTGGAGGAGGCGGCGCATGCCGCCGGGGTCAGTGTGCGCACCGCCTACAAGTGGCTGCGGCGCTTCCGCGAAGAAGGCGCGGCGGGGCTACTCGATCGTTCGTCCCGGCCTCACGGCTGCCCGCATGCCACGTCCTCTTCGATCGCGCACCAGATCATCGAGCACCGCCGTGAGCGCTGGAGTTACCGGCAGATTGCCCAGCACCTGGCGGTGGCGGCCAGCACGGTTGGCCGCCTGGTCAAGCGCGCAGGGTTCCATCGCTTGGCGGAGCTCGAGCCGGCGCGCCCAACCCACCGCTACGAGTACCCTGCGCCAGGCGATCTGCTGCATCTGGATATCAAGAAGCTGGGGCGCTTCTGGCGCCCCGGCCACCGCGTCACGGGTGAACGCCAGCACGCTTCGGACGGTGCCGGGTGGGAGTTCGTGCACGTGGCCATCGACGACGCCTCGCGCGTGGCCTTCGGCACCATCGAGCCGGACGAGCGTGGCCTGAGCGCCTGCCGTGCCCTGCTCAAGACCTTGCGCTACTACCGCCAGTTGGGCGTGCGCTTCGCCCGGGTCATGACCGACAACGGCGCCTGTTACAAGTCGCGTGCTTTCAAGCGCCTGCTGCGCCGGCTCGGCCTGCACCACGTGCGCACCCGGCCCTACACCCCACGCACCAACGGCAAGGCCGAACGCTTTATCCAGACCTCCCTGCGCGAGTGGGCCTATGCCCGCAGCTACGAGCACTCCGCGCAACGAGCCGCGCACTGGCTGACATGGCTGCACCAGTACAACTGGCACCGGCCCCACGCCAGTCTCGGTTACCAGCCGCCGATCACCCGCATCGACATGAACAACCTGGTGGGTTTACACA
>NZ_DF970138.1 GCF_000953855.2 Mizugakiibacter sediminis
CGCCCACGTCACCGCCGCGGCGACGCCCGCGCAGCCCAGCAGCAGCAAGGTCTTCTGCGACACCGACAAGGCGGCGCCGGCGAGCAGGCCGGCGGCGAATCCGCGCCAGGCACGCGGCGGGCCGGCCAGCGCCACGGCCAGCGCCGCCAGCCACAACGCCATCCACAGATCGTCGGTGCGGAACTGACCGGAAACCAGGAAAAAGCTTGGATACAGAGCGACCAGCAGGCTCGCCGCGCGCGCCACGCCCTCGCCGTACAGCGCGCGCGCCAGCCGCCAGGTCGACGCCAGCGCCAGCAGATACCACGCCAGCATCGACGCCCGCATCCACGCGAGCGCGTCGGCGCGCTCGCCGAGCAGCCGCAGCAGCGGCGCATGCAGCAGGCCGAACAGCGGCCCGTGGTTGTCGAACACGTCGCGATACGGCAGCAGGCCCCGGGCCCAGGCCCAGGCCACGTGCAGGTGCTGCGGCTCGTCGGAATTGAATGGATAGCTGCGCAGGTAGAGCAGACGCAGCGCGATCAGCGCGATCGGCGCGAGCCAGGCGAGCGCGAGCGGCGGGCGCGCGCGCGGCGGCCGCTCGACGGGCCGCGGATGCGTGGGAAGCATGGTTCGGAGGCGGTTGGACAGGCGGCCAGCCTACCCGCCTTCGCTTGCCGCGACCTTGCACGGCCGCGCCGGACGTCAACGCCAGGCTGCCAGCAGCTCGATCAGCGCGAGATCCGCGCGCAGCGGGCCGCGCAGCAGTTCGCGCGTGCGGTTGGCGTGCGCGAACCAGGCGTTCAGCGCGTCGGCATCGGCGGCGGCGAGCCCGAGCGGACCGCGTTCGCCGCGCGCCTGCGCGCGCGCCTCGTCGGCGGCCAGCGCCGCGGCGAACCACAGGCGGTCGACCGGCGCGTCCTCCGCCCAGCGGCGGGCCAGCGCCAGCATGTCCGCGCGTCCCTGCGCCAGCGCGGCGAGATCGCGCGCCACCTCGTCGCGGCGCGCCAGCGCGCCGTCGCGGGCGAACGCCAGCGCCAGGCCGGGATTGCCGCCGGCGGCGTCCAGCGCGGCCTGCGCGTCGGCGAGGCCCTGCGCGCGCAGCCAGGCCAGCGCTTCCTCGCGCGAAGGCAGGCGGAAATCGACGCGCTGGCAGCGCGAGCGGATCGTCGCCGGCAACCGCCACGGCGCGTCGGCGACCAGCACGATCAGCGTCGCCGGCGTCGGCTCCTCCAGCGTCTTCAGCAGCGCGTTGGCCGCGGCGGCATTCAGCGCGTCGGCGGGATCGATGCCGGCCACCTGCCAGCCGCCGAACTGGCTGGCCATCGCCAGGCGCTGGCCGAGTTCGCGGATCTGGTCGACCACGATCTCGCTGCGCAGGCCCTTGCCGTCGGCGCGCTCGGCCAGCGTCACCGCGATGCGGTCGGGATGGCTGCCGGCGGCCAGCAGCGCGCAGGCGCGGCACCGCCCGCAGGCCTCGCCGTCGGCCGGCTGCTGGCACAGGCGCGCGCGCACGAAGCGCTCGAGGAAATCGCGCTTGCCCAGCCCGGCCGGCCCGGCCAGCAGCAGCGCGTGCGGCAGCGCGCCGCGCTCGGCGCGCTGGCGCAGGATCGACCAGGGTTCGGCGTGCCAGGCGGGCGCGGTCATCGTGCCTGCGCTTGCAACAGCGGCGCCAGCGCGGCTACCGCATCGGCCAGCACGCGCTCCGGCGGCTGCGCGGCGTCGAGCACGCGGAAGCGCCGCGGGAACGCGGCGGCGCGCGCGCGGTAGGCGGCGCGCACGCGTTCGAAGAACGGGTCTTCCTCGCTTTCGATGCGGTCGGCGTCGCCGCGTCCGGCGGCGCGCGCGCGGCCGTCGCCGACCGGCAGGTCGAGCAGCAGCGTCAGGTCCGGCTGCAGGTCCTCGGCCGCCCAACGCTCCAGCTCGCGGATGCGCGTCTCCGGCTGGCCGCGGCCGCCGCCCTGGTAGGCGTAGCTGGCGTCGGTGAAGCGGTCGCACAGCACCCAGCGGCCCGCCGCCAGCGCGGGCCGGATCACCTCGCGCACCAGCTGCGCGCGCGCGGCGAACATCAGCAGCAGTTCCGCCTCGGCGCAGACGCCGCGCAACGCGGGATCGAGCACCAGCGCGCGCACCGCCTCGCCGAGCGGCGTGCCGCCCGGCTCGCGCGTCAGCAGCAGGTCGACGCCATGCGCTTCGAAATGGTCGCGCAGGCCGGCCAGCAGCGTGCTCTTGCCGGCGCCCTCGCCCCCTTCGAGGGTGATGAATCTTCCGCTCACCGCTTCCTTCCGAGCTGGTAGCGCGCCACCGCGCGGTTGTGTTCCTCGAGCGTCGCCGAGAACTGGTGCGTGCCGTCGCCGCGGGCGACGAAGTACAACGCGTCGCCGGGCGCGGGATGCAGCACCGCCGCGATCGCCGCCTTGCCGGGCAGCGCGATCGGCGTCGGCGGCAGGCCGGCGCGGGTGTAGGTGTTGTAGGGCGTGTCGGCCTCGAGGTCGCGCTTGCGCAGGTTGCCGTCGTATTCGCTGCCGAGGCCGTAGATCACCGCGGGATCGGTCTGCAGGCGCATGCCGAGCTTCAGCCGCCGCTCGAACACGCCGGCGATCTCGGCGCGCTCCTCGCCGCGCCCGGTCTCCTTCTCGACGATGGAGGCCAGCACCAGCGCCTGGTACGGCGTCTCGAGCGGCACCGCCGGATCGCGCTGCGCCCACTGCACGGCGAGGTACTTCTGCATCGCCTCGTGGGCGCGGCGCAAGACGTCGAGATCGCTGTCGCCCTTCACGTAGGCGTAGGTCTCGGGCAGGAAGCGGCCCTCGGGCGCTTCGCCGGGAAAACCGAGGCGACGCATCACTTCGTCGTCGCCGAGGTCGGCGGTCGCGTGTTCGAGCTTGTCGGCACGGCGCAGCTCGTCGCGCAACTGGCGGAACGTCCAGCCTTCGACGATGGTCAGGCGATGCTGCAGCACGCGCCCGGCCGCCATGCGTTCCAGCAGCGTGCGCGGCGTGAGGCCGGGATCGAGCGCGTACTCGCCGGCGTGCAGATGGCCGGCGACGCCCATGCGCGCCGCCAGTGCGCGCCAGTACCAGGCCGGAGCCGCGCTGACCTCTTGCGCGCGCAGCGCCTGCACGATGTCCTTCAGGGTCATGCCGCGCGCGACCTCGACGGTCCGGCCCTGCGCGCCGATCGCCAGCGGCGCATCGGCGAAGCGCGACCAGTCCGCCCACAGCCAGACGCCGGCGGCGCAGGCGCCGAGCAGCACCAGCGCCACCGACAGGCGCGTCAGCAGGCTGCCGCGGTCGCCGCGCCGACGCGTCACGCCGCGCCCGCCTCGATCAGGCCGAGCGCGCGCCATGCGCGCTGCAAGCCGCGGGCGAATCCGCCCGGCGCGAGTTCGCGCCCGGGCAGCGCGCGCACCGGCAGGATGCCGCGCACGCTGGAGGTGAGGAAGATCTCGTCGGCCTGCATCAGTTCCTCCACCGCGATGTCGCGCACTTCCGCGTCGGCATGGCGGGCCAGCACCTCCGCGCGCGCCACGCCGGCGACGCCGCAGCGCGTCAGCGCCGGCGTCGCCAGCCGGCCGCCGCGCGCGACGAACAGATTGGCCGCGGTGGCGCACACCACCCGCCCGTCCGCGTCCAGCAGCAAACCTTCTGCGACGTCCGCGTCGTCCCATTCGGCGCGCGCCAGCACCTGCTCGAGGCGATTGAGGTGCTTCAGGCCCGCCAGCCGCGGCTGCGCCGCCAGGCGCAGTTCGCAGAAGCGTACCCGGATTCCGCGCGCGTACCAATCGACGGGCACGGCCGGCGCTGCGGAACCGTTCACGATCCGCGTCGACCGCGACGGCCGCGGCGGCGCGTAGCCGCGCGCACCGACGCCGCGCGTGACGCTGATACGCGCCACCGCGCGCTCGAGGCCGCCCGTCACTTCGACCACTTCGCGCCACAGCGCATCGGCCGACGGCATTGGCAAGCCGAGTCGTGCGCAGCCTTCGGCAAGGCGCGCCATGTGCCGCGGCCACAGCGGCGCGTGTCCGCGCACCACCAGCACGGTCTCGAACAGGCCGTCGCCATACAGCAGGCCGCGATCCAGCGCGGAGACGCGCTCGCTGTCGACGCCGTCGACGCGCGTGCGCGACGTCATCCCGCCGCCCCCAGCGCGCGCAGCAGGCCGCGCGCCTTGTGCCGCGTTTCCTCCAGCTCGCGCGCGGCGTCGGAGTCGGCGACGATGCCGGCGCCGGCGCGCAGGCGCGCGCGCCCGCCGCGCAACAGCACGCTGCGGATCAGGATGTTGAGGTCGAGGTCGCCGCGGCGGTCGAGATAGCCGAGCGCGCCGGTGTAGGAGCCGCGGCCGACGCCCTCCAGCTCGGCGATGATCTCCATGCAGCGCACCTTGGGGCAGCCGGTGATGGTGCCGCCGGGAAACGTCGCCGCGATCACTTCGCCGGGCGTGGTGCCGGCGCGCAGCGTGCCGCGCACGTTGGAGACGATGTGGTGCACGTGCGCGTAGCTCTCCACCGTCATCAGCTCGTCGACGCGCACCGAGCCCGGCACGCAGACGCGGCCGAGGTCGTTGCGCTCGAGGTCGATCAGCATCACGTGCTCGGCGCGCTCCTTGGGATGGCCGACCAGCTCGCGCACGCGCGCCGCGTCGTCGTCGCCGGCGAAGCGCGGTCGCGTGCCGGCGATCGGCCGCGTCTGCACGGCGTCGCCGCGCACCTCGACCAGGCGTTCCGGCGAGGAGCTGGCGACCGCCCAGTCCCGCCATTGCAGCAGTCCGGCGAACGGCGCCGGGTTGGCGCGGCGCAGCGCGGCGTGCAGCGCGGCCGGCGCCGGCGTTGCGGCGAAACGCGCGCGCCATTCGCGCGACAGGTTGACCTGGAAGGTGTCGCCGGCGCGCAGGTAGCGATGGATGCGCGCGGCGCCGTCGAGGAAACGCGCGGGCGCGTCTTCCTCGATGGTCGCGGCGGGCAACGCCGGTATCGCGTGCGCGGCCGCGGCGGCGAGGTCGGCTTCGAGCGCGTCCAGCAGCGCGGCCTGGCCCGCCTCCGCGACCAGCACGGTGCGTTCGCGTGCATGGTCGACGATCGCCGCCGCCGGGCAGCGCAGCGCCAGCGCGGTCGGCACGCCCGCCTCCGGCGCGGCCGGCAGGCGCAGGCGCGGCTCGATCTCGCCGGCCAGTTCGTAGCCGAGATAGAGCACCCAGCCGCCGGCGAAGGGCAGCGCGGCGTCTCCCTCTTCCGCCGGGCGGGGGGAGCGGTCGTGTTCCGCGCGCCACGCCCGGTCGAGCGCCTCGAGGAAGCGCGTGCCGAGCGCGCGATCCGCGCCGTCGCGCACGACGCCGTCGGCATCGAGGCGCAGCGCCGCCCGCGGAAACGCGAACAGGATGTCCCAGCGCGCCTGCGCGGTGCCGCGCGCGGCGCTTTCCAGCAGGCAGGGATAGCGTTGCGGAAACGCCGCGGCCGGCGCGAGCAGGTCGCGCCGGCCGGGCAGGATACGCGCGATCACGCCCACGCGGGCCGCGGTCAGATGCGGCGGAACACCAGCGTGCCGTTGGTGCCGCCGAAGCCGAAGCCGTTGGAGACGGCCACCGAGATGCGCTTCTCGCGCGCCACGTTCGGCACGTAGTCGAGATCGCAGCCCTCGCCGACGCTGTCGAGGTTGATGGTCGGCGGAATCACGCCATGGTGCAGCGCGAGGATGGTGAAGATCGCCTCGGCGCCGCCGGCCGCGCCCAGCATGTGGCCGGTCATCGACTTGGTGGAGCTGACCATGGTCTTGTAGGCGTGCTCGCCGAGCGCACGCTTCAGCGCCAGCGTTTCCGCCACGTCGCCGAGCGGCGTCGAAGTGCCGTGCGCGTTGACGTAGTCGACCTGGTCGGCGTTGAGGCCGGCGTCGCGCAGCGCCGCCGTCATGCAGCGCGCCGGGCCCTCGCCGGTTTCGCTGGGCGCGGTCATGTGGAAGGCGTCGCTGCTGGCGCCGCTGCCGGCCAGTTCGCAGTAGATGCGCGCGCCGCGCTTCTTCGCGGCCTCGTACTCCTCCAGCACCAGGATGCCGGCGCCGTCGGCGAGCACGAAGCCGTCGCGGTCGCGGTCCCACGGCCGGCTGGCGCGCGTCGGGTCGTCGTTGCGCGTCGACATCGCCTTCATGCTGCAGAAGCCGCCGATCGCGGTCGGCACGGTCGCGTACTCGGCGCCGCCGGCGATCATCGCGTCGGCGTCGCCGTACTGGATCAGGCGCATCGCCATGCCGATGCTGTGGTTCGAGGTGGCGCAGGCCGACACCGCGGAGAAGTTCGGGCCCTTGATGCCGGTCATGATCGAGATCTGGCCGGACACCATGTTGATGATGGTCGACGGCACGTAGAACGGCGAGATCTTGCGCGGACCGCCTTCGTGCCACGCCACCGTGGTCTTCTCGATGCCGGCGATGCCGCCGATGCCCGAGCCGATCAGCGCGCCGACGCGCTCGGCGTTGTCCTCGCGCACCTCCAGCCCGGCGTCGCGCATCGCCATCATCGCGGCGGCCACGCCGTAGTGGATGAAGGTGTCCATCTTCTTGACGTCCTTCGGCGCGATGTACGCCGTCGGATCGAAGTCGCGCACCTCGCCCGCGATGCGGGTCGGAAACGCGCTGGCGTCGAAGTTGGTGATCGGGCCGATGCCGCTCTTGCCGGCAGTGATGTTCGCCCAGGCGGTCGGCACGTCGTTGCCGACCGGCGAGACGATGCCGAGTCCGGTCACTACTACGCGTCGCTTGCTCATGGCTCGTATCCGTCGTGATGCGCGGCGACCATACGCCGACGCAGGTTACGGGTCCGCAAAACGAAAGCTGCGCCAGGTGGCGCAGCTTTCGGGGTCCCGCTCGAGGCACATCCACCTTTGTCCGCGGCGCCGCGCGGCGCCGCCGGAGGTGCGCGTCAGGCCTTGACGTGGGCCTTGATGTAGTCGACCGCCTGCTGCACGGTCGTGATCTTCTCGGCCTCTTCGTCCGGGATTTCGCACTCGAACTCCTCCTCGAGCGCCATCACCAGTTCGACGGTGTCCAGCGAATCCGCGCCGAGGTCGTCCACGAACGAAGCGGTCGGGGTTACCTCGTCTTCCTTCACGCCAAGCTGTTCGACGACGATCTTCTTGACACGCTCTTCGATGGTGCTCATTGTGCGGGTACCTCCCAGGTAAAAGCCGGCGCATTGTAGTGGAGAAGCCGCGGGCCCGCCACCGGCCGGCCGGGCCCGCGGGCGCGGCCGTGCCGCGCCTCGATGACTATCCGGCGCGCGTCCCGCGCGACGTTGCGGACCGCCAGCGCCCCGGCGCCAGGCGGCTCAGGGCATGTACATGCCGCCGTTGACGTGCAGCGTCTCGCCGGTGATGTAGGAAGCCGCCGGCGAGGCGAGGAAGGCCACCGCGCGCGCGATGTCGGCGGGCTCGCCGAGACGGCCCAGCGCGATCTGCCCTTCCAGCGCCTTGCGCTGCTCTTCGGAGAGCGCGCGCGTCATGTCGGTGTCGATGAAGCCGGGCGCCACCACGTTGACGGTGATGCCGCGCGAGCCGATCTCGCGCGCCAGCGATTTCGAGAAGGCGATGATGCCGGCCTTGGCCGCGGCGTAGTTGGTCTGGCCCGGATTGCCGGTGACGCCGACCACCGACGCGATGTTGACGATGCGGCCCTTGCGCGCCTTCATCATCGTGCGCAGCACCGCCTTCGAGGTGCGATAGACCGAGGTCAGGTTGGTGTCGAGGATGGCGTTCCAGTCCTCGTCCTTCATGCGCATCAGCAACTGGTCGCGCGTGATGCCGGCGTTGTTGACCAGGATGGTCAGGCCGCCGCGCTCCTTGACGATGGCATCGATCAGCGCCTCGACCGCGGCGCCGTCGGTCACGTTCAGCACGCGGCCGGCGCCGCCGTGCGGCTTCAGGCGCGCGTCGATCGCCGCCGCACCGGCCTCGCTGGTGGCGGTGCCGATCACGACGGCGCCCTGCGCCGCCAGTTCGTCGGCGATGGCCGCGCCGATGCCGCGGCTGGCGCCGGTGACCAGCGCGATTTCGCCTTCAAGGGGCTTGCTCATGCGTGGGGGTTCCTTCAGCAACGGGACTCGGGACAAGCTCGATCGGATGTCGCCCTGGGCAAGCGGGACGTCAGGCCCACTCCGCCAGCGCGGCGTCGAGGTCGGCCGGGGTGCCGAGCGCGCGGCCTTCGATGGCCTTGTCGATGCGCTTGACCAGGCCGGTCAGCACCTTGCCCGGTCCGCACTCGGCGACGCGCGTGACGCCGGCCGCGGCCAGCGCCCGCACGCACTCGGTCCAGCGCACCGGCAGGTAGAGCTGGCGCTGCAGCGCGGCGCGGATGTCGTCGAGCGCCGCATGGGCCTTCGCCTCGGCGTTCTGCACCACCGGAATCTTCGGCGCCGACCAGGCGAGCGCGGCCATGCGCGCGCCGAGCGCGTCCGCGGCTTCGCGCATCAGCGCGCAGTGCGAGGGCACCGACACCGCGAGCTTCACCGCCTTCTTGACGCCCAGCTCGGCGAGGCGCGCCAGCGCGCGGTCCACCGCCTCGGCGTGGCCGGCGATCACCAGCTGGCCCGGCGAGTTGTAGTTGGCCGGCGAGACCACCTGACCCTGCGCGACCTCCTCGCAGACCTGGGCGATCTGCGCGTCGTCGCCGCCGAGGATCGCGGCCATCGCGCCGACGCCGGCCGGCACCGCCGCCTGCATCAGCCGGCCGCGCTCGGCGACCAGGCCGGCGGCATCGTGCAGCGACAGCGCCTCCGCGCACACCAGCGCGGTGTACTCGCCGAGGCTGTGGCCGGCCAGGCGCGCCGGCAGCGCGCCGCCGCGCTTGCGCCACACGCGCCACACCGCCACGCCGGCGGCGAGCAGCGCGGGTTGCGTGTGCTCGGTGCGGTTGAGCGCTTCCTCCGGGCCCTGCTGCGACAGCGCCCACAGGTCGACGCCGGCCCCTTGCGAGGCCTCGTCGAAGGTCTGCTTCACTTCGGGATGGGCCGCGGCCAGTTCGGCGAGCATGCCGACCGACTGCGAGCCCTGGCCCGGGAACACGAAGGCGAGTTGCGCTTGCGTCATGCGTGGACGTTCCTCTCCCCTGCGCGCGGCATGCGCCGCGCACGTCGTCGATCAGTAGCGGATCAGCGCCGAGGCCCAGGTGAAGCCGCCGCCGAAGGCCTCCAGCAGCAGGGTCTGGCCGCGCTGCACCTTGCCCGAGCGCACCGCCTCGTCCAGCGCCAGCGGCACGGAACCCGACGAGGTGTTGCCGTGGCGGTCGACGGTGACGATCACGCGCTCCATCGGCAGGCCGAGGCGCTTGGCGGTGGCTTCGATGATGCGCAGGTTGGCCTGGTGCGGGATCAGCCAGTCGACCTGCGATTCGTGCATGCCGGCGGCTTCCAGCGTCTCGCCGACGATGCGGTCGAGCGTCTTCACCGCGACCTTGAACACCTCGTTGCCGGTCATCAGCACGCGCACGCCGGCGTTCTTCTCGTCCAGCTGGAAGCCCGCGGAGACGCCCACCGGGTTGTACAGCAGGTGCTTGTAACCGCCGTCGGCGTGCAGCTTGGTGGTGAGGATGCCGGGCTCGTCCGCGGCTTCCAGCACCACCGCGCCGGCGCCGTCGCCGAACAGCACGCAGGTGGAGCGGTCCGACCAGTCGAGCATGCGCGTGAGCGTCTCCGCGCCGACCACCAGCACGCGCCGGGCCTGGCCGCTGCGGATGAAGGCGTTGCCGACGCCGAGCGCGTAGAGAAAGCCCGAGCAGGCGGCGTTGACGTCCAGCGCCGCGCAGCCGTTGGCGCCGAGGCGGTGCTGCAGCAGGCAGGCGGTGGAAGGAAAGATCAGGTCCGGCGTGGTCGTGCCGAGCACGATCATGTCGAGCTCGGCGGCCTTCACCCCTGCGGCGTCCAGTGCATGGGTGGCCGCATAGAAGGCCAGGTCGCCGGTGGTCTCGCCGTCGGCGGCCATGCGCCGCTCGCGGATGCCGGTGCGCGTGCGGATCCACTCGTCGCTGGTCTCGACCAGCTTCTCGAGGTCGGCGTTGGTGACGACCCGCTCCGGCAGATAGCTGCCGGTACCGATGATGCGTGCGTGTTTCAGGGCGAGACCCTCGTCTCTGCGCCGCGCCAGGCGGCCGACCCATCCGCGGGCGTACGGCCCGGGACCCCAAACGCAAAGCGGCGCGTTGACCGCGCCGCTTCACCGCGTGCAGCGTGGCTGCTGCGCGCTCAGTCCTCGTCGACCACCGCGGCGGCCGTGTCGATCACCTTGCGGCCGCGGTA
Source organism: Mizugakiibacter sediminis (assembly GCF_000953855.2). GTDB lineage: Bacteria > Pseudomonadota > Gammaproteobacteria > Xanthomonadales > Rhodanobacteraceae > Mizugakiibacter > Mizugakiibacter sediminis. Next base: position 10,258 of record NZ_DF970138.1, read on the forward strand.
GTAGCCGTCCTTGGTGACGTGGTGACGGCGGTGGATCTCGCCGCTGGTCGGGTCGGTGGCGAGCTGGACCGCCTTCAGCGCATCGTGCGAACGGCGCATGCCGCGGCGCGACGGCGTCTTGCGGGATTTCTGGACGGCCATGGTCGTATCTCCAACAGAAAGCGTCAGGTTTTCTTCAATGCTCGCAGCGCCGCGAACGGATGCTCCCGCGCCGGCTCCTGCTCTGCCGCCGGCGCGGTGCTCCACGCCTCGGGCGGCCCCTCCGTGCCCGGCTTGGTCGGCACCAGCGGCAGCGCGAGGATCAGTTCGTCCTCGATCACCGCGGCGAGGCTCAACGCCTCGGAGCCGACCAGCAGCGGCTCGTATCCCGGCGGCAGCGCCGCCTCGTCGCGCTCGTCGGCCAGCAGCCCCAGCCGCGTGTCGATGCGCACCGGCTGCTCGAAGGTCTCGAGCGTCCGCTGGCAGGTGAGCGGCAGCGCCGCCTCGACACGCACGGCGAGAAAGGGCACGCCGAGCTCGTCCGTACCGAATTCCAAGTCGTACGCCGCCGAACCCTCGACGCTGGCGAGACTGGGGGCCAGGCGCTCGAGTTCGGCGAGCGGAAGCGATCCGTGGAACGTGCGCCGCGCCGTGACCATGCGCCAGGCGTCCACGGTCTCGGGCAGAGGCGCGTACATAGCCGGGCGATGGTAGGTGCTGCACTGCGCAAAGTCAACCGCGGCGCGGGTTTACCCGGGCCGTACGCTCCGGCAGACTGTCGCCGATGCAAGGGAATCCAGCGACGTGAAGTTCGATGTCACCCTGGCCGGCCTGGGGCTGGCCGTGGTCGCCGCGCTGTTCGCGGCGATCGCGGTGCTGCGCAGCCGCCGCGCCCGTCGCCGCGAAGATGCGCTGCGGCGCCTGCTCGACGACGCCGACCGGCTCGAACAGGAACTGAAGGAGTGCCGCGCCCGCCTCGATCGCGCGCACGCCAGCGTCACCGTGATGCCCGGCCTGCCGGCGCCGCAGCGCGCCGAGGCGCACGCCGCCGTCGACGCCGCGCTGCGCGAGCTGCTGGCGCACCGCCTGTGGATCCGCGACCGCGCTCCCGCCGCCAGCCAGGCCGAGCTGAACCGCGCGGTGGCGGCGCTGGCGCAGGCGCGCGCGCAGGTGCAGCGCCACCTGATCGCGCTCGGCACCGCGCAGCACGAGCTGGACGACGCCATGCGCGAGCACCTCGGCCAGGAGCCGTCGGCATGAGCGCGCCGCGCATCGTGCTGGCCTCGACCTCGCGCTATCGCGCCGAACTGCTGCGGCGCGTGCTGCCGCGGTTCGAGCAGCAGGCGCCCGGCGTCGACGAGACCGCCCTGCCCGGCGAGACGCCGCAGGCCTGCGCGACGCGTCTCGCCGCCGCCAAGGCGCGCGCGGTGGCGGCGCGCTGTCCGCAGGCGCTGGTGATCGGCTCCGACCAGGTCGCCGAACTGGACGGCGCGATGCTCGGCAAGCCCGGCAGCGCGGCCAACGCGCGCGCCCAGCTCGCCGCCTGCGCCGGCCGCGAAGTGCGCTTCCACACCGCGCTGTGCGTGGTCGACACGCGCGGCGCGGCGCTGCGCGACTGCTCCGCGCTCGACCTCACCCGCGTGCATTTCCGCGTGCTCGACGCCGCGGAGATCGACCGCTACGTCGCCCGCGAGCAGCCACTGGACGCCGCCGGCAGCTTCAAGTCGGAAGGCCTCGGCATCGCCCTGTTCGAGCGCATCGACAGCGAGGATCCCACCGCGCTGATCGGCCTGCCGCTGATCGCGCTGTGCCGGCTGCTGCGCAAGGCCGGCCTCGCGCTGCCCTGACGGCGCGCCGTCGCGCCGCGAAACGGCACACGCCGCGATCGCCGCGGCTGCGGTACGCTCGACGCATCGCCCCTTCGAGACCCTGCACCTCATGGCCGATCCCGTCCGCGCGCGCGAAGACGCGCTGCGCCAACGCCTCGACGCCGCGCTGGCGCAGGTCAACGGCATCCTGCTCGGCAAGCAGCGCCAGGTGAAGCTGGCCTTCGCCTGCCTGATCGCCGGCGGCCATCTGCTGCTGGAGGACGTGCCGGGCGTCGGCAAGACCACGCTGGCGCACGCGCTGGCGGCCACCTTCGACCTCGGCTTCCAGCGCATCCAGTTCACCAGCGACCTGCTGCCGTCCGACATCATCGGCGTCAGCGTGTTCGAGCGCGAAGCCGGCAGCTTCCGCTTCCACCCCGGACCGATCTTCGCCCAATTGCTGCTGGCCGACGAGATCAACCGCGCCACGCCGAAGACGCAGAGCGCGCTGCTGGAGGCGATGGCCGAATACCAGGTGACGGTGGACGGCCAGACGCATCCGCTGCCGCAGCCGTTCTTCGTGGTGGCGACGCAGAACCCGCTCGACCTCGCCGGCACCTTCCCGCTGCCGGACTCGCAGCTCGACCGCTTCATGCTGCGCCTGTCGCTGGACTATCCCGGCGCCGAGGCCGAGCGCGCGCTGCTCACCGGCGACGACCGCCGCGACCTGATCGTGCGCCTGAAGCCCTGCCTCGCCGCCGCCGACGCCGACGCGCTGCGCCAGCAGGCGCGCGCGGTGCTGGCCAGCCCGGCGCTGATCGACTACCTGCAGGCGCTGCTCGCCGCCAGCCGCCGCCACGCCGACATCCACGTCGGCCTGTCGCCGCGCGCGGGCATCGCGCTGCTCGCCGCGGCGCGCGCCTGGGCGCTACTGAGCGGCCGCAGCTACGTGATCCCGGAAGACCTGCAGGCGCTGTTCGTGCCGGTGGCGGCGCATCGCCTGATCCCCGGCAAGGGCGCCAGCCGCGAGGCGCTGGCGCGCGCGCTGCTGGCCGAGGTGCCGGTGGGCTGAGATGGCCGCCACCGCGCTGCGCTCGCTGCTGTCGCAGGCCTATGCGCGTGCCGAGCGGCGCCTGCCGGCGCTGACGCGGCTGAAGGCGCCGGAACCGCTGCCGATCGCGCTGCACCGGCGGCGCATCTACATCGTGCCGACGCGCTTCGGGCTCGGCTTCGGCGCGATCCTGGCGACGATGCTGCTGGGCGCGTTGAACTACACCAACAACGCCGCCCTGCTGCTGACCTGCCTGCTCGCCGCCGCCGCGTTCAACAGCATGCTGCTGGCGTTCCGCGCGCTGGACGGGCTGTCGCTGCGGACGGTGCGGCCGGGCCACGCCTTCGCCGGCGAGGCGCTGCCGGTCGATCTCGGCTTCGCCGCCGGCGGCCGCGCGCGGGCCGGACTGCGCATCGACGCCGCCGGCGCGGCGCCATGCTTCGCGATCGAGGCGAACGCGGAAACCGACGTGCGCATCGAGCTGCCGACGGACACGCGCGGCCCGCTGCCGCTGCCGCGCCTGCGCGTCTCCACCACCTGGCCGTTCGGCCTGTTCCGCGCCTGGAGCTGGCTCAGCCCGGACACCCGCGCCCTGGTGTATCCGCGCCCGGAAGCGCACGGTCCCGCCGCGCCCGGCGCCGACAGCGACGGCGAACGCGTGCAGGGCGGCGCGGCCGGCGACGCGCTGGCCGGCCTGCGCGAGTACCGCGCCGGCGATCCGCTGAAGCTGGTGGCGTGGAAGGCCAGTGCGCGCCACGCCGGCCTGCTGGTCAAGGAATTCGAGCGTCCGCGCGACCGCGACGAGCGCCGCCTCGACTGGCACGCGATCCGCGGCCTGTCGCACGAGGCGCGCATCGCGCGGCTGACGCGCTGGGTGATCGAGGCGCACGCGGCGAACGCGCGCTGGACGCTGGTGCTGCCCGCGGAGACGCTGGGCCCGGACGCCGGCGTCGGCCACTACCACCGCTGTCTCGCGGCGCTGGCGCTGCTGCCATGACCCCGCGCCCCGCCGACGCGCGGCTGTCGACGAGCATCGACGCGCAGCGTCCGCTGGACCGCCGCGCCTTCGACCTGCTCTGCCTCGGCGTCGCCGCGGTGCTGGCGCTGCATCTGCCGCGCCTGCCGCCCAGGCTCGGCCTCGTGCTGGCCGCCGTGCTCGCCGTGCGCTGGGCGCAGCGGCGCTGGCGCGGCGGGCGCGTCTCCCTGCTGCTCAAGCTGCCGCTGGTGGCGGCGTTGCCGCTGGCGATCCTCGCCGCCTACGGCTCGCCGTTCGGGCGCGCGCCGGGCGCGGCGCTGGCCGTCGGCATGCTGGTGCTGAAACTGCTGGAGAGCGAACGCGCGCGCGACGCCGCCAGCGCCGTCGCCTTCGGCAGTTTCGTGGCGATGAGCGCGCTGCTGTTCGGCCAGTCGCTGCCGATGACCGTGCTGGTGGCGCTGGCGCTGCTGCCGCTGCTGGCGGCGCTGCAGGCGCTGCAACCGGCCGCGGCGGTGCCGCCATTCGCGCGCGCCTTCGCGCGCCCCGCGCTGTTGCTGGCGCTGTCGCTGCCGCTGGCGCTGGTCGCGTTCCTGTTCGTGCCGCGGCTGTCCTCGCCGCTGTGGGGCGCGCCCGGCGCGGAGCAGGCGCGCACCGGCATCAGCCCGCGCATGGCGCCGGGCGATTTCGTCGACCTGCTGACCGACGACCGCCCCGCGCTGCGCGTCGCCTTCGACGGCGCGCCGCCGCCGCCCGGTCAGCGCTATTTCCGCGGCCTGGTGATGTGGCATTTCGACGGCCGCGCCTGGGCCGCCACGTCCACCGCGCCGTCGTCGCAGCCCGAAGCCCTGCATCCGCAGGCGCCGCTCTACAGCTACGAGGTGACGTTGGAGCCGACCGGGCGGCACTGGCTGTTCGCGCTGGACACGCCGCTGGCCGCGCCCGCCGACGCGCTCATGAGCGCCGCGCGCGAGCTGGCGCGCTCGCGCCCGATCGACGCCGTGCTGCACTACCGCGTCACGTCCGCCCCGCGGCGCGCGCTGGCGCCGGCGCTGGACGACGCCGAACGCCGGCGCGGCCTGCAGCTGCCGCCCGGTTTCGATCCGCGCGCCCGCGCGCTGGCCGCGACATGGCGGCAGCGTCACGGCGACGACGCGCGCGCGATCGCCGGCGCGGCGCTCTCGCTGTTCCACGACGGCGGCTTCAGCTACAACCTGGCCGCGCCGCCGCTGGGACGCGACAGCGTCGACGACTTCCTGTTCGGCACCCGGGAAGGCTTCTGCGAGCACTACGCCTCCGCGTTCGTGTTCCTGATGCGCGCCGCCGGCATTCCGGCGCGCGTCGTCGCCGGCTACCAGGGCGGCTACTGGAACGCGCTGGGCGGCTACCTGCTGGTGCGCCAGTCGGATGCACACGCCTGGGCCGAGGTGTGGCTGCCGGGACAGGGCTGGACGCGCTACGACCCCACCGCGGCGGTGCGTCCGGAACGCGTCACGCTGGGCGCGGCCGCCGCGGCCGCCGGCCAGGGCGCGTGGTACCAGGCCGACTGGCTGCAGGCGGCGCGCAACCGCTGGGACATCGTCAACCGCCTGTGGGACCGCGCCGTCATCGGCTTCGACAGCCTGCGCCAGCGCGGCCTGCTGACGCCGTTCGGCGTCGAACGCGCCGACTGGGGCGCGCTGGCCGCGGCGCTGGCGGCCATGAGCGCGCTGGTGCTGGCGCTCAGCCTGCTGCTGGTGCTGGCGCGGCGCGAGCGGCGCGACCCGCTGGCCGCGGCGCAGGCGCGGCTGGAACGCCGGCTGGCGCGTGCGGGCGTGGCGCGGCGGCCGTCGGAAGGGCCGCTGCACTACTTCCGGCGCGCGACGCGCGCGCTGCCGCAGCATCGCGACGAGCTGCATGCGCTGGGCGACGCCTACCTGGCCTTGCGCTACGCTTGCGCGGCGCCGGCGCCTGAACCGTTGCGCAATTATTTGATCCAGGTGCGTCGTTTCCGCCCCCGTCGCATGGTCCAATGAGGGTGCGACGAAGCGGCACACCGCGCCGTCCCCCAAGATCGAACCGCCATGCCCAAGGAGTCTGGCCATGTGGAAGCCGATCGCCCTTGCCGCAGCCGTCCTCGCCCTGGGCGCCTGCGCGACCATTCCCCAACCGCTCGCCGGCGATTATCCGGCGACCACGCCGAACACCGCGCACGGCGCCGGCGCCGAAGGCACGCGCGTGCGCTGGGGCGGCGAAATCATCCTGACCGAGCCGGAGCAGCAGCGGACCTGCTTCTACGTGCTCTCGCACGAGCTCGACAAGCAGGCGCGTCCGAAGGCGGGTGGCGCCAGCACCGGCCGCTTCGTCGCCTGCAAGGACGGCTTCTACGAGCCCGAAGAGTTCGCCAAGGGCCGCGAGATCACCGTCACCGGCACCGTGCACGGCACGATCACGCGCAAGGTGGGCGACTACGACTACACCTATCCGCGCGTCGATGCCGACACGGTCTACCTGTGGGCGAAGCGGCCGCGCTACGTGTACGTCAACGACCCCTTCTACTACGACCCGTTCTGGGGCCCGTGGGGGCCGTGGAACCCGTGGTACGGCCCGTACTGGGCGCCGCCGCCGCGGGTGATCGTGGTGCCGGAGAATCCGCCGCCGAAGAAGAACTGAGCCGGTGACCCACGGCGGCGAGCACGCCCGCTCCTGCCGGGCCGCAGGGACGCGCTAACCGGGCGGCCAATGCATCGCGCGCCCGGCCAGCAGGTGCACGTGCAGGTGATAGACGGTCTGGCCGCTGTCGCGGTTGGTGTTGATCACGCAGCGGTACCCCTGTTCGGCGAAGCCCTGCTGGCGCGCGTAGGCCGCCGCGGCCAGCAGCAACTGGCCGAGCAGCGCGGCGTCGTTCGGCCCGGCCGCGTCCAGCGTGGCGATCGGCCGCTTGGGGATGAACAGCACGTGCACCGGCGCCTGCGGGTTAAGGTCGCGGAACGCCAGCACGGCGTCGTCCTCGTAGACGATGTCGGCGGGAATCTCGCGGCGCACGATCTTGCCGAAGATGGTGTCGGCCATGGCCTCTCCTCGTCGCTTCAGTCCAGCGCCTGGCGTCCGCCGAAGGCGTGCGCCAGCGTGCTGCGGTCGATGAATTCCAGCTCGCCGCCCAACGGCACGCCGTGCGCCAGGCGGGTGGCGCGCACGCCGGCATCGCGCGCCAGTTGCGCGAGATAGTGCGCGGTCGCCTCGCCCTCCACGGTGGGGTTGGTGGCGACGATCAGCTCCTGCACCTCGCCCTCGGCGAGGCGCCGGCGCAGCAGGTCCATGCCCAGTTCGTCGGGACCGAGGCCGTCCAGCGGCGACAACCGCCCGAGCAGCACGAAGTACAGGCCGCGATAGCCGGTGGCCTGCTCGATCGCGGCAAGATCGGACGGCGACTCCACCACGCACAGCACGTGGCGGTCGCGCGCCGCGCCGGCGCACAGCGCGCACACCGGTTCCTCGCTGAAGGTGCGGCACTGCCGGCAGTGGCCGATGCGTTCCATCGCCGCGGTCAGCGCCGCGGCCAGACGGCGGCCGCCGTCGCGGTCGCGCTCCAGCAGATGGAAGGCCATGCGCTGCGCGCTCTTCGCGCCGACGCCCGGCAGGCAGCGCAGCGCGTCGATCAGCTCGGCGAGGACTTTCGAAGCGGTCGACACGTCAGAACGGCAGTTTGAAACCGGCCGGCAGGTTGAGGCCCGCGGCCATGCCGCCGAGCATGCGCTGGCTCGCCTCGGCGACCTTGTTGACGGCATCGTTGACGGCGGCGGCGACCAGGTCCTCGGCCATCTCCGGATCGTCGGCGAACAGCTTGCGGTCGATGCTGACGCGGCGCACCTCGTGCCTGCCGCTCATCGTCACGCTGACCAGTCCGCCGCCGGCGCTGCCGGTGACTTCCAGGCGACCCAGCTCTTCCTGCGCGCGCTTCATTTCTTCCTGCATGCGCTGCGCCTGCTGCATCAGTTGTCCGAGTTGTCCACGCATGTTCGGTTCCTCAGGAATCCAGGGGCCGCACGCTCTGCGGCAGCACGCGCGCGTCCAGTTCGCGCTTGAGCGCCTGCACCACGGGGTCGTCGTTCAGCGCCTGCTCGGCGGCGGCGAACTCGGCCGAGCGCGCGCGTTCGGCGCGCTCGGCGGGCGTGTCGGCGACGTCGTTCGCGGCGACCAGGCGCACGCGGATCGTGCGGCCCAGCGCCGCGCCGAGGCGTTGCTCGAGCTGGGCGAGCATGCTGCCGGCGGCGAAATGCTCGTGCTCGGGGCGCAGCGCCAGCGTCATCACCTCGCCGTCGAGACTCTTCAGCACGGCGTGGCGGGCCAGCGCGCCCAGCGGCCCGCCAAGGCCGGCGGCGGCGATCAGCGCGTCCCAGTCGGGCAGGCCGTCCGCGGCCAGCGCGACCGCCGCCGGCGCGGACCGCGCGGGCGCTGCCGGCGGCGGCGCCGCGGCGCGCTCGC
>NZ_DF970139.1 GCF_000953855.2 Mizugakiibacter sediminis
CCCGCATCGACATGAACAACCTGGTGGGTTTACACACCTAGCCGCTACTGCCGTATGGTCGTGCGGCCATCGGCATGCCTCCTGCCGCGCAGCTCAGCGCGACGCCGTCTCGGCGGCCGAGATGGCGGGCCGCCCCCATCGCCGCGGCATGCGGCGGTCGGCGCCGCCGCCGGCGCACGCGTCGGCACGCCGCGCGCACGGCGCGGCAGTGCGGCTCCTCAGTCCGCGCCGCCGCGAGGGGAGCGCCGCGCCAGCCAGTCCGCCACCGCCTCGCCCGGCATCGGCCGCGCGATGTGATAGCCCTGCGCCAGGTCGCAGCCGATCCCGCGCAGGTAGCCCAGGGTCGCGGCGTCCTCGACGCCCTCGGCGATCGAGCGCAGGCCGAGGCTGTGGCCGAGTTCGACGATCGATTTCACCACCGTCCGCGACTCCTCGGAGCGGCCGGCGGTCATCACGAACGACTTGTCGACCTTGATCTCCGAGAACGGCAGGCGCACCAGTTGCAGCATCGAAGAGAAGCCGGTGCCGAAATCGTCGATCGAGAGCTGGAACCCCTTCATGCGCAGGCGCGTCAGCACGTCCAGCGACTTCACCGGATCCTCCATCGCGCTGGTCTCGGTCAGCTCGAGGATCAGCCGCGCCGGCGCCACGCCGTGCGCTTCGCAGCGCGCCAGGATGCGCTCGACGAAGCTTTCGTCCTCGAGGGTGCGCGCGGACAGGTTCATCGCCAGCGACGGGGCTTCCTCGCCGGCCGCACGCGCCGGCGCCGCGCCGAACGTCGCGGCGAACCAGGCCAGCGCCTGCTCCGTCACCTGCTCGGTCAGGGCGTCGATCAAGCCGTGGGCCTCGGCCAACGGCACGAACTGCTCGGGCAGGAGCAGGCCGTGGCGCGGATGTTGCCAGCGCACCAGCGCCTCGAAGCCGGCCAGGGCGCCGCTGGCGCAATCGACCTGCGGTTGGAAAACCAGCCGCAGTTCGCGCCGTTCGATGGCGGCGCGCAGGTCCTCGACCGAGGCCCGACCGCCGTCCGCCGCCAGCCGCGCGGCCGATCCGCCCGGCCCCGCTGCGGACGGCGCCGCCTGCAGCAGGCTGCGCAGCGCCTTCGCCGAGAACGGCTTGGACAGCACGCCGGCGATCTCCAGCCCATGCTCGACGGCGGAGCGCCCCGCCGCATCCAGCACGCGGTGGTCGACGCCGCTGGTGATGATGATGCGCGCGCGGCTGCCGCGCGTGGCCAGACGCGTCAGCACCTCGACGCCGTCCATGCGCGGCATCACCAGGTCGATCGCGATGTGGGTGGGGTCCCACGCGTCCACGGCGTCGAAGAACGCCGCCGGGTCGTCGGTGAACCGCGCCTCCAGCCCGGCACCGCGCGCGATCCGCTCGATGGTCCTGCCGATCGCGGGATCGTCGTCGAGGATCAGCAGGCGCCCGGGCTCCATGTTCTTCTCCGCGCGCAAGCGCTCAGGTGTCGAGGATCGCCCTGACCTTGCGCGCCAGCTCGGCGCGCCGGTAGGGCTTGGTCAGCAGGTGCACGCCGGCGTCGAGCCGGCCGTGATGGACGATCGCGTTGTCGGTGTACCCCGAGGTGTACAGCACCTTGATGCGCGGACGCAGCGCGCGCACCGCGTCGGCGAGCTGCTTGCCGCTCATGCCGCCGGGCATCACCACGTCGGTGAACAGCAGGTCGATGTCGGCGCGCCGTTCGGCCATGGCCAGCGCCTCGCGCGCGTCCGCGGCATCGAGCACCGTGTAGCCGAGCGACACGAGCTGCTCGCGCGCGTAGGCGCGCACCTGCGCGTCGTCCTCGACCAGCAGGATGGTCTCGCTGCCGCCCACCACCGCTGCGGCCGCGTCGCGGCGTGCCTCCGCGGGCGCGTGGCTGCGCGGCAGGTACATGCGCACCGTGGTGCCCTGGCCGGGTTCCGAATAGATGTTGACGTGACCGCCCGACTGCTTGGCGAAGCCGTAGACCATCGCCAGACCGAGGCCGGTGCCGATGCCCTTGGGCTTGGTGGTGAAGAAAGGCTCGAACACGCGATCGAGGTGCTCGGCCGCAATGCCGACGCCGGTGTCCGAGACCGCGAGCAGCACGTACTGGCCCGGCTTCACGTCGACGTGCTGGCCGGCGTAGTCGTCGTTGATCCAGACGTTGGCGGTTTCGATCGTCAGCCGCCCGCCGTTCGGCATCGCGTCGCGCGCGTTGATGGCGAGGTTGAGCAGCGCGCTCTCCAGTTGCGCCGGGTCGACCAGCGCCGACCACAGGCCCGCGGCGCGCACCAGCTCGACCTCGATGTGCTCGCCGAGCGCGCGCCGCAGCAACGCATCCATCTCGGCGACCAGACGGTTGACGTCGACCGATTTCGGGTCCAGCGGCTGCCGGCGCGCGTATGCCAGCAACTGCCGGGTAAGGTCGGCGCCGCGCTGGGCGGCGTCGGCGATCAAGGCGATCAGCGGACTCCAGCGTTGGTCGCCCACCTCTTCCGCGAGCATGTCGGCGTTGCCCAGGATCACCGTCAGCAGGTTGTTGAAATCGTGCGCGACGCCGCCGGTGAGCTGGCCGATCGCCTCCAGGCGCTGCGCCTGCAGCAGACGCTCCTCCAGCGTGCGCCGCTCGGTGACGTCGGTCATGCCGCCGACCATGCGCGTGGCGCGGCCCTCGGCGTCGCGGATCACGTAGCCGCGATCGTGCACGTGCGCGTAGGTGCCGTCGCGGCGCAGGAAGCGGTAGCTGTCCGACCACTTTTCCCCGCGCGTCAGCACGGCCTGGTAGATGTCCGCCACCACGCGGTCGCGGTCGTCGGGATGGATGCGGCCGGCCCAACCTTGGAAGGTCGGCGGAACGTCGTCGCGACGCAGGCCGAACAGGGTCTCGAAACCTTCGCTCCACCACAGCACGTCGTCGGCCAGGTTCCAGTCCCAGATCGCGTCGTTGGTGGCCTTCGACAGCAGGCGGAAGCGCTCCTCGCTCTCGCGCAGGGCGGCCTCGGCGAGGCGCCGGCGCTGCTCCTGGTCGATGAAGGCGATGGCGAAGGAGATGTCGGAGGCGAGCTGCTCGAACAGCCTGATCTCCTCGTCGTCGAAGTAGTCCTCGACGTCCGCGTACAGCGCGAAGCCGCCGATCGGCAGGCCGTCGACGTGGAGCGGAAAGGCCGCGCACGCCTGGAAACCGTGGCGCAGCGCCTGTTCGCGCCAGGGCGCGAACATCGGGTCGCGGGCGATGTGATTGCAGACGGCAGCGCGGTTCTCGCGCACCGCCAGGCCGAACGGGCCATGCCCTTCGGCGACCGGCGCGGTGGTGACGCGGATATGCCGCAGATAGGCGTCCACCGCACCGGCCTGCGCGGCGACGCTCACTTCGCCGTCCGGCTCCACCGTGCCGATCCAGGCCGCGCGCAGCCCGCCGGTCTCGACGGCGATGCGGCACGCCTGCTCGAACAGTGCCTGCCGGTCGCGCAGATGCACGATCGCGTTGTTGATCGCGCTGAGCAGCGCATGCACGCGGTTCAGGCGCAGGATGCGCTGCTCGGCGAGCTTGCGCTCGGTGATGTCCATCACCATGCCGAGCCGGCGCACCACCTGGCCGGCGTCGTCGAACTCGAGATGGCCGCGCTCGAACATCCAGCGCACCTCGCCGTCCGGGCGGCGGATGCGGTATTCGGCTTCGAGCGCGCCCCGCGTGGCGACCGCCTGGCGGTGCGCGGCATCGAGTCGGCAGCGGTCCTCGGGCAGCACGAAGCTGGCGAAGTGCTCGAAAGTGCCGCGGAACTCCGCCGGGCGGATGCCGAACAACGCGCACGTCACGTCCGACCAGACCAAGCGCCCGCTGGCCACGTCCAGGCTCCAACTGCCCATGCGCGCCATGCGCTGCGCGCGGCGTGCGCGCGCGGTCTGGCGGGCCAATGCGCCCGCCCACGCCGCCAGCGTGTCCTCCGCCGGCAGCGTCGCGAGACAGCCATCGGCGCCGGCCTCCCGCGCGGCACGGCGCACCGTCTCGGGCGCGTCGTCGCCAAGCACCAGGATCGCGCTCTCCGCCGTCTGCGGCATCGCCCGCAGCCGCGCCACCAGGCCGGAGACCGAGGCGCCGATCGCGGCCGCCAGCAGCACCAGGTCGGGCGCGCCGCGCCGCGCCTCTTCCAGTGCGGCCTCGGCCGTCGCCGCCATCGCGACCACGTGGCCGGCGCCGACGAGCGGCGCGGCGCGCGCGTGCGCGCGCGCCGTGTCGGGATCGACCGTCAGGATGCGCAGGAATTCGATCGTCACCGACGCGCCTCGCTCCGGCACGCGGAGTCCGTCGCGTCGCGCCGCACACGCTTCGATTTTCGCCCCCTCGCCGTAGGGCGGGGGGCGGACAGCTTGCTGGTTGGCACTCGCACCGCCCGTTTCCCCCGAACGGATGCCGCCCGGCAGCGGCGATGCAATCGCAATCGTCTGGGCAGTTTGCGTACTAGCGTACTACAACGTATGCGCGGCGGCGCGCCTCACAAGCGCCGGCGCGTCGCGTCCGCATCGATCCGTGCCCAGGCCTCGCCGCGGACCAGGCCGCGCGTCCATGCGGCGAAAGCGGCGAAGGCGGCGGCGAGTACGCCGGAGGCGAGCACCAGATAGGCGCGCGCGGACACGCCGTGCGCGAACAGCGCCGGCACCAGCGCCACCAGCCCGCCCGCCGCCATGCTCGCCGCGACGACGAAGGCGATGCGGTGCGGCGTCCAGCCGTGCACGCGCGGCGGCATGTCGCTGCGCAGCAGCGCCCAGCAGGCGCGCGCCTCGGCGGCGAACACGAACGTCGCCACGCCCAGCAGGCCGGCGACCAGCGTCGCCGCGGCGATCAACTCCAGCCAGCCCAGGCCGGCGCCGGCGCGCTGCGCCGTCAATTGCAGCGGCGGGCCGGCCAGGCTCGCATACAGCAGCGCCGCATGCAGGCCGCGGCCCAGGCGGAGTTCGCGGCACTGCGGTGGTGAGGTGTGACGCATGATGGGTTCCCGGTCGCACCGGCGGCACGTCCAAACGTCTGCCGGTTTTCGCCGCGGCGGACAGACCGCGGCCTTCGCTGGCTATATCGGCCTGCGCCGCGCGCCGGACAAGGTCGCGCGGCGCGTTTTCACGAAAGTTCAGATGGGGGCGGCGCAATGCGCCTCAAGCGTCCAACCGGGCGCTCGCGGCGCACGCCGCGTTCGCCTGCGGCAACGCCGGAGGAGACCGGACCCAAGCCGCCGCCATCGCAACCGCTGCGACCGCGCCGTGCATACTTGCGCCCGGCCCTGACCCGCGACGGACCGACTCGGGTGTTTTCCCTGCTCTACGCCAACGACAGCGCCAGGCTGGCCGCCGCACTCGGCGAGCGCCTGGCCGCGCGCGCGCGCGCCGCGCCGCTGGTGCCGGCCACCGTGCTGGTGCCGCAGGCCGGCCTGCGGCGCTGGCTGCAGGTGCATCTGGCGGAGACGCGCGGCATCGTCGCCAACCTGGCCTTCCGCGCGCCCGCCGAGTTCGCCTGGGATCTGCTGCGCCGCTGGCGGCCCGAGCTGCCGCTGCGCTCGCCGTTCGAACCGGCGCGCCTGCGCTGGCACCTGCTGGCGCTGCTGGAAGCGCCGCTGGACGACGTGCCGGCGCTGGCGCCGCTGGCCGCCTACCTCGCCGACGGCGACGCCGCGCGCCGCTTCGCGCTGGCCGCCGAGCTGGCGCGCGCCTTCGAGCGCTACCAGGCCTACCGGCGCGAGCGCGTGCTGGCCTGGGCGCGCGGCGCCGATGCCGACGACTGGCAGGCCGAGCTGTGGCGGCGCCTGCTGGCGCGCGTCGGCGGCGCCCATCGCGCCGCGCTGATCGAGGACTGGCTGGCCGCGTTCCAGCACGGCGGCCCGCCGCCGCCGGGATTGCCGGAACATGTCAGCGCGTTCGCCTGCGGCAACGTCTCGCCCGACGTGCTGCGCATGCTCGGCGTGGTCGGCCGCCACGCCGACGTCGACTTCTATTTCCCGACGCCCTGCCGCGAGTACTGGGGCGACCTGCCGGCCTCGCGCAAGTTGGTGCGCCGCGCGCTGGCCGAGGACGCCGACGACAATCCGCTGCTGCTGGCGCTGGGCGGCGCCGGCGCCGCCTTCGTCGAGCAGTTGTTCGGCTACGAACAGGTGCAGCCGGAAGAGGAGCTCGACCTGTGCGACGAGGCCATCGACCGCCGCAGCCTGCTCGGCCGCGTGCGCGACGACGTGCTGGCGCGGCGCGCGCCCGCCGCCGACGCGCGCGCCGCCCCCGACGGCTCGCTGCAGTTCCACCGCTGCCATTCGCCGCTGCGCGAGGTGCAGGCGCTGCACGACCGCCTGCTGGCGCTGATCGAAGCCGATCCGACGCTCACGCCGCGCGACATCGCGGTGATGACGCCCGACGTCGCCGCCTACCGCCCGCACGTCGAGGCGGTGTTCGGCGGCCTCGACGAGCGCGATCCGCGCTACCTGCCCTACAGCATCGCCGACGTGCCGGCGGCGGCGACGCATCCGGCGCTGGCGCTGTTCGCGCGCCTGCTGGACGCGCCCGCCTCGCGCTGGACCGTCACCGAGATCCTCGACGTGCTGGCCGTGCCCGGCGTGATGCGCCGCCACGGCCTCGGCCGCGAAGGCCTCGAGCGCGTGCAGCGCTGGGTGCGCGAGAGCGGCATCCGCTGGGGCGCCGACGAACACGCGCGCGCCGACTTGGGCGGCTATCGCGAATACAGCTGGGCGTTCGGCCTCGACCGCCTGCTCGCCGGCTACGCCGGCGGCGACGAGGCGGCGCTGATCGCCGGCGTCGCGCCCTACGCCGACATCGAGGGCGCGGCGCTGGCCGACCTCGACGCCCTGCTCGGCGTGCTGGCGGTGTGGCGCACGCTGGCCGGCTTCGGCGCGCGGCGCCTGACCGCGGCGGCGTGGAGCGACGCGCTGGCCGCGCAGTTCGAAGCGCTGTATGCGGAAGCGCCCGACGACGCCGACGAGGCGCGCGCGCTGCGCCTGCTGCGCGGCGCGCTGGCCGCGCTGGCCGAGGACTGCGCCGCCGCCGGCTACACCGCCGCGCTGGCATGGCCGACGGTGCGCGCCTTCCTGCTGGAGCGCCTGGCCGACGCCGACCCGCGGCAGCGCTTCTTCCAGGGCGGCGTGACCGTGTGCGGCATGGTGCCGCTGCGCGTGGTGCCGTTCCGCGTGATCTGCCTGCTCGGCATGAACGAGGACGCCTTCCCGCGCCGCGACGGCGACAGCGACCTCGACCGCATCGCCGGCGAGCGCCGCGCCGGCCAGGCGCGTCTCGGCGACCGCTCGCTGCGCGAGGACGACCGCTTCCTGTTCCTGCAGCTCTTGTGCGCCGCGCGCGACGTGTTCTACGTCAGCTGGGTCGGCCGCGATCCGCGCAGCCACGAACCGCGGCCGCCGGCGCCGGTGGTGGAGGGGTTGATCGCGCTGCTGCGCGAGCGTTATCTCCACGCCGGCGGCGAACCCGTGCTCGACCATCCGCTGCAGCCGTTCGACGCGCGCTTGTTCGATGCGCGCGACGACGCGCCGCTGTTCACCTACCGCGAGGCCTGGACGCGCGCCGCCGGCGTGCGCGGCTTCGCGCCCGTGCCGGCGTTCGCGCCCGCGCCGCTGCCCGCGCCGCCGCCCGACGACGCGCTCAGCGATGCGCGGCTCAAGCGTTTCTTCCGCGATCCCGCCGCGGCGTTCCTGCGCGAGCGCCTCGGCATCGACCTCGCGCAGGCGCGGGCGCCCGACGACGCGGAGCCGCTGGCGCCGGACGACGGGCTGCTGCAGTACCAGCTGCGCGAGGCGCTGGGCATGGCGCTGGCGCGCGGCGAGGCGGCCGAACCGCGGACGCTGGCGCCGCGCCTGCGCGCGCGCGGCGTGCTGCCGCCCGGCGATTTCGGCGCGCTGGCGCTGGACGCGGCGTACGAGACGGCCAAGCCGCTGCTGGCGGCGCTGGCCGCGCTCACCGGCGGCGCGGCGCCGCAACCGGCGGCGCCGCTGTCGTCCGAGATCGACGGTGCGCATTTCGCCGCCGTGCTGGACCGCTGCTGGGCGGACACGCGCGTGTGTCTGCGCCCCGGCAAGCTGGACGGCCGCCAGGTGATCGACGCCTGGATCGACCATCTGGTGCACGCGCTGGCGCGCGGCGCGGCGGCGCGCACCGTGCTGCTGCACCTCGACGACAAGGGCGGCGCGGCGCGGCAGATGTTCGCCGGCATCAGCGCCGAGGACGCGCGCGCCGAACTCGCCGCGCTGCTGGCGCTGCGCCGGCGCGGGCTCGTCGCGCCGCTACCGTTCTTCCCCCAGTCGTCCTGGCGTTGCGCGCAGCGCGCCGACGAACGCGAAGGCTTCGCCGAGTTCGAGCGCGAGGCGAAGCAGGCGCAAAGCGACTACGCCCGCAGCGAGTTCGACGACGACGCCGTGCGTCTGGCTTGGCGCGGCATCGAACTGCCCGGCGATCCGCGCGGCGAGCTGGCACGCGACCTGGTGGCCACCGCGCGCGCGGTGTTCGCGCCGGTGCTGCGCGCGCTGGACGGCGCGGAGGACGCGGCATGAGCGGCGCCCTCGACGCGCTTTCCCTGCCGTTGGACGGCGTGCGCCTGATCGAGGCCGGCGCCGGCTCCGGCAAGACCTGGACCCTGGCGACGCTGTACCTGCGCCTGCTGCTGGAGCGTCGGCTGACGCCCGAGCGCGTGCTGGTGATGACCTTCACCCGCGCCGCCACCGCCGAGCTGGCCGGGCGCCTGCGCGCGCGGCTGGAGCTGGCCGAGCGCCTGCTGCACGAGGAGGCGCCGGCGCAGCCGCGCGACGGCGACGGCGCCGAGGCGGCTGCCACGCGCCGCCTGCTGGCGCAGGCGCTGGCCGCCTGGGACGGCGACCTCGACGGCCTGCGCCGCCACGCGCGCGCGGCGCGCCACGCCGGCGACCTCGCCGCGGTCAGCACGCTGCACGGCTTCTGCCAGCGCGCGCTGCGCGAGATCGGCTTCGCCGCCGGCGCCTCGCTGGAGGCGCACGCGCTGCTCGAGAACGAACAGGCGCTGCGCGAGGAAGCCGCCGCCGACTTCTGGCGCGCGCGCGGCGCCAGCGACGCCGCCGCCGCGCGCCTGCTGGCCGACGCCTGGGGCACGCCGCAAAAACTGGCGCGCGCACTGGGCGAGGCGCGCTGGGAGGGCCGGCGCGTGCACGCGCCGGCCGACGACGGCGCGGCGCAGGCCGCGAGACGCGCGCTCGAACGCGCCGCCGCCGCCGTGCGGGCGCTGAACGGCGATGCCTTCGCCGCGGCGCGGCAGGCGATCGAGCGTGCGACCGTGGGCAAAACTCGCGCCGCCAAAGGCAAGGCGCTCGAACGCATCGCCGCCGCGGTGCGGAACGAAGCCGCCTTCGATCCTGCCGACGCGTCGCTCCTCACCGAGGCCGCCAAGCTGCTGCCGACGGCGTTCGTCGGCAGCCAGGCGCTGGGCATTGCCGAAGCCCCCGCGCTGGACGCGATCCGCGCCTGGCACGCCGCCGCCGACGCCGCGCGCGCAGCCGAGGCGGCCGCGCGCGCCGACGCCGCCGCGCGCCTGCTGCTGGAAGCGCGC
>NZ_DF970140.1 GCF_000953855.2 Mizugakiibacter sediminis
CGCGCAGGTGCAGGACGGCGCCGCGCTGCTGACGCTGCTCGACGAGGCCGCGGCGGCCGCGGCCGCGGCGCGCGCCTCCGCCGCCGAGGCGCGGCGCCTGCGCGACCTGCAGCGCGATCAGGACAACGCCTCGCTGCGCAGCGTGCAGGCGGCGCAGGCGCAGGCCGCGGCCGACGCGGCCAAGGCGCGCAGCCTGGCCGCGCGCATCGCGCTGGAATGGTCGCCGGCGCTGCGCGCGCCGTCGCCCGATCTGCTCGGTCCGCTGCGCGACGGCCGCGCGTTCCTGCTGCGCCTCGAGTTCGCCGATCGCGCGGTGCGCCTCGGTGCCGGCGACCGCGTGCATCTGACGCGCTTGAGCGACGACGGCGCGCTGCCCGACGCGCGCGTGCTCGGCGCGGCCGGCGGCGCGGTGTCGATCGTCGGCGGGCCGGCCTGGCTGGCCGTGGTCGACGCGGGCGGCCTGCAGGCCGGCGAGCGCCTGCGCGCGCGTCTCGACGCCGCGGCCGCGCGCGGCGTGCTGCTGCCCGAGGCCACGGTGATCGTGCTCGGCGGCCGGCGCTGGGCCTACGTCGCGCTGGGCGGCGATCGCTACCAGCAGCGCGCGCTGCCGGACGACGCCGTCGCCGTCGCCGACGGCTGGCGCGTCGCGCGCGGCTTCGTCGCCGGCGAGCGCGTCGTGGTGCAGGGCGCCGCCCAGCTCGCCGCCGCCGAGCGCAAGCCGGCGGCCGGCGCCGGCGACGAGGCGGACGACGACTGATGCGCCGGCTGATCGCACACGCGCTGCGCGCGCGCGTCGGCATCGCCGTGCTGGTGCTGCTGGGCCTGACCGTCGGCGCGTCGGCGCTGCCGCGTGCGCCCTACGACGTGCTGCCGGACTTCGTGCCGCCGCAGGTGACGGTGCAGACCGAAGCGCCCGGGCTCGATCCCGGCCAGGTCGAGCAGCTGGTGACGCGGCCGATCGAGGCCGCGCTGAACGGCGCGCAGGGGCTGGCGACGATGCGCTCGCAGTCGATCGCCGGGCTGTCGGTGGTGACGCTGGACTTCCTCGACGGCAGCGATCCCTACCGCGTGCGCCAGGGCGTCGCCGAGCAGCTGGCCGACGCGCTGCCGCAGCTGCCCGCCGGCGTCGGCGCGCCGAGGCTGTCGCCGCTGACCTCGGCGACGATGGACGTGCTGAAGCTCGGCCTGGTCTCCGAGCGCCTGTCGCCGATGGCGCTGCGCGACTACGCCGACCGGGTGCTGAAGCCGGCGCTGCTGGCCGTGCCCGGCGCCGCGCGCGTCACCGTGTTCGGCGGCGAGGTGCGCGAGGTCGCCGTCGCGGTGCGGCCCGAGCGCCTGCTCGCCTACCGGCTCGGCGTGGGCGACGTGCTCGATGCGCTGCGCCGCGCGCTGGCCGCGCACGGCGCCGGCTACATCGAGAGCGGCGCGCAGCGCCTGGAGGTGCGGGTGCCGCTGCCGTCCGGCGCGGCGGCGCTGGCGGCGACGCCGCTGGCCGTGCGCGGCGCGCGGCCGTTGACCATCGGCGACGTCGCCGACGTGCGCGTCGCGCCGGCGCCGTTGTACGGCGACGCCCTGATCATGGGCCGCCCCGGCATCCTGCTCACGGTGTCCGGCCAGTACGGCGCCAACACGCTGGCGGTGACGCGCGCGCTGGAGGCGCGCCTGGCCGAGCTGGCGCCGGGCATGCGCGCGCGCGGCATGCTGCTGTATCCGGCATTGCACCGTCCGGCCAGCTTCATCCTCGCCGCGCTCGGCAACCTGCGCGACGCGCTGCTGCTCGGCGCGGCCTTCGTCGCCGCGGTGCTGCTGCTGTTCCTGCGCGACTGGCGCGCCGCGCTGGTGTCGTTCGCGGCGATCCCGCTGTCGCTGCTCGCCGCCGCGCCGCTGCTGGTGTGGGCCGGGGTCAGCCTGAACGTGATGACGCTGGGCGGCTTCGCGGTGGCGCTGGGCGTGCTGGTCGACGACGCCATCATCGACGTCGAGAACATCCTGCGCCGCCTGCGCGCCGCCGGCGACGCGCCGGAGCCGCGCACGCGCCTCGCCGTCGTGCTGGAGGCATCGCTCGAAATCCGCGGCGCGATGGTCTACGCCACCGTGGTCGTGCTGCTTGTGTTCGTGCCGGTGCTGCTGCAGAGCGGCGTGACCGGCCGCTTCATCGCGCCGCTGGCGTGGGCGTTCATCCTCTCGGTGCTGGCCTCGCTGGCCGTGGCGGTGGTGGTGACGCCGGCGCTGGCCGCGCTGCTGCTGGCGCGCGGCGCGCCGCGCGCGGAGCCGCGCTGGCTCGCACGCCTGCGCGCGGCGCAGGCGGCGGCCATCGCGCGCTTGGCACATCGGCCGTGGCGCGCGCTGGCGCTGCTGCTGGCCGCGTTCGCCGTGGTCGCCGCGTCGGCGCTGCGCGTGCCCGCGCAACTGCTGCCGGACTTCCGCGAAAGCCACTTCGTGATCCAGGTGAGCGCGCGCCAGCCCGGCATGGCGCGCGCCGAGATGCTGCGCCTCGGCGAGACGCTGAGCGCGCGCCTGCGCGCGCTGCCGCAGGTCGCCACCGTCGAGGAGCAGATCGGCCGCTCGGAGCTGGGCGAGGACACCTGGACGGTCGACCGCGGCGAGCTGCACGTCGAGCTGAAGCACGACCCGTCGATCGACCAGACCGCCGCGCAGGCGGCGATCCGCCGCGTGCTGCAGGACTTCCCCAGCCTGCAGAGCGAGGTGGTCACCTTCATCGGCGACCGCCTCAGCGAGACGCTGACCGGCGAGACCACGCAGGTCGCCGTGCAGCTCTACGGCGACGACCTCGATGCGCTCGACCGCGCCGCGCGGCAGGCGCGCGCCGCGCTGGCCGCGGTGCCCGGCGTGGTCGACCTGCAGAGCGGCGCCGGCACGCGCGCGCCGGGCTACCGCCTGCAGCCGGACATGGCGGCGCTGACCGCCTACGGCGTCGATCCGCAGTGGCCGGCGACGCTGCTCGCGGCGGCGACGCTGGGGCTGCCGGCGGGCGATCTCTACGCCGGCGACCGCACCGTGCCGGTGGTGCTGCGCCTCGCGCTGCCGCCGCAGCACGTCGCCGCGGAACTCGAGCGCCAGCTGGTGCCCACCGCCGCCGACGGCTACGTGCCGTTCGCGCGGCTCGCCGCGCTGCTGCCGGAGGACGCGCGTGCGCAGATCCGCCACCAGGGCGGTCGCCGCTACGCGGTGGTCGGCTTCGACGTGCAGGGCCGCGGCATCGACGCGGTGATCGCCGACGCGCGCGCGGCGCTGGCGCGCGCCGGCCTGCCGGCAGGCGTCGACGTGGCGTTCGGCGGCGTCGGCGCCGAGCAGCAGGCCGCGGCGCGGCGCCTGTGGCTGGCCAGCGCGGCGACGCTGGTGCTGATCGTGCTGGTGCTGGCGTCCGCGTTCCGCGAGCGCCGCCACGCCGCGCTGGTGCTGCTGAACCTGCCGTTCGCGCTGCTCGGCGCGCTGGCCGCGCTGCTGCTCAGCCGGCAGCCGCTCAGCATCGGCGCCGCGGTCGGCCTGGTCACCGTGTTCGGCATCAGCGCGCGCAACGCCATCCTGCTGCTGGCGCACTACGAGCAGCTCGAAACCGAAACCGGCGCGCGCCTCGATCTGGCGCTGGCGCAGCGCGGCGCCGCCGAGCGTCTGGTGCCGGTGCTGATGACCGCGCTGGTGGCGGCGCTCGGCCTGCTGCCGCTGGCGCTCGGCCTCGGCCGCGCCGGCTACGAGATCGAGGCGCCGCTGGCGATCGTCGTGCTCGGCGGCCTTATCACCTCCACCGCGCTCAGCCTGCTGCTGCTGCCCGCGCTGGCGGCGCGCTGGCTCGGCGCGCGCGGCTAGGCGCGCAGGGCTCAGGCCGCATCCGGCGGGCAGGGCTCCGCGCGCACGCGGCGCTGCGTCGAGGCCGGATACTTCCTCGGCAGCGCGGCCGCGCGCGTCGGCCGGCGCAGCAGCTCGCCGCCGCAGTTGGGGCAGGTGCCGTGCAGGCGTTCGCGCGCGCAGTCGTCGCAGAACGTGCACTCGAACGAGCAGATCCAGGCGCCGGCGGCGTCGGCGGGCAGGTCGCGGCCGCAGCACTCGCAGTGGGGGCGCATCTCCAGCATCGCATGGCTCCGCGGCAGGGAGCCGCTGTTGCAGCACAGCCGCGGCGCGGCGGCGTGCGCCGGCGGCGCTGTCAAGGATGCTTGACATAGGCCGACGCGGGGGCGTAGCCTCCGTTGTCAAGCATCCTTGACATGCCGGAGAGCCCGCCGTGATGCGTTCCGTGCACCTGTCCGCCGCGCCGCGGCCTACGCTTCATCTCGAGACCGGCACCCGCCGGCGGCCGGCATGAGCGCGCGGCTGTCGGTGCGCCAGTACCAGTGGCGCGTGCTCGCCGCGATGGTGGTGTACGTGCTGGTGATGGTGCTGGCCTGGCCGCTGGTGCGCGAGACCGCGAGCCTGCCGCTGAAGGTCGCGCTGGCGCTGCTGCCGGTGCTGCCGATGCTGTACGTGATCGCGCTGATGGCGCAGCGCGTGCTGCGCAGCGACGAGCTGGAGCAGCGCACGCACCTGGTCGCGCTGGGCGTGGCCACGCTGGTCACCGGCACGCTCAGCCTGATCGGCGGCTTCCTCGCCATCGCCAGGGTGCTGCCGCTGGACGGTTCCACGCTGATCTTCGTGTTCCCGCTGCTGATGACCAGCTACGGCCTGGCGCGCGGCTGGGTGGTGCGCCGCTACGGCGGCGACGCGCTGTGCGAGGACGACGGCATGCCGCTGCACCGGCGCTTCTTCCTCACCGCCGCGTTGATCGCCGCGATCGGCCTGTACGCCTGGTGGCGCGACAAGGCGTTCGCGCTGGGCGTGTGCGTCGGCATCGCGGCGGTGTTCGCGCTGTCGGCGGTCGCGCTGATGCTGCGGCGCGCGCGGCGCGGCGACGGCGCCGCGCGCTAGCCGATGGAGAACCGCATCCGCGAACTGCGCGAGAAGCGCGGCTGGTCGCAGGCCGCGCTGGCCGAACAGCTGGACGTCTCGCGGCAGACCGTCAACGCGATCGAGACCGGCAAGTACGATCCCAGCCTGCCGCTGGCGTTCCGCATTGCGCGGTTGTTCCGGCAATCGATCGAGAGCATTTTCGTGCCCGGGGAGGAGTGACGATGAAAGGGAAATGGCGGATCGCGCCGGCGGTGCTCGCAGCCGCGCTGATCCTCGGCGCCCGCTGGTGGCGCCATGCGCACGAGGACGGCGCGGCCGTCGAGCGCGGGCCGGTGGCGGTGCAGGTCGCGCCGGACGCGCTGCGTCTCGGCACACTGACCTTCAAGGCCTGCCAACTGGCGCAGAAACATTCCGGCGCGACCACCGCGGCGTACTGCGCTTCCTACGAGGTGCCGGAGAACCGCGACGCACCGCAGGGCCGCCGCATCGCGCTGAAGCTGGCGCTGGTGAAGAGCGACGCCGCCGCGGCCGACAGCGACCTCGTGGTGTTCCTCGCCGGCGGCCCCGGCCAGTCGGCCATCGAGAGCTGGCCGGCGGTCGCCGACGCGCTGGCGTCGCTGCGCAAGCACCGGCACCTGCTGCTGATCGACCAGCGCGGCACCGGCGGTTCGAACGCGCTGAGCTGCAAGCCCGCGCGCGCCGACGATCAGGACGAGGAACCGCGCATCGACCTCGAGCGCATCCGCGCCGAGACGCGCGAGTGCCTCGCCGAGGTGGCGAAGAAGGCCGACCCGCGCCACTACACCACCACCGACGCGGTGCAGGACCTCGAGGCCGTGCGCCAGGCGCTGGGCGCGCCGCGCTTCGACCTGGTCGGCGTCTCCTACGGCACGCGCGTCGCGCAGCAGTACCTGATGCGCCATCCGGACGGCGTGCGCAGCGTGGTGCTGGACAGCGTGGTGCCGAACGAGCTGGCGCTGGGCGAGGACTTCGCGCAGAACCTCGAGGCGGCGCTGAAGGCGCAGTTCGCCGCCTGCACGGCCACGCCGGCCTGCAGGCAGCGTTTCGGCGATCCCTACGCCACGCTGTACAAGCTGCGCGACGCGCTGCGCGCGCAGCCGCAGACGGTCAGCTACCGCGATCCGGTCAGCTACCGGCCGCAGTCGCGCACGCTCGGCGAGTTCGCGCTGGCCAGTCTGGTACGCATGTTCGCCTACGCGCCGGAGACCAGCGCGCTGCTGCCGCTGACGCTCGACCAGGCCGCGCAGGGCCACTACGGTCCGCTGATGGGGCAGGTGCGGCTGCTGCGCGGCGATCTCGCCGAGACCATGACCGGCGGCATGCAGCTCAGCGTGATCTGCGCCGAGGACGTCGACCTGCTGCGCGACCGCCCGCAGGACCAGGACACGCTGCTCGGCGACCTGATCGTGCCGGCGTTCAAGGCCGAGTGCGACGTGTGGCCGCGCGGCGCGCGCCCCGCCGACTTCCACGCGCCGCTGCGGAGCGACAAGCCGGTGCTGCTGCTGGAAGGCGAGCTCGATCCGGTCACGCCGCCGCGCTACGGCGAGCAGGTGCTGCGCGGCCTGCCGAACGGCCGCCTGCTGCTCGCCAAGGGCCAGGGCCACAACGTCATCGGTCGCGGCTGCATGCCGCGGCTGGTCGGCGAGTTCGTCGACAAGCTCGACGCGAAGGCGCTGGACGCCTCCTGCCTCGATGCGCTGGCGCCGCTGCCCGCCTTCACGGATTTCAACGGAGCCGCGCCATGAAGCAGACGACAGAGAGCCGTGGTTGCATGCGCGGCGACGCGCGCCATGGATGGCGCGACGCGCGGCCGGAACGGCCGCGGCGGAGCCGAGTCCGGACCCGCGCCGGACTCGGCGAGACGAAGGCGGCCCAGGACGGGCCGGCTTCGTCCATCGGATACGGAGCCGCGCCATGAAGCAGACGACAGAGAGCCGCGGTTGCATGCGCGGCGACGCGCGGCCGGAACGGCCGCGGCGGAGCCGAGTCCGGACCCGCGCCGGACTCGGCGAGACGAAGGCGGCCCAGGACGGGCCGGCTTCGTCCATCGGATACGGAGCCGCGCCATGATCGAACTGAAGGACCTGCACAAGGCGTTCGGCACGGTGAAGGCCGTCGACGGCGTCAGCTTCACCGCCCGCGACGGCGAGATCACCGGCCTGCTCGGCCCGAACGGCGCCGGCAAGACCACCACGCTGCGCATGCTCTACACGCTGATGAAACCCGATGCCGGCCGGGTGCTGGTCGACGGCATCGACGCGGCGCGCGATCCGGTGTCGGTGCGCCGCCGCCTCGGCGTGCTGCCGGACGCGCGCGGCCTGTACAAGCGCCTCACCGCGCGCGAGAACATCGCCTACTTCGGCCGCCTGCAGGGCCTCGACGAGGCCGCCCTGCGCGCGCGCAGCGACGCGCTGATCGCCGCGCTGGACATGGCCGACATCGCCGATCGCCGCACCGAAGGCTTCTCGCAGGGCCAGCGCGTCAAGACCGCGATCGCGCGCGCGCTGGTGCACGACCCGAGGAACATCATCCTCGACGAGCCGACCAACGGCCTCGACGTGATGGCGACGCGGGCGATGCGCGCCTTCCTGCGCCGGCTGCGCGACGAGGGCCGCTGCGTGCTGTTCTCCAGCCACATCATGCAGGAGGTGGCCGCGCTGTGCGACCGCATCGTGGTGATCGCGCACGGCCGCGTGGTCGCCGACGGCAGCGCCGACGCGCTGCGCGCGCAGACCGGCGAGGCCAACCTGGAGGACGCCTTCGTCAAGATCATCGGCTCGGGGGAGGGCCTCGCCGCATGAAACCCGCATGGATCGTGATGCTGAAGGAAGTGCGCGAGAATCTGCGCGACCGCCGCACCGTGCTGAACACGCTGATCACCGGTCCGCTGATGGCGCCGCTGATCTTCGTGCTGGTGTTCAACACCGTGGTCGCGCGCGAGCTCGCCAAGGCGGAACAGCCGCTGCCGCTGCCGGTGGTCGGCGCCGAGCGCGCGCCCAACCTGATCGCTTCGCTGCGCGCGATGGGCGCCGTGATCGAACCCGGGCCGGCGGATCCGGAACGCGCCGTGCGCGAGCAGGATGCCGACCTGGTGCTGCGCATCCCGGCCAGCTACGCCGAGTCCTGGCGCAAGGGCGAGCCGGCGCAGGTCGAGCTGGTGTACGACGCCTCGCAGCGCGAGACGCGCGGCCCGGTGGAGCGCCTGCAGAAGATGCTGGAGCTGTACGGCCAGCGCACCGCCGCGCTGCGCCTGGTCGCGCGCGGCATCGCGCCGACGGTGACCCATCCGGTGGTGGTGGCGGAACGCGACCAGTCCACGCCGCAGAGCCGCGCCGGCATCCTGTTCGCGATGCTGCCGTACTTCTTCGTGCTCGGCGCCTTCATCGGCGGCATGGCGCTGGCCATCGACACCACCGCCGGCGAGCGCGAGCGGCAGTCGCTGGAACCGCTGCTGGCCAATCCGGCGCCGCGCTGGCAGATCCTCGCCGGCAAGCTCGGCGCGACCAGCGCGTTCGCCACGGTCACCGTGCTGCTCAGCATCCTCGCCTTCGCCGTCGCCGGGCACCTGCTGCCGACGGAGAAGATCGGCATGGCGCTGGAGCTGGGTCCGCGTTTCACCGCGACCACGCTGCTGGCGATGCTGCCGCTGGTGCTGCTGCTGGCGGCGCTGCAGACCCTGGTGTCGGCGTTCGCCAAGAGCCATCGCGAGGCGCAGACCTATCTGTCGCTGCTGATGATCGTGCCGGCGCTGCCGTCGATCCTGCTGTCGATCCTGCCGGTGAAGGCGCAGGCGTGGATGTACGCGATCCCGGTGGTCGGACAGAACCTGGCGATCACGCGGCTGATGCGCGGCGACGGCGTGGCGGCGCCCGCGCTGGCGGCCTGCATCGCCGGCAGCGCCGTCGCCGCGGCGATCGCCATCGCGGTCACCGCGCGCATCTACCGCTCGGAGCGGCTGGCGGTCTCGGCATGAGCGCCGTCAGCGCGCGGCGGCGAATGCCCGCTGCAGCTCGCCCAGGGTGAGCACGGCGGGCAGCTTGCGGGCGTCGCCGCCGCCGCGCGGGAACGCCAGGTACAGCGGCACGCCGACCGCGCGGTAGCGGTCGAGCAGCGCGGTGATCGCCGGCTCGCCGTCGGTGTAGTCGGCCACCAGGTAGGCGGTGCCGGTGCGCGCGAGCAGCGCGCGGAACGCGGCGGTGGACAGCACCGCGCGTTCGTTGGCCTTGCAGGTGATGCACCAGTCGGTGGAGACGTCGACGAACACCGGCTCGCCGGCGCGACGCAGCGCAGCGAGCCGCTCCGCGCTGTAGGCGATGCTGCCCGGCACGAGGGCGCGGCGCGCCGCGTCGGTGGACTGCACCGCCGTCGCGCCGGGCAGCGCCGCCAGCGGCAGGCAGGACGCGGCGATCAGCAGCCAGGCCAGCGCGCGCTGCGCGCGTCGGCCGTAGCGCTGGCGCTCCAGCCACCACAGGCCGAGCGCGAGCGTCACCGCGGCGACCAGCGCCAGCGCCATCGCGTCTACGCCGCGCAGCCGGCCCAGCACCCATAGCAGCCACACCGCGGCGAGATACATCGGATAGGCCAGCAGCTGCTTCAGCGTCTCCATCCAGCGGCCCGGCCGCGGCAGCCAGCGCCGCAGCGGCGGGCACAGGCCGATCAGCAGGAACGGCAGCGCGAGTCCCAGGCCGAGCGCGAGGAACACCGCCAGCGCCAGCGCGATCGGTGCGTACAGCGCGAACGCCAGCGCGCTGCCCATGAAGGGCGCGGTGCACGGGCTGGCGACCACGCAGGCGAGCACGCCGGTGAGGAAGTCCGCCCACGGCCCGCCGCGCTGCGCCAGCGCGCCGCCGGCGAGTCCGGCGCCGAACTGCACCACGCCCGACATGCCGAGCCCCACCGCGACCATCACCAGCACCAGCGCACCGACCAGCGCCGGCTGCTGCAGCTGGAAACCCCAGCCCAGCGCCTGCCCGGCGCCGCGCAGCAGCCACACGCAGGCGCCCAGCGCGGCGAACGCGCAGAGCACGCCGGCGGTGTAGGCAAGCGCATGGCGCCGCGCCGCCGCCGGGCTTTCGCCGCTCTCGGCCAGCGCCATCGCCTTCAGCGACAGGATCGGCAGCACGCACGGCATCAGGTTGAGGATCAGCCCGCCGAGCAGCGCCGCCAGCAGCGCGGCGGCGAAGCCGGCGGCGCTGACGCCGCCGCCGCGCACGTCCGCGGCCGCGACCTCCGCAGCGCCGGCGGGCAGCGCGACCGCGATCTCGCGCGTGGTCGGCGGATAGCACACGCTGCCTTCCTGGCAGCCCTGGAAGCGCACGCGGAGGCGCAGCGGCAGCGACGCCGCGCCGTTGCGCTGCACGGCCACGGGCACGTCCACCGTGTCGTAGTAGACGACCGTCTCGCCGAACTGCGGATCCTGGTGGGTGACGCCGCGCGGCCACTGCGGCGCACCGAGACGCGCGCCGCCGGCGTCGGCCAGTGCGATCGTGGTGCGGTCGCGGTAGAGGTAGTAGCCCTGGGCGATCGTCCAGTGCAGCAGCAGCCGCGCCGGGCCGTCGGCGCGGACCGAGAGCGCGAACGCCTGGTCGACGGGCAGCGGCTCGTCGTCGACGGCGGGCGCGTCGGCCGCGGACGCCGCGGCGGCGGGGAGCGACGACTGGGCGAGCGCGGGGATCATCGCCGCGAACAGCAGGAGGCAGGCGAACGGCCGGAGGAAGCGGAGCATCGAGGCGTCTCTCACAGGATGGGCGCAACGGAAGGGAAGGCGACGCGCGGCGTGTGCCGCGCGCGTCACGGCGTCGCGGGGGTCGGCGCGCGCGCTTCCACGAACACCACCAGGAACTCGGCCGGCGTGCGCGCGCTGGGGTTCTCGCAGACGGCGTGCAGCGCGCCGGCCGGTTCGAACCAGCTCTCGCCGGCGCGATAGGTGCGCACCGGCTGGCCCTCGACCTGGCTGCGCACGCGGCCGGCGAGCACGTAGACGAACGCGGCGCCCGCGTGCCGGTGCGGCGACGACTTCGCGCCCGGCGCGTAGGTCACCGTGATCGCCGACAGATGCGCGCCGGACACGTTGGCGAGATCGGCCTCGAGCAGCGCGCGCTCGCCGACGCCGTGCGCGTGCACGGCGCCCGCGCACGCCAGCGCCACCGGCAGCAGCAGGGCGTGGATGGCGAAACGGAGAGGCATGACGGACTCCTCGGACGGAGGGACGCGCGCGCCGGGCACGCGCGGCGATCACGGCGCGGACAGCGCCTTCAGCTCGGCCTCGAACTGCGGCCCGACGCCTTCCAGCCGGCGGGCGAGACGGCCTTGTCGGTCGATCAGCAGCAGCGTGGGCACGTGCATCACGCGGAAGGCGCGGAACCAGGTGCCGGCGGCGTCCAGCGTCAGCGGGATCGTCACGCCGTAGGCCTTGCGGTACTCGCGCAGCTCGCCCGGCGTCGCCCACAGGCCGGAGGCGACGCCGAGCCAGCGCACGTCCGGATGACGCTGCGCCAGCGCGTCGACCTGCTCGCGCGCGGCGCGGCAGCTCGCCGCCAGCGCCGGACGCGCGCCGGCGCGCTTGCCGTCGAGATAGGTCTCGCACCACGGCGACAGGAACGCCAGCACGGTCGGCCGGCCGCCGTCGCGCAGGCGGAACGGTGCGCCGTCCAGCGTGCTTGCGGCGAGCGCCGGCACGCGGTCGCCGATGCCGATCGGCGGCAGGTCGACCGGCGCGCCCTTCGCGTCCGCCACCGTCGCGGCGGGTGCCTGCGCGGCGGCGAGCGCGGCGTCGAGGCGCGCATCGGCGAGATGGCCGACGTACTGGATGCGGCCGTCGCGGCCGATCACGATGTGCTGCGGCGTGACGCGCAGACGAAACGCCTGGCCCAGCGTGCCGTCGTCCAGCACGATCGGCATCTTCAGGCCGAGCTCGCGGCGATAGCGCTGCACGTCGGCCAGCGTGTCGTCGAAACCGGCGTTGATCGCGATCACCGCGAGGTTCGGTCCGGCCTGCTCGAAGGTGCGCTCGAGGTGCGGCATCTGCTCGCGGCAGGGCACGCACCAGGTGGCCCAGAACTTGAGGTAGACGGCCTGCTTGCCGTACAGCCGGCCGAGATCGAGGGTCTGGCCGTCGATCGTCTTCAGCACCAGCCGCGGCGCCGGCGTGCCGACCAGGTCGCTGCCGGCGGCGCGCGCGCGCTGCTGGCCGCTCTGCGCCCAGGCCGGCGCGCAGGCGAGCAGGAAACACCACACGAGCAGGGTACGCACGCGCATCTCCAGCGAGGGGCAGTGCGCGCATGGTCGCGTGACGGCTGGCCCCGGTCACGGGCCAGGATCGATCAATTCCATGGAGCCAGACGCCCGCGGCGCAGGCCGGGGCCGCGCGAACGTCAGGCGAGGAACGGCAGCAGCGCCTCGGCCACCGACGCCGTGGCGTCGAGGTGCAGGTGGTGGCCGCCGGGCAGGCGCTGCACGCGGATGTCGGCGACGCAGGCGGCGCGCGCGTCCATCATCGCCGTCGGCAGGTAGGGCGTCGGCGGATCGGCGAGCAGCAGCAGGGCCGGCGCCTCGATGCCGGCCAGCACGCGGCGCAGCTGCAGCTCCTCGATGCGCAGCGGCGTCGGCAGGGTCAGGCGCGGATCGCTGGACCAGGTGTAGCCGCCGGCGACCGCCTTCACGCCGCGCTCGACGATCGGCCGCGCCTGCGCGGCGTCGAGGCCGCCGGCGCGCACGCGCGCCTCCACCGCGTCCTCGACGCGGGCGAACAGGCGCGTGCGCTTGTCCTCGGCGCCGCGCCGGCGCGCGACCGCGTCGCGGAAGCGCGCGAGCGTGTGCGACGGATCGTCGGCGATCGGCCCCAGCCCTTCGATCAGCGCCAGGCGCTCGATGCGCTGCGGCGCCGCCGCGGCGAGCAGGCTGGCGACGCCGGCGCCGAGCGAGTGGCCGAGCAGGCGGAAGCGCTCGAGGCCGAGCGCCTCGGCGGCGCCGAGCGCGGCGTCGAGGTAGTCGACGAAGTGGTAGTGCGTGCCCGCCGGCAGGTGCGCGCTGCGGCCGTGGCCGGGCAGGTCCAGCGCGATCACGCGGAAGCGCGCGGCGAGGCGCGGCGCCAGCGCGTCGAAGCTGGCGGCGTTGTCCAGCCAGCCGTGCAGCGCCAGCAGCGGCGGCGCGGCGGCGTCGCCCCAGGCGCGCGCGGCCAGCGTGGTCGCCGGCAGCGCCAGTTCCAGCTCAAGCGGCGTCATGGCCGGCGGCCTCCGCGCGGCGCTTGGCCTCGATCTGGCGCGCCGCGGCCGCGGCGTGGTCGTAGCCGGGCGCGGCTTCCGGCCAGCCCTGCATGTGCGTCAGCGCCAGCTCGGCCAGCGCGCGCACGTGCGGCGGCGTGTCGTTCAGCGCGGGGATGTAGTGGAAGCGCTCGCCGCCGGCGGTGAGGAATTCCTCGCGGTTCTGCATGGCGATCTCCTCCAGCGTCTCCAGGCAGTCCACCGCGAAGCCGGGGCAGAGCACGTCCAGCGACTTCACGCCCTGCGCCGGCAGCGCCTTGACGGTGGCGTCGGTGTACGGCTCGAGCCAGCGCTCGCGGCCGACGCGCGACTGGAATGCGACGATCACCCGCTCGCGCGGCAGACCGAGCTTCTCCGTCAGCAGGCGCGCCGTGGCCTGGCACTGGCAGTAGTACGGATCGCCGGCGCGCACGTAGCGCCGCGGGATGCCGTGGAAGCTGAGCAGCAGACGCTCGCCGCGGCCGTGCAGCGCCCAGTGCGCCTCGACGCCGGCGGCCAGCGCGGCGATGTAGCCGGGGTGGTCGTGGTAGTCGTTGACGACGCGCAGCTCCGGCGGCCAGCGCAGCGCCTTCACGGTGTCGGCGACGGCATCGAGCGCCGAGCCGGTGGAGGTCGCCGAATACTGCGGATACAGCGGCAGCACCAGCAGCCGGCGCACGCCCTCCTGCTGCAGGCGGATCACCGTCTCGCGCACCGACGGCGTGCCGTAGCGCATCGCCAGCGCCACCCGCAGCGGCCCCGGCCGGCGCTGCGCCAGCTCCGCGCCCAACGCCTTCGCCAGCGCCTCGCTGCCGGTGCGCAGCGGCGAGCCCTGCGGCGTCCAGATGCGCGCGTAGGCGTGCGCCGAGCGGCGCGGGCGCAGGCGCAGGATCACCCCGTGCAGGATCGCCCGCCACAGCCAGCGCGGATATTCGATCACGCGCGGATCGGACAGGAACTCGGCGAGGTAGGGGCGCAGCGCGGCGGCGGTCGGCGCCTCCGGCGTGCCGAGGTTGACCAGCAGCACCGCCGCCTGCGGCGGGCGGTCGTGCGTGTAGCCGGCGAGGCCGACGTAGCGGGAGGATGCGGACATGGCGGGAACTCCGGCGACGCGACGCAGTCTGCCACAGCGCACCGCCGGTCCCGCGTCCGTTAAGCGGGCGTTGGCCGCGCCGCCCCTAGCCTTCCGCATCCCCGTCCCGGAGGACACGCCCATGAAACCGCTGCTGCGCCGCCTGTCCGCGCTGGCCCTGCTCGCCCTCGTGCCGCTGCTCGCGAACGCCGCGGAGACGCGCGACAAAGTGCTCGAGCGCGCGCAGAACGCGGTGCGCGTGCTCAACGAAACCATGCAGCAGGCGCCGGACAAGGCGATCCCGCTGGACCTGCTGAAGAACGCCTACGCGATCGCCGTGATCCCCGACGTGGTCAAGGCCGGCTTCATCTTCGGCGGCCGCCACGGCGAGGGCCTGATCTCGGTGAAGTCGGCGGACGGCACCTGGTCCAACCCGAGCTTCATCAGCCTCACCGGCGGCAGCGTCGGCTTCCAGGCCGGCGTGTCCTCCACCGACATCGTGCTGGTGTTCCGCACCCAGCGCGGCGTCGACGGCATCGTCAACGGCAAGTTCACCCTCGGCGCCGACGCGCAGGCCGCGGCCGGCCCGGTCGGCCGCTACGCCAACGCCTCCACCGACGCGGCGCTGCACGCCGAGATCTATTCCTACTCGCGCTCGCGCGGCCTGTTCGCCGGCGTCGCCCTGGACGGCTCGGCGCTGCGCATCGACAACGACGCCAACGAGCTGGTCTACGGCCAGGGCGTGACCGCGCGCCGCATCTTCGAGGGCGGCGTCGGCGGCGTGCCGGGGCCGGTGGTCGACTTCCGCGACCGGCTGGAGGAGTACACTGCGCAGTAGCGCAGGACGCCGCGGTGCCGAACGGGCCGGGTCGTCCGGCCCGTTTTCGTTTCGCCCGCGACCGCGCGGGCGATCGCCTGGACGGCCGCCTGCCCGCGGGCAAGGCGGCGCGGAAGCCGCGGAACGGCGTCCGTGAGGCGGCCGAGCGCTGCCCGGTCCGGTGTTGG
Organism: Mizugakiibacter sediminis; assembly: GCF_000953855.2. Taxonomy (GTDB): domain Bacteria; phylum Pseudomonadota; class Gammaproteobacteria; order Xanthomonadales; family Rhodanobacteraceae; genus Mizugakiibacter; species Mizugakiibacter sediminis. Next base: position 15,241 of record NZ_DF970140.1, read on the forward strand.
AATCCGATTCTTCGCGAGGGTTTTGTCATGGGCGGTATGAGCATCTGGCACTGGCTGCTGGTGCTGGTCATCGTGCTGGTGATCTTCGGCACCAAGCGGCTGCGCAACATCGGCTCCGACCTCGGCGCCGCGGTGCGCGACTTCAAGAAGGGCCTGAACGAGGGCGCCGAGGACGAGAAGGCCGACAAGGCCGACAAGCCCGAGCAACTGCGCGCCGATCCGCCGGCGGCGGCGCCGGCCGGCAAGAGCGAGTCGCGCGACCGCGCCGACTGAACCATGTTCGACGTCGGCTTCAGCGAGCTGCTGCTGATCGCGGTGGTGGCGCTGGTGGTGCTCGGCCCCGAGCGCCTGCCCGGCGCCGCGCGCACGCTGGGCGCGCTGCTGCGTCGCGCGCGCCAAGGTTGGGCCAGCGTGCAGGCCGAGGTCGAGCGCGAGCTGGAACTGGAAGAGCTGAAGAAGCAGGCGCGCAACGCCGCCGCGCAGACGCGCGAGGCGGCCGATCGCCTGCGCCGTGGCCTCGACGAGGCCGAGCACTCCATCCGCAAGACCGCGGAAAGCGCGGCCGCGCCGCCCGCCGACGCGGCGCCGACCGAGAAGCCGCCGACCGAGAAGCCGCCGACCGATGAGCCGCCGCGACCCGCAACCTGACGAGGAGCTCGGCTTCCTCAGCCACCTGATCGAACTGCGCGCGCGCCTGCTGAAGGCGATCGCCGCGGTGCTGCTGGTGCTGCTGGCGCTGGTGCCGTTCGCCAATCGGCTGTACTCGGCGCTGGCGCGGCCGCTGGTCGAGCGCCTGCCGGAAGGCGCGCACCTGGTGGCGATCGAGGTGGCCAGCCCGTTCTTCACGCCGCTGAAGCTGGCGTTCTTCGCCGCGCTGTTCCTGGCCATGCCGGTGGTGCTGTACCAGCTGTGGGCGTTCGTCAGCCCGGGCCTGTACCGCCACGAGAAGCGCCTGGCGCAACCGCTGCTGGTCTCCGCGGTGGCGCTGTTCTACCTCGGCTGCGCGTTCGCCTATTTCCTCGTGCTGCCGATGGTGTTCCGCTTCCTCACCAGCATCACGCCGCAGGGCGTGGCGATGATGACCGACATCGGCCACTACCTCGATTTCGTGCTGGTGATCTTCCTCGCCTTCGGCCTGTGCTTCGAAGTGCCGGTGGCGGTGGTGATCCTGGTGGCGGTCGGCCTGCTGACGCCCGCGCAGCTGGTGAAGAGCCGCGGCTACGTGATCGTCGGCTGCTTCGTGGTGGCGGCGATCCTGACGCCGCCCGACATCCTCTCGCAGACCCTGCTGGCCGTGCCGATGTGCCTGCTCTACGAGCTGGGCGTGCTGGCCGCGCGCTTCCTGGTCAAGCCGCGCGCGGAGGGGAACGAGGGCATAGCCCATCCAAGTCCGCGCCAGGAAGAATGACGACTTACGCTGGATGCAGATTTGCCGTTGGCTTTATCAGCCCGGCCTATGCGGTCTGGTTCTGGGTTGGAGTCCTCACGGCCCAGAAGATTGCCCCGAAGAGAAACAATGCCATTGCAAAATACAGTGCAAAACCCAAAATGGGTAAGTTCTGCACATTAAATCCATCAAAAAAGTGCAGATACCATCCGCGTGAATTGCTACTGAAAAGCCAGTACGGGTAGGGCGGGATCGCGATCAATAGAGAGGCCATGATCGCACTAAACCATCGAATTCTTGGTGCCCAAGTAGCTGCCGCAATGGTGGCAACAATTGCGATTAAGGCAATAACAAGGTTAGCTGCGGTCCAGGCTGCGGCCATGACCATTCCTGGCGCAAGCAGCACCAATGTTGCGGCACCAATTACCGCAATCCTGAAGAGCTTTCGACTAATGCGCTTCATCGATGTTCTGCTGATTCTGTGCATTCCAAACGTCATCTACATATTCCGCCCCCGGCACTATATCCATCTGCTTCCAAGCCCACCCTTCACCTATGGACATCGCCTTATGATCAACCGACCCTCGCAGTACGTACCCGAAATGGAGCCCGTGCCCCGGCATCGTTACGTTTAGTTCCCATTTGTTGCCGCTACTGTCCTTGATGCTATAGCTCATCACAGGGCTCTTCGGGTCATCACCGAATATTGCAGCGCTGACTTCTGCAAGAAGACCACGCCCACCACCCGGTGACGCATCGTTGTAGGTGCCGAATGGCGTTGCAGGCTTGTCATTCGGTCCTGGGGTTGGATCGTTGATCATTGCCTGTTGAACCGCGCTGTCCGATTTGTTATGCGGTGTGGACCGCACGTAGTTGTGTTCGTTGATTGCGGAGCTCTTCAGCAGTGCTGGGAGACCGCCGCGCGGCGTGGGGAAGGAAATTTTCTTCGGAATGTGGCTGCCTGTTACCATAATGTCGCATGTGGTCATGCCTTTTGATGTTCTGCAATCCCTGCCATCGGGGTCGATATTTCTGTAGGGATTGTTATTGGCATACCAGTAGCGATTAAAGTTACCACCGGTATTGGCGGCGTCAGGTGCTGAGGGATCCGCACTCAAAAACCTTCCCAGCATGGGGTCGTAATATCGCTGTTGCATGTACACGAATCCGGTGTTCGCGTCGGTTTCGTGTCCGGTGTACCCCGGCCCGTCGTGCAGCGGTCGATTGATGGTGCCACCGTACGGCGCGTAACGTGTGCGTTCGATGACGTTGCGATTGGCGTCGGTGATTACTGCTACAGAACCCAACGCATCGGTGTGGTAGTACACCACCTCTTCTGCATGCAGGAAGGGCGCGTTGAGCAGTGTCAGGAAGACACAGGCGATCCAGGTTCGCATGGTGGTGTGGCATCCGTGTGGGTCTGTCAAACGAACTGTGTAACCTCGGTTTTCACAGCGCG
>NZ_DF970141.1 GCF_000953855.2 Mizugakiibacter sediminis
CCACACGGACGCCCTGGGCAGCCCGGTGGCGGTGACCGACGCCAACCGCAACGTCATCGAGCGCACGCAGTACGCGCCGTACGGCGACACCCTCAACCGGCCGCTGCACGACGGACCGGGCTACACGGGGCACGAGACCGATGCGGCGACCGGGCTCGTGTA
>NZ_DF970142.1 GCF_000953855.2 Mizugakiibacter sediminis
CCGCCGAGCGCGACCGCGGCCGTCAGCAGCGGAATCAGCAGGGCCGGACCGAACAGGCGGTGGCGCAGCCGCGCCGCGCTGGCGCTGCGTGCCTCCGCCTCGCGCTCGCGCAGATGGCCGCGGCGCATGCGCGACGCCAGCAGCGCCAGCGCGATCACGCCGAGACCGGCGAGCTGCGCCGGCAACGCGTCGCCCGCGCGCGCCGCCGCCAGCACGGCGTCGCCGCCGCCGAACAGCGCGGCCAGCACCGCCCAGAATGCCGCCGCCCAGCCGCGGCGCTCGCGCAGGTTCAGCAGTGCGGCAGCGGCGAGAAACAGCGCCAGCAGGCCGTAGGCATGCTCAATCCGCAGCATCGGTCACCTCCGCGGACGACGGCTGGCGGCGCAGGCTGCGCTGGAACGCGACGATGCGCACGGCATGGATCAGGAACGCGGCGATCGCGGTCGGCAGCGCCCACAGCGCGATGTGCAGCGGCGTCAGCTCGATGCCGTGCTGCGCATAGAAGCCCTGGATCAGCAGCACGGCGCCCAGCGCGATGAATACGTCCTCGCCGAAGAACAGGCCGACGTTGTCGGTGGCCGCGGCCAGTGCGCGCACGCGCTGGCGCTCGGCGTCGTCGAGTGTGCCGTGGCGCTTCTCCGCGGCCGCTTCGCTCATCGGCGCCAGCAGCGGGCGCACGGTCTGCGGGTGGCCGGCGACGTTGGTCAGACCGAGCATGCTCAGCAGTTGGCGCAAGCCGAGGTAGGCGATCAGCAGCCTGGCCAAAGTCAGCCCGCGCAGGCTCTCGATCCAGGCGCGCGCGTGCTCGCGCAGGCCGGCGCGCTCCAGCACGCCGATCACCGGCAGCGTCAGCGCGAACAGCAGCAGCGCGCGGTTGGAGACGAAGCTGGTGCCCAGCAGGGCGAGGATGTCGCCGGCCGACTTGCCGGCGGCGAAGCCGCTGACCAGTCCGGCGGCGACCACCACCAGCACCGGATTGCGGCGCAGGGCGAAACCGGCGACGACCACGGCGACGCCGAGCAGCGGCCAGTAGTTCATGCGCCGCGCTCCGGGGCGGCTATGCGCACGCCGGCGTCTTCGAGCGCCGCGCGCAGCCGGCGCGCGAAGGTCGCCGCGTCGGCGCGGTCGCCATGCACGCACAGCGTGTCGGCTTCGATGACGACGCGCGCGCCGTCGCCGGCGAGCGCCTCGCCGCGCGTGGCGATGGACAGTGCCTGTTCCACGGCGGCGGCGACGTCGTCGATCACCGCGTCGGCCTCGGAGCGCGGCGTCAGCGAGCCGTCGGCGCGATAGCGGCGGTCGGCGAAGGCTTCGCGCGCGACGGCGAGGCCGGCGGCGCGGCCGGCTTCGACCAGCGCGCTGCCGGCCAGGCCGACCAGCACCAGGCCGCCGTCGAAATCGCGCACCGCGGCGGCGATGGCGTCGGCCAGTGCGCGATCCTTCGCCGCCATGTTGTACAGCGCGCCGTGCGGCTTGACGTGGTGCAGGCGCGCGCCGGCGGCGCGCGCGAACGCGGCCAACGCGCCGGTCTGGTACAGCGTCAGCGCGTAGGCCTCCTCCGGCGCGATCGCCATCGCGCGGCGGCCGAAACCCTGCAGGTCCGGCAGCGAGGGATGCGCGCCGACGGCGACGCCGCGTCGCGCGGCCGCTTCGACCGTGCGGCGCATGATGACGGGATCGCCGGCGTGGAAGCCGCAGGCGATGTTGGCGGAGCTGACGTAGCCGAGCACGGCCTCGTCCTGGCCCATGTGCCAGGCGCCGTAGGACTCGCCCATGTCGCAGTTGAGATCGAGGGTCTTCATGCGTCCCGTGCCAGTCGCAGGGCGATCGCCGCTTCCAGGCGCTGCAGGCGGCGCTCGCGTTCGGCGAGGCGATGGCGCGCCTCTTCCGGCGTCGTCGCCACGAAGCGTACCGCATCGCCGGGGCGGCGCTGCGCCAGCCGCGGCAGGTCCACCGCGGCGACGTGGCCGATGCGCGGATAGCCGCCGCTGACCGGATGCTCGGCCATCAGCACGATCGGCTGCCCGGACGGCGGCAGTTGCACGGTGCCGGCGACGCCGGCTTCCGACACCAGCTCCAGCGGCGCCGTCAGCGCGAGGCGCGGACCTTCGAGGCGATAGCCGACGCGGTTGGAATCGGCGGCGACGCGGAAGGCGGCGTCGAACAGCGCGGCTTGCGAAGCGGCGTCCAGGTGTTCGCCGTGCGTGCCCGGCAACAGGCGCAACGGGCGCTGCGCGTCGCCGTCGAACCAAGGCCTGGAGTCGAGGCTCCAGCCGGGCGAGACCGCTTCGGTCGGCGCGGACGACGCGCACGATCTCCGGTTTGCCGATCGCGCATCGCGTTCCGCCATGCCGACCGCCAGCACGTCGCCCGCGCGCAGGGCGCGGCCGTCGAGCGGTCCCAATGCGGCGTTGACGTCGAGGCTGCGGCTGCCCAGCACCGGCGCGAGGGCGAAGCCGCCGCGCACGGCGAGATAGCTGCGGCAGCCTTGGCGCATGCCGCCGAGCGCGAGCGTGGCGCCGGCGCGCACGCGCAGCGGCGCCCACAGCGGCACGCGCGCGCCATCGACGCGGGCCTCGACCGGCGCGCCGGTCAGCGCGATGTCGGCGTCGGCATGAAAGCGCAGGGTCGGGCCGAGCAGGGTGATCTCCAGCGCGCAGGCGTTCGCCGGGTTGCCGGCCAGCGCGTTGGCGAGGCGCAACGCGGGCGCGTCCATCGCGCCGGCGCGGCCGATGCCGAGATGCGCCAGGCCGACACGGCCGCGGTCCTGCGGCGTGGTCAGCAGGCCGGGTTTCAGCACCTCGACGCTCATGCGCCGTCGCCCGCGAGCCGCGCGAACGCGGCGGCGTCGATCGCGCGGAAGCGCACGCGGTCGCCGGGCGCGAGCAGGCAGGCCGGCTCGCGCGCGAGGTCGAACAGCGCCAGCGGCGTGCGGCCGACGATGCGCCAGCCGCCCGGCAGCGCGCGCGGATAGATGCCGGTCTGCGCGCCGCCGATCGCCACCGCGCCGGCCGGCACGCGCGTGCGCGGCGTGGCGAGGCGCGGCGCGTGCAGGCGCGGATCGAGGCCGAGCAGGTAGGGAAAGCCCGGGGCGAAGCCGAGCATGGCGACGCGGTAGTCGCCGGCGGCGTGCAGCGCGATCACCGCGTCGGCGTCGAGGCCGGCGTGCGCGGCGACGTCTTCCAGATCCGGGCCGAAGTCGCCGCCGTAGCAGACCGGGATTTCGATCGCGCGCGCCGCCGCGGCCCCGGCAGGCGCTTCGGCGCCGCCGGCGAGCGCATCCAGCACGGCGCGCACGCGCCGTTCCATCGCTGACATGCGGTCTGCATCGGCGGCGGTCGCGGCGTCGAGGCGCAGCAGCAGGCTGGCATAGGCCGGCACCAGCTCTTCGAGGCCGGGCAGGGCGGCGTCGCGCAGCGCGCGCGCCGCCGCATGCACCTGCGCGTTCAGCGCGGCGTCGATGCGCTCGCCGAAGCGCAGCAGCAGCGCGTCCTCGCCCATCGGCTCCAGCGTGAAGGCGGGCGCCGGGACCACGTTGCGGCCTCAACCGAGCCTGGCGCGCAGCCGCGCCGGCAACGCCGCGCGCGCCGCGGCGTCGTAGCGCACGGCGGCGCCGCTGCCCCACACCGGGCCGGGCCAGGCGGCGTCGCCCGCGCGGCGTGCCACCACGTGCACGTGCAACTGGCGCACGACGTTGCCGAGCGCGCCGATGTTCAGCTTGTCGCAGGGCGCCACGGCGCGCAGGGCCGCGGCGGCCAGCTGCGCTTCGTCGAGCAGCGCGTGCTGCGCGTCGCGGTCGAGGTCGGACCATTCGACCAGGCCGGCGCGCCGCGGCACCAGGATCAGCCACGGGAAGCGGGCGTCGTCCATCAGCAGCAGGCGCGACAGCGGCAGGTCGGCGACGAAGACGGTGTCCGCGGCCAGGCGCGGATCCAGCGCGAAGGTTCCGCTCATGCGCCGGCGAGGTGCCTGTCGAAGAACGCCAGCGTGCGCTGCAGCGCCAGTTCCGCGCTGGCGCGATCGTAGACGTGCGGATCGACGTCGCGGTTGAAGGCGTGGCCGGCCGGATAGATGTAGACCTCGGCCTGCGGATAGGCCTGCCGTTGCCGCTCGACCGCTTCCGCCGGAATCGAGCCGTCGCGTTCGCCGAAATGGAACATCGCCGGCGCCCGCAGCGGCTGGTCGAGGAAGCGCACGTTGCGCGCGCCGTAATAGCTGACCGCCGGCATGCCGAGCCGCTGCGCGGCGAGCAGGGCAACGGTGCCGCCCCAGCAGTAGCCGACCACGCCGACCCTGCCGCTGGAGGCGATCGACTCGGCGGCGCTGGCGACGTCCTCGATCGCGCGCTGGAAATCGAGTTCGCCGGCCAGCGCCCTGCCGCGCGCCGTGCCGGCTTCGTCGTAGCCGAGCTCGACGCCCGATTCCAGGTGGTCGAAGAACGCCGGCGCGATCGCCGTGTAGCCGCGCGCGGCGAAACCCTCGGCGACGGCGCGGATGTGCGCGTTGACGCCGAAGATCTCCTGCGCCACCACGATGCCGCCCTTCGGCCGGCCTTCCGGTTTGGCCAGCCAGGCGCCGATGCACTGCATGCGCGCGGTGTTGAGGTGGATGTGCTGGCCCATGGGCGCCTCCGTTGCGGGAAGCGCCAGCGTAGACCGCGGGGCGGCGAAGTCAATTGCGCGCGTAGCGCGCGACGGAGACGCGGTTGCGGCCGGCGGTCTTGGCGTCGTACACCGCGGCGTCGGCGGCGCCGAGCAGTCCGCGCAGGCTGGGCGGGTCGCAGGCGCGCAGGCTGGCCACGCCGATGCTGATGGTGTAGGCGCCGCCGGCGGGGGCGAATCGCGCCAGCGCCGTGCTGACGTGCTCGCGCAGGCGTTCGGCCAGGGCCGTCGCGGCGGTCTCGTCGCGGCCGTCCAGCACGACCAGGAACTCCTCGCCGCCGAGCCGGCCGAGCAGGTCGCCGGGCTCCAGCCACTGGCGGATCGCCTGCGTGCCGGCGGTCAGCACGGTGTCGCCGAACAGGTGGCCGCGTTCGTCGTTGATGCGCTTGAAGTGGTCGAAGTCGATCATCAGCACGCTGAAGTCGCCGCCGTCGCGGTTGCGCTGCTCGATCAGCGTCTCGGCCTGGCGCAGCACGTGGCCGCGGTTGTAGACGCCCGTCAGGGCGTCGCTGATCGCCGCCTGATACAGCTCGGTGGCCTGCGCGCCCAGCCGTTCGTTGGCGGCCTGCAGCGAGCCGCGCTGGCGCTCCACTTCCGCATGCTTCAGCGCGAGGTCGCGGTGCAGCCGGCGGGTGGCGCGGTAGCGGCCGGCCAGCACCAGCGCGAGCGCGCCCAGCAGCGCGGAGCCGAACAGCCCGAGGTTGCGCAGCAGGGTCTGTTCGCGCAGCTTCAGCGCCTTCACCTCGTTGTCCAGCGTCAGCATGCGGATGCGCTGCGCCGCGGCGTCGCTCTCGTACTGCGCGCGCAGCGTCGCCAGCCGCTGTCCGGAACGCACGCCGAGCAGGTTCTGGCGCAATTCGTCGTGGCGGCGCTCGTAGACCAGCGCCAGGCGGTAGTCGCCGCGCGCCTCGGCGAGCGCGCCGCGCAGGCGACAGGCCTCGATCAGTTGCGGCATCAGGCGCGCGGCGTCGAGCAGGCCGATGGCGCGGTCGAGCGCTTCCGCGGCCGCATCCAGGCGGCCGGCGCGCTGGTCGAGCATGCCCTGCAGCAGCAGGGCGCTGCCGAGGATCTCGCGCTGCCGCAGCGCGCTGCCGATCTGCAACGCCTCGTCCACCTCGGCCTGCGCCTCGTCGAGGCGGCCGAGGTCGAGCAGCGCGCGCGCGATCTGCACGCGCTCGAGGCCGATGTGCGGGCGATTGCCCAGCACCGTGTCGAGGGCCAGCGCCTGCCGCGCCATCGCCAGCGCGCGTCCGGCGCTGCCGTGGTCGTTCAGCAGGGTGGCGTAGCTGCCGAGCGTGGCGGCGAGCGAAATCGGATCGGGGTGCGCGCGTTCGGCGTCCAGCGCGCGGCGGAAGAACGCGTCGGCCTGTTCGGGGTCGTCGACTTCGCGGTAGAGCAGGGCGATGCTGCGATAGACGCCGGCGTCGACGGCGTCGTCGCGGCTTTCGCCGAGGCGCATCGCTTCGAGGTGGAGCGCCAGCGCGCCGGCGAAGTCGCCCTGGTCGCGGCGCACCACGCCGAGGTTGGTCAGCGAACGGCGGATCGCCGCCGGGTCGGCGCGTTGGCGGCGCAGTTCGAGGGCCTGGCGCTGCAATTGCGCGGCGGCTTCCAGCTCGCCGCGCCGGCGCGCCAGCACGGCGGCGTAGTCGAGCGCGCTGGCGCGGAAGCCGCTGTCGTCGGAGGCGCGCGCGTCATCGAGCAGGCGGCGCGCATGCGCCTCCGCCTCCGCGTAGCGGCCGAGGATCAACGCGAATTCGGTCTGCTGCTGAAGCGCGGATAGGGCCAGGCGCACGTCGCCGCGGCGCTCGGCCTCCGCCTGCACGCGGGACCAGGCTACGGCCGCCTCCCCGGGAGCGCCGCAGGCGATTTCCAGCCAGGCGATCGACCGTAGCAGCACCGCCCTGGTGCCCGCAGGCGCGGAGCCCTGCATGCCGCGCTCCAGCATCGCGCCGGCATCGAGGATGCGCGGCGCCCACGCGTGCAGCGTGCGGCTAGCGCGGCCGATGGCGTCGTCCGCGAACGCGGCGCCGGTCGCGCACGGCGCCAGCGCCATGCCCGCCAGCAACGCGGACATGCTCCAGCGCAACGCCCGGCGCAGGCAGCCGGTCGCCGCCCCCCTCCGGTTCGACACGATCACCTCCGGGACCCTGGCCTGTGCGGAGCTATCCTAGCCGTTCCACCGTCCCCACGCGCGCCCGCGGCGCCGCCGGCGGGCGCTATAATCCGCGCCTTTTCCCGCGGTCACGGCGCATGTCCAGCCAGTCTCCCAAGATCGGTTTCGTCAGCCTCGGTTGCCCCAAGGCGCTGGTCGATTCCGAGCGCATCCTCACCCAGCTCAAGGCGGAGGGCTACGAGATCGTGCCGCGCTACGACGCCGCCGATGCGGTGGTCGTGAACACCTGCGGCTTCATCGACGCCGCCGTGCAGGAGTCGCTGGACGCGATCGGCGAGGCGCTGCACGAGAACGGCAAGGTGATCGTCACCGGCTGCCTCGGCAAGCGCGCCGAGCTGATCCGCGAGGCCTACCCGGACGTGCTGGCGATCACCGGCCCGCAGGATTACGCCAGCGTGATGAACGCGGTGCACGAGGCGCTGCCGCCGAAGCACGATCCGTTCCTCGACCTGGTGCCGTCCCCGCGCCGCCTTGGCGGCGCGGACGACAGCGACATCGGCATCAAGCTGACGCCCAGGCACTACGCCTACCTGAAGATTTCCGAGGGCTGCAACCACCGCTGCAGCTTCTGCATCATCCCGTCGATGCGCGGCGACCTGGTCAGCCGGCCGGTCGACGAGGTGCTGGTCGAGGCGGAGAAACTGGTCAAGGGCGGGGTCAAGGAGCTGCTGGTGATCAGCCAGGACACCAGCGCCTACGGCGTCGATCTCAAGTACGCCGCACGCGAATGGCGCGGCAAGGCCTACCGCACGCGCATGACCGAATTGTGCGAGGGCCTGGCGGAACTCGGCGCGTGGGTGCGCCTGCATTACGTGTATCCGTACCCGCACGTCGACGAGGTGATGCCGCTGATGACCGCAGGGAAAATCCTTCCCTACCTCGACATCCCGTTCCAGCACGCCAGCCCGCGCATCCTCAAGCTGATGAAGCGGCCGGGCAACATCGAGAAGACGCTGGAGCGCATCCGCGCCTGGCGCGCGGCGGTGCCGGACCTGACCCTCCGCAGCACCTTCATCGTCGGCTTCCCCGGCGAGACCGATGCGGAATTCGAGGAACTGCTGGACTTCCTGCGCGCGGCCGAACTGGACCGCGTCGGCGCCTTCGCCTACTCGCCGGTCGAGGGCGCCAAGGCCAACGCGCTGCCCGACCCGGTGCCGGAGGAGCTGAAGGAGGACCGCCTCGAGCGCTTCATGGAAGTGCAGGCGGAGGTGAGCGCGGCGAAATTGCGGCGCAAGATCGGCCGCACGCTCACCGTGCTGGTCGACGAGGCCGGCGCCGACGGCGCGGTCGCGCGCTCCAGCGCCGATGCGCCGGAGATCGACGGCGTGGTGCGCATCGTCGACGGCCAGAAGCTGAAGCCGGGGCAGTTCGTCGAGGTCGTGGTCGAGGCTGCCGACGCGCACGACCTGACGGCACGGCTGCGCGGCTGAGCGCGGGCGCCGCGGCGGCCGTTCGTGGGTGGCGCTACGAGACGCTTTCGCCGTAGGACACCGCGACGATCGCGAAGCGCGCGCGTCCGCCCGGCAGTTCGGCCTCGAACTCGTCGTCGACGCGCCGCTTCAGCGCCGCGCGCGCCAGCGGCGAGTCCACGCTGATCCAGCCCTGTCGCGCGTCGGTCTCGTCGGGACCGACGATGCGGTAGCGCAGCGTCTCGCCGCTGGCCACGTTCTCTAGTTCGATCCAGGCGCCGAAATACACCGCCTCGCGGTCGCCCGGCAGGCCCGCGGCGACCTTCAGCGACGGGATGCGCTTGGACAGGTAGCGCACGCGGCGGTCGATCTCGGCGAGCTGCTTCTTGCGATAGGTGTATTCGGCGTTCTCCGAGCGGTCGCCCTCGGCCGCCGCCGCGGCCAGCGCCGCCACCACTTCCGGGCGCACGCGATGCCAGAGATGGTCGAGCTCGGCCTTCAGTCGCTCGTAGCCTTCGCGGGTGATGATCGCCGTCGAGGACGGCGCGGGCGGTCGCCAGCGGCCCATCGGTGTCGTGCGTCGAACGGTGGGCCCAGCGTTATGCCAAAGGCACCGGCCCGACTCAAGGGCGGGGCCGGTGCCGGCTTTCGTCATTGCGCCATTTTCAGGAGGTCGTCGGCGGCAACCGGTCCGACCGTCAGGGTGTCGGTATGCCAGGCGATCATGCCGCGGAATTCCAACGCAGCCTTCATCCCGATGCTGAGGCCCCGCTGCCGGGACAACTCGTCGACCTTGCGGTCCTGTTCCGGCGTCGTCTCCGGGCTGATCGCGACATAGTCCCAGGCGTCGCCGTCCACGTGCGCGTACCAGCGCGTGGCGGGCAGGCCGGCATCGTGCGCGACCCGGTCCCGGGCCGCCATCCACTTGAGGAACTCCAGGTGCTTGCCGGGCGCGACCCGGTACAGTGAGACCACGGCGCGCGGTTGCGTGCCGGTGGCGGCCATCTGCGCGTGGGCGAAGGGGAGGGCGATGGCGAAGGCCAACAGCACGAGGACCAGGATGCGGCGTTTCATGGTGCGCTCCCGGCGGGCACACGGAGGCCCGCCCATGCCGGCTCGGGGGCATGACCGAACGCGCCGGCGTCGCATTGCGGCCAAGCCGCACGACGGCTGCGAAGGGGAAGGGAAGCGCACGCTACGCCGCGCGTGGGGCCGGGTCAAAAGCTGTCGCGGCAACCATCGGAGCGGCGATGGGTGGTCGTGCGATCACGGCATGCCCAGCCGGGCGTCCAACGCGCGCAGCGCCGGCGCGGTGGCGTGGCCCGGGAAGCGCGCCAGGATGGCGGCGATGCGCCGTCGCGCCTCGTCGCGGCGGTCGAGCCGGTCGGCCAGCAGGCGCGCCGCCACCAGTTCGGTGTCCGGCAGCAGCGGATGCGCGGGGCTGCGCTGCGCGAAGGCGTCGGCCAGCTGCAGCGCCAGCCGCGGCATGCCGAAGCCGTCCGCCCGGCGCACCAGCGTGAGCACCTGTTCGGGCGATTCCGGCAGGAAGGCGGGATCGAGCGCCAGGCACTCCCGGACGACGCTCAGCGCGCGGTGCGCCTCGTCGCGGGCGAGCAGGGCGCCGATCCATGCGCGGCCGTGCGCCAGCAGAGCCGCCGTGTCGCCCGCCTGGCGCAGCAGGCGCCGGTACTCGGCGTGCACCGCGTCGGGGGCGTCGTGCTCGCGCAGACGCAGCGCCAGCGCTTCCAGGGCCAGCGGGTGCGCGCCGTGCGCGGTGTGCGATCGCGCCTGCTCGACCAGTTCGGCGTCGGCGTGCAGGCCGCTTTCGACGTCCCGTTGCCACGCCGCCGGGCGATGGCCGATGCGCGCGTGGTGGACGTAGACGAGATAGCCGGCCAGATGGAACTGCAGCACCAGCGCGTAATTGCCGAACGCGTAGTGCAGCGGATCGGACAGCAGCAACGGCAGGAAGGCGTCGGCCGCGCGTTGCAGCACGTGGCGGGCCAGCCCGATGCCCAGCCAGCTCGCCACCAGCGCCGCGTAGGCGGCGCCGAAGCGCCGCGCCACCGCGACCCAGGTGGCGGGGTTGAGGGCGAGCGGCACGTTGCCGTCCATGGTCAGCGACATGCAGACCGCCGGCAGCACCGCGGCGACGGCGATGCGCAGTGCCACCAGCGCCGCTTCGGCGTGGACGCGGCCGAGCAGCGCCAGCGCGATCAGCACGGCCAGTTGGATCGCCACCAGCGCCCAACCGACGCGGTCCTCGGTGTGCAGCATCGTCTCGGGCGGATCGGCACGACCGTCCGCCGTGCCGCGCAGGCATTCCGCGGCGTACTTGTACATCGCCGCCCACACGCCCGCTTCGACCAGCCAGCCGACCACCGGCAGGCGGTTGCCGAAATGCGCCACCGCCAGCACGGCGATGACGGTCAGCGCAGCCGGTTGCAGCGGATAGCGCAGCGCGGCCGGCAGGTGGTGCGCGTAGGGCGGGATCGGATCGCCTTCGCGGTGGGCGGCGCGCATGGCGGGCGATGCGCCGCTCAGCGGCCGCGGAAGATCGAGCCCAGCACGCCGCGCATGATCTGCCGGCCGAGCTGGCTGCCGACCGAGCGCGCCGCGGACTTGCCCATCGCCTCGATCAAACCCTGGCGGCGCTTGCTGCCGAGCAGCGCGTCGCGCACGGCGTCGCTCCAGCCGTTGCCGGTGGGCGGGGCGGCGGCTTCGCCTGCGGCGGGCGCCGCCTTGCCGGCTTCCTGCGCGCGCCTGGCGAGCATCTCGGCGGCCGACTCGCGCTCGACCGACGTGTCGTACTTGCCGCCGACCGGCGAGCGCGCGCGCACCGTCGCGCGTTCCTCCTCGGTGATCGCGCCGATGCGGCAGCACGGCGGCACCACCAGCACACGTTCCACCGGCGACGGCACGCCGCCGGCGCGCAGCGTCGAGACCAGCGCCTCGCCGACGCCGAGCCGGCCGATCGCCTCGGCGACCTTCAGCTTCGGGTTGGGCGCGAAGGTCTCCGCCGCGGCCTTGACCGCCTTCTGGTCGCGCGGCGTGAACGCGCGCAGCGCGTGCTGGATGCGGTTGCCGAGCTGGCCGAGGACCTCGTCCGGCACGTCGTCGGGGTTCTGCGAGCAGAAATACACGCCGACGCCCTTGGAGCGGATCAGCCGCACCACCTGCTCGACGCGCCGGCGCAGCGCCGGCGGGCAGTCGTCGAACAGCAGGTGCGCCTCGTCGAAGAAGAACACCAGCTTCGGCTGCTCGAGGTCGCCGACCTCGGGCAGGCGCTCGAACAGTTCCGACAGCAGCCACAGCAGGAAGCTCGAGTACAGGCGCGGCTGCAGGATCAGTTGGTCGGCGGCGAGCACGTTGATCACGCCGCGGCCGGACATGTCCTGGCGCATGAAGTCGGCGAGGTCGAGCGCGGGCTCGCCGAAGAACCGCTCGGCGCCGGCCTGCTCCAGCTTCAGCACGGCGCGCTGGATCGCCGCCACCGACTGCGTGCCGACCAGGCCGTAGCGGTCGGAGATGTCCTTCGCGTGTTCGGCGGCGAACTGCAGCAGCGCGCGCAGGTCGGCGAGGTCGAGCAGCAGCCAGCCGTTGTCGTCGGCGGCCTTGAACAGGATCTCCAGCACGCCTTCCTGGGTGTCGTTCAGTTCCATCACCCGCGCCAGCAGGGTCGGGCCCATCTCCGAGACGGTGGTGCGCACCGGATGGCCGAGCCTGCCGAAGAGATCCCAGAACACCACCGGATTGGCGGCGGGCGCCCAGCCGCCGAGGCCGAGCTTGTCGATGCGCGCCTTCAGCTTGTCGCCGGGCGCGCCGGCCGGTTGCGACAGGCCGGCCAGGTCGCCCTTCACGTCGGCCAGGAACACCGGCACGCCGAGTTTCGAGAAACCCTCGGCGAGCACCATCAGCGACACCGATTTCCCGGTGCCGGTGGCGCCGGCGATCATGCCGTGGCGGTTGCCGTAGCGCGCTTCCAGCGCGACCGCGGTGCTCTCGTTCTTGCCGATCAGGATCTCGGGCACGTGGGCACCCTCCTTGCACTTGACCGGATTGTATGCCGCGTCACGGACGCTTGAGCGATCGCGATGCGATGGTTACTTTGTAGCCTTTTTGTGCCCTGGAAATCGCGCATGTCCCTACGTCTCCGCGTCCTCTCGCCCCTGGCCGCCGTCGTCGCGCTCGCCGGCTGCGCCGCCTCGCCGTCGAGGCCGCCAGCCGCGCCGAACAGGATCGACGACAAGGCGGTGGACGCGTTGTACGCGAAGCTGGACGAGGCCAGTCGCGGCTACGAGGACGCGCTGAAGATGCAGAGCGGCGGCGATCCCGGCGCCGACGCGGCGCTGCACAAGGCGCTGGACGAGCTGCTGCGCTCCGCCGCGCAGTGCGGCGCCACGGCGGGCTGCGAGGCGCAGCGCTTCTTCTCCACTTTCGATCGCCTGTTGCGGCTGAAGGACGGCGGCGAGCTGGCCGGCGAGCCGGCCGAGCAGACCCTGCCCGACACGCAGTCCGACGAGGACACCGCCGGCGAGCAGTCGCCGGTGCTGCAGGCGATGCCGCAGGCGCAGCGCACGGTGACCCTGTTGCGCGGGCACAAGCTGTCCGACCTGATCGCGATGAACGGTCCGGTGAAGGCGGCGCTGGAAGAGTGGCTGACGCAGATGCGCCCCAACCTGATGGACGCCTGGGTCAACTACCAGTACCTGCGCTACCGCATGTGGCCGGAATACCGCAAGGCCGACCTGCCGGAGGCGCTGCTGTTCGGCATCCTCGCCAAGGAGTCCGGCGGCAAGGTGCACGCGATGTCGCGCTCCGGCGCCGCCGGGCCGCTGCAGTTCATGTACGCCACCGGCCTGCGCTTCGGCCTGGCGACCGTCAACGGCTTCGACGAGCGCTTCGACCCGGCCCTCGCCGCGCGCGCCAACGCGGCCTATATCGACGAGCAGCTCAAGGCGCTGAACGACAATCTCGAGTTCGTGCTGGCCGCCTACAACGGCGGCGAGGGGCGCATGCGGCGCGTGGCCGCGGCCAACCCCGACGCCAGCTTCTGGGACCCGAAGATCTATTTCACCCTGTCGCCGGAAACGCGCGAGTACGTGCCGATGGTGCTGGCCGCCGCATGGCTGTTCCTGCACCCGGAGCGCTACAACCTCGAATTCCCCAAGGTCGACGGCGAGCCCGGCCAGATCGAGCTGGCGCAGCCGGCCTCGCTGGCCGAGCTGACCGTGTGCCTCGGCCAGGCCGGCGGCATGCGCGACGGCTGGTTCCGCACGCTGCGCAACCTCAACCCGGCGCTGAATCCGCAGGTGGAGCAGCCGGCCGGCACGCGGCTGCAGGTGCCGAAGGTGCTGGAGGCCGCCTACCGGCAATCCTGCGCCGCCGGGCCCTGGCAGACGCTGGCGGCCGACCTGCACGAGGCGGCGCTGCCGGCGCCGCCGCCGGAGACGCAGCGGCCGCGCACCTACGTCGTGCGGCGCGGCGACACGTTGAGCAGCATCGTGCGCAAGCTGGGCTGCTCCAACGTGCAGGCGCTGGCCGAGCTCAACCGGCTGCGCGCCCCGCATTACGCCCTGCACCCTGGGCAGGCGCTGCACCTGCCGCAGTGCGCGCGCAACTGAGATCGGCGGAAAAACGAACGCCCGGGAGATCCCGGGCGTCGTTCGCGCTGCGGATGCGGGCGAATCAGGCCGCCGCTTCGCGCGCGGCCCATTCCGCCATCGCGGCATCGCCGCTGCCGGCCGCGGTTTCCTTCAGCGTGCGCAGCACGCGCAGCAACTGGCGGTGCAGCGACTGCAATTCGGCGTAGGGCGAGTCCTTGGTCTCGTGGTAGGCCACCGCCAGCCACATCGCCGCGCCGCGCAGGCGCACCTGCAGGTTTTCCGAGCGCGCGCGCTCGAAACCGATGTCGGTGCCGGCGCCCCACGGCAGGTAGCGCTGGTCCGGCGGCGTGCCGTACAGGTGCGGGAATTCGCTCTTCGCCGCGCAGGCGAATTCCTTCATGGCCAGCAGCGCCAGCTGCTTGCGCGCCGGCACCGACAGATCGCCGATGGCGCGATCGATGTCGCGGAACTGGCGGCCGAGCCGCACGGCACGGCTCATCGCGATGATGCGAGTGAGAAAGCGCATGACCTTTCCTCGGACGACCGTTTCGGACACAGGGTCCGCCCCCTCGGTGGCGGCGACGAAAGCATAGCGCCAGGAACGCGGATTCCTACGCGCGGAACGTCACAAATTGACGAACCGCGTCACATTCTGGGGCAAACGCAGGGCCTGGGAAAGGGGGCTCAGACCCGGCCCAGGCGCCCGCCGACCCGCACCGGCTGGTCGGGGCGCAGGTCCGTGTCCAGGCTGCCGGCGCCGGCCGGCAGCAGCACGATCACCGTCGAGCCCATTTCGAAGCGCGCCATCTCGGCGAAGCGCTCGAGGCGCACGCCGCGGCCGCGCCAGTCGCGGCGCACGATGCGCGAGGCGTAGGGCGGGATCTCGGCCCCGCCCCACACCGTCGCCACGCCGGAGACCAGCAGCGCGCCGACCATCACCACCGCGAACGGGCCGCGCTCGCCGCGGAAGTGGCAGACCAGCCGCTCGTTGCGCGCGAACAGCCGCGGCACGCCCTCGACGGCGAACGGCGCCACGCTGAACAGGCGTCCGGGCACGTGCACGGTTTCCTGCAGTTCGCCGGCCAGCGGCATGTGCACGCGGTGGTAGTCGCGCGGCGAAAGGTAGACGGTGACGAAGTGGCCGTCGCGATAAGGCGCGGCGGCCTCGTCGTCGGCCAGCAGCTCGGCGGCGGTGTAGCTGCGGCCCTTGGCCTGGAAGATGCGCCCCGCCTCGATGCGCCCGGCCTGGCTGATGCGGCCGTCGGCCGGGCAGAGCAGGGCGGCGGGATCGGCGTCCGGCCGGCGCGCGCCGGGTTTGAGCGCGCGGGTGAAGAAGGCGTTGAAGTGCGGGTAGGCGCGCGGCGAGGGTTCGGCCGCCTCGGTCATGTCGACCGCGAAGCGCCGGACCACGGCGCCGATCAGGAAGTCCTTCCACGGTCGCCACGTCCAGCGCGTCGCCCAATGCACGATCCGCGACAGCGCGCGATGCGGCAGCGCGTACTGCAGCCACAGCCGGATCGGCATGTCAGCCCTTCCAGCCGAGCAGACGCTCGAGGTCGTCGGCCAGGCTCTCCGCCGCCAGCGGCGGGCGGAACAGGCCGAGCTCGCGGCCCTGCGGGTCGATGATCACCGCCGAGGCGCTGTGGTCCACGCTGTAGCCGCCGCGGCCGTCCGGCTCGCGCGCGTAGACCAGGCCCAGCGCGCGGGTCAGTTTGGTCAGCTCCTCGTCGTTGCCGGTGGCGGCGACGAAGTCCGGACTGAAGTAGTGCACGTAGTCGCCGAGCCGCTGCGGCGTGTCGCGCTGCGGGTCGACCGAGACGAAGTCGATGCGCACGCGGTCGGCGAGGCCCTTCCGCTTCAGCAGTTCCCAAGCCTGCTTGAAGGTCTGCAGCGTGGTCGGGCAGACGTCGGGGCAACTGGTGTAACCGAAGAACACCACCGTGTAGCGCCCGCTCCAGTCGGCCTTGGTCAACGCGGCGCCGTCGGCACGGACGAGCTTGAAGTCGGGCAGCGCGCGCGGTGCGGGGTAGAGCACGGCGGCGGTCAGCGGGGGCGGCGTCGGCGCGGCGAAATGGCGCGCGCCCAGCCACAGGCCGAGGGCGGCGGCAAAGGCGGCGACGACGATGAGAGCGGCGAGCGGCGCGCGGCCGCGGGTGCGGGTGCGGGAGGCGGTCATCCGGCGATTATAAGCGGCACGCGCCGCTATACTGGACGGCCCTTTGCCGCAGCGCCGCGCCGTGACCGCCGAACTCGCCAGCATCGTCGACTTCATCCGCTACGCCGCCAGCCGCTTCGCCGCGGCCGGCCTGACTTTCGGCCACAGCCACGACAACGCCATCGACGAGGCGGCGCACCTGGTGCTGGCGACGCTGCACCTGCCGCCGGACCTGCCGCCCGCCTACGGCCAGGGCCGCCTGACCGCGGCCGAGCGCGAACGCGTGCTGGCGCTGATCGAGCGCCGCATCGCCGAGCGCACGCCGGTGGCCTACCTGGTCGGCGAGGCCTGGTTCGCCGGGCTCAAGTTCAAGAGCGATCCGCGCGCGCTGGTGCCGCGCTCGCCGATCGCCGAGCTGATCGAGAGCGGTTTCACGCCGTGGCTGGACGGCCGCCGCGTCGAGCGCGCGCTGGACCTGTGCACCGGCTCCGGCTGCATCGGCATCGCCATGGCCGAGCGCAACCCCGACTGGCGGGTCGACCTGGCCGACGTCAGCGAGGAGGCGCTGGCGCTGGCGCGCGAAAACATCGCCTTCCAGCATGTCGGCGACCGCGTGCGCGCGCTGCGCTCGGACCTGTTCGCCGCGCTGGCCGGCGAGCGCTACGACCTGATCGTGTCCAATCCGCCCTACGTCACCGAGCAGGAATACGCCGCCATGCCGCCCGAATACGGCCACGAGCCGCGGCTAGGCTTGACCGCGGGCGACGACGGCCTGGACATCGCGCTGCGCATCCTCGACGAGGCGGCCGACCACCTCACCGAGGACGGCCTGCTGATCGTCGAGGTGGGCGAGAGCGAGCGCGCCCTGGTCGAGCTGCTGCCGGAGGTGCCGTTCGTGTGGATCGAGTTCAAGGTCGGGCCGATGGGCGTGTTCGCGCTGGAGCGCCGCGACCTGGTCGAGCACGCGAAGGCGATCCGCGCCGCCGCGCGGGCGCGGCGGCGATGATGGCATCCGCCGGCGGAATTGCTACGCTGCGCGCGGCTTCCGCTCCCTGATCACCGCCCACCGACGCCAGCCGCCCGACCTCCGTGTCCAGCAACTCCTTCGGCAAGCTGTTCACCGTCACCACCTTCGGCGAGAGCCACGGCCCGGCGATCGGCTGCGTGGTCGACGGCTGCCCGCCGGGGCTGGCGCTGGCGGCGGAGGATTTCGCCGCCGACCTGGCGCGCCGCGCCACCGGCCGCTCGCGCCACACCTCGCAGCGGCGCGAGGCGGACGAAGTGGAGATCCTCTCCGGCGTGTACGAGGGGCGCAGCACCGGCACGCCGATCGCGCTGCTGATCCGCAACGTCGACGCGCGCCCGAAGGACTACGCCGAGCTGGCCGACACCTTCCGCCCCGGCCACGCCGACTACACCTACTGGCAGAAGTACGGCATCCGCGATCCGCGCGGCGGCGGCCGCAGCTCGGCGCGCGAGACGACGATGCGCGTGGCCGCGGCGGTCATCGCGAAGAAATGGCTGGCCGAGCGCCACGGCGTGCGCGTGCGCGGCCATCTGGCGCAACTCGGCGAGCTGGTGCCGCGCGCCTTCGACCCGGGCGCCGTCGAGGCGAATCCGTTCTTCTGGCCGGACGCGGCGATGGTGCCGGAGCTCGAGGCCTACATGGACGCGCTGCGCAAGGCCGGCGACTCGGTCGGCGCGCGCGTCACCGTGGTCGCCGAGGGCGTGCCGCCCGGCTGGGGCGAGCCGGTGTACGGCAAGCTGGATGCGGAACTGGCCGCGGCGCTGATGGGCATCAACGCGGTCAAAGGCGTCGAGATCGGCGCCGGTTTCGCCGCGGTCGCGCAACGCGGCAGCACGCACCGCGACGAGATCGCGCCGGACGGCTTCCTCTCCAACCACGCCGGCGGCATCCTCGGCGGCATCTCCACCGGCCAGCCGATCGTCGCCTCGATCGCGCTGAAGCCGACCTCCAGCATCCTCAGGCCGGGCCGCAGCGTGAACCTGCGCGGCGAGCCGGTGGAAGTGGCGACGAAGGGCCGCCACGACCCCTGCGTCGGCATCCGCGCCACGCCGATCGCCGAGGCGATGGTGGCGCTGGTGCTGATGGACCAGGCGCTGCGCCACCGCGCGCAGTGCGGCGACGTCGGTCCCGTCGCGCCGCGCATTCCGTGATGCTGCCTGCGCCTGCGGGGCGAGAGGATTTTGGACGCGGATCGGCTGTATCCGCGTCCATCCGCGTCAAGGATAACCCGGTAGATTTCCCGCCATGACCAAGAAGACGAACTACAAGGTAGCGATGGTCGGCGCCACCGGCGCCGTGGGCGAAGCCCTGCTGTCGATCCTGGCCGAGCGCAAGTTCCCGGTGAGCGAACTGGTGCCGCTGGCCAGCGAGCGTTCCGCCGGCGAGCAGGTGGAGTTCGGCAGCAAGCGCGTCACCGTGCGCAACCTGGCGGAGTACGACTTCGCCGGCGTCGACATCGCCTTCTTCTCCGCCGGCGGCAAGGTCAGCCGCGAGCACGCGCCGCGCGCGGCCGCGGCCGGTGCGGTGGTGATCGACAACACTTCCGAATTCCGCTACCAGGACGATGTGCCGCTGGTGGTCAGCGAGGTCAATCCGCACGCGATCGCGCACCACGTGCACCGCGGCATCATCGCCAACCCCAACTGCTCGACCATGCAGATGCTGGTGGCGCTGGCGCCGATCCACCGCGCCGTCGGCATCGAGCGCATCAACGTCGCCACCTACCAGTCGGTGTCGGGCGCCGGGCGCTCCGGGCTGGAGGAGCTCGGCCGCCAGACCGCCGCGCTGCTTAATTTCCAGGAGGCCAAGCCGGCGAAGTTCCAGACGCAGATCGCCTTCAATCTGATCCCGCAGATCGACGACTTCCAGGACAACGGCTACACGCGCGAAGAGATGAAGATGGTGTGGGAGACGCGCAAGATCCTCGAGGACGAGGCGATCCGCGTGAACCCGACCGCGGTGCGCGTGCCGGTGTTCTACGGCCACGCCGAGGCCGTGCATATCGAAACCCGCGACAGGATCACGGCGGAGCAGGCGCGCGCGCTGCTAGAAAAGGCGCCGGGCGTGGTCGTGGTGGACGAGCGCAGGCCGGGCGGCTACCCGACGCCCGTCTCGCACGCCGCCGGCAAGGACCCGGTCTACGTGGGCCGCATCCGCGAGGACCTTTCCCACCCGCGCGGCCTCGATCTTTGGGTCGTGGCCGACAATATCCGCAAGGGCGCCGCCCTGAACGCTGTTCAGGTGGCCGAACTCTTGGTAAAAACCTTTTTGTGAACTAAAGTTGCGACACCGTCGTGAGGTGGCGTCGAGTTTTGATGACGGCCGCGGCGGCTGCAGAGGCCTTTGGGGGGCCAGAACCATGAAGCGCTCATACAAGCTGCCGACGGCGATCGCGTTCGCCTTGGCTCTGGGCAGCACGCAGGCCCTGGCCCTCGGCCTCGGGCAGATCCAGGTGAAGTCCGCGCTGAACCAGCCCCTGGTCGCCGAGATCCCGGTGATCGTGGACAGTCCGGCGGAAGCCGCCGGACTGCAGGTGGGGCTGGCGTCCGAGGAAGACTTCAGCCGCATCGGCTTGAGCCGCGGCAGCCTCAACGTGCCGATCGACTTCGCCGTGGGCACCGACGCAGAGGGCCGCACGGTGATCCGCGTGACCAGCAAGGACGCGGTGCGCGACCCCTACCTCGACTTCCTGATCCAGGTGAACTGGGCCAAGGGCCGGCTGCTGCGCGAGTACACCGTGCTGCTCGATCCGGTCACCGCGCCCGGCCGCGCCGTCGCCGCGACGCCGACGCGCAGCGCCGCACCGACCACCCGTGCGGCGCCCG
>NZ_DF970143.1:2500-5385 GCF_000953855.2 Mizugakiibacter sediminis
ATTAGCCCTTAAGCGCACGATGTTCTAGTCGAACGGTCTGGAAAGGCCGGCCATAGACGGTGATAGCCCGGTAGGCGAAAGGGCATCGTGGGTGAAATTGAGTAAGGCGGGGCACGTGAAACCCTGTCTGAACATGGGGGGACCATCCTCCAAGGCTAAATACTCCTGACCGACCGATACGAACCAGTACCGTGAGGGAAAGGCGAAAAGAACCCCGGAGAGGGGAGTGAAATAGAACCTGAAACCGTATGCGTACAAGCAGTGGAAGCCCCGCAAGGGGTGACTGCGTACCTTTTGTATAATGGGTCAGCGACTTACTGTCTGTGGCAAGCTTAACCGTATAGGGGAGGCGAAGGGAAACCGAGTCCGAACAGGGCGCACAGTCGCAGGTAGTAGACCCGAAACCGAGTGATCTAGCCATGACCAGGGTGAAGGTGCGGTAACACGCACTGGAGGCCCGAACCCACTCCCGTTGAAAAGGTAGGGGATGAGTTGTGGCTAGGAGTGAAAGGCTAAACAAACTCGGAGATAGCTGGTTCTCCTCGAAAGCTATTTAGGTAGCGCCTCATGTGAATCTTCCTGGGGGTAGAGCACTGTTATGGCTAGGGGGTCATTGCGACTTACCAAACCATGGCAAACTCCGAATACCAGGACAGACTGCATGGGAGACACACGGCGGGTGCTAACGTCCGTCGTGAAAAGGGCAACAACCCAGACCCGCAGCTAAGGTCCCCAAATCATCGCTCAGTGGAAAACGATGTGGGAAGGCTTAGACAGCCAGGAGGTTGGCTTAGAAGCAGCCATCCTTTAAAGAAAGCGTAATAGCTCACTGGTCGAGTCGGCCTGCGCGGAAGATTTAACGGGGCTAAGCGATGTACCGAAGCTCGGGGTGCACACTTCGTGTGCGCGGTAGAGGAGCGTTCCGTACGCCTGTGAAGGCGGATCGTAAGGTCCGCTGGAGGTATCGGAAGTGCGAATGCTGACATGAGTAACGATAAAGCGGGTGAAAAGCCCGCTCGCCGAAAGCCCAAGGTTTCCTCGCGCAACGTTCATCGGCGCAGGGTGAGTCGGCCCCTAAGGCGAGGCAGAAATGCGTAGTCGATGGGAAGCTGGTTAATATTCCAGCACCTCACCGTAGTGCGATGGGGGGACGGAGAAGGTTAGGTCTACCGGGCGTTGGTTGCCCCGGAGAAAGGCGGTAGGCGGTGATTCCAGGCAAATCCGGAATCACTTACGCCGAGCACCGAGACGAGCCCTTTCAGGGCGAAGTGACCGATACCACGCTTCCAGGAAAAGCCCCTAAGCTTCAGCTACGGTGGGACCGTACCGCAATCCGACACAGGTAGGCAGGGTGAGAATCCCAAGGCGCTTGAGAGAACTCGGGTGAAGGAACTAGGCAAAATAGTACCGTAACTTCGGGAGAAGGTACGCCCGCGGGTGTGGCAACACGCGTTGCTGAGCACCGGCGGGTCGCAGTAACCAGGCCGCTGCGACTGTTTATCAAAAACACAGCACTCTGCAAACACGAAAGTGGACGTATAGGGTGTGACGCCTGCCCGGTGCCGGAAGGTTAATTGATGGGGTCAGCGCAAGCGAAGCTCCTGATCGAAGCCCCGGTAAACGGCGGCCGTAACTATAACGGTCCTAAGGTAGCGAAATTCCTTGTCGGGTAAGTTCCGACCTGCACGAATGGCGTAACGACAGCGGCGCTGTCTCCACCCGAGACTCAGTGAAATTGAAATCGCTGTGAAGATGCAGCGTTCCCGCGGCAAGACGGAAAGACCCCGTGAACCTTTACTACAGCTTCACACTGAACGTTGAGTTCGTCTGTGTAGCATAGGTGGGAGGCTTTGAAGTCCGGACGCCAGTTCGGATGGAGCCATCGTTGAAATACCACCCTGATGTGCTTGACGTTCTAACCTCGGCCCGTGATCCGGGTCAGGGACCGTGTGTGGTGGGTAGTTTGACTGGGGCGGTCTCCTCCCAAAGAGTAACGGAGGAGCACGAAGGTGCGCTCAGCACGGTCGGACATCGTGCAATGTGTGCAAGGGCATAAGCGCGCTTGACTGCGAGATCGACGGATCAAGCAGGTGCGAAAGCAGGTCCTAGTGATCCGGTGGTTCTGTATGGAAGGGCCATCGCTCAACGGATAAAAGGTACTCCGGGGATAACAGGCTGATACCGCCCAAGAGTTCATATCGACGGCGGTGTTTGGCACCTCGATGTCGGCTCATCACATCCTGGGGCTGTAGTCGGTCCCAAGGGTATGGCTGTTCGCCATTTAAAGTGGTACGCGAGCTGGGTTCAGAACGTCGTGAGACAGTTCGGTCCCTATCTGTCGTGGGCGCTGGAGATTTGAGGGGGGCTGCTCCTAGTACGAGAGGACCGGAGTGGACGTACCTCTGGTGTTCCGGTTGTCATGCCAATGGCACTGCCGGGTAGCTAAGTACGGAAGTGATAACCGCTGAAAGCATCTAAGCGGGAAGCACGCCCCAAGATGAGATCTCCCGGGCCACAAGGCCCCTGAAGGAACCATGTAGACCACGTGGTTGATAGGCGCGGTGTGGAAGCGCAGCAATGCGTTGAGCTAACGCGTACTAATGCTCCGTGCGGCTTGACCATATAACCCCAAGACGCTTCGTGCTCAACGCACGTCCGTCAGCAACCGGACACTGTCACATCCCAAGCCCTATGCCGAGACCGCGCGTACGCGCGACTCGCACCCCTTCCCTGGCGGCCATAGCGGCGTGGAACCACCCGATCCCATCCCGAACTCGGCAGTGAAACGCGCATGCGCCGATGGTAGTGTGGCTCAAGCCATGCAAGAGTAGGTCACCGCCAGGGACCCATCCCCAACCCCGCCCGCGTGGCGGGGTTTTCATTTG
>NZ_DF970144.1:0-23741 GCF_000953855.2 Mizugakiibacter sediminis
CGCGAACACGCCGACGTAGTCGAGCCGCTCGGCCAGCGCGCGCGCGTGCGCGAACGCCGCGGCCGCCAGCGCCCCGGCTTGCGGCGCCGGCGCCAGGCTCATCGAGAGGATGCCGTCGGCGTGCCAGTTCTGCGTCAGCGGCCAGGTGCGGAAGTCGCCGTCGCGGCCGCGCACGGCGATCACCGAGACCTCGCGCTCGAATGGCACGAACGCCTCCAGGATCAGGCCGTGGGCGTGCGCGCCCAGCGCCTCCCAGGCAGCGTCGAGATCCGCCGGCGTCTTCAGCCGGAACTGGCCCTTGCCGTCGTAGCCGAGACGGCGCGTCTTCAGGATGGCCGGCAGGCCGATCGCGGCGACGGCGCGCTCGAGGTCGGCGCGCGTGTCGACGGCCGCGAACGCCGGCGTGGCGAGGCCGATCGCGTTGAACAGCGTCTTCTCGGCCAGGCGGTCCTGCGCCGTCGCCAGCGCGCGCGGGTTGGGGAAGACGCGGGTGTGCTCGACCAGCCAGTGCGCGGTCTCGGCCGGCACGTTCTCGAAATCGAAGGTGGCGACGTCGATGCGGCGGGCGAAGTCTTCCAGCGCGGCGAAGTCGCGCCAGTCGGCGCGCAGCAGCGGCGCGACCTGGCCGGCGCAGGCGTCTTCGGCGCTGTCGACGACCAGGAAGCGCACGCCCAGCGGCGCGCCGGCCAGCGCGAGCATGCGCGCCAGCTGGCCGCCTCCCAGCACGCCGAGGGTCGGTTGCACGCGGCTCATGCGCGCGGGTCCGAACGCGCGAGCACCTCGCGCGTCTGTGCGGCGCGGTACGCCTCCAGCGCGGCGGCCACCGCCGGCTCGCGCAAGGCGACGATGGACGCGGCCAGCAGCGCGGCGTTGACCGCGCCGGCGCGGCCGATCGCCAGCGTGCCGACCGGCACGCCGGCGGGCATCTGCGCGATCGACAGCAGGGAATCCATGCCGTTCAACGCCTTCGACTGCACCGGCACGCCCAGCACCGGCAGGCGCGTCTTCGCCGCCAGCATGCCGGGCAGGTGCGCGGCGCCGCCGGCGCCGGCGATGATCACCTCGAGGCCGCGGCCCAACGCCTCCTCGGCGTAGCGGAACAGCAGGTCGGGCGTGCGGTGCGCGGAGACGACGCGCACCTCGTGCGCGACGCCGAGCTGCTGCAGCGTCTGCGCGGCGTGCTCCATCGTTTCCCAGTCGGAGCGCGATCCCATCACCACCCCGACGCGAGGCGCCGCTTGCGTTGCGTTCATGGCCGGCCTGCCCAAAAAACGCTATTTTACGGGCTTGGCGTCGCGCGGGAAGGCCCGCCCAGGAAACCCGATGGACAAGCGTCTGCTGGACATCCTCTGCTGCCCGGTGTCGAAGACGCCGCTGCGGCCGCTGAACCACGCCGAGCTGGAGGCCCTGAACCGGGCCATCGCCGCCGGCTCGGTGGACACGGTGGCCGGCGTCCGCGTGCCCACGCCGCTCAGCGCCGGGCTGATCACCACCGACGGCAAGGTGATCTACCGCATCGAGGACGACATCCCGGTCATGCTGGCCGAGGAAGGGATCGGCACCACCCAGCTGAACGGCTTCCCGCACTGACCGCCGACGTGATCAGGGTCACGTTCGGTTACAATCCCTCGTCGTACGTTTGAGGTGCCGGCGCCCCCGGGCCGCCACGGTTGTCCCATGAGCAGCGCCCAAGACCCCACCAGCGGCAGCAAGGTCGTCGACCTCGGCCAGCGCCAGGATCCGCGCAACGAACGGCTGGGCGACCTGTTGCTGAGCGTGCGCGGCATCGCGCTGAAGCGCCTGCAGGCCCTGGTCGGCACGCTGTTCGACAACGTCGACGACGCCCTGTTCGACCTGGCCGAGAAGGCCGAGAACAACGCGGCGCAGACCCAGTACTTCGACGGCATGCGCGAGGTGCGCAAGAAACGGCCGCTGGTCGAGCGGCTGTTCGTCGAGCAGGTCACCCGCGGCATCGGCGACTTCGCCACTGGCCGCAGCCGCGCGCCGCGCCCGGCGGACACGCCGAGCAGCGGCACCGCGGCGGCCGAGCTGAGCCTGGTCGACGACAGCGAGCTGGAGGAGTCGCTGGCGATCACCAGCATGGTCGGCAAGGCGGAGAGCCGCCTCGCGCGCGCGCTGTTCGCGGTGAACCAGCGCCTGTCGGTCATCAGCGGCGGCAACAAGGTCGAGGACGCGACCAACCCGATCGGCCCGGCCATGCTGGGCCAGGCGCTGCGCGGCGCGATGCGCGAGCTGGCGGTCGAGGTGCGCGTCAAGCTGATCATCTACAAACTGTTCGACCGCTACGTGATGGGCGGCCTCGACGCCCTGTACGACGAGGTCAACGCCGAGCTGGTGCGCAGCGGAGTGCTGCCGCAGTTGCGCCACGGCGTGCAGCATCGCCCCGGCATGCCGGCGGCCGGCCAGCCGGAGGCGGCGGCCGGTGCGGCGCACGCCGCCGGCGGCGAGGCCTACCTGCAGGAGTCCGCCGACCTGCAGGCCGAGCTGTTCCAGACCGTCACCGCCCTGCTCGCCGCGCGGCGCGGCATGGTGCGCGGCGGCGCGGCGCAGTCCTACGGCGGCGCGGCCTCGCTCAGCCCCGCCGAGCTGCTGGGCGCGCTGACCTTGCTGCAATCGCAGACCGCCACGCTGCCGCTGCCGGCGAACCTGCCCGCCGAGGCCTACCAGTCCGAACTGTCCGCGGTGCAGCATCTGAAAGACCAGTTGATGGGCCAGATCGCCCAGTTGTCGGGCGAGGCCAAGGCGCGCGTCTCCGGCGCCGACGAGGACACCATCGACCTGGTCGGCATGCTGTTCGAGTACATCCTGCAGGACCGCAACCTGCCGGCGCAGATGCAGGTGCTGCTGGCGCGCCTGCAGATCCCCTACCTCAAGGTGGCGATCCTCGACCGCAAGCTGTTCGCACACAAGACGCATCCGGCGCGGCGCCTGCTGGACGCGCTCGCCGATGCGGCGAAGGGCTGGTCGGAGGAGTCCGACCGCGACCACCGCCTGCTCGACAAGGTGCGCAGCACCGTCGAGGCGCTGCTGCGCGACTTCGACGACGACCTCGACATCTTTCCGCGTCTGCTGGCCGACTTCCAGACCTTCAACGAAGCGCACCGTCGCCGCGCCGAGCTCGCCGAGCAGCGCGCCGCCGAGGCGACGCGCGGCCGCGAGAAGCTGCAGGAGGCGCGCCGGCGCGCCGCGCGCGAGATCCTCTCGCGCATCGAGGGCCGCGACCTGCCGGCGCTGATCCACGGCGTGCTGACGCGGCCGTGGGCCAACTACCTCGTGCTGACGCTGCTGCGCCAGGGCGAAGGCTCGCAGGAATTCCGCAGCGCGTTGCAGTTCGTCGACGATTTCGTCGCCAGCGCCGCACCGATGCCCGACGAGGAAGCGCGCAACCGGTTGCGCGCCCTGCTGCCGCAGATCGAGAAGGCGTTGCGCCACGGCCTCGCCACCGTCGCCTTCCACGAGAACGACGTCAAGCGCCTGATGGCCGAACTGAGCGCGTTCTACCGGCGCCAGCTCGGCCTGGCCGCCGAGGGCGACGCGCCCGACGCCGGCGCCGCCCAGGCGCAGGCGGTGCCGATTCCGGACAGCGTGGAACCGATCACCGCGATCGAGGAAGACACCACCGAACTGGCCGAACCGCGCGGCGACGCGCCCGCGCTGCGGGCCGCGCGCGAACTCAAGGTCGGCACCTGGCTGGAGCTGACCGACGAGCAGGGCGTGCGCGAGCGCGCCAAGCTGTCGTGGATCAGCCCGATCAGCGGCCGCTACCTGTTCGTCAACCGCCGCGGCCTCAAGGTCGCCGACAAGACCGCGCAGCAGATCGCCGCCGAGATCGAGGCCGGCACCGCGGTCGTGCTCGAGGAAGTGCCGCTGTTCGACCGCGCGCTGGACGCGATCGTCGAGCGCCTGCGCCAGGCCCAGGCCGAGCGCCAGGCGCCCAGCGGCGCATGAGCGCGCGCATCGCGCCGCCCGCGGCCGAGAGCATCCGCGAAGACGTCCGCCGCGCGTTGGCCGAGGACATCGGCAGCGGCGACGCCACCGCCGACCTGCTGCCGCCCGGCGCACGCGCCGCGGCGCGCATCGTCTGCCGCGAGGACGCGGTGATCGCCGGCATCCCCTGGGCGGAAGCCTGCTTCCGCGCGCTCGATCCGGACGTGCGCATCGACTGGCGCTGCGCCGACGGCGACCGCGTCGAGGCCGGCGCGACGCTGTGCGAACTCGTCGGCCGCGCGCGCGCGCTGGTCGGCGGCGAGCGCTGCGCTCTGAACTTCCTGCAGACGCTGTCCGGCACGGCGACGGCCACGGCGCGCTACGTCGCCGCGGTGGCCGGCACCCGCGCGACCATCCTCGACACGCGCAAGACCCTGCCCGGCCTGCGCCTCGCGCAGAAGTACGCGGTGCGCTGCGGCGGGGCCAGCAACCACCGCATCGGCCTGTTCGACGCCATCCTGATCAAGGAAAACCACATCGCCGCCGCCGGCGGGCTCGGCGCCGCGGTGCGCGCCGCGCGCGCCGCGCACCCGCGCCTGCTGCTCGAGGTGGAGGTGGAGTCGCTGGAAGAGCTGGACGAAGCGCTGGCCGCCGGCGTCGACCGCGTGATGCTCGACGATTTCACCCCGGAGATGCTGCGCGCCGCGGTGGCACGCGCCGGCGGACGCGTGCCGCTGGAGGTGTCGGGCGGCATCGACCTCGAGCGCGTGCGCGCGATCGCCGAGTGCGGCGTCGACTACATCTCGATCGGCGCGCTGACCAAGCACGTGCGCGCGGTCGACCTGTCGATGCGCATCGGCGCGCCGGCCTGAGCCGCTGCGCCGTTCGCGCCTTTCACAGCCAGCCCAGCGCGCGCGCGGCGAACAGCAGCAGAGCCACGGCCAGCACCGCCACCAGGCCGCGCAGCCAGCCGGTGCCGCGCGAGGCCGCCGGCGCCGGCGCGGCGGCCGGCTGCGGCTTCGCCGCGCTCTCGTGGCCCGGCGCCAGCAGCATGAAGCGCACCGTGTCCAGCGCGAGCTCGTCGCCGGGGCGCAGGGTCGCCTGCGTCACGCGGCGGCCGTTGACATAGGTGCCGTTGGCCGAACCGAGATCCTCGACGGTGACGCCGTCGGTGCCGGCGCGCAGGCGCGCATGGTGGCGCGAGATCTCCTCGGCCGGGATGCAGATGTCGCAATCGTTCTGCCGGCCGATCGTCGAGCTGGCGCCGATCGCGAAGGTGCGCCCGAAGGTGGGGCCGGAAACGCCGCGCAGCACGAAGCGCGGCAGCGCCGTGCGCACGCGCGTGCGACCGTCGTCGTCGCCGTGGGCGGCGGGCGCCGCCGGCGGCGCGTGCGCGGCCGCGGGGCTGCGCTCGTCGGCCATCACCTGGCAGCCCACGCGCGCGAACAGCAGCAGGTCGCCCGGCTTCAGCGGCGCCTCGCCGGAAAGCTGCCAGCCGTTGAGCACGGTGACCGCCGACGGATCGCGCGCGCGCACCGTCGCCTGGTTGCCGCGCAGTTCGATCTCGCAGTGATGCAGCCCGACGCCGGCCGCCGCCAGCACGACCTGGCAGTCCGATGCCGTGCCGATCACGCTGACGCCCTCGCCAAGCCGCAGCGGCGGATGCTCGCCGTTCGGAAAGACCAGCCTCATGTCCCTTGCCCCCTTTGCATCGCCGCCGTGGACGGCGGTCTCTCGCGATGATGGTAATCAAACCCGCCGCGGAGGCGGCATGGGAGCGGGCGTTTTGCGACCGCCCTCACGCTTGTCCCGGCGCCGTGCATCCCCACATTTGCGGCGTCGTCACGGAGTGCGCGCATGCCCGGATCCCTGATCGCCCTGTGCCTGCTCGGCGCGTTCGCCCTGCTCTGGCGCGAGCAGCTCGCCGCGCGCGAGAGCGCGATCGCCTGCGCCCGCCAGCTGTGTGCCCAGGCCGGCCTGCAATTCCTGGACCAGAGCGTGGCGCTGGGGCGCCTGCGCCTGGTGCGCGACGGCGGCGGGCTGGCGCTGGAGCGGCACTACCGCTTCGAGGTCAGCCTGGACGGCCAGGATCGCCATGGCGCCATGGTGCGTCTGCGCCGCGGCCAGCTGAGCGGATTCAGCCTGCCGGTCGCGGCCGGCGTCACTTGATCACGCGCAGCTTCGGCGCGCCCTTCGGCGGCGGGGCGGGCGGTTCGGGCTCGGGGCCCGGCGCCGCGCCGGGCGTGCCCTCTTCCGCC
This sequence comes from Mizugakiibacter sediminis, assembly GCF_000953855.2. Lineage (GTDB taxonomy): Bacteria > Pseudomonadota > Gammaproteobacteria > Xanthomonadales > Rhodanobacteraceae > Mizugakiibacter > Mizugakiibacter sediminis. The sequence goes on from NZ_DF970144.1 coordinate 6,207, forward strand.
GGGAACATCATGCCCTGCCCGTTCTCCTGCGCGTAGATCGCCACCACCGCGCTCACCGGAAAGCTGACCGCGTGGCTGACGCCGGAGAACCGCGCCAGGAAGCTGACCCGCTCCTTGCCGAGATCGAGCCGGCTGACCGCGCGCGGCGCCAGGTTCAGCACCACCTTGCCGTCCTTGACCGACTGCACCGGCACCTCGATGCCGGGGCGCGTGGCGTCGACCAGCACGTAGGGCGTCAGTCCGTTGTCGCAGATCCATTCGTAGATCGCCCGCAGCAGGTACGGGCGGTTCGATGTCATGCGCGGTTCGTTCACGGGCGCATCACTCGCGCAGCAGCTTTTCTTCGGGCGTGAGGCTGCGCGCGAAGCCGGGGTTGCGGAAGATGCGCTCGCCGTAGTCGACGATCGGCTTGCCCTCGCGGGCGAGGTCGACGCCGAGCGCGGGCAGCCGCCATACCAGCGGCGCGATCAGGCAGTCGGCCAGGCTCATCTCCGGGTTGAGGAAGAACTTGGACGCCTTGAACAGCGGCACCGAGGCGACCAGCGCCTCGCGCAGCCGCTTGCGCGCGGTGTCCGCGGGACGCCCGCCGGCGTGGATGGTGGCCACCAGCGGCAGCCATTCCTGTTCGATGCGCACCATCGCCAGGCGCAGGCGCGCGCGCGACAGCGGATCGACGGGCATCAGCGGCGGGTGCGGGTAGCGCTCGTCGAGGTATTCGCAGATGACCGCCGTGTCGTACAGCACCAGGTCGCGGTCGACCAAGGTCGGCACGGTGCCGGAGGCGTTGAGATCGGTGAGGTCCTCGGGCGGCTTGCCCTCGTCCACCGCCACCCGTTCGTAACTGACGCCCTTGGCCGCCAGCACCAGGCGGACGCGGTGGCATTGCACGCTGTCGCGCGCGGTGAACAGGGTCAGGACCGTCCGCGTACGCGGGCTCTGCGCCATGGCGACTCTCCCCCCGAGTAACTCTGACAAGGACCGGAATCTGTGCTCAGCCATGCGGGAGGCATGCCCCCGCCCCCCATCCCCCCGCGACGCGAGGCACCGGCCTGCCCGGCACGAGGGAGCGGTTTCCGCACCGCGTCCGCCCCCTCCCCACGCCATTCCTCGTCGCCGCGGACAGGATAGCGCGGCGGAGCCCCTCTCCGCCGCGTCCTCGCGGTCAGTGCACGTCCTTCCAGTATTCGCGCTTCAGCAGCCAGGCGAGGAAGGTGAAGGCGGCCAGGTACAGCAGCACCCAGACGCCGATGCGATGGCGCTGCAGCGCCGCCGGCTCGGCGACGTACTGCAGGAACGCGGTCAGGTCGCGCGCGGCCGCGTCGAACTGCGCCGGCGCCAGGCGGCCCGGCTGCGCCAGCTCGAGCTTCTCGACCGTCGGTTCCTCGCCGGCCTTGGCCGACGCGAACACCGCGCGCTGCACGCCCTGCAGTTCCCACAGCGGGTTCGGCATGGAGGCGTTGGGGAATACGGTGTTGTTCCAGCCGGTCGGCCGCGACGGGTCGAGGTAGAACGAGCGCAGGTAGTTGTAGACCCAGTCGGCGCCCTTGGCGCGCACTTCCAGCGACAGGTCGGGCGGCGCCTTGCCGAACCACTTCTGCGCGTCCGCCTCGGGCATCGACGCGATCACCGGGTCGCCGAACTTGGCACCGGTGAAGTTGAGGTTCTGCATCACTTCCTGTTCGCTCAGGCCGAGGTCCTCGGCGATGCGCGAATAGCGCTGGTAGCGCAGCGAATGGCAGCCGACGCAGTAGTTGAAGAACAGGCGCGCGCCGCGCTGCAGCGAGGCCGTGTCCTTGACGTTGGCGTTGGCCGGGGGCAGCGCTTCGCCGCCCTCGGAAGCGAACGCGACGCCGGCGCCGGCGAGCAGGGCCAGCGCCAGCACGATCGAGGAGAGAACCCGCTTAGTCATGCGTCGTCACCCGTTCCGGAACCGGCTTGGTTTTCTCCAGGCCGAAATACGTGTAGGCCCACAGGAAGATGAAGAAACCGAAATACAGCACGGTCAGCGTGCGGCCGAACGCGTTCTCGATCAGCGTGACGTCGGCCGCCGGACCGAACAGCTCGGGGATCCATTCGGCGGTCTTGCCGGCGCCGATCGCACCGAGCAGCACGAACACCAGCGCGAACACCGCCAGCGCCAACTTGTAGCCGCGGCCGCGGTAGCGCACCGACTTGACCTTGCCGCGGTCCAGCCACGGCACCAGGAACAGCAGCACGATCGCCGAGAACATCGCGATCACGCCGCCCAGCTTGGAGGGGATCACGCGCAGGATCGCGTAGAACGGCGTGAAGTACCACACCGGCTTGATGTGCGTCGGCGTGACCAGGTTGTTGGCCGGGATGAAGTTGTCGTGCTCGAGGAACCAGCCGCCCACGGTCGGCTCGAAGAAGATGATGAAGGCGGCGATCAGCAGGAACATGCCGACGCCGAACAGATCCTTCACCGTGTAGTACGGATGGAACGGGATGCCGTCCAGCGGCCTGCCGCTCGGACCCTTCTTCTCCTTGATCTCGACGCCGTCCGGATTGTTCGAGCCGACTTCGTGCAGCGCGGCGAGGTGCAGCACGACCAGCAGCAGCAGCACCAGCGGCAGCGCGATCACGTGCAGGGCGAAGAAGCGGTTCAGGGTGGCGTCGGCGGGGTTGTAGTCGCCCATGATCCACTGCACCAGCGTGTCGCCGACCACCGGCACCGCGCCGAACAGCGAGATGATCACCTTCGCGCCCCAGAACGACATGTTGCCCCACGGCAGCACGTAGCCCATGAAGGCCTCGGCCATCAGCACGAGGAAGATGAACATGCCGAGCAGCCAGACCAGTTCGCGCGGCTTCTTGTACGAGCCGTACATCAGGCCGCGGAACATGTGCAGGTAGACCACGACGAAGAACAGCGAGGCGCCGGTGGAGTGCATGTAGCGGATCAGCCAGCCCCACTCCACGTCGCGCATGATGTACTCGACGGACGCGAAGGCCAGCGCGGCGTCCGGCTTGTAGTTCATCGTCAGGAAGATGCCGGTGATGATCTGGTTCACCAGCACCAGCAGCGCCAGCGAGCCGAAGTAGTACATCACGTTGAAGTTCTTCGGCGCGTAGTACTCGCTGGTGTGCGAGGCGGTGAAGGACAGGATCGGCAGGCGCTCCTCGATCCAGGCCAACACGCGGTTGCGCGGTTTGATCGTCACGTGCGCGGTCGCCATCACGCTGCTCCCTTGGCCGGGTCGACACCGATCTGGATCAGGGTGTCGGAGACGAAGTGGTAGGGCGGCACGCGCAGGTTGGCGGGCGCGGGCACGCCGTCGTAGACGCGACCGGCCATGTCGTAGCGCGACTTGTGGCACGGGCAATAGAAGCCGCCCTTCCAGGCCGGGTCGAACGGCTCCGGCTTCAGCTCGGGGAAGTAGTCGGGCACGCAGCCGAGGTGCGTGCACAGGCCGACCAGCACCAGCCACTCGGGCTTGATCGAGCGGTACTCGTTCTTGGCGTAGTCCGGCTGCTGCTCGGTGTTGTCGCTCTTCGGGTCCTTCAGGCGCGGATCCTGGCTGGCCAGGGCGGCGAGCTGCTCCTTGCTGCGGTTGACCACCCACACCGGCTGGCCGCGCCACTCGAAGGTGACCATCTGGCCGGACTCGACCTTGCCGATGTCGGCCATCACCGGGGCGCCGGCGGATTTCGCGCGCGCGCTCGGCTCCCACGACTTGATGAACGGCACGGCCGCCGCCACGACCCCCACGCCGCCGACGACGGCGGTAGTGGCCGTGAGGAAACGGCGGCGGCCCTGATTGACACCTTCGTTCGCCATCAGGCTCTCCGGAACGCTGAATTGCAACGGAACTGCGGTTAGGGCGGACCCCAAAAATCGTGGTAGTTTAACGACTGCCCCAGCCGCGCACAATCAAGCGCGCGGCGCGACTGCAGCCTCCGATGACCCGCCTCGCACGCGCGCTGAGCTTCGTGATCCGCTTCGCGATCGTCGGCCTCGCCGCCGCGTTCGTGATCGCGTTCGCCTGGCCGCAGGCCGGCGCCGCCCTGCGCACCCGCTTCGGTCTCGCCGGCGCAGCCGCGGCCGCGCCGCCTGCGGCGGCGGCCAAGCGCGGCGACGGTCCGGTGTCCTACGCCGACGCGGTGGCCCGCGCCGCGCCCGCGGTGGTCAACATCTACGCCAACAAGCTGGTCACCGAGCGCCAGTTGCGCGTGTTCCCGGACCCGCTGCTGCGCCGGCTGTTCGGCGGCGTCGCGCTCGGCCCCGCCTACCAGCGCCGCGAGCAGAGCCTCGGCTCCGGCGTGATCGCCAGCGCCGACGGCTACGTGCTGACCAACAACCACGTGATCGCCGGCGCCGACGACATCCAGGTGCTGCTGTACGACGGCCGCGTGGCGCGCGCGCGCGTGATCGGCACCGATGCCGACACCGACCTCGCCGTGCTGAAGATCGACGCCCGCCGCCTGCCGGCGGTGGCGGTGGCGGCGTCGAAGCCGCCGCGCGTCGGCGACGTGGTGCTGGCGATCGGCAACCCCTTCGGCATCGGCCAGACGGTGACCATGGGCATCGTCAGCGCGATCGGCCGGCAGCTCAACCTGTCGACCTACGAGGACTTCATCCAGACCGACGCGGCGATCAACTCCGGCAACTCCGGCGGCGCGCTGATCAACGCGCGCGGCGAGCTGGTCGGCATCAACACGGCGATGCTCGGCCGCGCCAGCGGCGCCGAGGGCATCGGCTTCGCCATCCCGGTGCGCACGGCGAACGCGGTGCTGGAGCAGATCCTCGACCACGGCAGCGTCACGCGCGGCTGGATCGGCGCCGACTTCGGCCGCGTGCCGATCGCCGCCGACAGCAGCCTGCCGGCGGCCCCGCGCGGCGCGGAAGTGCTGGACGTCTACATCGGCGGCCCTGCCGCCAAGGCCGGACTGCGGCCGGGCGACGTGCTGCTGCGCCTGGACGAGCACGACATCCTCGACCCTTCCGACCTGCGCAACCGCGAAGCCGCGCTCAAGCCCGGCACCGCGGTGACCCTCTCCGGCCTGCGCGACGGCACGCCGTTCCGCGCCGCGCTGGTGCTGGCGCAGCGCCCGCGCCACTCCTCGCTGGGCGAAGGCTGAGCGAAGCGCGTCACGGCAGCGCGGAAGCCGCGTGCTGCGCCGGGCTGCCGCCGGCGACGGCCAGGCCCAGCGCCTCGCGGTAGCGCCGCGCCAGCAACGCAACGCGCTGCACGTAGACCTGCGTCTCGTCGTAGGGCGGCACGTCGCCGTACTTGCGCACCGCCGCCGCGCCGGCGTTGAAGGCCGCCGCCGCCAGACGCTCGTCGCCGTGGAAGGCCTGCAGCAGCTGCGCGAGGTACTGCGCGCCGCCGCGGATGTTCTGCGCCGGGTCGAACGCGTCGGCGACGCCGACCTCGCCGGCCGTGCCCGGCATCAGCTGCATCAGGCCCTGCGCGCCCTTGCGCGACACCGCGTAGGGATTGAACGCCGATTCCGCGTGGATGATCGCGCGCAGCAGGCCGGCGTCGACGCCGGAGTCCGCGGCGGCGCGCGCGATCTCGTCGCGGTAGGCGGTCAGCTTGAGCGGCGTGTGCGCCCAGTCGATGGTCGAATGCACGTCGCAGGCGGCGCAGGTGGCGATGTAGGTGAACAGCACCTTGACCGTGCCGCCGTGCGCGCGCGCTTCGATGTTGGTGTACTCGACGCTGCCGTCGGGGCGGGTCACTCGATACACGGAACCGCGCAGGACGCGCGCCGTTTTCGCTGCCGCGCCGGCCTGCCCGGCCGCGGGCGCGGCGGGCGCCGTCGCGCGCGCCCCTCCCGGCGCGGGCTGGTCGCGGTACTGCCAGCGCCCCGGCCGGGCGGGCGCGGCCGCCGTCGGCGCGGGCGCGGCGGCGCCGGCGTCCTCGGCGACGGCGCGGCATCCGCCGTAGCCGTCCGGACGGCTGGCGAACACGGTCTCGCCCTGCGGGCCGGTGCAGCGGTACAGCGCGGCGGCATGCGCCGGCAGCCAGCCGCCGCCCAGCAGCAGGATGCAGCCGAGCAGCCCGCGCGCGAGGCGCGCGCGGCGTGGCAACGGCCGGCCCGGACGGCCGCCGCTTTCCCCCTGGCGGACGGCAGCTTGCATGGCGGGCGCAGTGTGCGCCGCCGCCGCCGGCCTGCCAAGCGACCCGGTTCACGTTCCCGGCCGCGCGCTGGCGGCATCCGCAGGGGCGGCGTAAACTGCGCGGTTCGCCGCCATTCCCGATTTCCCATGCCCGGCAAACTGTTCATCAAGACCCACGGCTGCCAGATGAACGAGTACGACTCCGCCAAGATGGCGGACGTGCTGAAGGCGGCGCACGGCCTCGAACTGACCGACGACGAGGCCGCGGCGGACGTCATCCTGATCAACACCTGCTCGATCCGCGAGAAGGCGCAGGAGAAGGTGTTCAGCCAGCTCGGCCGCTGGAAGCAGCTGAAGGCCGCCAACAAGGCGCTGGTGATCGGCGTCGGCGGCTGCGTGGCCAGCCAGGAGGGCGAGGCGATCGTCCGGCGCGCGCCGTTCGTCGACCTGGTGTTCGGCCCGCAGACCCTGCACCGCCTGCCGCAGATGCTCGAGGCGCGCCGCGCCAGCGGCCGCCCGCAGGTCGACATCAGCTTCCCCGAGATCGAGAAGTTCGACCGCCTGCCCGAGCCGCGCGCCGAGGGCCCGACCGCGTTCGTCTCGATCATGGAGGGCTGCTCGAAGTACTGCTCCTACTGCGTGGTGCCGTACACCCGCGGCGAGGAGATCAGCCGCCCGTTCGACGACGTGCTGGCCGAGGTGGCCACGCTGGCCGAGCAGGGCGTGCGCGAGGTCAACCTGCTCGGGCAGAACGTCAACGCCTACCGCGGGCCGATGCACGACGGCGGCGTCGCCGACCTCGCCCTGCTGATCCACGCGATCGCGCAGCTCGACGGCATCGGCCGCATCCGCTTCACCACCTCGCACCCGGTCGAGTTCGGCGACAGCCTGATCGCCGCCTACCGCGACGTGCCCAAGCTGGCCAACTACCTGCACCTGCCCGTGCAGGCCGGCTCCGACCGCGTGCTGGCGGCGATGAAGCGCGGCTACACCGCGCTGGAGTACAAGCAGAAGATCCGCAAGCTGCGCGCGGTGCGGCCGGACATCTCCGTCTCCACCGACTTCATCGTCGGCTTCCCCGGCGAGACCGACGCCGACTTCGAGCAGACCATGAAGCTGGTCGCCGAGGTCGGCTTCGACCAGTCGTTCTCCTTCATCTACTCGCGCCGCCCCGGCACGCCGGCCGCCAACCTCGCCGACGACACGCCGGACGCGGTCAAGCACGAACGGCTGTCGCGCCTGCAGGAGGCGCTGAACGCCAACGCGCGGCGCATCAGCGAGGCGATGGTCGGCAGCGTGCAGCGCGTGCTGGTCGAAGGCCCCAGCCGGAAGGACCCGAACGAACTGACCGGGCGCACCGAGAACATGCGCTACGTCAACTTCGCCGGCCACCCGCGCCTGATCGGCCAGTTCGTCGACGTGACCATCACCGAGGCGCTGTCCAATTCGCTGCGCGGCCGCGTGCGCCTGGCCGGCGAGGCGGCGGCGTGAGCGACCTCCTCACCCAGCGCGACCTCGCGCTCGAGCCCGAGGACATGGCGCGCCTGGCCAACCTGTGCGGGCCGTTCGACGAGCACCTGCGGCAGATCGAGCTGCGCCTCGGCGTCGAGATCAACAACCGCGGCAACCTGTTCCGCGTGATCGGCGAGGAACGCGCGGTCAAGGCCGCGGCCAAGGTCCTGCGCGATCTCTACGACACCACCGCGCACGAAACGCTGGAAGGACAGAAGATCAACCTCTACCTGGCCGAATCCGGCATCGACGCCATCCAGGCCGAGGCCGCCGAGGGCGCGCAGGAGGTGGCGATCAAGGTCAAGCGCGGCGTGATCAAGGGCCGCGGCCCCAACCAGGCGCGCTACCTGCACGCGATCGCCACCCACGACATCAACTTCGGCGTCGGCCCCGCCGGCACCGGCAAGACCTACCTCGCCGTCGCCAGCGCGGTGGAGGCGCTCACCGCCACCCGCGTGCAGCGCCTGATCCTGGTGCGCCCGGCGGTCGAGGCCGGCGAGAAGCTCGGCTTCCTGCCCGGCGACCTCAGCCAGAAGGTCGATCCCTACCTGCGCCCGCTGTACGACGCGCTGTACGAAATGCTCGGCTTCGAGAAGGTGGCCAAGCTGATCGAGCGCAACGTGATCGAGATCGCGCCGCTGGCCTACATGCGCGGCCGCACGCTCAACGACTCGTTCGTGATCCTCGACGAGGCGCAGAACACCACCGTCGAGCAGATGAAGATGTTCCTGACCCGCATCGGCTTCGGCTCGGTGGCGGTGATCACCGGCGACGTCACCCAGGTCGACCTGCCGCGCAACGTGCGCTCCGGCCTGCGCCACGCGCTCGAGGTGCTGCGCGGCGTCGACGGCATCAGCGCCACCTTCTTCACCTCGAAGGACGTGGTGCGCCACCCGCTGGTGGCGAAGATCGTGCGCGCCTACGAGGCGTTCGGGGAGAACGGCGCTGCGGAGGCCGGGACTCGGGACTCGGGACCCGGGGCTCGGGCGAAGCCCGGCCCGTCGAACTGACGCGCCGCCCGCGCATCCCGACGCCCCGCCATGCCGCGCACGCGCCCGCCGTCCGCTCTAGCGCATCCCGGACCCCGGGTCCCGGCTGCGGTCGCCATCGTGCGGGTGGGCTACGCCCTGCCCCGCCGCGGCCTGCCGGCCGCGGCCTCGCTGCGGCGCTGGGTCGAGGCCGCGCTGCGCGGCGCGCGCCGTCGCCGGCCGGCGGCGATCGACCTGCGCATCGTCGGCGCCGCCGAGGGTCGCGCGCTGAACCGCCGCTACCGCGGCCGCGACTACGCCACCAACGTGCTGTCCTTTCCCGCCGAGCTGCCTGCCGGGGTGGACCTGCCGCTGCTGGGCGACCTGGTGATCTGCGCGCCGGTGGTCGCCCGCGAGGCCGCCGCGCAGGGCAAGCCGCCCGCGCACCACTGGGCGCACCTCGCCGTCCACGGCACCCTGCACCTGCTCGGCTACGACCACGCGCGCCCCGCCGAGGCCGCGCGGATGGAGGCGCTGGAGCGGCGCATCCTGGCCGGGCTCGGCATCCCCGACCCCTACGCGCCGCGCTGAGCCGGCCGGGCCCCGCTTGAGAAAGGCCGGAGAATCAGCATATTGGAAGCACCGGTTCGGCCGGCGCATGCCGGCCTGCGGCCGTTTGGGCCGAGTCGCCGCAGGATGCCGACCGGGGTTTTCTAGTAGACTCGCCCACCCCGCCCCCTCTGGGGGTCGCGTCAGCTTCACCGAATGAACGAGGATCCGAGTACCACCGGCCCGGCGCCGCACCGATCGTGGTGGGACCGTCTGGGCCACATGCTTTCCGGCGAGCCGCGCAACCGCGAGGAACTGCTCGAAGAACTGCGCGCCGCCCAGGCCAACGGCCTGCTCTCCGGCGACACCCTGGCGATGGTCGAGGGCGCGATCCGGGTGACCGAACTCAGCGTCGGCGACGTGATGGTCGCGCGCGCGCAGATGGTGATGATCCCGGCCGACGCCCCGCTGGCCGACATCCTCGCGATCGTCACCGAATCCGGCCATTCCCGCTTCCCCGTGCACGGCGAGGACAAGGACGAGATCCTCGGCATCCTGCTCGCCAAGGACCTGCTGAAGTACTTCGGCCACGACCGCGACTGCGACGTGCGCGCGCTGCTGCGCCCGGCCGTGCTGATCCCCGAGTCGATGCGCCTGAACGTGCTGCTGGCCGAGTTCCGCGACAGCCGCAACCACATGGCGATCGTGGTCGACGAGTACGGCGGCGTCGCCGGCCTGATCACCATCGAGGACGTGCTCGAGCAGATCGTCGGCGAGATCGACGACGAGCACGACGAGGAAGAGGCGGAGACGCTGATCCAGCCGCTGCCCGACGGCGCCTTCCTGGTCAGCGCGCTGACGCCGATCGCCGACTTCAACGAGCGCTTCGGCACCGACTATTCCGACGAGGAGTTCGACACCGTGGGCGGCCTGGTCACCGCCGCCGTCGGCCATCTGCCGGAATCCGGCGAGGAAGCCGCGCTGGCCGGCTTCCGTTTCCGCGTGACGCAGGCGGACGACCGCCGCGTGCACCAGTTCCGCGTGCAGCCGCTGCATGCGGCGTGAGCGCCTGACGCGCGCGCTGCGGCGGGCGGCGGCGTTGTTGCTCGCCCTCGCCCTGCTGCCGCAGGCGCGCGCCGGCATCGTCGATGCGCCGGGCGACGCGCTGGAGATCGCGCTGGTCACCTACGGTCCCGGCGCGATCTACTGGGAGCGCTTCGGCCACGACGCCATCGAGGTGCGCGACACCGCCAGCGGCGAGGCGGTCGCCTTCAACTACGGCGTGTTCGACTTCGAGCAGGAGAACTTCCTGCTCAACTTCGCCCGCGGCTACATGATCTACCGCATGGACGCGGTGCCGGCCGCCGCCGACGCCGCCTACTACGCCAGCGAAGGGCGCCGGGTGACGCGGCAGACGCTGGCGCTGACGCCGGCGCAACGCGCCGCGCTGCGCGACTTCCTGCTGTGGAACGTGCAGCCCGCGCACACCCGCTACCGCTACGAGTACTTCACCGACAACTGCACCACGCGCGTGCGCGACGCCCTGGACCGCGTGCTCGGCGGCGCCATCCATCGCCAGACCCAGGCGCCTTCGCACGGCTTCACCTACCGCATGCACACCGACCGCCTGCTCGCGCCGCAGCCGGCGCTGATGCTGCTGGTCGACCTCGGCCTCGGACCGGACGCCGACCGCCGGCTGTCGTACTGGGATGAGAGCTTCGTGCCGATGGTGCTGATGCGCGTGCTGCGCGAGGTGCAGGTGCCGGACGGCCATGGCGGCACGCAGCCGCTGGTGATGCGCGAGACGCAGCTCGACGCCGGCCGTCTGCCGGCGCCGCCGGCGCTGCCGCCGGACCTGCGCCTGCCGTTCCTGATCGCCGCCCTGCTGCTCGGCGGCGGCCTCGCCTGGGCCGGCCACCGCGCGCCGGTCTCGCGCGGCGCGCGCCTCGCCTTCGCCTGCGGCGGCGCGCTCTACGCGTCGCTGGCCGGGGCGGCCGGCCTGTTCATGACCCTGCTGTGGACCGTCACCGAGCACCGCTACGCCTGGGCCAACGAAAACCTGCTGCTGTTCGATCCACTGGCGCTGCTGCTGGTGCCGGCGCTGCTGCGGCTGGCGCGCGCCGGCGCGCGCAGCAGCCGCTTCGCCCGCGCGCTGGCGGCGCTGTTCGCGCTGGCCGCCGGCTTCGCCCTGTTCTCCAAGATCCTGCCCTGGTTCGTGCAGCAGAACCTCGCCTGGATCGAGCTCGGCCTGGCGCTCAACCTCGCGCTCGCCTACGGCCTCTGGCGGCGCCGCTGAGCGATTGCCGCGTCATGCGGCCGCGGGCATCATGGCCGCATGAACGACGCCAGCCTCCCGGCCGCCGCACCGATGGTGGTCAACTGCGTGGCCTACAGCCGCAGCGGCCGGCGCCTGCGCGACATCACGCTGGACGAGATCAGCGACGTCCTCGAGCAGCCCGACACCTTCGTCTGGGTCGGCCTGCACGAACCGGACGCCAAGCTGCTGGAGAAGCTGCAGGAGGAATTCGGCCTGCACGACCTCGCCGTGGAGGACGCGCAGAACGCGCATCAGCGCCCGAAGATCGAGGCTTACGGCGACTCGCTGTTCATCGTCGCGCAGACCGCGCAGCTGGTCGGCGGCAACCTCGCCTTCGGCGAGACCCACGTCTTCGTCGGCCCGCGCTACCTGGTGACGGTGCGCCACGGCGCCTCGCTCAGCTACGCGCCGGCGCGGCGCAGCTGCGAGCAGAGCCCGCAGCTGCTGGCGTACGGCCCCAGCTACGGCCTGTACGCGGTGCTCGACTTCATCGTCGACAACTTTCTGCCGATCGTGCGCGACTTCAAGGAAGAGTTGCAGGAACTCGAGCACGACATCTTCGCCGAGACCTTCAAGCGCGAGACGATCAAGCGCCTGTACGAGATGCAGCGCGAACTGGTGACGCTGCGCCTGGCGGTGGCGCCGCTGCAGGACATCCTGAGCCAGCTGGTACGCCTGTATCCGCACCTGGTGCGCGACGAGGTGCGCGTTTACTTCCGCGACGTCTACGACCACGTGTTCCGCGTCAACGAGGCGATCGGCACGATGCGCGAGATGCTGTCGGCGGCGATGACGATCAACCTGTCGCTGGTCACCGTCGGCCAGAACGAAGTGGTGAAGAAGCTGGCCGGCTGGGCGGCGCTGCTGGCCGCGCCGACGCTGCTGGCCAGCTGGTACGGCATGAACTTCCACCACATGCCGGAGCTGGACAAGCCGTGGGCCTATCCGACGATGATCCTGCTCACCGCCGGCATCTGCGGCGGCCTCTACGCGGTGCTGAAGCGCGCCAGGTGGCTGTGACGCGCGGCGCTCATGCCTGCTGCGGCGCCGGCTGGCGGCGCGACAGCCACAGCAGGAACAGGCCGACCGCGATCAGCGGCAGCGACAGCACCTGGCCCATGGTCAGCCAACCGGTGCCGAGCAGGTAGCCGAGCTGCACGTCCGGCTCGCGCACGAACTCGACGCCGAAGCGGAAGCAGCCGTACAGCAGCGCGAACAGCCCGGACAGCGCATAGCGCCGCCGCGGCTTGCGCGAGTACAGCCACAGCACGGCGAACATGACGACGCCCTCCAGCGCGAACTCGTAGAGCTGCGAGGGATGGCGCGCGTACGCGTCCAGCGCGCCGCTGGCGTACTGCGCCTTCAGCTGCGCGACGTCCATCGAAGCGAAACGCGGATCGAGCTGCAGCGCATGCGGGAAGATCATGCCCCACGGCTTGTCGGTGACGTGTCCCCACAGCTCGCCGTTGATGAAGTTGCCGAGCCGGCCGAGGCCGAGGCCGATCGGCACCAGCGGCGCGACGAAATCGACCGTGTCGAAGAAGCGCACGCGCTGGCGCCGCGACCACCACAGGCCGGCGGCGAGCACGCCGAGCAGGCCGCCGTGGAAAGACATGCCGCCGTCCCACACGCGGAACAGCGCCAGCGGGTCGCGCCAGATCCAGTCCAGCGACACGTAGAACAGCATGTAGCCGACGCGGCCGCCGACGATCACGCCCATCATCGTGTAGAAGGCGAGGTCGGCGAACGCCTCCTTGCCCACCGCCAGCCGGCCGGCGCGACGGCGGCGCTCGCCCAGCCACCAGGCGCCGAGGAAGCCGAGCAGGTACATCAGGCCGTACCAGTGCACGGCCACCGGGCCGAGGCGGAAGGCGACCGGATCGATGTCGACGAAGAAGGGATGCGTCATGCGGATTCCTCGTGGGGCTGCGCTGGGACCGCGCCGGGGCGGCCGGGTTCCTTCATGCCGGCAGCACGCGGCACAGGTAGCCCTTCAGATAATCGGTCTCGGGGATGGCCGGATGCACCGGATGATCGGGCGCCTGCTGCAGCTGCATCAGCACCTGCACCTGACGGTCGAGGTGACGCGCGCCCTGCTGCACGCCGTCCAGCAGCGCCTGCCGCGGCATGTGGTACGAGCACGAGCAGGTGACCAGGATGCCGTCGCGCGCCAGCGCCTGCATGCCCAGCTCGTTGAGCCGGCGGTAGGCCAGGCGGCCCTCGGCGAGATCCTTCTTGCGCTTGACGAAGGCCGGCGGGTCGAGGATCACCACGTCGAAATGCTCGCGCCGCTCGCGCAGCGCTTTCAGGTACTCGAAAGCATCGGCGCGTTCGGCGCGCACGCGCTCGGCCAGGCCGTTGCGCCGCGCGTTGGCGGCGATCGCCTCGACCGCGTGCGCGGAAGCGTCCACGCACACCACCTCGCGCGCGCCCATCGCCGCCGCGCGCAGGCCCCAGGCGCCGAGGTAACTGAACATGTCGAGCACGCGCGCGCCGCGCACGAACGGCGCCAGCAGGTCGCGGTTGGCGCGCTGGTCGTAGAACCAGCCGGTCTTCTGCCCGCCGATCGCGTCGACGGCGAAGGCGAGCCCGCCCTCGCGCACCTCGAGCGCGCCCGGCGGCGCGCCGAAGCCGACGTCGGCGTAGCTCGGCAGACCCTCCAGCGCGCGGATCGCGGCGTCGTTCTTCCACAGCAGCGCGGCCGGATTCAGCACCTTCCGCACCGCCGCCTCGACCTCCGGCTTCAAGCGCTCGATGCCGGCGGTGGTCGCCTGCGCGACGACCACGTCGCCGAAACGGTCCAGCGTCAGCCCGGGCGCGCCGTCCGCTTCGCCGTACAGCAGGCGGTAGTACGGTTCGCCGTACAGGCGCTCGCGCAGGCCGAGCGCGACCTTCAGCCGGTGCGTCAGCAGCGAGCGGTCCAGCGCGTGCTCGAGGCCGCGGCCGACCAGGCGCGCGCAGATCAGCGAGTTCGGGTTGACGTAACCGACGCCGAGCGGCCGGTCGCGCGCGTCGACGATCACGCAGGGCTCGCCCGGCGTGAAGCCGGTCAGCGGCGAACGCGCCACGTCGACCTCGTTGGAGAACACCCACAGATGCCCGGCGCGCAGCCGCGCGTCCTCGCCGCGTTTCAGGTACAGGGCCGGGTAAGCGATGCCTTCGGACACGGCGGGTTCCACGCGCGGAAACCGCGAACGGTAAACGACCGCGCCGGCGACGGCAATCGCGCCTCGCGCCGACCCCGGCGCCTAGGAAAAAGTCCGATGTGCGCCTCGGGGGCGGCTGGCATACTCCGAGGCTTCATAGGAGGGGACTCCATGAGCATCGTACGATCGATCCGCGTGGCCGCAGCGGGGGCCCTGCTCGCCGCCGGCGTCTTCGCCACCGCATCCGCCGGCGCGGCGGCGCCGACGGATGCCGACTTCGCCCGGCACCCCACGCTGGGCAGCCCGGCGCTGTCGCCCGATGGCCAATACCTCGCCGTGTCGGTGCATGAGCAGGAGAACGGCGAGAACAGCTACGCGCTGGCCGTGCTGCACCTGCCGGACCTCAAGCCGGTCAGCAAGCTGAAGATGAACGCCACGTACCTGCCGCTGGACATCACCTGGGTGGACAACCGGCGCCTGGTGCTGACCACCGGCCAGGAAACCGGCTTCGCCGAACAGCCTGCCGCGACCGGCGACATCCTCGCCGTCGATTTCGACGGCGCCCACAAACGCCTGCTTTACAGCCCCGACCCGGACAAGCGCAGTTCGATCGGCGCCATGCGCACCATCCTCGACATGCCGATCGGCTTCGCGCAGATCAGCGGCACGCCGACCAAGGCGAACGGGCACTTCTACCTGACCGTCTATCCGTATCCGAGGCGCGGCGGCGCCGACGCGCAGGCGAACAAGACGCTGATCTACGACATCGACTCGCGCAGCGGCAGCGTCGAGGAGATCGGCTCGATCGACCATGACGGCTACGACTTCATCGTCCACGACGGGGTGGCGCGCTACGCCTACGGCGAGGACAACAATCTCGTCGAGCACGTCTACTACCGCGCCGCCAAGGACCAGCCCTGGACGGAGCTGCCGGCGTCGGTGGTGGGCAAGCGCCTGCGCCCGCTGACGATCAGCCCGGACGGCCGACATCTCTACGCCATCGGCAACCCGGACGGCGGGCCCGACCAGCTCACCATCAGCAACCTCGACGGCAGCGGCCGCCAGGTGCTGGCCGCCAATCCCCGCGCCAGCATCGCCGGCGTGGAATGGACGCCCGCCCCGCACACGCCGGTGGCCGCCGTCGCGCTCGACGGCAAGCCGTCGATCAGCTATCTCGGCGACAGCCGCTACGCGGCCATCCTGAAGTCGCTGAACGAGGCCTTCCCGGATCATTTCGTCGATTTCGCCGACATGAGCGAGGACGGCTCGACGATCCTGGTGCGCGCGGTCAGCGACCGCGATCCCGGTACCTACGCGCTGTTCGACACCGCGACCAGCAATCTGCGCCCGCTCTATCAGGTCCTGCCGTGGATCAAGGCCGAGCAGCTCGGCGAGCGCCGCCCGTTCTGGTTCACGGCCTCCAGCGGCATGGAGCTGGGCGGCTTCATCACCCTGCCGCCGCACCGCGTCGAGAAGAACCTGCCGACCATCATCCTGCCGCACGGCGGCCCGCTGGGGGTCCAGCACGCGTGGGCGGTCGGCTCGTGGGACGACATGGAGGCGCAGTTCCTCGCCACGCGCGGCTACGCCGTCGTGCAGGTCAACTACCGCGGCTCCGGCGGCCGCGGCAAGAATTTCGAGGACGCGGGCAAGCGGCAGATGGGCACCGGCATGATGCAGGACATGCTGGACGCGCTGAAGTGGGCCGAACAGCAGGGTTACAGCGACCCGAACCGGGTCTGCGTCTACGGCGCCAGCTACGGCGGCTACGCCGCCTACTTCCTGCCGGTATATGCACCGCAGGGCACGCTGAAGTGCTCGGTGGCGATCGCCGGCGTGACCGACATCCGCGTGCAGGCCGAACGCAGCGACACGCGCCGCTCGCGCGCCGGCCGCAACTTCCTGCGCGAGGCATGGGGCATGGACGATCCCGCCTACGTCGCCGCCAACTCGGCCATCGACCACGTCGACAAGTTCAACGTGCCGGTGCTGATCGTCCACGGCGAGGACGACCCGCGCGTGCCGGTGCAGAACGCGCGCGAGATGCGCGCCGCGCTGGAGAAGGCCGGCAAGCCGTTCGAGTACATGACGCGGCCGAAGGAAGGCCATGGCTTCTTCAAGGAACAGAACAACGTCGACCGCTACCAGCTGACCGAGAAGTTCCTGCAGAAGTATCTCGGGCCGGGAGCGCCGGTCGCGGACTGAGCCGCGCACCGCCCGCTGCGCGACGCCCGGCCCCGCGCCGGGCGTTTTTTTCGCGCGCGAAGGCAACAACCGCGCTAGGCTCGGCGCATGCCCAACCGCCTCGCCGACGAAGCCAGCCCGTACCTGCGCCAGCACGCCGACAACCCGGTCGACTGGTGGCCGTGGAACGACGCCGCGCTGGCGCACGCGCGCGCCACCGACACGCCGATCCTGCTGTCGATCGGCTACGCCGCCTGCCACTGGTGCCACGTGATGGCGCACGAGTGCTTCGAGGACGCGGCGACCGCGGCGGCGATGAACGCGCTGTTCGTCAACGTCAAGGTGGACCGCGAGGAGCGGCCTGACCTCGATCGCGTCTACCAGCTCGCCCATCAGGCGCTGACCGGCCGCGGCGGCGGCTGGCCGCTGACCGTGTTCCTCGATCCGCAGGATCTGACGCCGTTCTTCGCCGGCACCTATTTCCCGCGCGAACCGCGCCACGGCATGCCGGGCTTCGCCGAACTGCTGGTTCGGCTGCGCGCTGCGTTCGACCGACAGCGCGACGCGCTGCGCGCGCAGAGCGCCGAGCTGCACAACTGGCTGGCGCGCATCGGCGATGACGCCACCGGCGCGCGCCCCGACGCCGCGCCGCTGCGCGCGGCGCTGGCGCGCATCGCCGCGCGCCACGATCCCGACTACGGCGGCAGCCTCGGCGCGCCGAAGTTCCCGCACGCCGGCGAACTGGCGCTGCTGTTGGACGAGGCCGACGCGCCG
>NZ_DF970144.1:23861-60398 GCF_000953855.2 Mizugakiibacter sediminis
ATGGCCGCCAGCGGCCTGCACGACCATCTCGGCGGCGGCTTCTTCCGCTACTGCGTGGATGCGGCGTGGACGATCCCGCACTTCGAGAAGATGCTGTACGACAACGCGCTGCTGCTGCCGTTGTACGCGCGCGCGGCGCACACGTGGAACGACGCGGCGATGCGCGCCGCCTGCCGCGGCATCGTCGCCTGGCTCGAGGCCGACATGCGCCTCGCCGACGGCGGCTACGCCAGCGCGCGCGACGCCGACAGCGAAGGCGAGGAAGGCCGCTATTACCTGTGGCAGCGCGACGAGGCGCGCGCCCTGCTCGACGACGATGCCTGGTACGCAGCGTCGCGCGTCTGGGGCCTCGACCGCCCGTCCAACTTCGAGGACCGCGCCTGGCACCTGCAGCAGGTGCGCGATGTCGTGGACGTGGCGGCCGAGCTCGGCATCGACGTCCAGACCGCCCGGGCGCGCCTGCAGCGCGCGCGCCAGCGCCTGCTGAAGGCACGCGCGGCGCGCACGCCGCCGCTGCGCGACGACAAGCGGCTGACCGCGTGGAACGCGCTGCTCGCCGCCGGGCTGGCGCGCGCCGCGCGCTGGCTGCCCGGGGACGGTCCCGCGCTGGCGCGGATGGCGGCGGAGATTCTCGAAACCTTGCGCGCCGGCGCGTGGATCGACGGCCGCCTGTACGCCAGCCATGCCGGCGGCCGCGCCCGCTTCCCCGCCTATCTCGACGACCACGCTTTCCTGCTCGACGCGCTGCTGGCGAAGCTGCAGTGCGCCTTCGCGCCGCGCGATCTCGACTGGGCGGTCGCGCTGGCCGAGACCCTGCTGCGACGTTTCGAGGACCGCGAGCGCGGCGGCTTCTGGTTCACCGCGCACGACGCCGAGGCGCTGATCCAGCGTCCCAAGCCGTGGACCGACGACAGCCTGCCGAGCGGCAACGCCGTCGCCGTCGACGCGCTGCTGACGCTGGGCCATTTGCTCGGCGAGACGCGCTATCTCGACGCCGCCGAACGCGCGCTGCGCGCCGCCGCCGCGCCGCTGGCGCAGTATCCCGACGCCTGCCCCACCCTGCTGCGCGCGCTGCGCCATGCGCTGGCGCCGCGCGCGCAGGTGATCGTGCGTTGCACGGAGGCGGAGGCCGAGGCGTGGCGCGCCGCGCTGCGCGCGTTCACGCCGGCGCGCGCCGACGCGTTCCTGATCGCCTCCGACTGCGGCGATCTGCCCGGCGCGCTGGCCGAGCGCGCGCCGCGCGCGGGCGGCGTCGCCTACCTCTGCGAAGGCCCGAGCTGCCGCGCACCGCTCGATTCGCCCGACGCGCTGCGGGCAATGCTGGACGCCCGCGACGCCTCGGCCACCCGCTCGAAAGACGGCCCAGCCTTCCGCCGCGGATGAACGCGGAAAGCGCCGGATGGAGCCGTTCTCGATCCGCGCCCATCCGCGCAAGTCCGCGTCCAGGATTTCCGCCCGGCCCGTGCGGCGGAAGCGCCGCTGCGCGGCGATTCCGCGCTACAGCACCACCGGGCGATCGGGCAGTTCGTCGGCGGCGCCGTGCGGGCGCGGCGGCAGATGGGCGGCCAGCAGCGCGTGGGTGGCGGCGATGCCGGCCTGCGCGCCGCCGATCCAGTCGCCGGCGGCGAAACGCTCGCGCATCGTCGCGCACACCGCGTTCCAGGCCACCGCCGGCACATGCCGCGCGACGCCGCGGTCGGCGACGATCTCGATCGCGCGGTCGGCGAGCAGCAGATAGAGCAGCACGCCGGTGCGGTGTTCGGTGTCCCACACGCGCAGTTGCGCGAACACCTCTTCGGCGCGCTGGCGCGGCGTGCGGCCCTCGAACAGTTCCGGCAGGGGCAACCGCGCCTCCAGCGCGAAGCACACCTCGCCGCCGTGGCGTGCCTCGCCCTCGGCGATCGCAGTCTGGATCGCGTCCATCGCCGCCGGCGGGAAGCGCCGCCGCGCGGGCATCGCGAACACGTGGCGCCACAGGCGCGAGGGCCGCATCACCAGCTCCCCGAGGCGCCGCCGCCACCGGTCATGCCGCCGCCGCCGGAAAATCCGCCGCCGCCGAAGCCGCCGCCGCGTCCGCCCCAACCGCCGCCGCCGAAACCGCCCGGCCAGCCGCCGCCCCAGCCGCCGCGGCGCGCGAAGATGCCGCCGGTGGCGACCGGCAGCAAGCCGACCAGCAGGCCGATGGCGAAGCCCGCCAACGCGAAGCCCCAGCGGCCGCCGCTGAAGAACAGGCTGGCCGCGGCGTTCAGCAGGCCGGTGCCGAGCGCACGGCCGGGCGCGCGCATGCGCCGGAACGGCGTGCGCAGGAACAGCGCCAACGCAAAGGCGAAGAACAGCAGCGGCAACCAGGCGGCGCCCGGCGGCGTCGGCGGGCGCCCTTCCAGCGGCGGCGGCAGCGGTTCGCCGTCGATCAGCTTGGTGAGCGCGTCCACCGCGTCGCTGATGCCGCCGTAGTAGTCGCCCTGGCGGAAGCGCGGCGCGATGTATTCGCGGATGATGCGCGCGGCGGCGGCGTCGGGTATCGCGCCTTCGAGGCCGTAGGCCACCTCGATGCGCACGCGGCGGTCGTCCTTGGCGACGATCAGCAGCGCGCCGTCGTCGATGTTCTTGCGTCCCAGCTTCCACTGGTCGAACACACGCACCGCGTAATCCTCGATGGTGTCCGGCTGCGTGCTCGGCACGATCAGCACGGCGAGCTGCGCGCCCTTGCGCTGCTCCAGCGCGGCGAGGCGCCGTTCGAGATCCTGCGCCTGGCCGGCGGTGAGCGTGCCGGTGGTGTCGGTGACGCGCGTCTGCAGCGGCGGGATCGCCGGCTCGTCCCCCGCGCGCGCGGCGCCCGCCGCGAGCAGCGCGGCGGCGAGCAGCGCCAGCAGCGAGCGCAGCGGGCGGCGCATCGCGGTTCAGCGCGAGCCGGCCGACGCCGGCTGCGGCTGCGAGAAATCGACGGTCGGCGCCGTCGAGATCGTCTTCTCGTTCTCCACCGTGAAGTTCGGCCTGACCTTGTAGCCGAAGATTTTGGCGGTGATCACCGTCGGGAACTGACGGATCAGCGCGTTGTAGTCCTGCACCGCCTTGACGTAGCGGTTGCGCGCCACGGCGATGCGGTTCTCGGTGCCCTCGAGCTGCGCCTGCAGGTTCTGGAACAGGCCGTCGGCCTTGAGGTTGGGATAGTTCTCGCTGACCGCCATCAGCCGCGTCAGCGCGCTGGACAGCTCGCCCTGCGCCTGCTGGAACGCGGCCAGCGCCTTGGGGTCCTCGGCCAGCGCCGGGGTGATCTGGATGCTGCCGACCTTGGCGCGCGCGTTGGTCACCTCGGTCAGCACGCGCTCCTCGTGGCTGGCGTAGCCCTTCACCGTGGCGACCAGATTCGGCACCAGGTCGGCGCGGCGCTGGTACTGGTTCAGCACTTCCGACCAGGCGGCCTTGACCTGCTCGTCGGCGCGCTGGATGGCGTTGTAGCCGCAGCCGGAGAGCAGGACGACGAGGACGACGAGCAGCAGCGAGCGTGCGTGGCGCATGGCGGACCCTCCCGTGTCGGCGCCACGATTGCAGCATGCGCGCAGCACCGCCACAAGCGCCGGACGGCGGTTCGAGGCAAAGCCGGTGTTGCGGGGCGGCGTTTCGCGCCCCTGCGAAACGCCGCGCGGGTCTCCGACCGCGTCAGCCCAGCAGGCGTCCGCCGAGGATCAGGCCCCAGGTCAGCAGCACCAGCAGCATCAGCAGGAACACCGCCGCCGAGCCCATGTCCTTGGCGCGGCCGGCCAGCTCGTGGAATTCCGGGCTGACCTTGTCGACCACGGCCTCGACCGCGGAATTGAGCAGTTCCGCGGACAGCACCAGCACCGGCGTCAGCACCAGCAGCACCTTCTCGACCGGGCCGTGGCCGAGCCACAGCCCCAGCGGCAGCAGCACCACGCACAGGTACAGCTCGAGGCGGAACGAGGCCTCCACGCGGTAGGCCGCGCGCAGGCCCTTCAGCGACCAGATCAGCGCGTTCCAGATCTGGCGCGGGCCGCGCGGTTCGGTGCTGGCCATGGGCGCCCCCTCGCCCGCCGGCTCAGGCCGCGCGCATGGCGCCGCCCGCCGCGGCGGGCTCGCGCCAGGCGATGTCCAGCTCCTTGGCCGCCTTGACGTCGTCCAGCCGGCGCACCGGCGTGGTGCGCGGCGCGTCCTTCAGCGCCTGCGGGTCCTCGGCCGCCTGCTTCAGCAGGTCGGCCATCACCTCGACGAACGCGTCCAGCGTTTCCTTGCTCTCGGTCTCGGTCGGCTCGATCAGCAGGCACTCCGGCACCAGCAGCGGGAAGTAGTTGGTCGGCGCGTGGATGCCGTGGTCGAGCAGCGCCTTGGAGAAGTCCAGCGCGGTGACGCCGCTCTGCTTCTTCTGCGGCGCCACGGTGACGATGAACTCGTGGCTGGCGCGGCGCTCCGGGTAGGCCAGGGTGAAGCCCTTCTCCGCCAGGCGCTTGGCCAGGTAGTTGGCGTTGAGCGTGGCGTACTCGGCGACGCGCACCATGCCCTCGCGGCCGAGCATGCGCGCGTACACGTAGGCGCGCAGCAGCACGCCGGCGTTGCCGGCGAAGCTGGTCAGGCGTCCGATCGACAGCGGGCGGTCCTTCTTGCGCACCCAGCCGTAGCGGCCATCCTCGCGCTTCTCCACCATCGGAATCGGCAGGAACGGCTTCAGGCGCTCGGACACGCCGACCGCGCCCGCGCCCGGACCGCCGCCGCCGTGCGGCGTCGAGAAGGTCTTGTGCAGGTTCATGTGGATGGCGTCGAAGCCCATGTCGCCCGGACGCACCTTGCCGAGGATGGCGTTGAGGTTGGCGCCGTCGTAGTACAGCAGGCCGCCGGCGGCGTGCACCAGGCCGGCGATCTCCTTGATGCGGCGCTCGAACACGCCGATCGTGGAAGGATTGGTCAGCATGATGCCGGCGGTGTTCGGGCCGAGCACCTTCTTCAGCGCCTCGATGTCGATGTCGCCGTCGTCCTTGGTCGGGATCTCCCGCACCGTGCAGCCGCACATCGAGGCGGTGGCCGGGTTGGTGCCGTGCGCGGCGTCGGGCACGATGATCTCGTTGCGCGCGCTGTCGCCGCGATGGCGGTGGTAGGCCATGATCATCGCCACGCCGGCCAGTTCGCCCTGCGCGCCGGCCAGCGGCGCCAGCGACACGCCGCCCTTCATGCCGGTGACGTCGGCCAGCATCTCCTGCAGTTCGTACATGCAGGCCAGGAAGCCCTGGCTCAGCGATTCCGGCGCGTACGGATGGCGCGACAGGAAGCCGTCCAGCATCGCCAGCGTATGGCAGGCGCGCGGGTTGTACTTCATCGTGCACGAGCCCAGCGGATAGAAGTTCGTGTCGATCGAGAAGTTCTTGCGCGACAGGTTGGTGTAGTGGCGCAGCGCCTGCAGTTCGGACACTTCCGGCAGGCCGAGCGCGCTCTTGCGGCGGAACTGCTCGGGAAGGTCGGCGGGAACGGCGGTGTCGGCGGGAAGCTGGGCGGCCGCGATGCGGCCGGGCTGCGAAAGCTCGAAGATCAGCATGACGGTGCCGGCGGGACGGGGCAAAAGGACGGCGTATGATGCCACAAGACGCCGCCCGCGGCCCGGGCCGCGGCATGCCGAAGAGCGCGGCCGGACCGGCGCACGCGGCCATCCGCGCAGCGCTGCGGCAGGGCCGATTCGACCAATGGCTAAGCCGTCCGGCATTGACCCCCGTGGCGCACGGGGCGAATCTTCCACGGTCGATCCGGGGAGGATGGCCATGGGCAACGTCGTCGGCAAGTTCGGCTGGGCGGTGTTCGCGATCTTCGGGGCGTTCTGCCTCGGCACGGTCGCCCTGCACCGCGGCGAGACCATCAACGCCACCTGGCTGGTGGCCGCGGCGATCGCGACCTTCGTGATCGGCTACCGCTTCTACAGCCGCTTCATCGCCGAGCGCGTGCTGCGGCTCGACGCCACGCGCGCCACGCCGGCGCACCTGCGCAACGACGGCCTGGACTACGTACCCACCGACAAGTGGGTGCTGTACGGCCACCACTTCGCCGCGATCGCCGGCGCCGGCCCGCTGGTCGGCCCGGTGCTGGCCGCGCAGATGGGCTACCTGCCGAGCACGCTGTGGATCCTGTTCGGCGTGGTGTTCGCCGGCGCGGTGCAGGACTTCATGATCCTCGGCCTCTCCATCCGTCGCGACGGCAAGTCGCTGGGCGACATGGTGCGCATGGAGATGGGCTCCGCCTCCGGCGTGGTGGCGATGATCGGCGTGCTGATGATCATGATGATCATCCTGGCGGTGCTGGCGCTGGTGGTGGTCAAGGCGCTGACGCACAGTCCATGGGGCACCTTCACCGTCGCCATGACCATCCCGATCGCGCTGCTGATGGGCATCTACCTGCGCTGGCTGCGCCCGGGCAAGGTGCTGGAGGTGTCGGTGATCGGCTTCGTGCTGCTGCTGCTGTCGGTGTGGATCGGCGGCAAGGTGGCGGCCGACCCGTCGTGGGCGCCGCTGTTCGACTACGACGGCCGCGCGCTGGCCTGGATGCTGATCGCCTACGGCTTCTGCGCCTCGGTGCTGCCGGTGTGGCTGCTGCTGGCGCCGCGCGACTACCTCAGCACCTTCCTCAAGATCGGCACCATCCTGCTGCTGGCGGCGGCGATCTTCCTCGCCGCGCCGATGCTGCAGATGCCCGCCATCACCCGCTTCATCGACGGCAGCGGCCCGGTGTTCGCCGGCAACCTGTTCCCGTTCCTGTTCATCACCATCGCCTGCGGCGCGGTGTCGGGCTGGCATTCGCTGATCTCCTCCGGCACCACGCCGAAGATGCTCGCCAACGAGCGCGAGGCGCGCATGATCGGCTACGGCGGCATGCTGATGGAGGCGTTCGTCGCCATCATGGCGCTGATCGCCGCCAGCATCCTGCAGCCGGGCGTGTACTTCGCGATGAACTCGCCGGCCGCGGCGATCGGCGGCACCGTGCAGGAGGCGGCGGCGACGATCAGCCAGTGGGGCTTCGTGGTCACGCCGGACGTGCTGACGCAGACCGCCCGCGAGATCGGCGAGAACACCATCCTGCACCGCGCCGGCGGCGCGCCGACGCTGGCGGTCGGCATGGCGCAGCTGCTGCACGGCATCCTCGGCGGCGAAGGCATGATGGCGTTCTGGTACCACTACGCCATCCTGTTCGAGGCGCTGTTCATCCTCACCACCGTCGACGCCGGCACGCGCGTCGGCCGCTTCATGATCCAGGAGCTGGCCGGCCTGGCCTACCCGCCGCTGAAGAAGACGGAGTCGTGGGGCGCCAACGTGATCGCCACGGTGGCCTGCGTGGCGGCGTGGGGCTATTTCCTCTACCAGGGCGTGGTCGACCCGTTCGGCGGCATCAACACGCTGTGGCCGCTGTTCGGCATCGCCAACCAGATGCTGGCGGCGATCGCGCTGACGCTGTGCTGCGTGATCGTGGTCAAGCTCAAGCGCGAGCGTTACCTGTGGGTGCCCGCGGTGCCGGCGCTGTGGCTGATCGTCTGCACACTGACCGCCGGCTGGCAGAAGCTGTTCCACGACGACCCGAAGATCAGCTTCCTCGCCAGCGCGCGCAAGTTCGCCGCCGGCCTCGCCGAGGGCAAGGTGCTGGCGCCGGCGAAGTCGCTGGAGGAGATGCAGCGCATCATCGCCAACAACTACGTCGACGCCACCCTGTGCGGGCTGTTCATGCTGCTGGTGGTGGCCACCGCGCTGTTCGGCGTGCGCACCATCCTGGCCGCGCGGCGCAGCGCGCAGCCGACCGCGCACGAGGAGCCTTACGTGGCGATGGCGACGATGGCGCGCTGACGCGAGACGGGATAGGCGCGCGAAGACGCCATTCCCGCGCAGGCGGGAAACCCTTTCCGGCCGAGCGTCGAGGGACTGCGGACATGACGACGACAACGCCCTGGCGAAAGATCTGGCGCAAGGCGGTGCAGATGGGCCGCCTGATCGTCGGCGTGCCCGATTACGACACCTACGTCGAGCACATGCGCCGCGTCCATCCCGAGCGGCCGGTGATGAGTTACGAGGCGTTCTTCGCCGAGCGCCTCGAGGCGCGCTACCGCGGCGGCGGCGGGCGCTGCTGCTGAACCGCCGCGGGCCGCCGCGGCGGAACCGGTCTGGCCGGTTCCACCCTACCCCGACGCATCGGCCGCGGGCGGAAGCCGCGACGCGCTTCCGCCGAAACCGCGCCGCGGTTGCAGCCGACGGCCTACGGCGCCGCCGTCCAGCGCTTCAGCCAGTCCTCGACCGTGCGGTGCCACAGCACGCTGTTCTGCGGCTTGGTCACCCAGTGGTTCTCGTCGGGGAAATACAGCAGCCGGCTCTCGATGCCGCGGCGCTGCAGCGCGGTGAACGCGCCCAGGCCCTGCGTCTCCGGGATGCGGTAGTCGCGCCCGCCGTGCACCACCAGCATCGGCACGCGCCAGTCCTTGACGTGGTTCAGCGGATTGAACGCCTCGTAGTTCTCCGGATGCTCGAACTGCGTGCCGCCGTTCTCGTGCTCCTCGAACCACAGCTCCTCGGTGGCGTAGTACATCATGCGCGTGTCGAACACGCCGTCGTGGTCGACCAGGCACTTCCACGGCCGGTTCCACACACCGGCCATCCAGTACACCATGTAGCCGCCGTAGCTGGCGCCGAGCGCGCAGGCGCGGTCGCCGTCGAGGAAGGCGTACTTGTCGAGCGCCGCCTGCCAGCCCTTCTGCAGGTCTTCCAACGGGCGGTCGCCCCAGTGCTGCGAGATCGCGTCGGTGAACGCCTGGCCGTAGCCGGTGGAACCGTGGAAGTTGACGGTGACCACGGCGAAACCGGCGCCGGCGTAGGTCTGCGGATTCCAGCGGTAGTGGAAGTCGTTGCTCCAGGCACCCTGCGGACCGCCGTGGATCAGGAACGCCACCGGGTACTTCTTCCCTTTCTCGTAGCCCGCCGGCTTGACCACGTAGCCCTGCACGGTGTCGCCGTTCCAGCCCTTGAAGGTGAAGAACTCGTAGTCGCCGAAGCGGATGTCCTTCAGGCGTTCGGCGTTGAAGTGCGTGAGCTGCGCGAGCCGCTTGCCGCTGGGCTCGGCGACGTAGAGATCGGTCGGATGCTTGAAGTCCTGGCGGCCGAGCACCAGGCGCTTGCCGGCCAGATCGAAACCGGTGACGGTGCCGCCGTCCACCAGCCTGGTCGCCTTGCCGCTGGCGACGTCGACCGCGAACAGCGGATGCTGGCCCCAGTCGTCGGCGGTGGTGTACAGCGTGCGCCCGTCGGCCGATACCTTCAGCGGGCCGGCGGAGCGGTCCCAGTGCGGATCGACCTCGCGCGTCGCGCCGCTGGCGAGGTCCAGCGCCATGATCGCGAAGCGGTCGGCCTCGAAGCCGGGCGTCTTCATCGCCAGGTAGTACAGCGTCTTGCCGTCCGGCGCGGGCGCGGGGTACGCGTCCCAGGCCGGATTGCCGGCGGTCAGGTCGCGCGGCGCGGCGGCGCCGTCGGCCGGCGCGGCGTAGACGTCGAAGTTGGTCGACCACGGCTCGCTCTTGCCGGCGACGCGCAGGCCGAAGTACACCGTCTTGCCGTCCGGCGAGAACGCGTATTCGCCGGCGTCGCCGTACGGCTTCGACGGCACGTCGCCGTCGAGCCCCTTGCTCACCCAGGCCGGCGCGCCGGACAGCGCGCCGTCGGCGCCGAAACCGTCGACGTAGAGCTGCGAGCGGCGGCCGTCGGACCAGGCGTCCCAATGGCGCACGAACAGGCGGTCGTAGCTGCGGCCCGTGGCCTTGTCCTTTTCGCGCGCGTCCAGCCGCTGCTTCGTGCAGGCCAGGTCGGCGCAGTCGGTGTACACCGCCATCGACAGCGCCACGTGCGTGCCGTCGGGCGACAGCGTGAAGTTGTCGACGTCGAGCGGATAGCGGCTGACCTGCACCGGCGTGCCGCCGGCGGCGGGCACGCGCCAGATCTGGCTGGAACCCGACTTCGAGGACAGGAAGTAGATGTTCTTGCCGTCCGCCGACCAGCGCGGATCGCTGGCGTCGGCGTCGACCAGTTTCCTGGGCCCGGCATCGCGGGCGCCGAGGTCGAGCACCCACAGGCTGTTGACGCCCTTGTTGGCGGCGTAGTCGGTCGAGCGCACGCTGAAGGCGACGTGGCGGCCGTCCGGCGAGGCGACCGGATCGCCGACGCGATCCATCATCACCAGATCCTGCGCATTGAACGGGTGCGGCGCGGCGACGGCGAGCGCCGGACCGACGGCGAGCGCTGCGACGAGCGCGGCAGACAGCGGCTTCATCGGATCCTCCGTGGCGTGCAGTGGCAAACCCGCGGACGGTAAAACCCGCGGGCGGCCGGGCGCAAGCCCCGTCGCGCCCGCGGCGGGAAGGCCGCGCGCCGCGGCTATACTGCCGCGCCCGCCCGATCGCGAACCGCCGCATGTCCGTCGTCGCCCTTCCCGTCGCACGCTCCGACGAGCTGTTCGGTCACCCGAAAGGCCTGTACGTCTGCTTCCTCACCGAGATGTGGGAGCGTTTCTCCTTCTACGGCATGAAGGCGCTGCTGCTGCTGTACCTGGTGAAGCATCACCTGTTCGGCGACGCCGACGGCTACAACCTGGTCGGCGCCTACGGCGGCCTGGTCTACGCGACGCCGGTGATCGGCGGCCTGCTCGCCGACCGCTATCTCGGCATGCGCAAGGCGGTGGTGTTCGGCGGACTGCTGCTGGTGCTGGGCCATCTCGGCATGGCGATCGAAGGGCGGCAGGCGACGGTGGTCGACGGCGTGGTCGTGCGCGACGGCTTCGCCCTGCAGGCGCTCTACTTCTCGCTGGCGCTGATCGTCACCGGCGTCGGCTTCCTCAAACCGAACATCTCCACCATCGTCGGCAAGCTCTATGCGGAGAACGATCCGCGTCGCGATTCCGGCTTCAGCCTGTTCTACGCCGGCATCAACCTCGGCGCGACCATCGCCGGCGTGCTGTGCGGCTGGCTGGGCGAGACCTACGGCTGGGGCTGGGGCTTCGGCGTCGCCGGCGTCGGCATGCTCGCGGGCCTGGTCAACTTCCTGTATGGCCAGAAGCATCTGCATGGCCATGCCGAACCGCCCGCGCCGGCGCGGCTGCGCGAACGCGTGCTCGGGCCGCTGACCCGCGAGCAGGCGATCTATCTCGGCGCGATCGGCGGCGTGGTCGTGATCTGGAGCCTGGTGCAGGCCCACTCGCTGTTCCTGAAGATCGTGCCGGGCGTGTTCGAGCCGAGCCCGGTGCTGCTCGGCATGCACCTGGTCGCGCTCGCCCTGCTCGGCGGCATCCTCTGGTTCATGTTCGCGCGCTGCACGCGCGTGCAGCGCCGGCAGATGGCGGTGGTGCTGGTTTTCGTCACGTTCTGCCTGATGTTCTTCGCGCTGTACATGCAGACCTACAGCTCGTGGGTGCTGTTCTCCGACCGCGCCATGAACCGCGAGGCGCTGGGCCTGACCTGGACCGCCGGCGCGCTGACCTCGCTGGGCGCGTTCTTCATCCTGGTGCTGGCGCCGGCCTTCGCCTGGCTGTGGCCGCGGCTGGAGCGCGCCGGATACAACCCGAGCAAGCCGGTGAAGGCGGCGCTCGGGCTGTTCCTCGCCGGAGCGTCGTTCCTGGTGCTGGCGTGGAGCGCGCGTCATCCGCAGGCGAACGGGCTGGCCGGCATCGGCTGGTTCGTGCTCGCCTACTTCGTGCTCGAAGTCGGCGAGATGCTGTTGTCGCCGATCGGCCTGTCGGCGGTGACGCAACTGTCGGTGCCGCGCGTGGTCGGCCTGATGATGGGCGGCTGGTTCCTCGGCCTGTCCTATTCCGAGATGCTGGCGGCCGCGCTGAGCAAGCTGTCGGCGATCGCCGTTCCGCAAGACGCCACGCTCGATGTCGCCGCGGCCCTGGCCGGCTACGACAGGCTGTTCGTGTTCTCCGCCAAGATCGGTTTCCTCGGCGGCCTGGTCGCACTGGCGCTGGTGCCGCTGCTGAAGCGCTGGATGCACGGCGTGAAGTAGCCGCGTGCGGACGCTGCGGGCGCCTCCGAGCCACCGCCCCGATTGGCGAGGGCGGCCATGGCCGCGACCGGAGCGTCGTTGGGGAGAATGCCGCTGCCGAGGCAACGCGGCCGGACGGGGCTCACGCGGGAACCGACGCGGCGGCGACGCCCCGCCGCCATGCCGTCCGGCATCGCTTCAACGGGTGGCCGTGGCGGCAGGCGTGCCGATGTTGCTGTCGAGGAACTGCACCACCCTGGCGTACATTTCGGCGACATTGGCCTCGTCGTAGAAGCCGTGCGCTTCGTTCGGCTGGTACAGCCACTCGTGCGCGATGCCCCGCTCCAGCAGCTTGGCGTGCAGGCTCTCGCCCTGCACCGGCGGCACGCGCCGGTCGCGGCCGCCGACGATCAACATCACCTTGGCCTTGAGCCGGTCGAGGTTGTAGAGCGGCGAACGCCGCGCCAGTTCGTCCATGTCCTCGCCAAGCACGCGCATCAGGTAATTCTCGCCGGCGAAGGATTGCGGCACGTCGCCGCGGGTGTACATCAGCCGCAGGTCGTACACGCCCACGTAGCCGATCGTGCAACGGTAGAGGTCAGGTTCCTTCACCGCGCCCTCCAGCGCGGCGTAGCCGCCGTAGCTGGCGCCCATGATGCAGATGCGGTCCGGATCGGCGATGCCCTGCGCGATCGCCCAACGCGTGGCGTCGGTGACGTCGTCCTGCATCTTGCCGCCCCACTCGCGCCAGCCGGCGCGCTCGAAATCGTAGCCGTAGCCGCCGGAACCGCGGAAGTTCACCTGCAGCACGGCGTAGCCGCGCGTCGCCAATGCCTGCACGTCGGGATCGTAGTCCCAGCCGTCGCGCTCGCCGTACGGGCCGCCGTGCACCAGCACCACCATCGGCAGGTGCTTCGCCTCCTCCTTGCCGGGCGGCAGGCTGAGGTAGCCCTGCAGCTTCAGCCCGTCGCGGGCGACGACCTCGATCGGCTGCTTGCCGGCCATCTGCTCCGGCTTGATCCAGGCGGCGCGCGCGAACAGCTCGGTCAGTTTCTTCGTCTTGCGGTCCAGCAGATAGAACGCACCGGGATCCGCGTCGGCCTCCACGCGCACCACGGCGCGGCTGCCGTCGCGCGTGCCGGAGACGAAGCGCACGCTCTCGCCGGGGAACTGCTGCATCAGCGCGATCAGCGCCTGCACGTCGGCCGCGTTGCGGTCGAACACCGACAGGCCAGGACGCCCGTCGGTGAAACTCACGCCCACCACGGAATCGTCGGCCAGGCCGTGCAGCAAACCGTCCGGTTCGACCCGCGGATTGCTCCACACCGGTTCCAGTGCGCGTTTGGCGGGATCCCAGCGGCACACGCCGAAGCCGCCGCCGGCAGGACAGGCGAAATAGGCGACGCTGTCGTCGCGCGCGAATGCCAACGGATAGGCGCGGCCCTCGCCGCCGGCCTCGGTCAGCCGTTGCCAGTCGCCGCCGTCGAGCGGGCGCAGGTAGACCTTGAGATTGCCGTAGGCGTCCGGCCCGTAGGCGAAGCGGATGCGGCCGTGGTGGTCGGCCACGAATTCGGCTCGACGCATGGGCGCGGTGACGATACGTGTCTTGGTACCGTCGCGCACGTCGAGGCGATACGCCGTCGGCAACGCGCCTTCCAGGCCCGCGGCGTCCCAGTCGCTGACCGCGATCAGGGCGTGATCGGGGTCGTCGGGGATCGCCGCGACGAACTCGGCATAACCGCGTTCGGCCACCGCCTTCTGGATGTGCGAGCCGGTGCTCATGCCGGTCTTGCGGAAGCCGTACAGCATGTCCGCGCCGGTGCCGTCGGCGTTGACGGCGAACAGCTCGCCCGTCGCCAGCGGTGCGTCGTAGCCGCCCCAGCGCATCCCCACGGTGTAGAGCACGCGTTTCGGCGACACCCACCAGAAATCGATCACGTCGTCTTCCTGGCGCGGCCGTACCACCATCGCCTTCATGTCGGCGACGTGGATCAGCGCCAGCACGGTCTGGCCGTCGACCACGGCGGTGGCGGCGAGATACTCGCCGTCGGGCGAGATCTTGACGTCCTTGTATTGCTCGTGCCGCGCCAGATCCGCAAACGCCACCGGCGCCGCATGCGCCATCCATCCCGCACAGCCGAGCGCCAGTGCGGCCAGCAAGCGAAACAGTCGCATCGTCATCCCCTCATCGTTCCCTGAACGAGCCGCACGTTGCATGCGGCTCCCGCCCCGCCTCCCAATCTAGCAGCGGCATCGCGGCGGCGCGAGTGCGCGAACAGCCCGCGACGCGGCGGCCGCTCAGGCCAGTTCGCCGACGACCTGCGTCAGGTCGTCCCGCCATTCCGGCAGGTGCAGGCCAAAGGTTTCGCGCAAGCGCGTGGTGTCCAGCACCGACCAGGCCGGGCGGCGCGCCTGGGTCGGATACGCGCGGGTGGGGATGGCCTCGACCCGCGGGGCGCGCGCGATCACGCCGGCGGCGGCGGCCTGCGCGAAGATCGCCCGCGCGAAGTCGCACCAGGTGGTCCGGCCCGACGCGACCAGATGGTGCGTGCCGAGCGCGGCGCGGCGGCGCGGTGCGTCCCAGTCCAGCCAGCGCGCCAGCGCCGCGGCGGTGGCGGCGGCGATCAGCCGCGCGGAGGTGGGCGCGCCGTGCTGGTCGTCGACCACGGCGAGACGTTCGCGCTCGCCGGCCAGGCGCAGCATGGTGCGCAGGAAGTTGTGGCCGCGCGCGGCGTACACCCACGCCGTGCGCAGGATCAGGTGGTCGGCGCCGCTGGCGCGCAGCGCCTGCTCGCCGGCCCACTTGCTGCGGCCGTAGGCGCCGAGCGGGCCGGGCGGATCGTCCTCGCGGTAGGGCCGCGCCGCGCTGCCGTCGAACACGTAGTCGGTGGAGTAGTGCACGACCAGCGCGCCGTGCCGCGCCGCCCAGCGGCCCAGCACGCCGGGCGCCTCGCCGTTGGCGCGCATGGCGGCCTCCGGTTCGTCCTCGGCGCGGTCGACCGCGGTGTAGGCGGCGGCGTTGACGATCACCCGCGGCATCGCGCGATCGAGCAGCGCGGGCAGCGTCGCGGGCGCGTCGAGGTCGGCGCGCTCGCAGGCGCCGCCGCCCGGCAGCACGCCGCCGCGCGTGGTGGCGGTCACGTCGCCCAGCGGCGCCAGCGCGCGCAGCAGCTCGAAGCCGACCTGGCCGTTGGCGCCGAGCAGCAGCAGCCTCACGCGCGGTACTCCGGCAGGCGCTCGGGCGGCACCTCGGCCAGGAACGGCGCCTTGGCGTCCTTCTCCGACAGCAGCGGCGCGCTGACCGGCCAGTCGATGGCGAGGTCGCCGTCGTTCCAGCGCACGGCGGCGTCGGCGGCGCGGTCGTACAGCGCCGTGCAGTGGTACATGAAGGTGGCGTGTTCCGACAGCACGCAGAAGCCGTGCGCGAACCCTTCCGGGATCCAGAAATGGCGCTTGTTGTCGGCGGACAGGATGGCCGCCGTCCAGCGCCCGAAGTCCGGCGAGCCGCGGCGGATGTCCACCGCCACGTCGTAGACCTCGCCCTCCAGCACGCTGACCAGCTTGCCCTGCGGATGCGGCCACTGGTAATGCAGGCCGCGCAGCACGCCGCGCGCCGAGCGCGAGACGTTGGTCTGCACGATGTTGAGTGCGATGCCGATCGCGGCGAACTTGCCGGCGTGGAAGCTCTCGTAGAAGTAGCCGCGGCCGTCGCCGTGCACCACCGGCTCGATCACGCACGTACCGGGCAGGTCGGTGTCGATGCGCCTCACCGCACCGCCCCCTGCCGCACCAGCCGCTGCAGGTACTGGCCGTAGCCGGTCTTGGCCAGCGGCGCGGCCAGGCGCAGCACCTGCTCGGCGTCGATCCAGCCGTGGTGGTAGGCGATCTCCTCCGGACAGCACACCTTCAAACCTTGCCGGTTCTCGATGGTCTCGATGTAGTTGGCCGCCTGCACCAGCGAGTCGTGCGTGCCGGTGTCCAGCCAGGCGAAACCGCGGCCCAGCGGTTCCAGCATCAGGCTGCCGTCCTCGAGGTAGCGGCGGTTGAGATCGGTGATCTCCAGCTCGCCGCGCGGCGACGGCTCGAGCTCGGCGGCGTAATCGCAGGCGCGGGCGTCGTAGAAGTACAGCCCGGTCACCGCGTAGTTCGACTTCGGCTGCGCCGGCTTCTCCTCCAGGCCGATCACGCGGCCCGCCGGGTCGAACTCGGCGACGCCGTAGCGCTCGGGATCGTTGACCCAGTAGCCGAACACCGTCGCCCCGTGGGTGCGCGCGGCGGCGCGTTGCAGCAGCTCGGTCAGGCCGTGGCCGTAGAACAGGTTGTCGCCGAGGATCAGGCAGCTCGGCTGGCCGGCGACGAAGTCGCGGCCGATCAGGAAGGCCTGCGCCAGCCCGTCCGGCGAGGGCTGCACCGCGTAGGAGATGGCGATGCCCCACTGCGAGCCGTCGCCCAGCAGGCGCTGGAACAGCGGCTGCTCGTGCGGCGTGTTGATCACCAGCACCTCGCGGATGCCGGCCAGCATCAGCGTGGCCAGCGGGTAGTAGATCATCGGCTTGTCGTACACCGGCAGCAGCTGCTTGCTGACCGCCTGCGTGATCGGATACAGCCGCGTGCCGGAGCCGCCGGCGAGGATGATGCCTTTCTTGGTGGTCATGCGATCTCCCTGTGCCTCGGCGCTCACGCGGCGCCGAGGCGCTCCATGCGGTAGCTGCCGTCCAGCACGCGCCGCACCCAGGCTTGGTGGGCCAGGTACCAGTCGACGGTGCGCGCGATGCCGCTCTCGAAACTCTGCGTCGGCCGCCAGCCCAGCTCGCGCTGCAGCTTGGAGGCGTCGATCGCGTAGCGGCGGTCGTGGCCGGGGCGGTCCTTGACGTAGGTGATCAGGCTCTCGTGGCGGCGGCCGCCGGCCAGCGGGCGGCGCTCGTCCAGCAGCGCGCAGATCGTCTTCACCACCTGGATGTTCTCGCGCTCGGCGTCGCCGCCGACGTTGTAGGTCTCGCCCACCCGGCCGGCCTCGAGCACCCGCAGGATCGCCGCGCAGTGGTCGCCCACGTACAGCCAGTCGCGCACGTTGCGGCCGTCGCCGTACACCGGCAGCGGCTCGCCGGCCAGCGCCTTCTGGATGGTCAGCGGAATCAGCTTCTCCGGAAACTGGTACGGACCGTAGTTGTTCGAGCAGTTGGTAGTCAGCGTCGGCAGCCCGTAGGTGTGGTGGAACGCCCGCACCAGATGGTCGGAGGCCGCCTTCGAGGCCGAATAGGGCGAGTTCGGCGCGTAGGCCGTCGTCTCGGTGAACTTGCCGGTCGGCCCCAGCGAGCCGTACACCTCGTCGGTGGACACGTGCAGGAAGCGGAAGCCGGCCTGCCGCTCCGCGGGCAGCGCGCGCCAGTAATCGCGCGCGCACTCCAGCAGCGCCAGCGTGCCGACCACGTTGGTCTGCACGAACGCCGCCGGGCCGTCGATCGATCGGTCCACGTGCGATTCGGCGGCGAAGTTGACGATCGCGTCCGGCCGGTGCTGCTCCAGCAGCCGCCGCACCAGCGCGGCGTCGCCGATGTCGCCGTGCACGAACACGTGGTCGGTGCGGCCCTCGAGCGTCGCCAGCGTGTCCGGGTTGCCGGCGTAGGTCAGCTTGTCCAGGTTGACCACCCGGCAGCCGCCCCGCGCCAGCACGTCCAGCACGAAATTGCCGCCGATGAAACCGGCACCGCCGGTGACCAGGAGGGTTTTCATGGGGTCGGGAGTCCTTCTCGGTGGGCCGGACGAATGCGAGTGCGCCATTGTGCCAGCGG
Organism: Mizugakiibacter sediminis; assembly: GCF_000953855.2. Classification (GTDB taxonomy): domain Bacteria; phylum Pseudomonadota; class Gammaproteobacteria; order Xanthomonadales; family Rhodanobacteraceae; genus Mizugakiibacter; species Mizugakiibacter sediminis. The sequence goes on from NZ_DF970144.1 coordinate 41,650, forward strand.
AGCGGGGCCGGGCGCAGGCTGGCCGCCCTGCCCGGCCGGCCCGTCCGGACCGTGCCCTCCGTCACACCCCGCCCGCGCGGCTGGTACGGAACGTGCTGTGACACCCCGTGACAATCCTCAGGGGGATTCCATCATGGCCAAGGCCATCCAGGCCGGTTTCACGCTGATCGAGCTGATGATCGTGGTCGCGATCATCGCCATCCTCGCGGCGATCGCGATTCCGGCGTATCAGGACTACGTCATCCGCAGCCAGGTATCCGAGGGGCTCTCGCTATCCACGGGCGCCAAGGCGGCGGTATGGGACTTTGTCGCCAATACGGGCCGTCGGCCGGGGTCCAACGCCTCAGCCGGACTGGCACAGCCGCAGTCCATCGCGGGCAAGTACGTCTCGCGAGTCGGCGTGGGATCCGACGGCGGCGGCACCGCCGGGGTGATCCAGGTCACTTTCGGTGGCCCCAAGGCCAACAAAGCCCTTCGGGATGGACCGGCGACGCTCGAACTGTCGCCCGTGACTCAAGCCGGCAGCATCCTGTGGGTGTGCCGCAGCACGATGCCGGGCAAGTACCTCCCTTCGGCCTGTCGATCCTGACCAAATGCGTCATCTCCTGCCCCAGTGCGTCAAGCGCACCCAGCGAATTCGATCCGAAAGGTTTGGCTTGCGGCACCTGTGACCGTATTCCCGAAACTCGGGTTGCATCGATCCCGTGACCCTCTGCACAATCCCAAGCACTGCAACATCCCGCCGGTGTCTGCAGCGCCGAAATGGCATGGAAGATGCTGAATTTCGGGAGAGCTTCTGGTCGTTCCTGCCGGACGGTCGAAGGGAGCGGATCTTCTGATCCGAAGGCTGGGGCTCAGGGGGCACCAAACCGGTTAGCTAGCTATCTGAAGAGAGGGACTACCATGAAGAAGATTCAACAGGGTTTCACGCTGATCGAGCTGATGATCGTCGTGGCGATCATCGCGATCCTGGCGGCCATCGCGATCCCGGCCTACCAGGACTACGTGATCCGCTCGCAGGTGTCCGAGGGCCCGGCTCTGGCGGACGGCGCCAAGACCGCGGTCGCCGAGTTCTACACCAACACGGGTCGCCCGCCCGGCAGCAACGCGTCGGCGGGCTTGGCCAGCCCGGCGAGCATCGGCGGCAAGTACGTAGGCAGCGTCACGGTGGGTGCCAACGGCCTGCTGACCATCCACTATGGCACCAACGGCAACCCCGCCTTCGGCAATAAGGTCAACACCAAGATCAACAACAATGAACTCACCCTGTCGCCGATCACCAGCACCGGCAGCATGAACTGGGTATGCACGACTCGCGGCCTGAGTGCCGGCGTGCCGGACAAGTACCTGCCGTCCTCCTGCCGTTGATACGCTGAGCCGTTATCACGGAGTATGGAAGGGCCGCCTCGCGCGGCCCTTCTTTTTTCCGGCCCCGCCATGAACCGACGCCTCTGGATATTTCCGGCCGCGTGCCTCGTCCTGCTGGTCGCAGCCGCGTGGTGCTACCGTCCGGGCCTGTCCGGCGGCTTCCTGTTCGACGACTACGCCAACCTGCCCGCGCTCGGCGCGCAGGGCCCCATCGACAACGCGGCGGCGTTCTGGCGCTACGTCACCTCGGGCGTCAACGATCCGGTCGGCCGCCCATTGGCCCTGTTGAGCTTCCTGGTCGATGCGCGCGACTGGCCGGCGGACCCGGCGCCTTTCCTGCGCACCAACGTGTTGCTCCATCTGCTCAACGGCGTGCTGTTGGCGCTGTTGCTGCGACGCCTCGGGCGCCTGGCCGGTCATGCGCCCGCGCGCGCGGATCTCGCCGCGGCCCTCGGCGCCGCCCTGTGGCTGCTGCATCCGCTGTTCGTCTCGACCACGCTGTACATTGTCCAACGCGAGGCCATTCTGCCCGCCACGACAACACTGCTGGGCCTGCTGGCCTGGCTGTACGGGCGCGAGCGGTTGCAGCGCGGTCATGCCTTCACGGGCGCAATTTGGGTGGGACTTGGACTGGGCGGCTGCACGCTTCTCGGCGTGCTCGCAAAGGCCAACGGCGCCTTGTTGCCGCTCTACGCGCTTCTGATCGAGGGGGTGTTGCTCGCCCCGACGCAACCGATGGCGGCGGCCGGGCGACGGACGTACCGGGCGTGCATGGCGTGCCTGGCCGTGCTGCCTTCCGTTCTCCTCGCGGCCTACCTGGCCTGGGCGGGCGTCCAGGGCATCGTCCACGGCATCGGCGACCACCGACCCTGGACGCTGGGCCAACGTCTGATCACCGAGCCGCGCATCTTGATCGATTACCTCGGCCTGCTCTGGCTGCCGCGGCCGTTCACGTCCGGCCTGTTCAACGACCAGTACCACGCATCGACCGGTCTGCTGTCGCCACCGATCACCCTGCTCGCCCTCCTGGCGGTGGCGGCGCTGCTGGCGCTCGCATGGCGGCTGCGCCGCCGCCAGCCCACGCTCGCCCTGGCGATCGCATTCTTCTTCGCAGGCCATCTGGTCGAGTCCACCACCATCGCGCTGGAGCTCTACTTCGAGCACCGCAACTACGTGCCGTCTCTGCTGATGTTCTGGCCGCTGGCGCTGTGGCTGTCGGACGAAGGCGCCACACGGCTCGCGCGCCGCACGCTGGCCGCCGTATTGCTGGTCGGACTCGCGTTGATGACCCACGCAGGCGCATCGCTGTGGGGCAACCAGGTGGACCAGGCGTTGCTGTGGGCGCGGCTCAATCCCGATTCCCCGCGCGCGCAGGCCTTCGCGGCGCAGGCGGAACTGCAAAGAGGCCGCCCCGATCTCGCGATCGCGCGCCTGGAGCCCGCCCTGCGTCGCCATCCGGACGAGGTGCAGCTCGCGCTCAACCTGGTCGCCGCCCGCTGCGCCGCAGGGGGTGTCGGCGCCGACGACCTGCGCGCCGCGGATACCGCGCTGCGCACCACCCGCAACCCGGGCAGCCTGCTGCTGAGCTGGTTCGAGCGGGGCATCGGCGCGACACAGGCGGGCACGTGTCCGGGACTCGACCTCGCCGCGCTAGATGGGCTGCTCGACGCCGGCCTCGCCAACGCCTACCTGACCCGTCCGTTCGGCCCGCACCAGGACTTGCTCCACCTCAAGGGCGAGCTGGCGCTCGCCCGGCACGACGGTCCGCAGGCGCTGGCCTGGTTCGACCGCGCCCTGGCCCTCAATCCGCGTGCCGAAGTGGCGTTGAAACAAGCTGCCATGTTCGGCACCGCGCGGATGCCGCATCTCGGCCTCGAGCATCTCGACTACTATGCAGGCCTGAAGAACCGGGCCGCCCCGCCGGGTCCAGGGATGCCGCAGCTGCACGCGTGGGTGCTGGAACGCCAGCGCTACTGGGAGCACGAACTGGCACGCATGCGCACCAACCTGCGGGAAGATGCCCTCGCGGCATCGCGTGCCGCCCCCCACTGAAGAAACCGAGTCGATGCGTCTGAGCTTGTCGCGGACCCACCCCTTGTTCTGGCTGGCGATCGCCCTGCTGGCGACCACGGCCGCCTATCTCCCGGCGCTGCAGGGCGGTTACCTGTTCGACGATTTCCCCAACATCGTCGACAACGCGGCGCTGCAACCGAAAGACGCCTCCGTGGCGAGCCTGGTGCGCGCCGCGCTGTCCTCGCCGTCGAGCAAATTAAAGCGCCCGCTCACGTCGCTGACCTTCGCCGCCAACTACCTCGTCGGGGGGCTGGACCCGTTCGGCATGAAACTGGTCAACCTGGGCATCCACCTGCTCAACGGCTTGCTGTTCTTCCTGCTGGCGCGGCAGCTGCTCGCGCTCGCTCCCGCACAAGCGATGGACAGCCCGCGACGGCGCGACTTCCTTGCGGTGCTGATCGCCGCAGCATGGATGGTGTTGCCGATCAACCTGACCGCCGTGGCCTACGTCGTGCAGCGCATGGAGAGCCTGGCCAACCTGTTCGTGGTCGGCGGGCTGCTCGTCTACTTGGCAGGGCGCCGCCGCATGCTCGCCGGCGCACGCGCCTCGGGCCTGACGTTGTGCACGGGCGCCTTGGTTTTGGGCACCGGCCTCGGCCTGCTGGCCAAGGAAACCGCCGTGCTGCTGCCGCTGTACGCGTTCCTGGTCGAGTGGGCGCTGCTGCGCTGGCGTGGCACGCAGGGCCGCACGGATGTCGCGCTGTGGGGCATGTACGCCGCCCTTCTGTTCGTGCCGATGGTGCTCGGGCTGATTTGGCTGCTGCCCGGCCTGCTGCAGCCGGGCACCTGGGCGGCGCGCGACTTCACCCTCGGCGAGCGGCTGCTCAGCGAGGCACGGATCGTCGTCGACTACGTGCGCTGGACGTTGCTGCCGACGCCGCACGCGCTGTCCTTCTATCACGACGACTACCGCGTCTCGACCGGCCTGCTGAGCCCGTGGACCACGCTGCCGGCCGTGCTCGGCATCGTCGCGCTGGTCGCGTTCACGGTGGCGATGCGCAAGCGCGCGCCGCTGTTCGCGCTCGGACTCGCGCTGTTCCTGGGTGCGCAGACGCTCACGGCGACGATCCTGCCGCTCGAATTGGTCTACGAGCATCGCAACTACTTCGCCAGCTTCGGACTGATGCTTGCGGTCCTGCCGTGGCTCGCCGGCTCCGAAGCACCCATGCCGCTGGCGCGGCGCACCCTGCTCACCGGCCTGCTGCTGCTGTGGGGGGCGCAGACCGCGTTGACTGCTTACGCCTGGGGCAATCCCTTGCGACTTGCGCAAGACCTCGCCCTGCGCGCGCCCGACTCGCCTCGCGCGCAGTACGAGCTCGGCCGCACCTACGTCGTGCTGTCGAACTACGATCCGGACTCGCCCTTCACCCGGCTTGCCTACGCCCCGCTGGAACGCGCGATGGCGCTGCCAGGCTCATCGATCCTGCCCGAGCAGGCGCTGATCATGGTCAACGCCCGCCTGCACCGCCCCATCGAGCCGGCCTGGTGGGACAGCATGGTCGCCAAACTGAAGGCGCATCCGCCGGGCGTACAGGACGAGAGCTCCCTGGCCGCCCTGACCCAGTGCGCGCGCCAACTGCTGTGCGACCTTCCGCGCGACCGCATGCTGGAGGCCTTCCTGGCGGCGCTTTCACACACACGCCCAAGTGCGCGGTTGCTGTCGATCTATGCCGACTACGCATGGAACGTCCTGGAAGATCGCGAGCTTGGAATGAAAGCCGCCCGCGAAGCCATCGCCGCAGCTCCCTCGGAGCCGGCTTACCGCATCACGCTCGTCAAGATGCAATTGGTGGTCGGCGACACGGAAGAGGCCGCCGAGGGTATCGCGAAACTGCACGAGATGAATGTCGGCGGTGCGCTCGACTACGCACTGGACCCCTTGGACAAGTCGACCCGTGCCGATCCCAAAAAGTGACTCGCATTGGCGCGGTCGCCGCCCTATCGTCGCCAAGCGCCGGCGCGCATCCAAGGGAGCGGCACTGTCGCGCTCCTGAGTACGCGAATCATTCGATGCCGTGCGCACGCGACATCACACGCGCATAAAGCGCTAGATACTTCTCGCGAGCAAGCGCAGCACCAAAGCGGCGCGACGCCCTGGCATGACCGGCCTCGCCCATTTTCTGGGCTATGGCCGGGCTCTCGATGAGCTCGTGGCACGCCGCCGCGACACCCCCGACATCCTCGCATGGCAAGAGCATGCCGGTTGTGCCGTTCACGACAACATCGCGGAGACCCGGAACGTCGAACGCGACCACAGGCTTAGCGCAGGCCATGGCCTCCAGTGCCGTGTAGCCAAATCCTTCGTATCTGCTCAGGCTCACGACGACATCCGATGCCTGGTAGAGCGACGCCAGTTCGGCTTCGGCCAAGCCGCTCCAGAACTGTATGCCCCGCCCGTCAAGGTAGGCCCCATCCTTGGCCGTGGCGCGCAACCCTGCCACGACGTGGAGCTCGATGCGGCGATCAAGGCATTCCCTGAACGCGGGCAGCAGATCCCAGCCTTTCCGGCGCGAGCGGTTGCCGACGATCAGCACTCGCGGTGCACCGGCGCGTCGGCGCTCCGCCGGCACAAAAAGCGTGCTGTCGAGCCAGGCATCGATCACGTCAATTCCGTGGATGCCGAACTCAGCGCCTACTTCTCTGGCGGTAGATTCGCTGATGGCGACCACAGCACTTGCCTTCGAAAGCGATCGCTCCTCGAAACCGCCGATCCAGTGGTCGTGGTAAACCGACTGCAACCAGCTCTTCCATAGCGGATAGCCGCGCCCACGCACGCAATGGTAGAACGTCGCCACTAGCGGTATGTGCTTCCGAGCCAGTGCGAACGCATGCCAGCTCGACGCATGCACAACATCGACGTCCTCCGGGGCCCTGATCCCGGATAGGAGCGAGGGCCACAACTCGAAGTGGCGCGGAAACCACTGCACAAGAGGCTGCACGCCTGCGCTCTTCAACAAGGCTGCAAGACGCTCGACGTAGACATCGCTTCCGCTACCGGCGCGAATGGCGGGTAACCAGACCCTCATGCGCGTGACGCCCTCGATACAGCGCTCTCAAAGGCTTCGAGCATCACGCTCGCCGTGCCGTGCCAAGTGAAGGTCGAAACAGGCTTGGGGCGCGGCCCGGCCAACGCCTTCAGGATGCCTTCCGCGATACCCTCCACGTCGGGTTGCACGAAGATGCCCGTACTGCCGGCAGCTTCGCGGAGTTCAGGAATGTCGGTGGCGACCACGCGCGTGCCGAAGGCTGCCGCCTCGGCGGCAGGCAAACCGAAGCCCTCGTAGATCGAGGGTTGTACCAGCGCGTCCGCATGCGCGAACAGCGCTGCCATCGCTTCGTCCGCGACATAGCCGAGCTCCCTCAGCCATCCGGGCGGCTTGCCTTCGAAGTCGGGAAAACCCGCACCCCAACCCCGCGCGCCGGCAATAACGAGCAGGTGCCCGGGGATTTCGCCCCGCGCCTTGAGCGATGCCACCGCACGAACGAGGCTGACCAGGTTCTTACGCGGCTCCCGCGTGGCGGCACAAAACAGGTATGGTTCGGCAAAAGGCCGTTCGGATATCGATGCGCCTTCCACGCTGCTCCAGCGTGCACCAGGAGTGGCGATGAGATCGGTCGTCCGCCCGATATGTCTATGCAATCTGGACGCAGTCCCGCGCGAGATCGCGACGACTTCGTCGGCGCGCAGCACATCCGAGGCGAACCACCGCTTGTACGCGAACCGATTTACGATCGGCATCGTTTCCGGGACGAGCAGGTGGTTGAGATCATAGACGGTCGTCACGCTGGGACAGTTCAGCGTTGGCAGCAGCGTTCCAGCCGCCCAGAACACGTCGATACCGTCTCGTATGGCCAATTCCCCGAGCCGCGCCTTGACCCATAGCAACCCGGGCATGCGTCGGTACAGCGGGTTCGGTTCAGCGCTGCTATGCCAGCGGCCGCTCGGCAAAGGAAGGTGGACGGGGGTTCGCGAATAGAGAAACCATTCCCATCCGGGCCGCATCCCATACAGCTCCCAAAGCGTTTCCCGCACGTACCTGCCGATCCCTGTGAGCTGTCCGGTCAGGCATCGCGCATCCACGCCGACTCTCATGGCTGCACATCCTGTCCGGCAGGTTTGTGCACCTCCACGACGAGCTCGTCCCCGAAGCGGGGGTCGACCCAAGCCGCGCATTCAAGTGCGCCGGCAAGCAGGACGTGCCACCACCGCAGCGCAGGCTTCCCCTCACGCACGCCATGCGCCCTCAACCGCTCGCTTTGCGCGATGGCCCACTGGATATGCCAGCCGCGCCGACGAAAGCGCGTCGTCCGTCCGAGCGTAGACTCGATGAGTTGACGCAACGACGCCTTGCTGAACAAGTACAGGTGGCGCGGCACTTCCCATTTGTCCCACCATCTTCCCTCAAATGCGCGCACCGGCGAGTCGACGTTGGGCGTGCAGATCCAGAGTTTTCCACCTGGCGCCACGCGATCGTACAGCTGCGCGATGAAAGCGGCGGGATCGTGCACGTGTTCGATGACATGGCTCGCCGTTACCAGATCGTAGAGGTTCGACGCATGCGAGTCGTCCTGCAGCGATCCAAGCATCACGTCCACCCCTTGCGCGCGCGCAACTGCGACCGCTTGCGCATCGCTGTCGATGCCACGCACTGTCCAGCCCGCTCTACGCATGCGCTGCAGGAAGTCTCCGTTGCCACAGCCGACGTCCAACACACTGCAGCCGCTGCCCGCCGTCGCGTGCCGCATCTGGAAGTCCCACTCCTGACGAAGAGGTGGAGGCAGGAGATACATCAATAGCGCGAGCAGCTGCGAGCGTTCGTTGGTGTCAAGGCCATATCTTCGAGCCAGATAGGCATCCCGCGCGCGCTGCAATAGCCCCCTCAACCCGCGTGCCCTTGCACGATTGGCCGGCGGCTCATGGGTTTCGTAACGGCCGTAGGCAAGTCCGATGTGCCGTGCGTCGATGCGCGGCGTCAGATAGCCGGTCCGGCACTCGTTGCAGCGCACGAACGACCAGCGTCCGCCAACCACTCGGTAGTTCAGATCGGTCAACCCCGTCGCCAGCAACGAGCGCTCGTGTGAATTGCACACGGGGCAGGTCTTCACCTGTTCGAGCCACTCGTCACGAACGTGCACCATGATTTCTGTGCCGCACCCCACCTTCATGCCTGGCCTCCCGGGCCCAGCCGATCGGAGCGGCCTCGTGCCCCCAACCCATGCTGGTGCCAGCCGAGTATCGCCACGGTGGCCAGCCCGGCGACCATCGCCGCCTGTACCACGTAAGTGGCGAGTACCGCACCACGCCACCCAATCATTGACACCAGGATGATGCCCAAAATCAAGCTGGCCGCGGCCCCGAGCATTTCCACCATGCCGACCAGCTTCTCGTGTCCGGATGTCGCCGCGACGCCGCGGGCGACCATCCATGCCGCCGAAGTCAGGGGCAAGATGCACAACCACCGTGCAATGGTTGGAAGCCCCGTGTACTGGCTACCGAACAGGACCGGAAGGACTGGTGCCGCCACATAGACAGCGAGCGCGGCGATAATCGCCAAGCAGGTCACGGCCATCCACCGGCGCCAGAGCCGCCGAAGTGAGCCAATCGCACTGGCTCGGCCCTGCACGAACAGATACCGCATCGTCCATTCGAGCATGCCGTTGATCGGCAGCAACGCGACATCGATCAGACGATAGGCAAGCGAATACTCTCCTGCGGCCTGCAGCGACTGTATGCGTCCGATGATCGCCTTGTCCGCGTCTGCGTGGATGCGGGCCGAGGCCGACGCCATGGCGAAGCCGATGCCGCTGAACATTTCGGACCGCGCAGCATCCGGATGACCGCAGCCATCCGGAGGTTGCGGTGAAACGACCAGAAACACGACCACGAGTGATGCCGAGCCCACTACGGCGGAAATGATGCCCCACGAAAACAGCGTCATCCCGGCACCGGCAACAACCACGGCAGCCACCAACAGCCCACGGCATAGCGGAAGAGCGGACATCGCGGCGGCCATCGCGGCATGCTTGCCGCGCCCTTGGTATGAGCGGACCAGCAGGTCGACACAAGACATTGCCACGGCTTCTCCACACACCAGCAAGCCCAACGTGAAGACATTGACATGGCCGCGGACCACAAACCACGCGACGGCCAGCGAGATCAGCACGATCGGCGGGAGAGTCCTGAGGACATTCGCGCGATTACGCACAAAGCTCTGCGCCCAACACGCAGGATCGATAGCCGTTTCCTTCAGATGCACCACGGACGCCCCCAACCCAGCCAGCACCGCGAATAAACCGGTGACGCTGGCTACGGAAATGTAGGCACCGTAATCCGCTCCACCAAGCATCCGCGCCAGCAGGATTGTCAGCACCGCCTGAAACACCGCTCTCAGCACGAGGCCGCTGGTCACAAGCATGTAGCCGGCTGGCAATCGCGGCAGCATGGCCCGGCGCCCAAGTCTTCCGTCGATGGTCACGAAGGGACCCTCGCCACCCTTTTAAGCAGATCGCCGTACTTCTCCGCCACGGCGTCCCAGGAAAACCGGGCCAGCGCGGCCTCCCTGCCCGTATCAGCCATGATGCGGGCCCGCGGCTCGTCGTCCAACAAAGCCACGATGGCTCCCGCCAGCGCCCTTGTATCGCCGGCAGAGACACGCCAGCCGCCCCCCTCCACCAAGACGTCCCCCACCGCTGGAACATCGCCCACAATCACCGGCGCTCCGCAACCCAGCGCCTCGACGACAACCAAGCCCAATCCCTCTTGGTCCCCCCCTTCCGCCTCGACGAATGGTGCGACGAAAAGCGCAGCCTCTCTATACAAGCGAGGTAGCGCATCTTGCGGAACGGGACCCAGGAAATCGACGTGCGTCGACAAACCCAGCGCCTGCACGCGATCCCTCAATGCGGGAAGCTCCGGACCAAACCCCGCAACAACAAGCCTGGCCCGTGGTCGCGCAAGAACGACCGCCGCCATCGCATCGATGAGATGGCGCACTCCTTTCTTTGCCACGGGCCTGCCGACGAACAGTATCCGGTCTCGCGATCGAGGCGTCATCGCATCAGGAGTGAATCGTCCGACCAGATCCACCCCCATAGGTACGACGGCGATGCGTTCCTGACTCACACCAAGTCGGGCGACTTCGGCGCACATCACGCTACTGACGACGGTGACCGCGGCCGCACGACGGACCGCGTACCGTTTCAACACATTGAATGGCCAACCTCTCAGCGTGAAGAGGTCAGCGCCGTGTGAGGTCACGACAACGGGTGGCAATGTCCCGTCTAGGGCACTGAGTAGTGCAATCGCCAAGCCCTGCGGCACAATCCAATGGGCATGGATGATATCGGGCCGAAAGTCTCGTACCAGACGGCGCACCGACCACATCATCGATGCGATAAACCCCGGGACCAGCAGCCACTTCCACGGGGATTTGCGCAGATGGCTGGTGATTCCGCCCCCATAGACGAGAGACTCGAGGCGCCGGGGCGCGTACCGGTAACGAACGATGCGCACGCCGTCCCGGAACTCGCAGGCTTGCGCCCCAGGACAACTCGATGTCAGCACAACGACTTCGAAGCGCCGGACGAGGCGACGTGCGAGTTCATGCACGAATCCAGGCTCGTGATCGTCGGCCCAGCGCGGGTATGTCGACGCAAGAACGAGCAAACGAGGACGACGCTCAGCCCCCATGTCGGTCCACCATGCCAGTCATACCGAGCCCTCGACGAAAAGCTCCCACGCCCAATCCAGGCAACGCGGACGCTTCATGGCCCCGGCTCCAGTCGCAACGCCTCCTTTCCCACGAAACCCGATCTGCTTTACCGGCGAGGACCGGGGACGTAGTCGCATCACCAACCGCTCAATCATGATGCTTGTACGTCAGCGCGGTGATTTGCTCCGACACGAGGCCGATCAGGAACACGATCACCGAAGCGCTCCACAGCATCGCGGTCATGTTAGTGAGGCGGTGCTGCGTCGTGTACGTGTAGATGTAATAGCCGAGGCCGGTCAGGAAGAACACCGCGCTCGCCGGCACGAACAGCTTCAGCGGCGAGTACAGGGTGGCGATCTTGAAGATGATCAGCAGGAAGCGCACGCCGTCGCGCAGGGGACGGATGTGGCTGCGGCCGATGCGCTGGACGACGCGGATCGGTTCGTAGGCGACGGCGTAGGCGCTGCGGAAAAACGCCATGGTGATGGTGGTCGGATAGGAGAATCCGTTCGGCAGCAGGTGCAGGAATTCGCGGAACTTGTCGGCGCGCACGGCGCGGAAGCCGGAGGTGAGGTCGGCGACGCGCGCGCCGGTCATGCGGCTGGCCAGCCAGTTGTACAGGGTGTTGGCGAGACCGCGGCCGACGCCCGCCTGGCCGTCCCAGTCGCGCGCGCCGACCACCATGTCGTAGCCGTCGTCGAGCCGCGCCAGCAGGCGCGCGATGTCGGCGGGGTCGTGCTGGCCGTCGGCGTCCATGAACACCAGCACGTCGCCCTTGGCGGCGCGCGCGCCGCGCTTGATCGCGGCGCCGTTGCCCATCGAGTACGGCGAGGACAGGCAGTGCACGCCGTGCTGCGCGCACAGCGCCGGCGTCTCGTCGGTGGAGCCGTCGTCGACGACGATGATCTCGGCATCCGGCTGCGCCTCGCGCAGGCGCGGCAGCAGGCCGGCCAGCGCCGGCGCCTCGTTCTTGGAAGGCAGGACGATGCTCAGCAAGGTTTCGATTCCCCGGGCGACCTCCGCATGATAACGCGAAGCGGCGGCCATCCCGGCGTGATGCTGCGCATGCAATGCGCGCACGCCTCGCGCCGGAGCGTCCGTCGCCGCGGCCCGGACGTCCGGGTCGCCGCGGACGTCTGCTGATCACAACAGCCGCGCGGATCGCGAGCACGCTCGCTCCCGCGGGCTGCGCTTGCGGCCGCGGGCGCGCTGGGATGCAATAGCCGCTTTGCGGCGCGGACCGTCACGCATGGGCGAGACCCCAACCACGGAACCCTTCCTCGTCTTCGGCGCGCCCGACATCGGCGAGGCGGAGATCGCCGAAGTGGAAGCCTGCCTGCGCTCGGGCTGGCTGGGCACCGGCCCGCGCGTCGCCCGCTTCGAGCGCGAATTCGCCGCCTACAAGGGCGTGGCTCCGGCGCAGGTGGTGGCGGTCAACTCCTGCACCGCGGCCCTGCACGTGGCCATGGTCGCCGCCGGGCTGGAACCCGGCGCCGAAGTGATCACCACGCCGCTGACCTTCTGCGCCACCGTCAACGCGATCATCCACGCCGGCCTGACGCCGGTGCTGGCCGACGTCGATCCGCTGACGCAGAACCTCGACCCCGCGGCGGTCGAGGCCGCGATCACGCCGCGCACGCGCGCGCTGCTGCCGGTGCACTTCGCCGGCCGGCCGTGCGACATGGACCGCCTGATGGCGATCGCGGCCAAGCACGGCCTGGTGGTGATCGAGGACTGCGCGCACGCGATCGAGACGGAATACCGCGGCCGCAAGGCCGGCACCTTCGGCGACTTCGGCTGCTTCAGCTTCTACGTCACCAAGAACGTGGTCACCGGCGAGGGCGGCATGATCCTCGGCCGCGACGAGGCGCACATCGCGCGCGCCAAGGTGCTGGCCCTGCACGGCATGAGCAAGGACGCCTGGCACCGCTTCGGCGACCAGGGCTACAAGCACTATCAGGTGGTCGAGGCCGGCTTCAAGTACAACATGATGGACCTGCAGGCGGCGATCGGCATCCACCAGCTGGCGCGCGTCGAGGCGGCCTGGCGGCGGCGCGCGGCGCTGTGGGCGCGCTATCTGGACGCCTTCGCCGACCTGCCGATCGGGCTGCCGGCCGCCGCCGAGCCGGACACCCGCCACGCCTACCACCTGTTCACGATCATGGTGGACGAGGCGCGCAGCGGCCTCGCCCGCGACGCCTTCCTCGAGGCGATGAACGCGGCGCGCATCGGCACCGGCGTGCACTATCTCGCCGTGCCGGAACACCCCTACTACCAGCAGCGCTTCGGCTGGCGGCCGGCGCAGTGGCCGAACGCCATGCGCCTCGGCCGCAGCACGGCCAGCCTGCCGCTGTCGCCGGCGCTCGACGAGGGGCAGGTCGAGCGCGTGATCGGCGCGGTTCGCCGCCTGCTGGGCGGATCGGGCGCCGGCGGACGGCCTCTCCCCGGTCGCGGCTGAAGCCGCCCCCGAGGCCCTGCCGCCGTTCTCGCAGGAGAGCCCAAACGTGACCGGGTTCGCTTCCCGCAGCCCGGGCAAACGGCGAAGCTTCGTGAACAGGGCGGGCGGTCCGCCACCGCCGCGCTTTTTTGCGGTACATTGGCCGCGGATTCGGGGGCTTACAGAACATTCCTATGGCGACCCAGATGAACCCCACCGCGGTCATCGGACTGGCGGGCATCGCGCGCCGGCTGGTCGCCGAGGGCGTGCTGCCGGAAGCCGACGCGCGCACCGCGACCGAGGAGTCCGCCAGACAGAAGGTTCCGATCAGCGTGTACCTGGTCGAGCACGGCCTGGTCGACGCCAGGCACGTGTCGCATGCGGCCTCCGTCGAGTTCGGCATGCCGCTGTTCGACGTGACCTCGCTCGATCCGGCGCAGATGCCGGTCAAGCTGGTCAGCGAGGAGCTGATCCAGAAGCACCGCGCGCTGCCGCTGTTCAAGCGCGGCAACCGCCTGTTCGTCGGCATCTCCGATCCGACCAACTTCCGCGCGCTGGACGAGATCAAGTTCCACTCGAACTGCACGGTCGAGCCGATCCTGGTCGAGGACCAGCACCTGCAGCGCGCGATCGAGCACGCGCTGACCAACGCCGGGCCGTCGATCGCCGGGCTGGACGACGCCGAAGGCCTGGAGAACCTCGACCTCGGCGCCGTCGACGAGGACGGCGACAGCGGCGCGGGCGGCGGCGTCGACGCCAGCGCCAACGACGACGCGCCGGTCGTCAAGTTCGTCAACAAGGTGCTGGTCGACGCCATCAAGCGCGGCGCCTCGGACATCCATTTCGAACCTTACGAAACCAATTACCGCGTGCGCTTCCGCATGGACGGCATCCTGCGCAGCGTGGCGTCGCCGCCGATCAAGCTGAGCACGCGCATCGCCTCGCGCCTGAAGGTGATGTCCGGCCTCGACATCGCCGAGCGCCGCGTGCCGCAGGACGGCCGCATCAAGCTGAACCTGTCCAAGGGCAAGGCGGTCGACTTCCGCGTCAGCACCTGCCCGACGCTGTTCGGCGAGAAGATCGTGCTGCGCATCCTCGACGGCTCCGCCGCGCGCCTCGGCATCGACAAGCTGGGCTACGAGGAGGACCAGAAGAAGCTGTTCCTCGAGGCCATCGAGAAGCCCTACGGCATGGTGCTGGTGACCGGTCCGACCGGCTCCGGCAAGACCGTGTCGCTGTACACCGCGCTGAACATCCTCAACACCGAGGGCCGCAACATCTCCACCGTCGAGGACCCGGTGGAAATCCGCCTGCCCGGCGTCAACCAGGTGCAGCAGAACACCAAGCGTGGCATGACCTTCGCCGCCGCGCTGCGCTCGTTCCTGCGCCAGGACCCCGACGTGATCATGGTCGGCGAGATCCGCGACCTCGAGACGGCCGAGATCGCCATCAAGGCGGCGCAGACCGGCCACATGGTGCTGTCCACGCTGCACACCAACGACGCGCCGCAGACCATCGCGCGCCTGATGAACATGGGCATCGCGCCGTACAACATCACCTCGTCGGTGACGCTGGTGATCGCCCAGCGCCTGGCGCGGCGCCTGCACGACTGCAAGAAGCCGCTGAACCTGCCGGCTTCGGCGCTGCTGGCGGAAGGCTTCACCCAGCAGGAGATCGACGCCGGCCTGCAGATCTTCGACGCCGTCGGCTGCTCCGGCTGCAACGAGGGCTACAAGGGCCGCGTCGGCATCTACCAGGTGATGCCGATGACCGAGGAGATCCAGAAGATCGTGCTCGCCGGCGGCAACGCGATCCAGATCGCCGAAGCCGCCAAGCGCGCCGGCGTGCGCGACCTGCGCGGCTCGGCGCTGCTGAAGGTCAGGAACGGCATCACCAGCCTGGCCGAGATCAACCGCGTGACCAAGGACTGACCGTGCGCACGCCCCACGTTCCGACATCGAGCAGGTTCTGAACCATGGCCACAGCCACCGCAGCCGCCAAGAACGTCCGCGACATCGGCACCGCTCGCGCGCAGATCAGCCAACTGACCATGTACGAATGGGTCGCGCTGGACAAGCGCGGCACCAAGATGAAGGGCGAGATGCAGGCGAAGAACGCCAATCTCGTCAAGGCCGAACTGCGCCGCCAGGGCATGAACCCGCAGACGGTGCGCGAGAAGTCGAAGCCGCTGTTCGGCGCCGCGGGCAGCCGCATCAAGCCGCGCGACATCGCCATCTTCAGCCGCCAGATCGCCACCATGATGGCGTCCGGCGTGCCGATGGTGCAGGCCTTCGACATCATCACCGGCGGTCAGCGCAACCCGCGCATGAAGAACATGCTGACCGACATCAAGACCTCGATCGAGGGCGGCTCGACCCTGCACGAGGCGCTCGGCCGCCATCCGGTGCAGTTCGACGAACTGTTCCGCAACCTGGTCAAGGCGGGCGAATCGGCGGGCGTGCTGGACACCGTGCTCGACACCGTCGCCACCTACAAGGAACGCATCGAGGCGATCAAGTCGAAGATCAAGAAGGCGCTGTTCTACCCGACGATGGTGCTGGGCGTCGCCATCCTGGTCAGCATGATCCTGCTGATCTTCGTGGTGCCGGTGTTCACCCAGGTGTTCAAGGACGCCGGCGCCGACCTGCCCGCGTTCACCAAGATGATCGTCGCCGCCTCCGACTTCGTGAAGGACAACGTGTTCTTCATGGTGGTGGTGCTGGTCGGCGGCATCGTCGCCACGGTGATGGCGTACAAGCGCTCGGAGAAGTTCGCCCACTTCATCGACCGCATGTCGCTGCGCATCCCGGTGATCGGCAACATCCTGCGCCAATCGGCGATCGCGCGCTTCGCGCGCACGCTGGGCGTCACCTTCCGCGCCGGCGTGCCGCTGGTGGAGGCGCTGGACGCGGTGGCCGGCGCCACCGGCAGCGTCACCTACGGCGAGGCGATCAAGCGCATCCGCGAGGACGTCGCCGTCGGCCACCAGCTGCAGCTGGCGATGCGCCAGACCGGCCTGTTCCCCAACATGGTCGTGCAGATGACCGCGATCGGCGAGGAATCCGGCGCGCTCGACAAGATGCTGTTCAAGGTCGCCGAGTTCTACGAGGAAGAGGTCAACAACGCGGTCGACACGCTGAGCACGCTGCTGGAGCCGCTGATCATGGTGGTGATCGGCGTGCTGGTCGGCGGCATGGTCGTCGGCCTGTACCTGCCGATCTTCAAGCTGGCCGCCACGGTGTAAGCTGCGCGGCATGCCCGCCCCGACCCTGTTCTCTCCTGCGGCGGCCACGGCCGCCGCAGCCGTTCTGGGGCTGCTGGTCGGCAGCTTCCTCAACGTGGTGATCCTGCGCCTGCCGGCGCGCCTGGCGCACGGCTGGCGCCGCGATGCGCGCGAGCTGCTGGAGCTGCCCGCCGCCGGCGAGGACGCCGACCCCGCGCCGCCCGACCTGGTGCGCACCGCCTCGCACTGCCCGCACTGCAGGCACCGCCTGGCGCCGTGGGACAACGTGCCGCTGCTCGGCTGGCTGCTGCTGCGCGGGCGCTGCCGCTACTGCAAGGCGCCGATCTCGCCGCAGTATCCGCTGGTCGAACTCGCCACCGCGGTGCTGAGCGCGCTGGCCGTGTGGAAATTCGGCGCCACCGCGCAGGGCGCGGCGGCGCTGGCGTTCACCTGGGCGCTGATCGCGCTGGCCGGCATCGACGTGCGCACGCAGCTGCTGCCCGACCAGATCACCCTGCCGCTGCTGTGGCTGGGCCTGCTGCTGGCGCTGGCGCCGGTTTACGTGCGGCCGGCGGCGGCGATCCTCGGCGCGGCGATCGGCTACCTGAGCCTGTGGAGCGTGTACTGGATCTTCAAGCTGCTCACCGGCAAGGAAGGCATGGGCTACGGCGACTTCAAGCTGCTCGGCGCGCTGGGCGCGTGGATGGGGCCGGGCGCGCTGCTGCCGGTGATCCTGCTGTCCTCGCTGATCGGCGCCGCGGTCGGCCTCGCCGTGCTGAAGCTGCGCGGCCAGGATCGTTCGGTGCCGATTCCGTTCGGCCCGTTCCTCGCCGCGGCCGGCTGGGTGTGGTTCGTCGCCGGCGACGCCCTGCTCGGCGCCTATCTGCGGCTGGTCGGACTGCGATGAGCGCGCGGCCCGCCCCGTTCGTGGTGGCCCTGACCGGCGGCGTCGCCAGCGGCAAGAGCGCGGTGGCGCGGCGTTTCGAGGCGCTGGGCGTGGCGGTGCACGACGCCGACGTCGCCGCGCGCGAGGTGGTCGCCCCCGGCCAGCCGGCGCTGGCCGAGATCGTCGCCGCCTTCGGCGCGGACGCGCTGGCGGCGGACGGCACGCTCGACCGGCGCCGCCTGCGCGAGCGCGTATTCGCCAGTGCCGCGGCGCGCCGCAAACTCGAGGCGATCGTGCATCCGCGCGTGCAGGACTGGCTGCGCGCGCGCGTCGCCGCCGAGCAGGGCCCCTACTGCGTGCTGGCCATCCCGCTGCTGGTGGAAACCTGGCCGGCCTACGGCTGGGTGGATCGCCGGCTGGTGGTCGACGTGCCCGAGGACGTGCAGCGCGCGCGCCTGATGCGCCGCGACGGCATCGACGCCAGACAGGCCGAGCGCATGCTCGCCGCGCAGGTCGGCCGCGAATCGCGCCTCGCGCTGGCCGACGACGTGATCGACAACGGCGGGCCGGAGAGCGCGCTCGACGCCGCCGTCGCCGCGCTGCATGCCGACTACCTCAAGCGCGCCGCGCTGAAACGTGCCGGCGACCCGACCGCGCACGCCGTGCGCAACCGCTTCAAGCTGCGGATGTAGGGGCGGCCGCCCCGGTCGGGGCGGCGCCTCGGTAGGAGCGCGCGCTCCCGCGGGCGACGCGGCGCACGGCTGCGCCGCGATGCCTCACGCGTCGCGGCGCCAGAACGCGCCGATGCCGGCCACGCCCTGCGCGCCGGCGACGCGCGCCAGCGTCAGGTCGTCGGGGCCGACGCCGCCCAGCGCGTACACCGGCAGCGCGCTCGTCTCGACCAGCGCGGCGAGGCGCGCCCAGCCCAGCGCGGGCGCGCCGGGATGGCTGGCGGTCGGCCGCAGCGGCGACAGCGTGACGAAGTCGACGCCCCGCCCGGCGGCGCGCGCCAGCTCGTCCGCGTCGTGGCAGGACGCGGCGACCCAGGCG
>NZ_DF970145.1 GCF_000953855.2 Mizugakiibacter sediminis
CGCCGGCTCCGGCGGCAGCGCCGGCCCCGGCGCCCAAGCCGTCGGCGGCGCCGGCGCCGCAGCCCGCGCCGGGCGCAGACGTCGCGGCGATCCGCCGCGGCTTCGAGCAGAACCTCAACGACGGCCGCCCGGCCAAGGGCGAACTCCACGAGACCGACCTGCTGGTCGGCGACACGGTGTTCGTCAACGGCCCGGTGCGCGCGGTGGTGCGCCGCGGCGGCCTGAACAACGATCTGTACTGGCTGACCGGTCCGGCGGACCTCGAGCGCGTGCAGTATCGGCCGCTGGGCAACGACCGCTACGAACTGACCGACCGCATCACCGCGAACACGCCGGTGGAGCATCGCAGCTCCGGCGCCCGCCGGACCTTCGCCGCCGCCGTGCCCGCCGCGGGCGCGCCGGCGCGTGCGCAGCTCGAAAAGCTGTACAACGACGGCCGCAATATCGGCCAGACCCTGGCCAAGTCGGGGCTGCGCAACGGCGATCTGATCTACACCGGCGATGGCGCGGCGGTGGTCGTGCGCCGCGACGGCACCTTCCGCCTGCGCTACTGGCTGGAGGGGCAGCTCGACCTCGGCCAGACGGCGCTCAAGGCGCTCGGCGGCAACGCCTACCAGGTGGTCGGCTCGCGCGTCGAGTGAGCGCGCTCGTGCCGTGATGGAGCGAGAGCCGCCGGGGCGACTCGGCGGCTCTGCGTTTTTCGCCGGCGCCGCCCGCGCGGCGGCATCAGCGCTTGCAGCGGTCGGCGTCGTCGGCGCTGATGCGCGCGTAGGGGCGGAACGCGGGCAGCGCGGACGCGATCGCGTCCTGCGTCGTCCGCAATTGCGCCAGGTCGGCGCAGAGCTTGCGCGCGCGGGCTTCGACGATGCGCGCTCTCGCGTCCACGTCCTTGTCGATGCGGTCGGGGTCGCCGCCGGCCAGGCCCGAGATCACGGCGCCGATCGCATGGCCGGCGACCGCGAGGCCGGCCCTGCCGGTGGCGATGCCGTCGTCGCGCAGCGCCACCGCCTCGGCGTGGAAGCGCGCCAGTTGCTCGCGCTGCGCGGGCGTGGTGGCGATCGCGGTCTCGCCGATGCGCAGCGCGCCGTCCGCGGCGATGCTGGCGTCCGGCAGGCCGCGCGCGCGCACGATCGCCAGGCCGTCGCGGATGGCGATGTAGGCGTCGCCCGTCGCCACGGCGCCGTCGGGCGCGGCGCGGCCGCAACCGCTCAGCGCCACGCCGAGGGCGGCGGCGAGCAGCAGGGAAGATCTGTGCGTCGGCATGATCGCGTTCCTCGTTCGGGAGCGGTCGGTGCTCAGCTGTCGTCGCGCCAGCGGCGGAACCAGATCGCGCCGCCGATCAGCGCGGCGCCGACCAGCACGCCGATCCACAGTTCCGGCGTGGCCAGCGTGCCGAGCACGTGCGACGGCGCCAGCTGCTGCATCGCGTCGTCGCCGGGGATGCCGCGGCCGAGGCCCTGCGCATGCCAGGCCGCGCCGGGCGCGATGCCGAGCAGCAGCCGCCCGCCGGCGTTGGCCGCCATCGTCGAACCGTCGATGTGCGGCAGGCCCATGGCGCCGAACCAGGCGTTCAGCGTGATCGCCACCACCGGCACCAGCACTGCCCACAGGAACGGCTTGCTGCGCACGCTGGACGACCAGAACAGCAGCCAGCCGATGCAGGGCAGCGCCCACAGCGCGTCCACCGGCACGGTCAGCAGCAGGCGCCAGGCCATGCCGAGCGGGTGCGCGGCGGCGATCACCGGCAGCGCGTTGACGCCATGCAGCGCGGTCCACAGCGTGATCAGCGCCAGCAGGGCGAGGTAGCCCGCCGTGGCCACGGCCAGCGCGATCAGCGGCGCGACCAGCATCGCGGTGACGGTCTTCGACAGCACCGTGGCGGTGTCGGAGATCGGCAGCGATTTCCAGAACAGCACGCTGCGGTCGCGGCGGTCGTCGTACAGCGCGCCGAGCAGGTAGAAGAACAGCACGAAGAACAGCGCGATCGCCGGGATCGCCGTCAGCACAAGCTGGGCGTAGTCCAGCGCCTGGCCGGCGCCGACGATGTCGCTTTCGCTCATGTCGGCGTGGATGCGATCGAGGCTGATGCCCATCTGCACGTGTCCCTGCACGCGGAACACCTCGGTGGTGACGATGCCCATCAGGGTCAGGATCAGGATGGCGACACTGATCCACACCGGCGTCCACAGAAAGCCGCCGCGATGCTCCCAGTACTCGCGCTTGAGCAGCCAGGCGAAGGTCTTCATGCGTACGTCCCCTTCATGGTGGCGACGAACAGGTCGGCGACCGACGGGCGCCGCACTTCGCCCAGCGCCTCCAGCCGCGCGCGTTCGACGCCGTCGAACAGGAAAATGGCCTTGCCGAACACCTGGCGCTCGTCGAGCGGGTTGAGCGCGCGCGCGCTGTCGGCGCGCTCGGCATTCACCATCACCTCGGCGAAACGCTCGCCGACCGTGTCCATGTCCGCATCCAGCACGATCCTGCCGTCGCGGATGAACATCAGGTCGGTGAGGATGTGTTCGATCTCCTCGACCTGGTGGGTGGTGACGAGGATGGTCTTCTGCTCGTCGAAGTAGTCCTCGAGCAGGCTCTGGTAGAAATTCTTGCGGTACAGGATGTCGAGGCCGAGGGTCGGCTCGTCCAGCACCAGCAGGCGGGCGTCGATCGCCATCACCACGGCGAGGTGCAGCTGCACGATCATGCCCTTGGAGAGCTCCTTGATGCGCTGACGCATCTGCACCTTGGTGCGGGCGAGGAAGCGCTCGCACTTGGCGCGGTCGAAGCGCGGATGCACCGCGCCGACGAAGTCGATCGCCTCGGCGACGCGCATCCAGCGCGGCAGCACGGCGACGTCGGCGATGAAGCACACCTGCTGCATCAGCTCGTGGCGGTGCTTGCGCGGGTCCATGCCGAGCACCGACAGCTCGCCGTCGAAGGCGGTCAGACCGAGGATCGCCTTCAGTGCCGTGGTCTTGCCGGCGCCGTTCGGGCCGATCAGGCCGACGATGCGCCCGGGCTCGATCTCGAAACTGGCGCCGTCCAGCGCGATGGTCTTGCCGTAGCGCTTGCTGAGGCCGCTGGCCTTGATCACCGCGCTCATGGGCCGCTCCTCTCGTGCTTGCGCGCCGCGTCCAGCAGGGCCTCGATGTCCAGACCCATGCGCTTCAGCCGGGCGTAGATCGCCGGCCATTCCTCGCGCAGGAACCGCTCGCGCTCGGACTTCAGCAGCGCTTCGCGCGCGCCTTCCATCACATACATGCCAAGGCCCCTCCGTTTTTCCACCAGCCGTTCGTCGACGAGCTCCTGATACGCCTTCGAGACCGTCAGCGGGTTGATCTGGAAGTCCGCCGCGACCTGGCGCACCGAGGGCAGGGCATCGCCCTCGTTCAGGGCTCCGTCCAGGATCATCGCCACCACGCGGTCGCGCAGCTGGCGATAGATCGGGACGTTGTCGCTCCACGTGGTAGTCATGGGTTCAATCCTTGCCGGCGTGCGCGAGTCTGCCGCCGAACGAATAGTAGGGCATGCTCAGGTTCAGCCCGGCGCCGCCGCCCGCGGCGGCCATGCCGCCCGAGGAAGGCGCCGCGATGCCCGCCGCCTCCCAGTCCGCGCGCGAAGGTCGCACGGTCACCGTGGGGAGGGTGACGGCCGGCTGCGGCGCTGGGGACGTCGCCGGGGAGCCGAGTGCCGCGGGGGCGGCGGGCATCGCGGCAGGGGGAGCCACCCGGACCATGTGCAGCGCCACGAACGTCGCCGCGGCGAGGACCAGGAAGGATGCCGTCAGGGAAGTCAGTGCGCCGGTTTTCATGGAAGCCTCTCGAGGTGGCCGTGTTGAGTAGTGTTGTAGTTAAGTATAACACCATGACGACACCTGTCAACAGGCCGGGCCCCACCCCTGCCATCAGTCAGGGACGGGTCTGCGGCGCGTAGCGCGAAATGCGCCGAGAAAGGCGCTGCAAGCGGCTGACAGGAAGGGTTTATCGGCGAGCGCGTCGGCGCTCAGCCGGCGGCTTCGAGCGCGCCCTGGGCGTCCAGCCAGGCGTCCTCGGCCGCGGCGATCGCTTCCGCTAGCTCGCGCTGGCGCCGGCCCAGCTCGGCGATGCGAGCGGCGTGGTCGCCGGCATACAGCGCCGGGTCCGCGAGCGCGGCGTCGACCTCACGCTTTTCGGCGGCGAGCCGTTCGAGTTCGCGTTCCAGTTTCTGCGCGGCGCTGCGCAGCGGGGCGAGGCGGGCGCGCTGCTCGGCGCGATCGCGGCGATCGTCGCGGCGGCCGGCGGCAGGCGCGGCCGGCGCCGGCGTTTCCTCGCGCGCCTCGCGGGCGAGCAGGCGCGCGTAGTCGTCGAGGTCGCCGTCGTACGGCACGACGCGCCCGCGCGCGACGTGCAGCAAGGTGTCGCAGGTGGCGCGGATCAGCGCGCGGTCGTGGGCGACCAGCACCAACGCGCCGTCGTAGCCGTTCAGCGCATCGGCCAGCGCCTCGCGCATCTCGAGATCGAGGTGGTTGGTCGGCTCGTCCAGCAGCAGCAGGTTGGGCCGGGCGTAGGCGATCAGCGCCAGGCACAGCCGCGCCTTCTCGCCGCCGGAGAGCGGCGCCACCGGCTCCAGCACGCGCTCGCCGGAGAAGCCGAAGCGGCCGAGGAAATCGCGACCGGCCTGCTCGCCGAGCCGCGGATCGAGCCGGCGCAGGTGCTCGAGCGGCGTCGCCGCGGGATCGAGCTGCTCGAGCTGGTGCTGGGCGAAATAGCCGATCACCAGCCCCTTGCCTTCGGTGCGCGCGCCGCCCTGCGGCGGCAGCGCGCCGGCGAGCAGCTTCATCAGCGTGGACTTGCCGTTGCCGTTGGCGCCGAGCAGGGCGATGCGGTCGCCCGGCGCGATGTTCAGCGAGACGCCGTCGAGCACGCGGCGCGTGTCGTAGCCGGCGGCGGCGTCTTCCAGCCGCAGCAGCGGATGGGGCAGCGCGGCGGGCTCGGCGAAGGCGATCGGCAGGACGGCTTCCTCGCGCGGCGGCACGATCTCGGCCATGCGCTCCAGCGCCTTCAGCCGGCTCTGCGCCTGCCGGGCCTTGCTCGCCTTGGCGCGGAAGCGGTCGACGAAGGCCTGCATGCGCGCGCGCTGCTCGGCCTGGCGCGCGGCCAGCACCTGCTGCTGCGCTTGCCTTTCGGCGCGCACGCGGCGGAAGGCGCTGACGCCGCCGGCGAACAGCTCCAGCCGCTGCTCGGCGATGTGCAGGGTATGGGTGGTGACGCTGTCGAGGAACTCGCGGTCGTGCGAGATCAGCAGCAACGTGCCCGGGTAGCGGCGCAGCCACTGTTCCAGCCAGACCACCGCGTCGAGGTCGAGATGATTGGTCGGCTCGTCCAGCAGCAGCAGGTCCGAACGCGTCATCAGCGCTTGGGCGAGGTTGAGGCGCATGCGCCAGCCGCCGGAGAACTCCGCCACCGGCCGCGCGTGGTCCTGCGGCGCGAAGCCGAGGCCGGCGAGCAGCTGCGCGGCGCGGGCGCGCGCGGCGTAGCCGCCAATCGCGTGCAGGCGGTCGTGCAGCGCGGCCTGGCGCGCGACGTCGTGCGCCGCCTCGGCCTCGGCCAGCCGGCGCTCCAGTGCACGCAGTTCGGCGTCGCCGTCGAGCACGTGCTCCAGCGCCGTGCACGCCAGCGCCGGCGTTTCCTGCCGCACCCAGGCCAGCGTCCATTCGCGCGGGCGGCGGAAATCGCCGAGGTCGGGCGCGAGCTCCCCGGCCACGAGGGCGAACAGGCTGGTCTTGCCGCTGCCGTTGCGTCCGCTCACGCCGACCCGCCAGCCGGCATGGATGGCGAGGCTGGCGTCGCGGAACAGCGCGCGCGGGCCGCGGCGCAGGGTGAGGGCGTCGAACGCGAGCATCCGGATAGTGTAGCGGCCGCCCGCGCCTGAACGGCCGTTCAGGCGATGCGGAACCCGGAGATGTGAACGGCGTCCAACGATCACGTTGCCAAGGCGCGGGGGGCGCCGCACAATGCGGCGCCCGCCTTCCCACCCTGGCGGCCCGCCGGCATCGCCGGAAATCCCATCACAGAGGTACACACTGATGAAGCACGTTCTGCGTCCCACGCTGTCCGCGGCGGCCATGCTCGCGGCGCTGGGCATCGTCGGCACCGCGCTGGCGGCCGCGCCGACCACCGAAAAGGACAAGGCCAGCTACGTGGTCGGCATGGACATGGCCAACAACATTCCGCCGATCGTGCGCGAAGAGTTGAACCCGGCCGTGGTGGCAGAGGCGCTGCGCACGGTGCTGTCCGGGCAGAAGGCCGCGCTCAGCGACCAGGATGCGCAGGCCATCCGCCAGGCGTTCGTCACCAAGCTGAAGGCCAAGGCCGAGGCGCAGGAAAAGGCCGAGGCCGCGAAGAACAAGGCGGCGGGCGACGCCTATCTCGCCAAGAACAAGACCCGGCCCGGCGTGAAGGTGACGCCGTCCGGCCTGCAGTACGAAGTGGTCACGATGGGCACCGGCCCGAAGCCGGGCCCGAACGACACGGTGCAGATCAACTACACCGGCACCCTGGTCGACGGCACCAAGTTCGATGCTTCCGCCGACCACGGCGGCCCGGCGTCGCTGCCGCTGGCCAGCGTGTTCCCCGGCTTCAAGGAAGCGATGCAGCTGATGCCCGAGGGCAGCCACTTCAAGTTCGCGATCCCGGCCAACCTCGCCTACGGCGACAAGGCGGCCAGCCCGGTGATCGGCCCGAACTCGACGCTGCTGTTCGACGTCACCCTGCTCAAGGCCAACGTGCCCGCCGCCCAGCAGCAGGCGCAGCCGCAGGGCAAGTAATCCGCAGCGCGTACACGCGACGGGGCGCGGGCGATCCGCGCCCCGTCGTTTTTTCGCGGCGGTGGCCGGGTGGCGTCTCCGCACCTACAATGCGCGGTCCGACTGCGCAGGGAACATCCGCATGAAGGTCACGATCTTCGGTACCGGCTACGTGGGACTCGTCACCGGCGCCTGCCTCGCCGAGATGGGCAACCACGTGCTGTGCGTGGACGTGGATGCCGACAAGGTGGCGCGGCTGGACCGCGGCGAGATCCCGATCTACGAGCCGGGCCTGGAGCCGATGGTCAAGCGCAACCACGCGGCGGGACGCCTCGAGTTCACCACCGACGCCGCGGCGGGCGTGGCGCACGGCCATGTGGTGTTCATCGCCGTCGGCACGCCGCCCGACGAGGACGGCAGCGCCGACCTGCGCTACGTGCTCGCGGTGGCGAAGACGATCGGCCAGGCCATGTCCGGCTACACCGTGGTGGTGAACAAGTCGACCGTGCCCGTCGGCACCGCCGACCGCGTGCGCGCGGCGATCGCCGCGGAACTCGCCGCGCGCGGCAGTCAGGCGACGTTCGACGTCGTCTCCAACCCGGAGTTCCTCAAGGAAGGCGATGCGGTCAACGACTGCATGCGCCCCGACCGCATCATCATCGGCTCGTCCAGCGAGCGCGCGGTGCAGCTGCTGAAGACGCTGTACGCCCCGTTCAACCGCAACCACGAGCGCATCGTGCTGATGGACGAACGGTCCGCCGAGCTGACCAAGTACGCGGCCAACGCGATGCTGGCGACCAAGATCAGCTTCATGAACGAGATCGCCAACATCGCCGAGCGCGTCGGCGCCGACGTCGAGCTGGTGCGCCAGGGCATCGGCGCGGACCCGCGCATCGGCTACCACTTCATATACCCCGGCGCCGGCTACGGCGGCTCGTGCTTCCCCAAGGACGTGCAGGCGCTGGAGCGCACCGCGCGCGCGCACGGCTACGAGGCGCGGCTGCTCGGCGCGGTGGAGGCGGTCAACGCCGACCAGAAGCGCAAGCTGTTCGAGCTGATCGCGCGGCACTTCGACGGCGCGCTGAAAGGCAAGACCGTCGCGCTGTGGGGCCTGGCGTTCAAGCCCAACACCGACGACATGCGCGAGGCGTCCAGCCGGCGCCTGATGGAGGATCTCTGGAACGCCGGCGCCGCGGTGCGCGCCTACGACCCGGAGGCGCGCGCGGAAACCCGCCGCATCTACGGCGAGCGCGCCGACCTGATGCTGTGCGACGAGCCGTACCAGGCGCTGCAGGGTGCCGACGTGCTCGCCGTCGTCACCGAGTGGAAGATCTTCCGCAGCCCCGACTTCGCGCGCATCCGCGAGGCGTTGCGCACGCCGGCGCTGTTCGACGGCCGCAACCTGTACGATCCGGAAGCGGTGGAGCAGGCGGGCATCGCCTACTACGGCATCGGCCGCGGCCGCAGCCTGACGGCGCGCGCCGGCTGAGGGGCACCCGTGGCGGCGACGCTGGAATCACGCCTGACCGAACTCGAGGTGCGCTTCGCGTTCCTCGACGACGCCGTGGCGGCGTTGTCCGCCTCCGATGCCGAGCGCACGCAGCGCCTGCTGGCGCTGGAGCGCGCCTTCCGCGACATCCGCGAGGAGCTGGCCACGTTGCGCGTCGCGCTCGGCCACGACGTGCGCGAGGAGCCGCCGCCGCACTACTGAGGAAGATTCGACAACCCTGCGGACGTCATGCCCGCGAAAGCGGGCATCCACGGCAAACCGGCGAGCCGGAATGCCGCTTTCGCGGGCATGGCGCCCAATCTGCTGTTTCCGGGGAAGCCGCGATGACCGAATCATTGCGCGAGCAACTGCTGAAGAGCGGTATCGTCAAACAACTTCGCGAAGAGAAACAGGCGCGGCGCGAATCGCGCGAGCAGCGCGAACCGCGCCGGCGCGCGCGCGGCGAGGAGATCGATCTCGGCCGGGCCTATGCGCTGCGCGCCCAGGCCGAGAAGCAGGAGCGGGCGCGGCTGGAGCGCGAGGCCGCCGAACGCGCGCGCGAGCGCAAGGAGCGCAAGCGCAGGCTGCAGGAGCTTCTGGACGGCAAGGCGCTCAACCGCGACGACGCCGAATTGCTGCGCCACTTCAGCTACGGCGACAAGATCCGCCGCGTGCACGTCGACGCCGAGCAGTTGCGCGCGCTGAACGCCGGCGAGCTGGGCGTCGTCCAGCACAACGGCCGCTACCTGATCGTCGCGCGCGCGGTCGCGCTGGAAGCGCAGGCGATCGCGCCCGAAGCGCTGGCGCTGCTGGTCGAGCCGGGCGCGGGCGACGCCGACGACGGCGTGCCCGACGACCTGGTGTGGTGATCGCGCTCAGGCCTGCGGGCGCAACGCCTCGCTGTCCCAGCCGGTCTTCGGCGCGAAGCGCGCGCCGTAGCGCTGCGCCAGCGTTTCCAGTTGCGCCTTCACGGTCGGCGCGCCGACGCTGCGGATGTGCCGGATCGGGCCGCCGCGGAACGGCGCGAAGCCGGTGCCGAAGATCACGCCGGCATCCAGCAGGTCGGCGTCGTCGACCACGCCTTCGGCGAGGCAGGCCACCGCCTCGTTGAGCATCGGCAGGATCAGGCGCTGCTCGAGATCGGCCGGCGCCTCGTAGTTCGGATCGAGCTCCGGCTTCTTCGGCTTGCCGTTCTCCCACACGTAGAAGCCTTGCCCGTCCTTCTTGCCGCGCTTGCCGGCGGCGAGCAGGGCGTCGATGCCCCTGGGCAGCTCGACGCCGAGGAACGGGCCGAGTTCCTTGCCGACCGAGGCGCACACGTCGAGGCCGACGGTGTCGGCGAGCTCGATCGGTCCCATCGGCATGCCGAACTTCTTCGCCGCGCGGTCCAGCGCCGGGCCCGGCACGCCTTCGTTGTAGCAGTGCATCGCTTCCAGCAGGTAGGGCATCAGGATGCGGTTGACCAGGAAGCCCGGCGTGCCCTTGACCGGCACCGGCAGCTTGTCGATCGCCTTGATGAAGGCGAGCGCGCGCTTCTCGGCCTGCGGGTCGAGGCGGTCGTGGCGCACCAGCTCGACCAGCGGCATCTGCGCCACCGGGTTGAAGAAGTGCAGGCCGAGGAAGCGCTCCGGATGCCGCAGCCCGCCGCGCAGCTCGTCCAGCGGGATGCTGGAGGTGTTGGTGGCCAGCAGTTCGTTCTCGCGGAACTGCGGCTCCACCGTCCGGTAGAGCTGCTGCTTGGCCTCGGCGTTCTCGAAGATCGCCTCGATCACCAGATCGGCCTGCACCACGCCGGTGCCCTCGACGTCGGCGCTCAGCCGCGCCAGCGCGGCGCCGACGCGGTCGGGCGTCTTCAGCCGCTTCTCGAACAGCGCGCGCGCGCGCTCCAGCGCCGGCTGCACGTATTTCAGCTCGCGGTCCTGCAGGGTGACCTGGAAACCGCGGTAGGCGCACCAGGCGGCGATGTCGCCGCCCATCACGCCGGCGCCGACCACGTGCACGTGGCCGATGCCGTGCTCGACGCCGCCGCCGAGGCCCTTCAGGCGCTCCTGCAGGAAGAACACGCGGATCAGGTTGCGCGCGGTCGGCGTCTGCGCCAGCTTCGCCACCGAGCGCGCCTCCAGTTTCAGGCGCTGGCCGATGTCGCCGCCGCCGCGGCGCCAGACCTCGATCAGCGCGAACGGCGCGGGGTAGTGGTCCGGGCGCGCCTTGGCCGCCGCCTGCTTGCGCATCACCGGCGCGAGGATCTGTCGCGCCGGCCATGTGTTGGTCGCCCAGGCCAGCGCGCGCTGCGCGAACGTGCGCGGACGCGGATGGCGGACCAGCTCCTTGGCGGCCTCGACCAGCAGTTCCGGCGCGGTCACCTGGTCGACCAGGCCGAGCGCGCGCGCGGCTTCCGCGGCGACGGTCCTGCCGGTCAGCATCAGTTCCATCGCCCTGGGCGCGCCGATCAGCCGCGGCAGGCGCGCCGTGCCGCCCCAGCCGGGGTGGATGCCGAGCATCACTTCGGGCAGGCCGATGCGCGTCTTCGGATCGCGGCTGGCGACGCGCTGGCGGCAGGCCAGCGCCAGCTCGGTGCCGCCGCCCATGCAGTGGCCGTGGATCGCGGCGACGGTGACGCAGGGCAGGCGGGCCAGGCGCTCGAACACCCGCTGGCCGTTCTCGATGGCGTCCTGCACCGTGCCCGCCTTCTCGTACTGCTCGAACTCGCGGATGTCGGCGCCGGCGATGAAGCCGGCCTCCTTGGCGGAGCGGATCACCACGCCGCGCGGGCGCTCGATGCCGAGGCGCTCGACGATCTCGGCCAGTTCGTCCAGCACCGCGCGGGACAGCGCGTTCACGCCGGCGCCGGCGCGGTCGAGGCTCAGCACCACGATGCCCTCGGCGTCGCGCTCGGTCCTCCAGTGGTTGAAGCGCAATCCTTCGAACATGTGCGCAGTCCCGCGGCTGACGTCCGGCTATGATCCCGACATCGCGCGGCTCTGGTCAATGCGGCGGCCGCGAGCTAAGGTGCGGGCGCATTCAGGGGAGGGCGGGTCGATCGTGGAACGTGGCGGCGGCATGCAGGGGAGCGCCGGCCTGTTCGAGCGCATCCTCGGCGCGGAACACAACCTGGTGCTGCTCGACGCCGCCGACCAGGACGCGCTGGTCGCCCAGCTGCGCCTGCTGGCGCGCCGCACCGGCCAGTCGGTGTACGTGTGGCGGGACGAAGCGGGGCTGCGCAGCCTGCGCGAGGGCGACGTGCCGGTGCCCGGCACCAAGCGCATGGCCGACGCGCTGCGCTACGTGCTGCAGAGCATGCACTTCGGCGTGTACGTGTTCGCCGAAGCCGCACCGCACCTGCGCGCCCCCAACACGGTGCTGCTGCGGCAGATCGCGCGCGCGCGCACGACCTTCGACCGCCGGGTGGTGCTGATGGACGCCGGCATCGCCATGCCCGACGGTTTCAACGAGGAGGTCGCGCGGCTGCGCTACGACGCCGCGGCCGCCACGCGCCTGCGTCTGCGCGACGGACGCTGGGTGGTGTAGCGCATGAGCGAGGCAGGCAAGGCGGGCTCCCTGCTGATCGTCGCCAGCCAGCGCGACGACCGCCGTGCGCTGTTCGACGCCCTCGACGGCCACGAGTTCGAAGCCATCTATACGGCCAAGGACGTCGAGCAGGCGCGGACCCTGCTGGCGCAGGACCCCGCCGTCGACCTGGTGCTGATCGATTTCGTCGGCGAGGCGCGCGAGGCGGTGGCGTTCTGCACGCAATTGCACGGCGATCCGCGCTACGCGAAGCTGCCGCTGCTGGGCATCCTGGCCGCCGAGTCGCAAGGCCGCGTGTGGGGTTTCCATCGCCCGCCGCCCGGCGTGGTCGACTGGCTGCGCAGCCCGGTGGACGCCGCCGAGGCGCTGGTGCGCGTGCGCGCCGCCCTGCAGCGGCGCGGCGCGGCGTCGCCGGCGGCGGCGAACGGCGGCGACGGCTACCGCTTCGCCTTCGACGGCAGCCGCGACGAACTGGTCGTGTCCGATCCGCAGAGCGGCGCCATCCTCGAGGTGAACGCCACCTTCGAGCGGCGCTCCGGCTTCAGCGCGGCGCGCGCGGTCGGGCGGCCGCTCGACTGGATCGACGCCAGCCACGGCCGCGAGCAACGGCTGGAGTTCCAGCGGCGGGTGGAGCAGGAGGGGCGCGCCGTCTACCGCTGCGAGAAGCCGCGCGCCGACGGCACCACCTATCCGGTCGAGGTCACCACGCAACTGGCGGTGCGCGACGGCCGGCTGGTGTATTTCAGCGTGGTGCGCTCGCTCGGCGAGCTGCACCGCATGCAGGCGGCGATGGCCCTGCTGACGCGCATGCTCGCCACCGGCAGCGGCGACGAGGGCGTGCAGCGCGCCGCGCAACTGCTGGCCGAAGCGCTGGCGCTGGATTTCGTCATCGTGCTGTCGGCGCGCCCGGAAGAGTCGGGCACGCCGACGCCGCTGGCGCTGGTGCAGCGCATCGGCCTGCCGCCGGACGCGCCGGACCTGCTGCGCCAGCCCACCCTCAAGCTGGTGCTGGACGGCGAGACGGTGGCGCACGCGGAGGACGCGCAGCGCCTGGCCGAAGCCGACGCCTTCGTGCGCACGCTGGGCTTGAACGGCCTGGTCGGCATGCCGCTGGCCGACGAGCGCAACAACGTGCTGGGCGCGCTGCTGGTCGGCGCGCGCGCGCCGATCGCCGGCGGCGACGGCATGCTGCAGACCCTGCGCGTCGCCGCCGCGCGCTTCGCCTTCGAGCTGGAGCTGCGCCGCGCGCGCGAGCAGGGCCGCGCCAAGGGCCTGCAGGACGCGCTGACCGGGCTGCCCAACCGCCTGCTGTTCAACGACCGCCTGGAGACCACCATCCGCGAGGCGCACCGCACCGGCGAGATGTTCGCGGTGCTGTTCGTCGACCTCGACCGCTTCAAGAACATCAACGACTCGCTCGGCCATTCGGTCGGCGACGAGGTGCTGGTGGCGGTGGCCAAACGCCTGCGCGCCAGCGTGCGCGCTTCCGACACGGTCGCGCGCTACGCCGGCGACGAGTTCACCCTGATCCTGCGCCACATCACCCAGCGCGAGGACGTGCTGCGCATCGCCGAGAAGATCGTGCGCATCATGGAGGCGCCGCTGACCCTGGCCGACGGCGCCGAGCTGCACATCACCTCGTCGATCGGCGTGGCCTTCTATCCGGACGACGGCAACACCGCCGAGCGCCTGCTCAAGCACGCGGACGTGGCGATGTACAGCGCCAAGGGCATGGGCCGCAACAATTACCAGGCCTACGTGGCGGTACCGGAGGAATCGCACCAGCAGCGCATCGCGCTGGAGGCGAAACTGCGCCAAGCGGAGAAGAACGGCGAGCTGCGCGTCTACTACCAGCCGCAGGTCAGCGCGCAGACCGAGGACATCGTCGGCATGGAGGCGCTGATCCGCTGGGAGCACCCCGAGCTCGGCATGATCAGCCCCGGCTTCTTCATCCCGCTGGCGGAGGAAACCGGCCTGATCGTGTCGATGGGCGAGTGGGTGCTGCGCACCGCCTGCCGCGACGCGCGGCGCTGGCAGCAGCGCTTCGGCCTGCCGCTGCGCATCGGCGTCAACCTGTCGCCGCTGCAGCTGATGCAGCCGAACCTGGCCGAGCTGGTGCGCTCGGTGCTGGAGGAGACCGGGCTGGAGCCGTCCACCCTCGACCTCGAGGTTACCGAGAGCATCAACGTCAAGAGCATTCCCAATCTGCTGGAGACGCTGCAGACGCTGCACGACTTCGGCTGCCACATCTCGATCGACGACTTCGGCACCGGACAGTCCTCGCTGGACTACATCAAGCGCTTCCCCGCCGACCGCATCAAGATCGACCAGACCTTCGTGCGCAACATCGGCGTCGATCCGGACGACGAGGCGATCGTCAAGGCGACCCTGTCGATGGCGCACAATCTGAGCCGGGCGGTGATCGCCGAGGGGGTGGAGATCGAGCAGCACCTGGAGTTCCTGCGCGCGCACGGCTGCGAGGAACTGCAGGGCTACCTGTTCAGCCGGCCGCTGGCACCGACCGCGTTCGAGAACATGCTGGCCGAACGCGAGCGCCTGCTGGCGGCGGCATCCGGCGCGGCGGGGATGCCTTGAGGCCGCGGCGCGCGGCCCCATGTCGAGAACTTATGGCCTGGACGGCGGTCCCACCGGGGCGCTTGGCCAGGTCGGCGCCGAGGGAGAGCGGCCCGCATGGGCGAGCACGAAGTGGACCGCGCGCTGGTCGAGCGCGTGCAGCACGGAGACACCAGGGCCTTCGATCTGCTGGTGCGCAAGTACCAGCACAAGATCGTGGGCGTGATCTCGCGCTACATCGCGGACTGGAGCGAGTGCGAGGACGTGGCCCAGGAGGCCTTCATCCGCGCCTACCGGGCGATCGGCTCGTTCCGCGGCGACAGCGCGTTCTACACCTGGATGTACAAGATCGCGATCAACACCGCCAAGAACCACCTGGTCGCGCAGGGGCGGCGTCCGCCGACCGGCGATCTCGCCATCGAGGACGCCGAGCACGCCGACGGCGGCGCGCGCCTGCGCGACCGCGCCACCCCCGAGCACGAACTGCTGCGCCAGGAAATTGAACAAACCGTGTTCGCCACGGTCCAACAGCTGCCCGAGGAGCTGCGTACCGCCATCACGCTGCGCGAAGTGGACGGGCTCAGCTACGAGGAGATCGCGGAAGCGATGAATTGCCCGATCGGCACCGTGCGGTCGCGCATCTTCCGCGCGCGCGAGGCGATCGACGAGAAGCTGCGGCCGCTGCTGTCGGATCAAGAGGACCCCACGCCATGAGCGACGACGTCAAACTGCAGCTGTCCGCGTGGATGGACGGCGAGCTGGATACCCAGCAGGCGCGCTTCCTGCTGCGTCGGCTGGGACACGACGACGCGCTGGTCCGCACCTGGACCCGCTATCACGCGGCGCGCGACGGCCTGCGCCGCCAGGTCGAGCGCCACGCCCGGCCCGGCTTCGCCGAGCGGGTGATGCGCGCAGTCGAGGCGGCGCCGGCGCCGTCGCGCGCCGGCGGCAGG
>NZ_DF970146.1 GCF_000953855.2 Mizugakiibacter sediminis
GCGCGGCCGTGCTCGCCGCCGCGGCGGGCGCCGCGGCCGGGGGATTCGTGCCGGCAGCGGCCGGCGGCTTGGCACCGTCGGCGCCCGCGGTGCCCTGACCCGCGGCCGGCGCGCGCCCTTCCAGGCGGCCGATGCGCGAGTCGAGGTCGATGTACTGGTCCTTGTTGCGCTGCTGCAGCTCCTGCAGCTGGTGGTTCAGCTCCTCGACCTGGCCCTGCAACTGCTGCACCTGCGCCTGCAGCGCCTGCACCTGGTTGACCAGGCTGACGCTGCCTTGCTGCTGCTGCGCCTGCTGTTCGAGGCGGGCGACGCGCTCGGCCAGGCTGAGGCGCTCCTGCGCGAACGCCGGCGCGAACGCGGCGGCGGCCACGAGGGCCGCCGCCAGGCGACTGACAACCTTGCGGGTGTCGGTCTTGTTCATCGTTCAAACGCTCTCTTACTTCGCCGTGTAGACGATCTCGACGCGGCGGTTCTTCGACCAGCAGGCCTCGTTGTGCTCGCGGCACACCGGGCGCTCCTCGCCGTAGCTCACCACGTTCAGCTGGCTGGCCGAACCGCCGGCCGCCTGCAGCGCGCTGGACACCGCATTGCCGCGGCGCTCGCCCAGGCCGAGGTTGTACTCGCGCGAACCGCGCTCGTCCGCGTTGCCCTCGAGGGTCATGCGGGCTTCCGGGCGGTCCTGCAGGTACTTGGCGTGGCAGGCGATGATCTGCTGGAACTCCGGCTTGATCTCGCTCTTGTCGAAATCGAAGTACACCACGCGCTGACGCAGGCAGGCGTCGGTGTCGAGATCGGCCGGGGTGTACTTGCCGGTGGTCGGGGCCGGGGCGGTTTCCGCCGGCTGCTCCGGCGCCGGCGCCGGCTTGACTTCCTGCTTCTTGGCGCAAGCCGCCACGCCGATGCACAGCAGTGCTGCCATAGTGACGCGAACAGTCGTGTTCATTGTTGTTCCCTCAAATGGATGATGGTCGACAGTACGGTTCGGGGGTGGTTTTTCGGCCGGTTGCCCGGCGGTTATCAGCGCTGACGGAAGGGGCCCCATGCGGGCTCGCGCACGTCGCCATCGGCGAGGACGAGGCGCTGCCGCACGCGGCCATCTTCCGACACCGCGTAGAGCACGCCGCGAGACCCTTCGGTCGCGGCAT
Organism: Mizugakiibacter sediminis; assembly: GCF_000953855.2. Lineage (GTDB taxonomy): Bacteria > Pseudomonadota > Gammaproteobacteria > Xanthomonadales > Rhodanobacteraceae > Mizugakiibacter > Mizugakiibacter sediminis. Next base: position 1,146 of record NZ_DF970146.1, read on the forward strand.
AAAGAAGCATGCTTCCGTTCGGAGCGAAGCTCGGCGATTCGTCCATATCCCCAGGCGAAACAAAGTGATACTGATCGCCCAGGCTACGGTCCATCACCGCAATACGATACACGTTTCCTTTACCTTGCACCATGGCGATCTGTTTGCCGCCGTAGGCAATGGAGGCGCGGGCGTTGTATTCGCCCTGGAAGGTGATCCGCTGCGGGGTCCCGCCGCCGACGGGCACCTGATAAAGCTGAGGCCTGCCTGAACGGTCGGAGGTGAAAATCAGGCTCTGCCCGTCCGGCATCCACGCCGCCTCGGTATCGATCGAGAAATTGTTGGTGAGGCGGGTCATCGCCCGACTGGCCAGATCCATCACGTAGATCTCGGGATTGCCCTCGTAGGACAGGGTCAGGGCCAGTTTGCTGCCGTCCGGCGAGAACGCCGGCGCGCCGTTGATGCCGCGGCGCGCGCTGATCAACTGGCGCGAGCCGGTGGCGATGTCCTGGATGTAGATCGCGGAATCGCCGCGCTCGAACGACACGTAGGCCAGCTTCCTGCCGTCCGGCGACCACGCCGGCGACAGCAGCGGCTCGCGCGAGCGCACCACCACCTGCGGGTTGTAGCCGTCGGAATCGGCCACGATCAGCGAGTACTGGATGTTCCTGCCGGTGCCGGTGGCGGTGACGTAGGCGATGCGCGTCCAGAACGCGCCGCGCACGCCGAGGATCTTCTCGTAGATCAGGTCGGCGATCTGGTGGGCGATGCCGCGCAGGTCGCCGGCCTGGCCGGTGAACGCCATGCCCAGCAGGCGCTGCTGGTTGGCGACGTTGTACAGCTCGAACTCGACGCGCAGCGCGCCGCCGCCGGCGTCGCCGATGTGGCCGACCGCGATGTAGTCCTGCTTCAGCAGCTTCCAGGTCGGAAACTTGATCTCCGCACCGCGCGTCGGCAGTTCGACCACGTCCTGGCGCGGCAGCGCGCGGAACTTGCCGGAGCGGTTCAGATCCATGCGGATCACGTCGGCGACGTCGGTCGACGGCGGCAGCCCCGGCGTTTCGTTGGCGAACGGCACGATCGCGATCGGGATCGCCGACGGCACGCCGTTGACGATGTCGAGGGTCAGCCCCTGCGCGCCGGCGCGGCCGGCGACCAGGGCCGCGCAGACGAGCGCGAATGCGGCGAGTAGGGATTTGATGCTACGCATGATGCTCAGTCCTGGACCGTGAAATTCAGGGTGATGTCGCGCTGGAACACGCTCTCGTAACCCTTGTAGGGCAACGGCGACGCCTTGCCGACGGCATTCTCGACCGAGCGCCGGCCGAGATCGTCGTAAGGGCAGCTCGGATCGACCTTGGCGCTGATCACCTCGCCGCCCGGGATCTGCACGATGTGGATCGGGCACACCGCGCCCTTCGGGATGTTATCGGGCCGCAGCCAGTTCTGCGTGATCACGCTGACCAGCGCGGCCTGGTACTGCGCCAGCAATGAATTGTCCTGGCCGGCCATGCCGGAACGCGCCTGCTCGGCCTCGGGCACGGTGGCGTCGGTGACCGGCGCCTCGCGCGAGCTCTGCTTGGCCTGCTCCTTCTTCAGGTCGGCCAGTTGCTGCAGGCGCTGCTGCTCGAGCTTGCTCTTGCGCTCGGCGGCCAGGCGCTGCTGCTTGATCTGCTCGAGCTGCTTGAGCAGCTCGCGCGCCTTCTGCTGCTGCGCCTCCAGTTCGGCCATGCGCTGACGCTCGCGCTCCTCCTGTTCCTTCTGCGCCTGCTCGGCCTTCTGCTGCGCCTCGGCCACGACCTTCTCCTGGTCCTTGACGTCCGGCTGCTTCGGCGGCGGCGGCAGCACCTTGACCGGCTCCGGCTTGGGCGGCTGCGGCTGCGGGATCTGCGGCGGCGGCGCGCCGGCCACCGACACCTTGGGCGGCTCGACCTTCGCCTTCGCCGGCTTCGCCGGCGCCGGCAGCGGCGCGCCGGCCGGGCCGACCAGGGTGGCCTCGATCACCGGCCCCGGCAGCGCGACCGGCTTCGAGCAGGTCACCGGGTTCATCCACGGCGGCAGGCGCAGCGCGCCGAAGAAGCTTTCCCAGTTCGCGCAGGAAAGCGTCGCCAGCCACAGGAAGGCGACGATGCCGACGTGCAGCAGCGCGGAGAGGACGACCGCGCGCGGCGTCGTATCAACCTCGTCCATGGCCCCCACGCGGCTCCTGCACCGGCTGGCTCATCAGCCCGACCCTGGGCACGCCGGCCTGCTGCAGCAGCACCATCGCCTGGTAGACGCGCCCGTAGTCGACGCGCTCGTCGCCGCCGATCAGCACGGGCACCTGCGGGTTCTGTCGCACGAACGCGGCGACCTTCTGCACCAGCGCGTCGGCCTCGATCGGCTCGCGCTTCTCGCCGCCCAGCGTCAGGTACAGGTTGCCGTCCTTGTCGACGCTGACCAGGATCGGCTGCTTGTCGTTCTGCAGCGACTTCGCCGCCGACTGCGGCAGCTGGATGTCGACGCCGAGGTTCAGCAGCGGCGCGGTGACCATGAAGATGATCAGCAGCACGAGCATCACGTCGATGTACGGCACGACGTTGATCTCGGCCTTCAGCTTGCGCTTGCGGCGGTGCAGGTTCTGCATGGCGGTCTCGGTTCCCGGCGGCGCGACTCAGGCGCGCTCGTCGGCCTGGATCTGGCGCTGCAGGATGGAGGAGAACTCCTCCTGGAAGGTGTCGTAGCGCGTGGAGATGCGCTCGAGCTTGGTCGAGTAGCGGTTGTAGACCCACACCGCCGGGATCGCCGCGAACAGGCCCATCGCGGTGGCGACCAGCGCCTCGGAGATGCCCGGCGCGACCATCGCGATGGTCGCCTCCTTGACGCTGCCGAGACCTTGGAACGCGGCCATGATGCCCCACACCGTGCCGAACAGGCCGACGTAGGGGCTGATCGAGCCGACGTTGGCGAGGAACTCGAGGTTGCGCTCGAGGCGGTCGACCTCGCGCGTCACCGCCACGCGCATGGCGCGCTGCGCGCCTTCCAGCACGATGCGCGGATCGAGGGTCTTGCGCTGGCGCTGGCGGGCGAACTCGCGGAAACCGGCCTCGAACACGCCCTCCAGGCCGCGCACGCCGTCGCCGCGGCCGCTGACCTCGCGGAACAGCGCGGCCAGATCGGTGCCCGACCAGAAACGCTCCTCGAAGGCGTCGGCGTCGCTCATCGCGCCGTCCAGCATCGCCTTCTTGCGGAAGATGATCACCCACGAGGCGAACGAGAAGCCGATCAGCAGCAGCATCACCATCTTGACCGGCAGGCTGGCGTGCAGCACCAGGTCGAGGATGTTCAGCGAACCGTTCATGCGTCGATGTTCCTCAGTGTGTCGCGTGTGACTCGAGGGTTGTCCGTATCCGGCGCGTCCGCGCGCCGCCTGCGCCCGCGGCGGGCGCCCGCGCGCTTCAGCCGTCCGCCAGCCGCTGCGCCAGCGCGCGCGGAATCGGCGCCGGACGGAAGCCGTCCGCCTCCACGCATGCCGCGCGCACCCTGGCCCGCACCAGCAGCGCGCCGTCGCCGATCCGCTCCAGCGCCTGCGCGAACTCGAGGCTCGCCGCGCGCTGCTGCACCGGGGTCACGCACGCGTCGACCTCGTCGTCGAGCCGCGCCGGGCGCAGGAACTCGACGGCAAGATCGCGCACCACGAAGACGACGCCATGCTCCTCGCGCACGCGGACCTGGTCGAGGCCGCGGGCGCGCAGCCATTCGGTGCGGGCGCGCTCGAGGAAGCGCAGATAGCTGGCATGGTAGACCACTCCACCCGCGTCGGTATCTTCCCAATAGACCCTTATCCGCCACCTGAATGGCGGCGGAACCGCAGCGGGGTCAGGCGGTCGCGGCGGCGTCACCGGCGGCCCTCGCGGCAGTCGTGGCAGGCATCATTCGGGGCTCTTCTCGGCGAACAGGTCGGCCGCCGCCGGCACGCGCGGCGGCGCCAGGCCGAAATGGCGCCAGGCGCGCGCCGTGGCCATGCGCCCGCGCGCGGTGCGCACCAGGAAGCCCTGCTGGATCAGGTACGGCTCCAGCACGTCCTCGATGGTGCCGCGGTCCTCGCTGAGCGCGGCGGCCAGCGAGTCGGCGCCGACCGGCCCGCCGTCGAAGCTCTCGATGATGATGCGCAGCAGGCGGCGGTCCAGCTCGTCGAAGCCTTCCGGATCGACCTTGACCAGATCCATCGCCGCCATCGCCGCGTCGCGGGTGATGGTGCCGCCGGCCTTCACCTCGGCGAAGTCGCGCGCGCGGCGCAGCAGGCGGTTGGCGATGCGCGGCGTGCCGCGCGAGCGGCGCGCGATCTCGCCGGCGCCGTCGGCATCGCAGGCGATGCCGAGGATCTTCGCCGAGCGGCGCACGATCGCGGTCAGTTCGGCCGGCGAGTAGTACTCCAGGCGCTGCACGATGCCGAAGCGGTCGCGCAGCGGCGAGGTGAGCAGGCCGGCGCGGGTGGTCGCGCCGATCAGGGTGAACGGCGGCAGGTCGAGCTTGATCGAGCGCGCGGCCGGGCCCTCGCCGATCATGATGTCGATCTGGAAGTCCTCCATCGCCGGATAGAGCACCTCCTCGACCACCGGCGACAGACGGTGGATCTCGTCGACGAACAGCACGTCGCGCGGCTCGAGGTTGGTGAGCAGCGCGGCGAGGTCGCCGGCGCGCTCCAGCACCGGACCGGAAGTGGAGCGCAGGTTGACGCCCAGTTCGTTGGCGATCACGTGGCTGAGCGTGGTCTTGCCCAAACCCGGCGGGCCGAAGATCAGCACGTGGTCCAGCGCCTCGCCGCGCCGGCGCGCCGCCTCGATGTAGATCGCCAGCTGCTCGCGCACCGCCTGCTGGCCGAGATATTCGTCCAGGCGCTTGGGACGGATCGAAGCCTCGATGGCCTCGTCCTCGCGGGTGGCGGCGGCGGCGATGACGCGGTCGGTCATGGCTGCATTATGGCAGGGAGCAGGGAGCAGGGTTGGAGGGAAGCAAAAAGACCGTGGGCATCCCCACTCCCGTTCCCCGCTCCCCGACCCTCAGATCTCCACCTGCGTCCCCAGCTCGATCAGCCGGTTGCCGGGGATGCGGAAGAAGGCGGTGGCCGGCATCGCGTTGCGCGACATGAAGGCGAACAGCTTGTCGCGCCACAGCGCCATGCCGGGGCGGTCGGTGGCGACCACCGTCTCGCGGCTGAGGAAGAAGGTGGTGTCCATAAGGTCGAAGCCGAGGCCCTTCATCGCGCACTTGCCCAGCATCGCCGGCACGTCCGGATCCTCGGCGAAACCGACCCGCAGCAGCAGCCGGAAGAAGTCGTTGCCGAGCGCCTGCAGCTCGATGCGCTCATCGGGTTCGGCGGTGGGCGTGTCCAGCGTCTCCACCGTCAGCAGCACGTTGCGCTCGTGCAGCACCTTGTTGTGCTTGAGATTGTGCAGCAGCGCATGCGGCACCGCCTCCTGGTTGGCGGTGAGGAACACCGCCGTGCCCGGCACGCGCAGCGGCGGATGCTCGGCGATGTTGGCGATGAACGGCTCCAGCGCCAGGCCGCTCTGCTTGATCTCGCGCATCACCAGCTCGCGGCCGCGCCGCCAGGTGGCCATCAGCGTGAAGATCACCGCGCCCAGCACCAGCGGGAACCAGCCGCCGTGCTCGACCTTGTCGGCATTGGCGGCGAGGAAGGCGAAATCCACCGCCAGGAACACCAGACCGACCGCGCCGACCTTCGGCCAGCTCCACTGCCACAGTCGGCGGAACACGATCATCACCAGCACCGAATCGATGGTCATGGTGCCGACCACGGCAATGCCGTAGGCCGCGGCCAGGTTGCTGGAGGAGCGGAAACCGAGCACCACCGCCAGCGTCAGCACCAGCAGCATGCGGTTGATCCACGGCAGGTAGATCTGCCCCATCGTCTCGCGCGAGGTGTGGCGCACCTGCATGCGCGGCAGGTAGCCGAGCTGGATCGCCTCGCGCGTCACCGAGAACGCGCCGGAGATCACCGCCTGCGAGGCGATCACCGTGGCGGCCGTGGCCAGCGCGATCATCGGATACAGCAGCGGCTGCGGCACCAGCAGATAGAACGGGTTCTGCACCGCGCGCGGATCGGCCAGCAGCAGCGCGCCCTGGCCGAAGTAGTTCAGCACCAGGGCGGGCAGGACGAAATTGAACCAGGACATGCGGATCGGCCGCTTGCCGAAGTGGCCCATGTCCGCGTACAGCGCCTCGGCGCCGGTGATGCACAGCACCACCGAACCCAGCGCGAAAAACGCCTCCCAACCGTTGTGCAGGAAGAACGCGACCGCATGGTGCGGCGACAACGCCAGCAGCACCTGCGGATGGCCGGCGACGTGCATCACGCCGAGCGCAGCGAGCGCGCAGAACCACAACGCCATCACCGGCCCGAACACCGCGCCGACCTTGCCGGTGCCGCGACGCTGGAAGGCGAACAGCAGCACGATGATCACCGCCGTCAGCGGCACCACGTAAGGCTGCAGCGCGGGCGCGGCCACCTCGATGCCCTCCACCGCCGACAGTACCGAGATCGCCGGCGTGATCACGCCGTCGCCGAAGAACAGCGCGGCGCCGAACAGGCCGAGCACGGCGACCCACCAGCGCGCCGCCGGCATGCTGCGCATGCTGCGCTGGGCCAGCGCGGTCAGCGCCATGATGCCGCCCTCGCCCTTGTTGTCGGCGCGCATGATGAAGCCGGCGTATTTCACCGACACGATCATCACCAGCGACCAGAACACCAGCGACAGCACGCCGAGCACGTTCTCCGGCGTCGCCGCCACGCCGTGCACGCCGAACGTCTCCTTGATCGTGTACAGCGGACTGGTGCCGATGTCGCCGTAGACCACGCCGATCGCGCCCAGCGCCAAAGCGGCGACGCGCTTGCCGAGATCGTGCGGGGTTTCGCTCGCTGCCTGGGTCATGGCCGGTGTTCCTGGCGGTGCGCTTCAGCCGCCGAGTGCGGCGCGCAGGGCCTTGCGGATGATCGTCTCGGCGGCATCGCCGTCCCGTGCGGCATCCTTGACCAGGCGCTGCGCCTCGGCCGGCTTGTAGCCGAGCTGCTGCAGCGCGACGGTGGCCTCCGCCACCGGGTCCTTGGGCACGGCGCCGCCCGTCGCCAGCGCCGGCACGGCGCCGGCGAAGCCGTCGACGCGGTCGCGCAGCTCGACGACGATGCGCTCGGCGGTCTTCTTGCCGATGCCCGGGATCCTGGTCAGCGCGACCACGTCGCCGGCCTGCACCAGGCGGGCGAAGTCCGCGGTGGAGACGCCGGACAGCACCGCCAGCGCGGTCCTGGCGCCGATGCCGCTGACCTTCTGCAAATTGCGGAACAGCGCGCGTTCGGCCTCGCGCAGGAAGCCGTACAGCGCGACCGTGTCCTCCTTGGCCGCGTAGTGGGTGAGCAGCGTCACCTCGCGGCCGGGTTCGGGCAGGTCGTACAGCGTCGACATCGGTACTTCCAGCTCGTAGCCGACGCCGTGCACGTCGAGCACGATCCACGGCGGCTGCTTGACGATCAGCGTGCCCCGGAGCCTTCCGATCATCGCCTGCGTCTCCACGCGGTGCGGGGAATGCCGATGCGGCCGACCGTGGCGCGCGTGTGCGCGTGCGCGATCGCCACCGCCAGCGCGTCGGCGGCGTCGGCCTGCAGCGGCCCCTGCAGGCCGAGCAGGACCGAGACCATGTGCTGCACCTGCGCCTTGTCGGCGCCGCCGCCGCCGACCACGGCCTGCTTGATCTCCATCGGCGCGTACTCGTGCACCTCGAGCGCGCGGCTGACCACGGCGCAGATCGCCGCGCCGCGCGCCTGGCCGAGCTTCAGCGCGGAGTCGGGGTTGCGCGCCATGAACACGCGCTCGATCGCCGCCTCTTCCGGCCGATGCTCCTCGATGATCGCGCAGAGCCCGTCGTAGATGCGCTTCAGGCGCAGCGGAAAGCTGTCGGCGTCGAGCACGGCGAGCGCCGTGTGGAACACGTGGCGGGCCTTGCCCGCGGCATCGGCGTCGACGATGCCGACGCCGGTGCGCTGCGAGCCCGGGTCGATGCCGAGTATGCGCACCGGCCGGGACTCGGGACTCGGAACTCGGGACTCGGAATGTGGATACGGCATGGCCGCAGCGCGTGGCCTATGGCGAGAAACGCCGTGCGTTGCTCGTCGCCGACGCGGCCGGGGCCGGGCTTCCGCCTCGAATCCCCACTCCCGAGCCACGCGTTCCGCTCATGCCTGCTCCGCCGGCAGGTCGGCGTTGTGGTAGACCTCGCTCACGTCGTCGAGGCCTTGCAGCTTCTCGAGCAGATCGAGCAGCGCCTCGGCGGTCTCGCCGGCCACCGCCACGCGGTTGTTGGGGCGCATGCCGACGCCGGCGTGCTCGGCCTGCAGGCCGGCCGCGGCCAGTTTCTGCTGCACCGCCTCGAAGGCCTCCGGCGCGCACAGCACCGTGCTCTCGCCGCCTTCGTTGATGACGTCGTCGGCACCGGCGTCCAGCGCCGCCTCCAGCACCTTCTCCTCCGCCGCCGCGTCGCCGCGGGTAGGGAACACCAGTTCGCCGCAGCGGGTGAACTGGAACGCCACCGAGCCGCTGGTGCCGAGATTGCCGCCGTGCTTGGTCAGCGCGTGGCGCACGTCGGCCACGGTGCGCGTCGGGTTGTCGGTGAAGCACTCGATGATCAGCGCGACGCCGCCGGGGCCGTAGCCCTCGTAGCGCAGCTCCTGCATGTCGGCGCCGCCGTCGGCGCCGGAGCCGCGCTTGATCGCGCGCTCGATGGTGTCCTTCGACATGTTGGCGGCCAGCGCCTTGTCCACCGCCGCGCGCAGGCGCGGGTTGAGCGCAGGGTCGGCCACGCCGGCGCGCGTGGCGACGGTGATCTCGCGGATCAGCTTGGTGAACACCCGGGCGCGCTTGGCGTCTTCGGCGTTCTTGCGGCCTTCGATGGACGGGCCTCTACCCATGGCACTTCCTGCGTCTGGAGGACGGACAAGCGCGCGATTTTACCCCACTCCGCGCTCGAAGTGCCCGCGCCGCAGGAACGCCACCGCCTGCGCCGCCGCCTCGGCGGAGAACAGCAGCCCGGTATGCGAGGCCGCCACCGTGCAATGGTCGGCGATGCCGGGCAGTTCGGTCTCGGCGACCGCCACGGTGCCGTCGTGCTCGCCGCCGAAACGGCCCAGCCACGCGCCCAGGCCGAGCGGCAGCCGGCCGGCGATCACGCCGACCTCGCGCGCGCCCTCCCAGCGGCCGAGGCCGTCGCGCAGCAGGGCGAAGCTTTGCCCCATCAGCAGGGCGCCGCCGGGAAGGCCGGCGAGCCCGCGGGCGGCGGCGCTGCCGGCCAGCGGCGAGCCGAGGCAGACGATGCGCCCGGGCGGCAGTTCCAGTTCGCGCGCCGCGCGCAGCGCGATCAGCCCGCCCAGGCTGTGCCCGAGCAGATGCAGGCGCTCGGCGCCCAACCGTTCGACGCGCGCGGCCAGGCGCCGCAGCGTCAGCTCCGGCGAGGCCGCCACGCTGAGGTACTCGAAGGCGTGCACGGCGAAGCCCTGCGCGGCCAGCCGGCGCTTCAGCGCCGCCAGCGCGAAGCCGCGCATCCACAGGCCGTGCAGCAGCAGGACGTGCTCGCTCATCGCAAAACGCCGACGCGCGTGCCTTCCGCGCGCTCAGCCGGCCTTCGCCCCGACGTCGGCCACGCGCACGTGCAGCTCCTTCAACTGCGCCTCCGGAATCACCGAAGGCGCGTCGGTCATCAGGCACTGCGCGCTGGTGGTCTTGGGGAAGGCGATCACGTCGCGGATCGAATCGGTGCCCGCCATCAGCGCGGCGATGCGGTCGATGCCGAAGGCGATGCCGCCGTGCGGCGGCGCGCCGTACTTCAGCGCCTCCAGCAGGAAGCCGAACTTGGCCTGCGCTTCCTCGGCGCCGATGCCGAGCAGGTCGAACACCGCGCTCTGCATGTCGGGGCGGTGGATGCGGATCGAGCCGCCGCCGATCTCGTTGCCGTTCAGCACCATGTCGTAACCGCGGCTGACCGCATGGGCGGGATCGGCCTTGAGCGCGGCGATGTCGTCGACCTTGGGCGCGGTGAACGGGTGGTGCAGCGCGACGTAGCGCTGCGCCTCGGCGTCGTACTCGAACATCGGGAAGTCGGTGACCCACAGCGGCCGCCAGGCGTTCTCGACCAGGCCGCGGTCGCGGCCGACCTTGAGGCGCAGCGCGCCCATGAAATCGCTGACCGTCTTCCACGCACCGGCGCCGATCAGCAGCAGGTCGCCGTTGCGCGCGCCGGTGGCGGCGAAGATCGCCTGCAACGCCGCGTCGTCGAGGAACTTCACCACCGGCGAGGTCAGGCCTTCGCGGCCGCGGGCCAGGTCGTCGATGCGGATCCAGGCCAAACCTTTCGCGCCGTGCTTGGCGGCATGTTCGGCGAGCAGGTCGATCTCGCGGCGCGTCAGATCGGCGCCGCCCGGCACGCGCAGCGCGGCGACGCGGCCCTGCGGATCGTTGGCCGGGCCGGCGAACACCTTGAACTCGACGCCCTTCACCGCCTCGGCGATGTCGGTGAGCTCCAGCGCGATGCGCAGGTCCGGCTTGTCGGAGCCGTAGCGGCGCATGGCCTCCGCCCAGGTCATGCGCGGGAACGGCGCGGCCAGCTCGACGTCGACCACTTCCTTGAACACGCGGCGGATCAGCGCCTCGACGAAGTCCTGCACGTCGCGTTCCTCGACGAAGGCGAACTCCATGTCGAGCTGGGTGAACTCCGGCTGGCGGTCGGCGCGCAGGTCCTCGTCGCGGAAGCAGCGCGCGATCTGGTAGTAGCGGTCGAAGCCCGCCATCATCAGGATCTGCTTGAACAGCTGCGGCGACTGCGGCAGCGCGTAGAACTGCCCCGGGTGCACCCGCGATGGCACCAGATAATCGCGCGCGCCCTCCGGCGTGGCCTTGGTCAGGATCGGCGTCTCCAGATCCTGGAAGCCGGCGGCGTCGAGCTGGCGGCGCAGCGCCTGCACCAGCCTGATGCGCGTGCGCAGCATGCGCTGCATCTCCGGACGGCGCAGGTCGAGGTAGCGGTACTTCAGCCGCATCTCCTCGTTGGGATTCTCGTGCAGCGCGAACGGCAGGTCGCGCGCGGCGTTCAGCACCTCGATCGATTGCGCCAGCACCTCGACGCGGCCGGTCTTGACGCGGTCGTTGACGCTGACGCGCTTGCGCACGGTACCGGCGACGCGCAGGCAGTACTCGTAGCCCGCCGCGCTCGCCGCGGCGAACGCCTCGGCCGCGTCCGGATCGGCCACCACCTGCACGATGCCCTCGTGGTCACGCAGATCGAGGAACACCACGCCGCCGTGGTCGCGGCGGCTGTCGACCCAGCCGCACAGGGTGACGTTCCGGCCGATCAGGCTCTCGTCGACGAGGCCGCAGTAGTGGGTGCGCATGCGCGAAGGCTCCGGCCGCCCGCGGGCGGATAAGGCAAGACGCGAAATGCTAAGGCCGGATTTGCTGCGCTGCAAACAAAACGCCCGCCGCACGGGCGGCGGGCGCGGCGGGCCGCGAGACCCAGCCTCACCAGCGGCGGTCGACGCGGAACACCGCGCGGCAGCCGCGATCCACCCACACGCCGGCACGGTTCCAGCCCCAGGTCTCGCCGCGCACGCAGGCGCTTTCGGAGAGTTGGCGCTCGACCCAGACGCCGCCTCCGCGGCCGACGTCGGCGGCGCAGAAGCGGTAGCGCATGTCGCTGCTGCCGCAGGTGAGGCTGAACGGCCGGTCCCAGCCGGCGTCGGGGCGCCAGCCGTCGTCGTCGTCGTCATCGTCGCGGTACCAGCCGCGCGCGGCGACGAAGCGCGCGCGGCAGCCGTCGCTGACCCACAGGCCGCCGCGGTCGAGACCCCAGGTGCGGCCGCGGATGCATTCGGCGCCGGACAGTCTCTCGACGAGCCGCGCGTCGCGCCAGCGCACCGGGCAGCGCACCACGCGGTAGTCGCGGCTCTCGCAGACCAGGCTGCCGCCGGGATCGCCGATGTAGCGCGTGTCGTCGTAGCGGCCGTAGTCGCGCTCGTCATGGCCGCTCGCCAGGCCGGCGGCGGCGATGCCCAGCAGGGTGCCCAGCAGGATCGGGAGGGGGCGCATCGGATCGTTGCCTCGGGTGGCGGTGACGGAGGGAGCGGGCTCAGCGTTCGTACCAGATGCTGACGCCGCCGTCGTCGAACCAGGCGCCGTAGTCGTAGCCGCCGTACCAGCGATCGTCCCCATCGCGATGCCGGCGCCAGTGCCAGTCGTCGTCGTCGCGCCAGCGCCAGTCGTCGTCGTCGTCGCGCCAGTGGTGGCGCCAGCGCCGGTCGTCGTGGTAGGCCCAGCCGTCGCGGTCCCGCCAGCCGTCGCGGTCGTGCCAGCCGCGATGGTCGTAGGGGCCGTGGCCGCGGTCGTAGTCGTGGGCCAGCGCCAGCGGCGCGGCCAGCGCGAGCGTCAGGCCCAGAACAAGCGTCTTCGCATTCATCGTGGCGACCTCCTCGTGGGGTCGCCTCCGATCATCGGGGACCGGGCTGAACGCCGGCTGGCGCGGCGCGTGCGGACCGCGCGGCGGTTGCCGCGCGTTTAGCCGGCCGCGGCGGCCTTCTCGGCCTTGGGCGCCGTGGCCGCCGGCTCCGTCTTGGGCGCGTCCGTCTTGGGCGCGTCGTCCCTGCTGGCGAGGTTGCGCTTGGTGTCGCCGTCCTTCTTGAAGTCGGTCTCGTACCAGCCGCTGCCGGCCAGGCGGAACGCCGGCGCGGTGACGCAGCGGCTCAGCTCGGGACGGCCGCACTGCGGGCAGTCGCGCGGATCGGGATCGGAAAGCTTCTGCAGGCGATCGAAACGATGGCCGCAGGCACCGCAACTGAATTCGTAGATCGGCATGGCAAAACCCCGTGCAACGTGGCCCGGCCGCCGGGGCGGCCGGGCGCAGTGCCGCGCACTATGCGGATACGCGGCGGAATTTCAAGCGCTGGCGGCCAGCGGCGGGCGGCGGGCGAAGGCCAGCGCGCCGCCGGCCACGTCCACGGCGATGGTGTCGCCCGGCTGGAAGCGGCCCTCGAGGATCTCCTTCGCCAGCGGGTTCTCCAGCTGCTGCTGGATGGCGCGCTTCAGCGGCCGCGCGCCGTACACCGGGTCGAAGCCGACGTTGCCGAGCAGGTCGAGCGCCTTGTCGCTGATCTCGAGCTTCAGCTGGCGCTCGCCGAGGCGCTTCTCCAGGTAGCCGATCTGGATGCGCGCGATGGCGCGGATCTGCGCCTTCTCCAGCGGGCGGAACACCACCAGCTCGTCGAGGCGGTTGATGAACTCGGGGCGGAAGTGCGCCTGCACCACGCCCAGCACCGCCGACTTCATCTTGAGGTACTCCTCCTCGCCCTCGCCGGCCAGCTCCTGGATCAGGTTGGAGCCGAGGTTGGAAGTCATCACCACCACGGTGTTGCGGAAGTCCACGGTGCGGCCCTGGCCGTCGGTGAGGCGGCCGTCGTCCAGCACCTGCAGCAGCACGTTGAACACGTCGTGGTGCGCCTTCTCGACCTCGTCCAGCAGGATCACGCTGTACGGACGGCGGCGCACCGCCTCGGTGAGATAGCCGCCTTCCTCGTAGCCGACGTAGCCGGGCGGCGCGCCGATCAGGCGCGCGACGGAGTGCTTCTCCATGAACTCGCTCATGTCGATGCGCACCATCGCGTCCTGCGTGTCGAACAGGAACTCGGCCAACGCCTTGCACAGCTCGGTCTTGCCGACGCCGGTGGGGCCGAGGAACAGGAACGAGCCGTAGGGGCGGTTGGGGTCGGACAGGCCGGCGCGCGCGCGGCGGATGGCGTCGGAGACGGCGCGCACCGCCTCGTCCTGGCCGACCACGCGCTTGTGCAGCGCGTCCTCCATGTGCAGCAGCTTCTCGCGTTCGCCCTCCAGCATCTTCGACACCGGGATGCCGGTCCAGCGCGAGACGACTTCCGCGATCTCCTCGGCGGTGACGCGGTCCTGCAGCAGGGTGAAGCCGTGCTTCTCCGCTTCCTGCGCGGCCTTGAGCTGCTTCTCCAGCTCCGGCAGGCGGCCGTACTGGATCTCGCTCATCTTCGCGTAGTCCTGGCGGCGCTGCGCGGCTTCGAGCTCGAGGCGCGCGGCCTCGATCTGCTCCTTGATCCTGGTGGCGCCCTGCAGCGTCGCCTTCTCCGACTTCCACACCTCGTTCAGGTCGGCGAACTCGCGCTCCAGCTTGGCGATGTCGGCCTCGAGGTCGGCGAGGCGCTTCTGCGACTCCTCGTCCTTCTCCTTCTTCAGCGCCTCGCGCTGGATCTTCAGCTGGATCAGCCGGCGCTCCAGGCGGTCCAGTTCCTCCGGCTTGGAATCGATCTCCATGCGGATGCGCGACGCCGCCTCGTCCATCAGGTCGATGGCCTTGTCGGGCAACTGGCGGTCGCTGATGTAGCGGTGCGAGAGCGTCGCCGCGGCGACGATCGCCGGGTCGGTGATCTCGACGCCGTGGTGCACGGCGTAGCGCTCCTTCAGGCCGCGCAGGATGGCGATGGTGTCCTCGACGCTGGGCTCGCCGACGAACACCTTCTGGAAGCGGCGCTCCAGCGCGGCGTCCTTCTCGACGTACTTGCGGTACTCGTCCAGCGTGGTGGCGCCGATGCAGTGCAGCTCGCCGCGCGCCAGCGCCGGCTTCAGCATGTTGCCGGCGTCCATCGCGCCCTCGGCCTTGCCGGCGCCGACCATGGTGTGCAGCTCGTCGATGAACAGGATGATCTGGCCTTCGTTCTTGGCCAGGTCGTTCAACACGGCCTTCAGCCGCTCCTCGAATTCGCCGCGGAACTTGGCGCCGGCGATCAGCGCGCCCATGTCCAGCGCCAGCACGCGCTTGCGCGCCACGCCCTCCGGCACCTCGCCGTTGACGATGCGCTGCGCCAGGCCTTCGACGATCGCGGTCTTGCCGACGCCGGGCTCGCCGATCAGCACCGGGTTGTTCTTGGTGCGCCGCTGCAGCACCTGCACGACGCGGCGGATCTCCTCGTCGCGGCCGATCACCGGATCGAGCTTGCCGGACTCGGCGCGCGCGGTGAGGTCGATGGTGTACTTCTCCAGCGCCTGGCGCCGATCCTCGGCGCCCTCGCTCTGCACTTTCTCGCCGCCGCGCAGCTTGTCGATCGCCGCTTCCAGCGCGGCCCGGTTGGCGCCGGCCGCCTTCAGCGCCGCGCCGACCTCGCCCTTGTCCTCCAGCGCCGCCAGCACGAACAGCTCACTGGCGATGAACTGGTCGCCGCGCTGCTGCGCCAGCTTGTCGGTGAGATTGAGCAGGCGGCTCAGCTCGTTGCCGACGTTGAGGTTGCCTTCCTGACCGGCCACGCGCGGCAGCCGCTCGAGGATCGCCGCGACGCGCTGGCGCAGCGCCGGCACGTTGACGCCGGCCTGCGTCAGCAGCGGCACCGTCGAGCCGCCCTGCTGGTCGAGCAGCGCGGCCAGCACGTGCGCCGGCTCGAGCATGTTGTGGTCGCGTCCGACCGCCAGCGACTGGGCGTCGGCCAGCGCCTGCTGGAAGCGCGAGGTGAGTTTGTCCATCCGCATTGGGTGTTCCCCCGCAAAACGATGGCGGCCTGCGCCGCCGCTGTCCCGGAGGTGCGGCCGCAAGGCGCGGATTCAAGCGGGTTTGGCCCTGCGCGCGGCTTGCGGCACAATCGAAAAGCTTTGATTCGTCCGTACCGGCCCCAGATTTGCGAGGTGGAACCGCGTTCGACGCCCGCCCCCGGGACGCCGCTGCCCCGGCCGCCGCTGCCGCACCGCGGCGCGCCGTGGGCGCTGTTCCTGGATGTCGACGGTTCGCTGCTGGAGTTCGCGGCGAGCCCTTCCGGCGTGCGCGTGCCGCCCGCGCTGATCGGCCTGCTGCAACGCCTGCGCGATGCGCTGGACGGCGCGCTGGCGTTGGTCAGCGGCCGCGGCATCGACGACCTCGACCGCCTGTTCGCGCCGCTGCGCCTGCCGGCCGCCGGCGTCCACGGCTGCGAGCTGCGCGCCGCCGACGGCGCGCGCCGCGCGCTCGAGCTCGATCGCGCGCTTGCCGCGCGCCTGCACGCCCGCGCGCGCGAACTGGCCGCCGCGCTGCCCGGCGTGCGGCTCGAACCCAAACCCGCCGCGGTCGCCCTGCACTATCGCCACGCGCCCGCGCTCGCCGCGCAGGTGCACGAAGGCGCCGCGCGCATCGCCGCGGCGCTGCCCGGCATCGCCCTGCAGCCCGGCGCGATGGTCTGCGAGCTGAAGCCGGCCGGCGCCGACAAGGGGCGCGCGGTCGAGGCGCTGCGCGCGGCGCCGCCGTTCCGCGATCGCACGCCGGTGTTCGTCGGCGACGACCTCACCGACGAGCACGCGTTCGCCGCGGTCAACCGCGCCGACGGCCTCAGCGTGCTGGTCGGCGCGCGTCCCAGCGCGGCGCGCTACGCGCTGCCCGCGCCCGCCGACGTGCACGCCTGGCTGCGGCGCGTCGCCGCCGCGCTCGAACAGGGAGGTTCCGGCCCATGAACGCCCCCAGCCTCGACCTCGGCATCGTCGGCAACGGCGCCATCGCCGCGCTGATCGACGCGCAGGGCCGCATCGTCTGGGGCTGCTTTCCGCACTTCGACGGCGACCCCGCGTTCTGCGCGCTGCTGTCGCCGCGCCACCAGGGCGCCGGCCTGTGGGCGGTGGAGCTGGAGGATTTCGCCCAGGCCGAGCAGCGCTATCTGCGCAACACCGCCGTGCTGGTCACGCGCCTGCACGACCGCCATGGCGGCATCGTCGAGATCACCGACCTCGCGCCGCGCTACAAGCAGCACGGCCGCATCTACCACCCGATGATGCTGGCGCGGCGCATCGCGCCGGTGGCGGGCACGCCGCGCATCCGCATGCGCCTCGCGCCGCTGACCGGCTACGGCGCGCGCGTGCCGGCGAGCACCTCGGGCAGCAACCACGTGCGCTTCCTGCTCGACGCGGTGACGCTGCGCCTGACCTCGGACCTGCCGGTGCCGTACGTCACCGACGCGCTGCCGTTGATCCTGGAACGCCCGCTGCACTGCGTGCTCGGCCCCGACGAAACGCTGACGCGGCCGGTCGACGACTTCGTCGACGAGCTGCTGCGCCACACCGCCGACTACTGGCGCGAGTGGGTGCGTTACCTGTCGGTGCCGTTCGAATGGCAGGAGGCGGTGATCCGCGCGGCGATCACGCTGAAGCTGTGCCAGTTCGAGGACACCGGCGCGATCGTCGCCGCGGTGACCACTTCGATCCCGGAAGCGCCGGACACGCCGCGCACCTGGGACTACCGCTACTGCTGGCTGCGCGACGCGGCCTTCGTGGTGCGCGCGCTGAACCGCCTCGGCGCCACCCGCACCATGGAGGAATACCTGCACTACATCTTCAACCTCGCCGCGGCGGACGGCGAGCTCGGCCCGGTCTACGGCATCACCTACGCGCGCGAGCTGCACGAGCGCGACGCGCCGGACCTCGCCGGCTACCGCGGCATGGGACCGGTGCGCATCGGCAACGACGCCTGGCGGCAACGCCAGCACGACATCTACGGCAGCGTGCTGCTGGCCGCCTCGCAACTGTTCTTCGACCGGCGCCTGGAGCGCCCCGGCGACGCGGAAACCTTCGCGCGCCTGGAACCGCTCGGCGCGGCCGCCGCGCGCCTGGCCGGCCAGCCGGACGCCGGCCTGTGGGAATTCCGCGGTACGTCGCGCGTGCACACCTATTCCGCGGCGATGTGCTGGGCCGCCTGCGACCGCCTGGCGCGCATCGCCGGCCGGCTCGGCCTGGAGCCGCGCGCGCGGCACTGGCGCGACACCGCCGACCGCCTGCGCGAGGGCATCATCGCGCGCGGGTTCCACGCCGTGCGCGGCCATTTCGTCGACGCTTTCGACGGCGACCGCCTCGACGCCAGCCTGCTGCTGCTCGCCGACATCGGCTTCGTGCGCGGCGACGATCCGCGCTTCGCCGCCACCGTCGACGCGATCGGCCGCGAGCTGCGCCGCGGCAACTACCTGCTGCGCTACGCGGCGCCGGACGATTTCGGCCTGCCCGAGAGCAGCTTCACCATCTGCACCTACTGGTACATCGACGCGCTGGCCGCGCTGGGCCGGCACGACGAGGCGCGCGAGCTGTTCGAGCACCTGCTGGCGCGGCGCAATCCGCTCGGGCTGCTGTCCGAGGACATCGACCCGCGCAGCGGCGAGGCCTGGGGCAATTTCCCGCAGACCTATTCGCTGGTCGGCCTGGTCAACGCGGCGATGCGCCTGTCGCGCCCATGGGAGGAAGCGCTGTGAGCCGGCTGGTGGTGGTCTCCAACCGCGTCGCCCTGCCGAAGGAGATCCGCGCCGGCGGGCTGGCCACGGCCATGCACGCCGCGCTGTCGGAGAGCGGCGGCGTGTGGTTCGGCTGGAGCGGCAAGCTGGCCGCGACCAGCGCCGGCGAACCGCGCCGCCAGCGCGACGGCCTGATCACCTACGCCACCCTCGACCTCTCGCGCCGCGACCACGACGACTACTACGCCGGCTTCGCCAACCGCGCGCTGTGGCCGCTGTTCCACTGCCGCACCGACCTGGTCGACTACCGCCGCGAGACCTACGCCGGCTACCAGCGCGTCAACGCGCTGTTCGCCGAGCACCTGGCCGCGCTGCTGCAGCCGGACGACGTGGTCTGGGTGCACGACTACCACCTGATCCCGCTGGCCGCGCACCTGCGGCGGCGCGGCGTGGCCTGTCGCATCGGCTTCTTCCTGCACACGCCGCTGCCGCCGGCCGATCTGCTGGTGACGCTGCCGCGCCACCGCGAGCTGATCGAATCGCTGGCCGCCTACGACCTGGTCGGCCTGCAGACGCCGCGCGACCTGCGCGCGCTGCAGGACTATTTCTGCCACGAGTCCGGCGCCGAGCTGGCCGATGACGGCACGATCCGCATGCCGGAGGGCCGCCGTTTCCGCGCCGACTGCTTCCCGATCGGCATCGACACGGCGGCGGTCGCCGGGAGCGCCGCGCGCGCGGCGGCCGGCGCCGCGGTGGCGCGCCTGCGCGAGAGCCTCGCCGAGCGCGCGCTGGTGATCGGCGTCGATCGGCTCGACTACTCGAAGGGGCTGCCGGAACGCTTCTCCGCCTTCGGCCGCCTGCTGGAAACCGCGCCGCACCTGCGCAGTCGCGTCTCGCTGCTGCAGATCGCGCCGCCCTCGCGCAGCGAAGTGCCGGAATACCGCGCCATCCGCCGCGAGCTGGAGCGCATCGCCGGCCACATCAACGGCGCCTACGCCGAACCGGACTGGGTGCCGATCCGCTACGTCAACAAGGCATTCCCGCAGGCCACGCTGGCCGGCTACTACCGCACCGCCCGCGTCGGCCTGGTGACGCCGCTGCGCGACGGCATGAACCTGGTCGCCAAGGAGTACGTCGCCTGCCAGGACCCGGCCGACCCGGGCGTGCTGGTGCTGTCGCGCTTCGCCGGCGCGGCCAACGAACTGAAGACGGCGCTGCGGGTCAATCCCTACGACCAGGACGAGGTCGCCGACGCGCTGCGCGCCGCCCTGGTGATGCCGCTGGAGGAGCGGCGCGCGCGCTGGCAGGCGATGATGGACGTGATGCGGCAGCAGGACATCACCGCCTGGCGCGGCGCGTTCCTGCGTGCATTGGCGCCGCCGTCGCAAGCTGAACGGAACTTGCATCGCGTTTCGTAGCGTGACCGCCGTCAGCGTTCCGCGACCGCGCTTTCAGCAGGATGCGGGCGAAGGGAGGGGGCACGCTCGCAGGAGGCTCCATGCGCTTGTTCCCCAAGGCGCTGCAACGCCCCCCATCGCTGGGACTGTACGCACGGCTGGCGGCGGGCAACCGGCCGCGCAGCTACGCCGGCAAGTTCTTCGCGGTGGCGTTCGTGACGCTGCAGCTTCCGCTGCTCGCGCTGCTGGCTTGGCTGCTCGCGACCCAACGCATCGACGGCCGCGGCTGGCTGCTGCCGGGCGTGGCCATGCTGCTGGCCGGCACGCTGCTGGCGTTCCGCGGCTTCCGCCAGCTGGCCGCGCCGATCGACCTCGCCGCGCGCGCGCTGCGCGAGTTCCTGCACGAGGGCACGCCGCCCGAATTGCCGCAGCACTACCGCGACACCGCCGGCCGTCTGCTGCGCGACGTGCGCTACGTCACCGCCGCGCTGGCGCGCGAACGCAGCGAACTGGAGAAGCTGGCGCAATCGGATTTCCTCACCGGGCTGATGAACCGCCGCGCCGCCGACCGCGCCCTGCACGACATCGAGGGCGCGTGGCCGCGCTGCGTCGGCATGCTCGACATCGACCACTTCAAGTCGATCAACGACCGCTACGGCCACGGCGTGGGCGACGCCGTGCTGGCGGAACTGGGCCGCCTGCTGCGCGCCTCGCTGCGCGAGAGCGACTGGGCGGCGCGCTGGGGCGGCGAGGAATTCCTGCTGCTGATCCACGCCGCGCTGCCGGACGCGCAGAGCGCCTGCGAGCGGCTGCGCGCGCGCGTCGCCGAACACCGTTTCGCCGGCGAGCTGAAGCTGCGCATCAGCTTCAGCGTCGGCCTCGCCGAGGTCGAGCCCGGCAACGCGCTGGACGCGGCCATCGCCCGCGCCGACGAGGCGCTGCTCGCCGCCAAGCGCAACGGCCGCGACCGCGTCGAGCTGTACGCCACGGCCCGCTGAGCGCGCGCGGGCGCTACGGCGCGATCCAGATCAGGCTGGCGAAGCGGCCGCTGCGCGCGCCGTCGCGGCGATAGGAGGGGAAACGCGCATCGGCGAACGTGTCGAAGCCGCCGCCGTGGATGCGCGCGACGCCGGCGGCGCCGAGGCGGCGGCGCGCCAGCGCTTCGAGATCGCAGCGCCAGTGACCGGGGCGCGTCGGCGCGAACGCGGCGGCGGCGCCGGCGTCGCGGTCGACGAACGCCGCGCGCACCTCCTCGCCCACCTCGTACGACGCCGCGCCGATCGCCGGGCCCAGCCAGGCCAGCACGCGCTGCGGCGGCG
>NZ_DF970147.1 GCF_000953855.2 Mizugakiibacter sediminis
CTTCGCGCGCGAGCCGTCCATGGCTCGCCTGAGAGGCTGTTTTTTCACAGCCTCTCAGCGCGCGGCCGGCGCGGCCGCCACGGGGCGGCCCGGCCGGGCGTAGACGTCCTCGACGCCGGCGTAAGTGCGCTGCGTGGCGGGGCGCCCGGCGATGCGCTCGAACCAGCGCTGCAGGTGCGGGAAGGCGGCGAGGTCCTGCCCGTGCGGCGCGTGCGGCACGATCCACGGATAGCAGGCGATGTCGGCGATCGAGTACTCGCCGGCGATGTAGGCGCGGCCCTCGAGGCGGCGGTTGAGCACGCCGTACAGGCGCCGCAGCTCGTTGGTGTAGCGCTCGATGGCGTAGGGCACCGCCTGCGGCGCGTAGACGCGGAAGAAGCCGGCCTGCCCGGCCATCGGCCCCAGCCCGGCCATCTGCCAGAACAGCCACTGCCGCACCTCGGTGCGGCCGCGCAGGTCGGCGGGGATGAAGCGGCCGATCTTCTCGGCGAGGTAGAGCAGGATCGCGCCCGACTCGAACACGCCGAGCGGCGCGCCGCCGTCGGCCGGCGCGTGGTCGACGATCGCCGGGATCTTGCCGTTCGGCGAGATCGCCAGGAATTCCGGCCGGAACTGCTCGCCCTTCGACAGGCTGACCGGCACGATGCGGTAGGCCAGCCCGGCCTCCTCGAGGAACAGCTTGATCTTGAGGCCGTTCGGCGTCGGGGCGAAATGGAGATCGATTATCGCGGCGGGATCCTCGGGCCGGGCAGCGTACGTCAACCGCGGATGCTATGCAGGAACTCGCGCAGCGCCACTCCGATTTCCGCCGGCGAGTCCTCCTGCACGTAGTGGATGCCCCTGACGGCAACCTCGCGCTGGTTCGGCCAGGTGCGGCAGAACGCCAGCGCGCGGCCGGTCAGCAGCGCGCCGGGTTCGGCGGCGATCAGCAGCTTCGGCAGCGGGCTCTGCGCGAGGAAGGCGCCGTAGGCTTCGACCGTCGCCACCACGTCCGCCGGCGCGCCGTCGATCGGCAGTTCGCGCGGGAACACCAGCGTCGGCAGGCGCGCGGCCGGCTCGAGGAACGGCGCGCGGTAGGCTTCCATCTCGGCCTCGCCGAGCGGGCGCAGCACGCTCTTCGGCAGCACCGTCTCGACGAAGAAATTCTGCTCCAGCACCATCGTTTCGCCGGCGTCGCCGCGCAGCGCGCGGAACATCGCCGCGCGCGGCTCGGGGAAATCCTCCCAGCGGCGCGGCTGCACCAGCGCTTCCATGTAGGCGATCGCCTGCACCTGCCGCGGGAAGCGCTGCGCGCGATGGAAGCCCAGCGCCGAGCCCCAGTCGTGCAACACCAGCACGACGTTGCGGTCGAGGCCGAGCGCATCGAACCAGGCGTCCAGGTAGCGCACGTGGTCGGCGAAGCGGTAGCGCCCGTCCGGCGCCTTGCCGGACCGCCCCATGCCGACCAGGTCGGGCGCCAGGCAGCGGCCCTGCGCGACGACGTGCGGGATGACGTTGCGCCACAGGTAGGACGAGGTCGGGTTGCCGTGCAGGAACACGATCGGGTCGCCGACGCCGACGTCGACGTAGCTGATCTCGCTGTCGAGCACGGCGACGCGCTTGCGCGGATGCGGATCGAGGGCGGAGGGTGCGCTGGAGGTCATGACGATCAACACGGGAAGGGGCCAGCGGCTACCATAGCCGCGGCCGTGGTCCGCCCGGAGATCCAGGAATGGCGAAATCGATGGATCCAGCGCTGGCCTTCCCGCTGGCCCTGCCGCCGCGCGGCTCCGGCGCGCTGCTGCGCGCGCTGCACGGCCAGCTGCGCGCGGCGATCCTCGACGGCCGGCTGCAGCCGGGGCTGCGCCTGCCGACCACGCGCGCCCTGGCCGCAGCCTACGGCATCTCGCGCAACACCGCCGTGGCCGCCTACGACCTGCTGCTCGGCGAAGGCTATCTGCTGACGCGGCCGCGCGCCGGCGTCTACGTCGCCGACGTGCTGCCCGCCGCGGCCGCGCGCAAGCCGGCGGCGCAGGCGGCGGGCATCGATCGCCGCCTGGCCGCCCCCTGGCGCCGGCCGGCGCTGCGCCCGCACGCCGCACCGGCCGTGCCGCCGCGCTGGCATTTCGATCTCGGCGTGCCGGACACGCGCGCGTTTCCGTTCGACGTCTGGCGGCGGCTGGCGGCGCGCGCGCTGCGCGCGGCGGCGAAGCGTCCGCCCGCCTATCTCGAGCCGCAGGGACAGCCGGCGCTGCGCGCGGCGATCGCGCGGCACGTCGCCTTCGCGCGCGCGGTCGCCTGCGGCGCCGACGACATCGTCGTCACCGCCGGCGCGCAGCAGGCCTTCGACCTGCTGGCGCGCATCCTGGTGACGCCGGGGCGCACGGTGGTCGCGGTGGAGAACCCCGGCTATCCGCCGGCACGCGCCGCGTTCGCCGCCGCCGGCGCCAGGCTGGTGCCGGTGGCGGTCGACGCGGAAGGCCTGGTCGTCGAGCGTCTGCCGGACGCGGCGCGGGTGATCTGCGTGACGCCGTCGCACCAGTTCCCGCTGGGCGTGGCGATGTCGGCGCGGCGGCGCGCCGAGCTGCTGGCCTTCGCGCGGCGCCGCGGCGCGGTGGTGATCGAGGACGACTACGACGGCGAGTTCCGCTACGCCGGCCGGCCGCTGGACGCGTTGCAGACGCTCGACCGCGACGCAGCGGTGTTCTACGTCGGCACCTTCTCGAAATGCCTGTACCCGGCGCTGCGGCTCGGTTTCGTCGCCGCGCCGACGTGGGCGCGACAGGCGCTCGTCGCCGCCAAGCTGGCGGCCGACTGGCACTGCCCCGGCGCGACGCAGGACACGCTGGCCGCGTTCATCGGTGAGGGGCATCTCGTGCGCCACGTGCGCCGCATGCGCGGCGTCTATGCCGCGCGGCGCGAGGCGCTGCTTGCAGGGCTCGACGGCGAACTGTCGCACTGGCTGCGGCCGCTGCCGGCGGTGGCCGGCCTGCATCTCGCCGCGCGCACCGCGCCGGGCGTGGACGCCGACGCGCTGGCGCGCCGCGCGCGCGAACTCGGCGTCGGCGTGCAGTCGCTGCGCGACTACCGCCTCGGCCGCGGCGGCGTCGCCGGACTGGTGTTCGGCTTTGGACAGATCGACGCGGCGGCGATCCCCGAGGGCCTGGCGCAGCTGCGCCGCGCCTGTCGCGCGTGAGCGGCCGGCGCAGGAGCGCGCGCGCCCGCGCCCCGGCGCTCGGAAATCGCTAGAGATCGACGCTGGCGGTGAAGCGCAGCTGCCAGGGCGCGATCAGCTGGTTGCCGCGCACGTTCTGGTACAGCGGCGCCTCGACGTCGGCGTAGACGTGCATGCGGCGCACGCGCAGGTCGAGGCCGGCGGCGGCGAGCACGCGCGTGAAGCCGGTGTTGTCGGCGTCGGCCTCGGCGCCGCGGTCGTGGCGGCGCGCGGACAGCAGCGCTTCCAGCACCGGCGTCAGCGCCACGCCCGGCGCGAGCTGCCAACCTTGGGGATAGGCGCCCAACACGCCGTTCAATTCGGCGCCGGGGCGGTAGTCGCGGCGCGAGCCGCTGGGCAGATCGAGGTCGGCCCGGGCGAAGCCGCTCCAGCGCGCGTCCGCGCCGAAGCCGAAGCGGTGGAAACCGCCCAGCAGCAGGTCGGTGGTGCCGGTGCCGATCTGCGTGTCGCGCTCCAGCCCCGCATGCGTCCAGTCGCCGGTGGGCAGCTTGACGCCGAAGTCGAGGCCGCTGGAGAGGTCCGGCGAGAAGCCGGTGTAGGTGACGAGCACGCGCACGTCGCCGATGCCGCCGTGGTCGATGCGCAGCAGCTCGCCGCTGTCCTCGTCGCGCATGGCGAGGTGGCGCTGCGTGTACGGCAGGGCCACGGTCAGGCCCCAGCGGCGGTCGAACATGGTCTGCACGCCGGCGGTATAGAAACTGCTGCGGATGTGCAGGTCGTCGTTGTCGGCGGCGGGCGCCGAGGCGGTGCCCGACCAGTTGCGCGTCTGGTCGATGTAGCCCGCCTGCGCGAACAGCGTGGTGTGCGCGCCGCTGGGGAACAGGCTGCTGATGGCGACGTCGAACACGCCGCAGCCGCAGGCGCAGGCGTGCGCCGCGCCGGGCAGGGCCAGCGCGAGCGCCAGCAGGGCGCCGAGCGGCGCGAAGGCAGGCTTGCGGATCATGGCGGTCCGGGGCGGAAGGAGGAGAAGGGTTCGGTACGCCGCATGACCGCCATGATGCCGGAAACATTCCGGACATCGCTGCGGCGTGCGGTCGCGGGACGACCGCACGCCGCCAACGGAACTCGATGCTGGTGCGGCGCCGGCGCCGCGACGGCGGGAAAACTCAGGCGTTCGGCGGGCCGTGCGTGGCGGTGAGCCGCGCGCCGACGCGCTGCACGATGCGGTCGCAGCGCGCGCCGTCGAAGGCGAAGGCGTCGACGCTGTCGACGCTGAGCCGCGCCAGCAGGTCGGCGCGCAGCAGGTTGCGCGCGCGGTGGTAGCGCGTCTTCACCGTCGCCTCGTTGAGCTGCAGGCAGGCGGCGGTTTCGGCGACGTCCATCTGCTCCAGCGCGCGCAGCACGAACACCGCGCGGAATGCGTCGGGCAGGCGGTCGATGGCGGCCTCGAGCAGGCGGCGCGCCTGCTCGGCTTCGGCGTGGCCGGCGGGATCGGCGCCGTGGTGCGTGTGCAGCGGCTCGCGTCCGGAGCCGTCCTCGTCCAGCGACGTCTGCGGGCGGCGTTTGCGCAGTTTCATGCAGGCCTCGTTCACCGCGATGCGGGTCAGCCACGCGCCGAGGTCGTGGGGCTCGGCGAAGGTGTGCAGCTTGTAGTAGGCGGCGACATAGGCGTCCTGCACGGCGTCCTCGGCGTCGCCGTCGTGGGCGAGGATGCCGCGTGCGGCGCGGTACAGGCGGCGGTTGTAGCGGCGCATGATCGTGCCGTAGGCGCCGAGGTCGCCGCGGCAGACGCGCGCGACCAGCTCCGCGTCCGGCACGGTGCCCGCTTCGCGCGGCACGGGCGTCTCGCTGCGCTGCATGGCCACTTCTCCGCCGACCCGATGCGGCGAGTATCCCGCCGCGCGCGGCGCCGGACCATCGCCGCCGGACGAGCCGGCGGTGGCGGCGGCTTTCGGGGATCGGTCGAATTCGGCGTCGTGATGCATCTAGGCGGTCCTGGCGGCGGGCGGGCGGCGCCCTCGCCCGCATCAATGCGGCGGACGCGGAAAAGGTTCCGGCGCGGGCGACGTTGCGCCGCCGGCCGCCATGCCGCCGCACGGCGCCGGCGGAGACCGCAGCGCGCACCGTGACCATCGGCGCATGCGCGGCACCGGCGTTGCCCGCAGCATGCGCGCGCCACGGTGCCATGCGGCATCGCATCCCCCATTTCCTGCTGCGGAGTGCGCCCGCATGCCCAGCGTCGCCACCCTGCTCGCCTTCGGCCTGATCGCGCTCGGCCTGGTGCTGACGCCAGGCCCGAACATGATGTACCTCGCCTCGCGTTCGATCTCGCAGGGCCGCAAGGCCGGGCTGATCTCGCTGGCCGGCGTCGGCGTCGGCTTCCTGTTCTACATGCTGTGCGCCGCGCTCGGCATCACCGCGCTGGTGTTCGCCATTCCCTACGCCTACGACGCGCTGCGCGTCGGCGGCGCCGTCTATCTCGGCTACCTCGCCTGGCAGGCGTTGAAGCCCGGCGGCCGCGCGCCGTTCGCGCTGCGCGCGTTGCCGCCGGACAGTCCGCGCCGGTTGTTCGCGATGGGCCTCCTGACCAACCTGCTGAACCCGAAGGCGGCGGTGCTGTACCTGTCGCTGCTGCCGCAGTTCGTCGTGCCCGGCAAGGGCAGCGTGCTGCTGCAATCGGTGCTGCTCGGCGCCGAGCAGATCGCCATCAGCATGACGGTGAACGCGCTGGTGGTGATCGGCGCGGGCGCGCTCGCCGCCTTCCTCGGCACGCGCCCGCTCTGGGTGGGCATCCAGCGCTGGCTGATGGGCACCGTGCTCGCCGCGCTGGCCGTGCGCATGGCCACCGAGGCGCGGCGCTGAGGCGGCGCACGTTTCACCCGAGCGCGCGCGCGATCAGCCATAGCCCCGCCGCGACGGCGACGGCGCCGGTCGCGCGCGCGACGCGCTCGCCTGCCGGCGCCAGCCGTTCGGCGCTGATGGCGACGGCGACGGCCGCCATCGCGCGCAGGTCCATCACGCCGAGCGCGAGCAGGATCGCGCTCGGGCCGGCGCAGCAGACGCAGCAGTGCATGCCGAGGCGCAGGCCGTGCCGCCACG
>NZ_DF970148.1 GCF_000953855.2 Mizugakiibacter sediminis
GAGTCTGTAATTTGAACTGTGTAACTGCCCTTTGAGACGATGCGGCTTGGCCGCGAGGAGCAGTGACATTGGACTTGAACAAGGCGATGCTGGACGAGCTGACGGCGGACTGCAAGACCCCACAGGACGTGGAGAAGCTGTATTCGCAGATGCTGCAGCACATGATCAACCGCTCACTGGAGGCGGAGATGCAGGCGCATCTGGGCCACGAGCGGCACAGTCGATCCGGCGGCAATGTCCGCAACGGCAAGAGCCGCAAGGCGGTGCAGAGTGCGGTGGGCGAGCTGATGGTTGAGACCCCGCGCGACCGCGAGGGTACGTTCGAGCCGCAGTTGGTGAAGAAGCGCCAAGTGCGGCTGGCCGGGATGGAAGAGAAGATCCTGACCCTGTACGCCAAGGGCATGACGACGCGGGACATCGAGTCGGCGCTGGTCGATCTGTACGGAGTGACGATCTCGCACAGCCTGATCGCACAGGTGACCGACGCGGTGCTGGACGAGGCGCGGGCCTGGCAGGCTCGGCCGCTGGAGGCGATCTACCCGATCGTGTGGCTGGACGGGATCGTGGTGAAGGTGCAGCAGAACAAGCAGGTGATCAACAAGTCGGCGCACGTGGTGCTGGGGGTGAACCTGCGCGGCGAGAAGGAGGTGCTCGGGCTATGGCTGGCCGAGAACGAGGGCGCCAAGTTCTGGCTGTCGGTGCTGACCGAGTTGCGTCAGCGCGGGGTGCAGGACATCTACATCGCCAGCATGGACGGGCTGAAGGGACTGCCCGAGGCGGTGAACGCGGTGTTTCCGAAGACGCTGACGCAGTTGTGCATCGTGCACCTGGTGCGGGCCAGCCTGCGCTACGTCAACGCCAAGGACAGCAAGGCGATCGTGGCCGCACTCAAGCGCCTTTACCAGTCGGCGACGGCCGAAGAAGCGGCGGCGGAGCTGGATGCCTTCGAGGCCGAGTGGGGCGGCAGGTATCGCGCGGTGGTGCGGCTGTGGCGAGGCAACTGGGACAACATCATCCCGTTCTTCCAGTTCCTGCCGGAGATCCGCAAGGTGATCTACACGACCAACGCCATCGAGTCGTTGAACATGGTGATGCGCAAGCTCACGCGCAACCGGCGGATCTTCCCGAACGATGAGTCGGCGCTGAAGGCACTGTTCCTGGCGGTGCGGGAAGCGTCGAAGAATTGGAAGTCGATCCATCACTGGAAGCCGGCCCTGCAGAGCTTCCAGGTGATGTCGGCGAGGAGCGCGTGCCGCTGGGCGCG
>NZ_DF970149.1 GCF_000953855.2 Mizugakiibacter sediminis
CATCAACCGGCTGACTGGCATTCGGGTAGAACAGGAGCAATAGAGTTGTCGAATCCATGATTACCATCAGTTCACCCCGCCCCCATCATCCCTGAGCGAACGAAGCATTTCGATGGGGTCAACCCCTTGTTTCCATGTCTCTTTAGGTAACCCTCTGATCTTCCCGATGATTGCCGCCAAACTGGCGTCGTCGAGAACTTTGAACTCAACAGCCTTCAGGCTGCTGTATTGCCATTGACCTTCTTCATCGCGAAACCATCTTCCATGACCCGAAAGGCGAAGAGGTTTCCCGAAGAGGTAATGTGCCAGTTCTTTCGCAAGTTCCCTTGAAACCTCGAAGCTCCAAGTATTTCCGTCGCCATCTTCAATGATGGCGTGCGCGCTTTTGTCCTTGCCACCGATGCGAACAAGGATTCCATCCTTCGAAACTCCCTGTGTGAACGGGCCTAGCTTCGGTGGACGAATAGTTTTTCGGCCCGGAAAATTCAGGACGTTCGTGCCACTACGGCTCAGTTCTCCCTCGGCATTATCCTTGCGAAGCATCTCGTTGAGTCGCTTGAACGCACCAGCGGCCTCGATTACTTCGCCAGAGGCTGCCCCGGTTACGTTGTCCCTGACTTTCGGCGCAGCCTCGCGCTCCACCCTGCTTAGTAGCTTGGTGCTTCCAGGCTCCAGCCCCTTGAAATGGACACGATCCTTCTCGCCGAACATAGCGGCGAGCTCCGCCATGTATTCGGCCAGACGAGCCATAGGGATGGTGTCCGGCGAGTACGCGGCAATTCGGAACGTATAGATGTCGTCATCAACCATCGTGGCGCCCTCTAAACCACTAGCCCCGGTCGTGGCCTGAATCTCTGCGTTACCGATCAGAAACTCGATAGGTCAGCCGCCGTCCGCCAACTTGGCGGAGGAGCGATTGCGTGCGGTCACTGTCGCACAGTTTGCGATTATTCCACCGGAAATCGAATTCCGTTACGTACCGCTGCAGGTGCTGTTCACCTACATGGTGGAAAGTGCCAATCAGGCCACGCTTCAGCAGACTGAAGCTCGATTCAGCGGTATTCGAATGCACGTTACCCACCGCGTACTCTCCACGGCTGTGGCGGGTCACGTTGTGGGAGGCAAACTCGCGGCCAACCTTGGTGTAGCCAGCATGCTCGTCGGTCATCAGGTGCGCCGACTTGCTCACATTCGCCTCAAGGACAGCGCGCAGAGTCTTGCCGGTCACAGCCGGCACCACAATGCTGCGCTTCTCGCCGTTGCGCTCGACCAGCGAAACGACCTTCATCTTGTGCGCGTAGCCGCGAGCACCCTTGCGCTGCTTGCCGTTGTTGCCCCAATAGGTTTCATCGGCTTCGACTACGCCACCACCAGTACCCATCAGGCCAGTCGATCCCGGCTTCATGGTTTCGCGGATGCGATGGGCCATGAACCACGCCGACTTGTAGGTAACTCCGAGCATGCGGTGAATCTGGTGCGAACTCATGGCCTTCTTGCTGGCGCAAATCAGGTGCACGGCCAGCAGCCACTTGTTCAGCGGAACCTTGCTGCGCTCGAACACAGTGCCGACGGTGACGCTGAACTGCTTTCGGCAGTCCTTACACTTCCATAGGCCCGGACGATGCGCCGCCCCCTTCAGGGCGTAGTGTTGGCCTTCGACGCCGCAATGCGGACAAACCGGACCGTTCGGCCAGCGGAGCCGCTCAAGGTATTCGCGGGCCTTGTCGGCGTCCTGAAACTGGGGGGCAAGAATGTCGGCGGCCATAGCTGAACTCCTATCTTGGGATCAGGCTACGCCGATTCTTGGGTTTGTCAAGTATATAATCGCC
>NZ_DF970150.1 GCF_000953855.2 Mizugakiibacter sediminis
ACGACGCGCGGGGCGGCGTCGGGCGCGGCGGCGCCCGGCGCCTGCGTGCGGATCTGCCGCAGTTGCGCGCGGTCCAGCGGCGCGCCGCCGTTGCGCTCGATGGCGGCGCGGCGCTCGGCGAAGGCCGGCGGCGCCGGCGGCGGTGCGTGGCGCGCCACCACCGGGCGCTCGAACACCTGGCGCGGCGGCAGGCTGCCGCCGACCATGCGCTCGCGCACGCCGAGACTGGCCTCGGTCGGCATCAGGCGCGGGCCGCGCAGCAGCGGCGCGCGCGCGATGTCGGCGGGATTCACGTCGCGCACCCGCGCCGCGCCCACCGGACGCGCGCCGACGAAGGTGTCGCGCGAGACCACGGTGACGGCGTGCGGCGCGCGCAGGTTGGGCGAGCGCGCGTAGTCGTTGCGGCGGTCGGCCTGCAGGTTGACGTAGGTGTTGTTGATCACGGTCTTGTTGATGACCGTGACGTTGGTGACGTTGACGTTGGTGAAGTAGCGGCGCCCGCAGCGGTAAGGCGGCACGTAGACGTCGCGCGGACCGAGCGGGAACCAGCCGATCGGGCCGTCGCCGAAGCCGATCGACAGGCTCCAGCCCGAGCCGCCGACGAAGGCGACCAGCGCCGGCGCGTACACCGGCCGCACGTACACCGGCCCCGGCAACCAGCCCCAGCGCCCGCCGACGTAGACCCAGCGGCCGTAGTGGAACGGCGCGAAGCCCCACGGCGCGTCGTCCACCCAGGTCCAGCCCCACGGATCGATCCAGGTCCAGTGGCCGTAGCGGTAGGGCGCCCAGTCGGCGACCACGGTGGCGGGGAACCAGACGTGGCCGTACTCGCGCACCTCGGTCCAGGTGCCGTAGTCGTCGAGGTCGTCGGCGCCGATGACGTCGGCGGCGACGTAGCGCCGCGACAGGCTTTCGCCGCTGCGGCGGTCGCGGTCGAAGCACCAGCGGTCGAAGGCGTCCGGCGCGGGCACGCCGGCGACGTCGACCTGCCGCAGTTGCGGGTCGTCGAAGCGGCAGGAGCGTCCCGCCTGCACCGGATAGTCGACGCCGCCCTCGCCGTAGACGGTGGCGTCGCCGTCGAACACGGTCACCATCGAGCCTTTGCCGTCCGGAGCGATGTCGACGCGGTATTCGCCCGGCCGCGTCACCACCAGGGCCAGCGTCGGCGTGTCGACCTCGTAGCGCTGGCCGGCGTCGAGGCGGCTGACGCGCAGATTCAGCGTGCCGCTGGACAGCTCGGCCTGGGCGACGTCGTCGTCCAGGGCGAGGAAATTGAACGCGCTGCGCTGGCCGAGGCGGATCTGCGCGCCGCCCAGCTCCAGCACCGCCCGCGAGGCGTCGCCGCTGAGCAGGCGGTCGCCCTGCACGACCGGGCGGTTGATGCTGACCTGGCCCCAGTCGTCGCTGCCGGCCGGCGCGAAGCTGACGTCGCCGTCGAGGTAGCTCAGGCGCGCCACGCGGTCCGGCGGATCGACGTCGGCGTCGGCCGTCTGCGCGCGCGCCGGCAGCGCCAGCGCGCATGCGCACAGCACTCCGCACCACGCGGCACGCAGCAGGGACATCGCACTCATAACGCCTCCCGAAGGTCGCCGGCACGCGGGCCGGGCGACAGGCCGGGGCGGACGCGGTCGCGCCGGGGTCCGGCAAGCCCATCACAGCGCAGCGGCGCTGAATGCGGACTGGATGGCGGCAGCCCCGCAACCCGCCGTTCAGCGCGCGGTGGCCGCGTTGCCAGCCGCCGGCCCTGTGGCTAACATCCCCGGGCCGGGCGGGTGTAGCTCAATGGTAGAGCTGTAGCTTCCCAAGCGTGCGACACGAGCCGCGTGTCCCACGCTCCAGCCGCGAAAGCGGCCGACTCTCCGTCGTAAACTGGAGCGACTGTCGGATCGATCTCCGACTTAACCGGACCTGTCCGGAAAGGGTGGCCCTGAACCTGTTAAACGGTACAGGGTCCACGCGGCGAAGGCCGCGCGAGTAATTGCCTGCTTTCCCCACAAGGGATTGCGCAGGCCCGGTGTTCAGCCACCGGTAGCCTAGGAGCAGCGCGGGATTGGCAACAATCCTGTGCCGAGCGCTCTGACAATGTAGCCACCTCTCGGGGTACGCTGAACCCCGTGAGGGGTCGGCGTGATTCTGGAAGATGCATCCGGATGAGGCGCTAGGCTGGGTTGAAGGGTTAGTGCAAACGAACTGTCGCTCCATCGTCGTCAAGCTATGAAGGGCTTAGGCATCTGACAAGCCCTGCCCAAAACGGGATAAGACCGGATGCGCCGCTGCTTGGTCGGCGCACGCTGACACCACGGTCTTCGGCGAAAAGACAGAACCCTCCCAACTCTGTTACTTGTGCGGAACGTGGTAACTCCGTTGGTGCGTTGCCCCGCACTTGGGCAACTAGGCGACCCGCGAGGATCGCTGATGCGCCAGCGGAAAGAGGAACGCGGAGAAAGCGAATGCCCGACGGTAATAGTCGGGATAGGGGATGAAACGATCGCCCCGACCCGAAAGGGTGCAGACTTCCGCGTGGTGGCCTGTCGCTAGACAGGTCTGACAACCGACTCCCGATGGGGTGACGAATCCCCACCGGGGGAGGCGTCCATCCCCAAAGGGTCATGGGCGGGCGTAGCTCAATGGTAGAGCTGCAGGTTCCCAACCTGCTGACGAGGGTTCGATTCCCTTCGCCCGCTCCAACTTTGGAGGACTGATATGGACGCCATTTCGAGTGGCGATGTCGCCTCCACGCGCTGGACCGACTGGCACACGATCCCGTGGGCCGAGGCGTTCCAGCACGTCAGGAGGTTGCAGGCACGCATAGCGAAGGCAGCGGAGGACGAGAACTGGCGCAGCGTCAAACGGCTGCAAAAGTTGCTCGTCCGCTCGACCACCGCACGAGCAGTCGCGGTGCGCCGAGTGACGGAGAACCAAGGCCGAAAGACCCCCGGTGTGGATGGCATTACCTGGTCCACGCCCGCGGAGAAGTGGAAAGCGGTATCGACGCTGGAATCGCGGCGGTACCGCCCTAAGCACTTCGCAGGATCCACATCCCGAAGGCCAGTGGCGGAAAGCGGCCCCTCGGCATACCGACGATGAAAGATCGAGCCATGCAGGCGCTGTACTGGCTTGCGCTCGATCCCGTCGCGGAAACCCGAGGCGACCCGAACTCGTACGGCTTTCGTTCCGGACGCTCAACAGCGGATGCCATCGCTCAGTGCCACAACGCACTGAGCAGGAAGCACTCGCCAAAGTGGGTGCTGGAAGGCGACATCAAAGGTTGCTTTGACAACATCGGTCATGACTGGCTGGTGGGCAACGTGCCGATGGACCGGCGCGTGCTGTCTAAGTGGCTCAAAGCCGGATTCGTGGAGGGTCACAAGCTCTTTCCGACGGACGCAGGCACGCCGCAAGGCGGGATCGTCTCCCCGTGTTTGGCGAACCTGGCGTTGGACGGCATGGAGGGGCTGTTGAAAGACAGCCTTCCACGCCGGGCCAAGATCAACTTCATCCGATACGCGGACGACTTTGTCGTGACTGGTGCCTCGAAAGAGGTGTTGGAAACGCAGGTCAAGCCGATGCTCGTGGGGTTTCTCGCCGAGCGTGGTCTGCAACTCTCGGCGACGAAAACGAAGATCACCCATGTGACGGAGGGGTTCGACTTCCTTGGCTGGCATGTGCGGAAACACAAGGCGTTTCTGCGCATCGTCCCGTCAAAGCGAAACGCGACGACGCTCTACGCGAAAGTCAGAGACCGACTGCGCGAGCTGCGTGGTGCAAAGCAGGATGACGTGGTAGGAGCCCTTAACCCGATCCTTCGGGGGTGGGGCAACTATCATCGAGTCGTGCACGCATCGCGTCCGTTCGCAAAGATGGATTACCTGATCACGCGCGCGTTGTGGCGCTGGGCGGTACGTCGGCATCCCATGAAGGGCAAGCGTTGGATCAAACGCCGCTACTTTCGGGCGAACGGCTCACGCGACTGGCTCTTTCAGACGGATCGTTTCAGTTTGGTGCGGCTGGCCAGCATTTCCGTGGACAAGCACATCAAGGTGAGGGCCGACGCCAATCCCTATGACCCCAAGGACGAGGCCTACTTCGACGAGCGTTTAACTCGGCGGATGCGGTCTACGCTGCAAGGACGCAGGCGGTTGTATTGGCTTTGGGACAGGCAGGAAGGGCTTTGCCCGGTCTGTGCTGCCAAGATCACGAAGGCAACGGGGTGGCACGTCCACCATGTGGTCTGGCGGGTCTATGGTGGTCCGGATCGGCTGTCCAACTTGCAATTGCTCCACCCGACGTGTCACGTGCAGTTGCACGCACGCGCCACGAAAGGATAGGCTGCCGCTCGACTGGGTGACCGGATCGAGTCCAAGGCTGCTTGAGCCGTATGAGGCGAAAGTCTCGCGTACGGTTCTGAGGGGGGAGGGTGGCCGCGAGGCCACCTTCCCACCCGACTACTGACGAGGGTTCGATTCCCTTCACCCGCTCCATCTCCCTCCTGTCACGCATCGGCGACCGGCGGCAGCGGCGCGACGGCACGCCGTTACCGGAGCGCGCATGAAGATCGCCATCCTCTCGCGCAACCCGCGCCTGCACTCCACCGTGCGCCTGGTCGAGGCGGCGCGCGCGCGCGGCCACGTCGCCCGCGTGCTGGACCCGCTGCGTTGCTACATGCGCATAGCGCCGGGCGCGTTCGCGGTGCACTACAAAGGGCGCGAGCTCGCCGGCTTCGACGCGGTGATCCCGCGCATCGGCGCCTCGATCACCTTCTACGGCACCGCGGTGGTGCGTCAGTTCGAGCTGATGGGCGTGTACACGCCGAACGGTTCGGACGCGATCCTGCGCGCGCGCGACAAGCTGCGCTGTCTGCAGCTGCTGGCCGGCGAAGGCCTCGGCATGCCGACCACGGTATTCGGCGACAACCCCGACGACACCGCCGACCTGCTGGCCATGCTGGGCGAACCGCCGCACGTGATCAAGCTGAACGAGGGCGCGCAGGGGCAGGGCGTGGTGCTGGCCGAGAAGCGCGCCGCCGCGCAGAGCGTGATCGAGGCGTTCCGCGGCATGTACGCCAATTTCCTCGTGCAGGAGTTCATCCGCGAAGCGCAAGGCCGCGACCTGCGCTGCTTCGTGGTCGGCGGCAAGGTGGTGGCGGCGATGCAGCGCGAGGCCTCGCCCGGCGACTTCCGCTCCAACCTGCACCGCGGCGGCAGCGGCACGCGGGTGCGCCTGAGCGCGGCCGAACGCGCCGTGGCGCTGCGCGCGGCCGAAGTGCTGGGGCTGGAGGTGGCGGGCGTGGATCTGCTGCGTTCGGCGCGCGGCCCGCTGGTGCTCGAGGTCAACGCCTCGCCCGGCCTGGAGGGCATCGAGGCCGTCACCGGGGTGGACGTGGCGGCGGAGATCGTCGCCTACCTCGAGCGGCGGGTCGGTCGGCGCTGAACGACGAAGTGGTTAGTACGAAAGTCGTCGTTGACAAGCCCCGTGACCCGTGTCTAGGATCGGCCGGTCGGCGCTGGCGATGGGCGCGGCGGCCGGTGGATCCATAACGTCAAACGGGGGAAATTCCCATGAAGTTCGGCAAAGGTTGGGTGGTCGCCGGCGTGCTGGCGGCGCTGTACGTCGGCAGCGCGTTCGCGGCGGACAAGATCGATGTGGTGACCAAGGGCGACACCAAGGACAACTTCGAGGCGGTCGCCGCCGCCGTCCGCAAGCAGATGGGGCCGGGCGGCTACTATCAGTACGTGCAGAACGACGAGCGCCAGGCCGTGGAAGCCCGACTGGACGACATGCAGGCGCTGTTCAACCGCCGCGGCACCGTCGGCCAGATGACCGCGGACGAGAAGGTCCAGCTCGCCAACGACCAGGAAGCGATCAACGCGATCCTGGCCAAGCGCGACAGCCGCCGCGTGATCTGCGAGCGCGTCCAGGCGACCGGCTCGCATCTGACCAAATCGGTCTGCAAGACCTACGGCGAGATCGAGCGCGAGCGCCGCGATTCCGTGCAGTACTTGCAGGATCGCCAGAAGCAGGCGACCCAGAACATCAGCGGCGGTTGAGCGTGGCCGGCACGGATACGGGGCCCGAAGGTGCGATCATGAACATTGCCAAATGCGTTGCGTGGATGCTGGCGGCGGTGCTGGCCGCGATGGCCGGTGCAAGCCGGGCGGACGAACCCAAGCAGATCGTCAAGGCGGACAATGCCCAGGATTTCGCCGTGGTCGTCGCCGCCGTGCGCCAGGAAATGCAGACGGGCGGCCGTTACGAGTTCGTCCCGGAGGCGGAGCGCAGCACCATCGACACGCGGTTGGCCGACATGAGCGCGCTGTTCCAGAAGCGCGGCACCGTCGAGGCGATGACCGCCGACGAGAAGGTGCGGCTGATGAACGACCAGTCGGAGATCAACGCGATCCTGACGCGGCGCGACAGCGAACGCCTGATCTGCAAGCGCGAGGCGCCGACCGGGTCGCACCTGACGCGCTCCGTCTGCCGCACCTATGGGGAGATCGAACGCGCGCAGCACGACAGTTGGAGATACCTCGAGGACCGCAGGATGCAGGCGACCCAGAACAGGGGCGGCGGCTGAACGACAGCGCCGGCGCGCCCGGACCGGCACGGGCCGATGCGGAAGGCCGTACAGGAGGCCTTCCGCTCCGCCCGGCCGGCGAATGAGGTACACGCGATCATCCGCGATGGGCCTAGATATGCCACAGTCGCCGCAGGGCGGCGTGGTCCGGAGTGAGACGACATGAGTCCGCGTCGAGTCAGCGAAACGCCGAAGCCCACCGAGGCCGAGCTGGACATCCTGCGCGTGCTGTGGGAGCGCGGTCCGTGCACGGTGCGCGAGGTGCACGAGGCGCTCTACCGCGACGAAGGCGCCGGCTACACGACCGCCCTGAAGCTGTTGCAGGTGATGCACGGCAAGGGACTGGTCGCACGCGACGACTCGCAGCGCGCGCACGTCTTCCGCGCCGCCGTCAGCAAGGAACGCACGCAGAAGCGCTTCCTCGCCGATATCGTGCAGCGCGTGTTCGACGGCTCGCCCTCGCAGCTGGTGCTGCATGCCCTGGGCAGCCAGCGTGCGACGCGGGCGGAGCTCGAAGAGATCCGCGATCTGCTGGATCGGTTGAACGAGGAGGCGAAGTGATGGAGACCTTGCCTGCACCGTTCCTCGACACCGTGCACGTGCTCGGCTGGACGCTGCTGCATTTTCTCTGGCAGGGCGCCGCCGTCGGCGCGCTGTATGCGCTGGTGCGCATGCGCGTGCCGCGCGGACGCGCGCGCTACGCGCTCGGCATGGCCGCGCTCGCCGTATTGGCATGCTGCCCGCTGCTGACCGGTTGGCGCCTGCTGGACGGCATGGCCGCTGCGGTGGATGCCGACGCGACGGTGCTGGCCGCGATGGCCGTCACGCCGGCGGCAGGCGATGCCGCGCAGCCGGCGTGGCGCGAGCTGGTGAACGCCGCGCTGCCTTGGCTGGTGGCCTTGTGGGCGATCGGCGTGCTGCTGCTGACGTTGCGCGCCTGGCGCCACTGGCGCCAGATCAAGCGCCTGCTGCGCGAGGCTTCGCCGCTGCCCGAGTGGGAAGCGCGCTTGCGCGAACTCGGCCGGCGGCTGGGGCTGCGGCGCCGCGTGCGCCTGCTTTGGTCGCAGCGCGTCGCCACCCCCACCCTGATCGGCTGGCTGCGGCCGGTGATCCTGCTCCCGGCCGCGGTCGCGCTCGGCTTTCCGGTCGCCCAGGTCGAACTGATCCTGGCCCACGAGCTCGGCCACATCCGCCGCTGGGATCACCTCGCCAACCTGCTGCAGCTCGTGCTGGAGACGGTGCTGTTCTATCACCCGGTGGTGCACTGGATTTCGCGCGACGTGCGCAACGAGCGCGAGATCTGCTGCGACGAACTGGTGCTGGAAGTCACCGGCGGCAGCCCGCGCGTCTACGTCGAGGCGCTGGCCGATCTCGAGGACCTGCGCGACGGCCATCACGGCCTGGCGCTGGCGGCGAGCGGAGGCGTGCTGGTCGAGCGCGTGCGCCGTATCGCCGGCATGCCGCTGGTCGGACGTTCGGCGCGGCCGCAGGCACGTTTCGTCGTCGGTTTGCTGCTCGCCATGCTGGCCGCGGCGGCGGCCCATTACC
Organism: Mizugakiibacter sediminis; assembly: GCF_000953855.2. GTDB lineage: Bacteria > Pseudomonadota > Gammaproteobacteria > Xanthomonadales > Rhodanobacteraceae > Mizugakiibacter > Mizugakiibacter sediminis. The sequence continues at coordinate 8,123 of NZ_DF970150.1, forward strand.
AGCTTGCCCGCCTCGACCAGGCGCGCATGGCCGGCCTGACCGCCGCCCTCGCCCGTGTCAGCGCCGTACTGGCGCCGCAACTGCGGCTGGCACCGCCGGCATCCGGCGTCGGCGAGCGTCTCGCCGACCTGGTGCCGAAAGCGCTGCCGTTGCCGCACCTGCGGTTGCCGGCGGCCGCAGCCGAGGCATCGCCATCCGTGACGTCGCCGTCGCCGCGGTCGATGCCCGACGCGGCACGTCCGGCGGCCGCGCCGGCTGCCGTCGAGCCGATGGCGGCGCGGCCGGCGGACGCACCTGTCGCGGCGCCCGCCGCTCCGGTTTCGGCGACCGCCCAGCCGCAGCCGACGGCCCGACCCGAGGGGGCGTCGCTCACGGCCGGGCACACGGCGCCGACCATCCTGTTCCTGGTGCGCCCCGTCTATCCGGAAGGCGCGATCGCCAAGGGCATCGAGGGCGAGGTCGAATTCGAATTCGCGCTGGCCGGCGACGGCACCGTGCGCGACGTGCGCGTGGTCGAGTCGAACCCGGTCGGCGAATTCGAGGTGGCCGCCCGTCGCGCCCTGGACCGTTCGCGGTTCTCGCCGCCGACCTCGGCGGATGCGGACAGGCGGTATCGCCAGACCTTCGTCTTCAGCCTGCGGCCGCAGACGGCGCCGGAGCCGAGCGAGGACGTGCGCGCCGCCGGCGATGTGGCCGCGCAGACGGGATGCCGCATCGTCACCGGCTCGCACATCTGCCGGCGACCCGACGAGTTCGGCCCGGCGTTCCAGCCGGAGATCTACGGAGCCGCGCGCGGCATGCCCGCGCCTTCGGTGCCCTGACGCGCTCGATCGCGACCGATGATCGGCCCGCCGCACGCGCGGGGGCCGCCGCGCCCTCGTCGCAGCGCGCGCGATTAACGATTCGGTGAACGGCGTTTAACGAGCTTTTAAAGGCTCCCTCCCTATAACGACCCATACTGTAGTTCTGCTCGACACTCCTAGGTCAGGTCAGGTGACAGGCAGATTTACGGTAATCGGGGCAGTAGCTTTAGGCCCGAGCGAGGTGGGTTCCCCCAATGGCACCTCCTCGGGCCTTTTTCTTTGCCCGCCGCTGCGTCATCTCCCCGTCTGAATTGCGGCTGGCCGCGGCGCGACGCCGCCGGCCACGGCCGACCCGAATCCCGTTAAGCTTTCGTCCCGGGCAGCGTCCCAAGGGAGCGCAGCGATGCGAGTGCTGGTAATCGAGGACAACAACGACATCGCCACCAACATCGGCGACTACCTCGAGGACCGCGGGCATGTGGTGGACTTCGCCGGCGACGGCGTCACCGGCCTGCACCTCGCGGTGGTGCACGACTTCGACGTGATCGTGCTGGACCTGACCCTGCCCGGCATGGACGGGCTCGAGGTTTGCCGCAAGCTGCGCCAGGAGGCGCACAAGCAGACCCCGGTGCTGATGCTGACCGCGCGCGACGCGCTGGAGCAGAAGCTGACCGGCTTCGAATCCGGCGCCGACGACTACATGACCAAGCCGTTCGCGCTGCAGGAGCTGGGCGCGCGCCTGGAAGTGCTGGCGCGCCGTGGCAAGGGGCCGCAAAGCCGCGTGCTCAAGGTCGCCGACCTCACCTACAACCTCGACACCCTCACCGTCACGCGCGCCGGCAAGCCGATCCAGTTGAACCCCATCGGCCTGAAGCTGCTGCAGGCGCTGATGGAGTCCAGCCCGTCGGTGGTCACGCGCCAGGAACTGGAACAGCGCGTGTGGGGCGAGGAGCTGCCGGACAGCGACTCGCTGCGCGTGCACATCCACGGCCTGCGCGCGGCGATCGACAAGCCGTTCGACAAGCCGCTGATCCACACGCGCCACGGCATCGGATACCGCATGGTCGACCCGGATGCTGCAGTCCCGGCGTAGGCTCCGCAGCCGCATCTTCGTCTCCTTCGCGCTGTTCGGTCTGGCGCTGACCTCGCTGTTCGCGGCGGCGACGATCTACATGCGCGCGCGGCTGGAAGACCAGCTGATCAACAACACCCTGCAGCGCGAGGTGGAGAACTTCGTGCAGTTCAAGCAGGCGCATCCCGAGCCGGACGCGCCGTGGAAGCTGTCGACGTTCGACGCGCAGATCTACAGCGCGCGCAAGTTCGCCAACGTGCCGTTCGCCTGGCAGCGCTACGGCACCGGCGTCTACGACATCCGTGATTTCGACGAGAACGGCAAGCTGCGCCCGTACAAGCTCGCCGTGTACAAGGACGATCGCTACTGGGCGTTCCTGCGCCTGGACGTCAGCACGCAGCGCCTCAGCGAGCGCCAGCTGATCACCGCGCTCGGCTTCGCCGTGTTGATCTTCGCCGGGCTGTCGATGCTTATCGGCCGCTGGCTGTCGTCGCGGGTGATGAGCCCGGTCAGCGACCTCGCGCGACGTCTGCGTTCGCTGCGCCGCACCGGCCAGTTCGAACCGCTGGCGCCGAACTTCGCCGACGACGAGGTCGGCGAGCTGGCGGCGGCGCTGGACGACTACGCCCAGCGCCTGACCGAGCTGGTGCAGCGCGACCGCGAGTTCAACGCCGACGTCAGCCACGAGCTGCGCACGCCGTTGGCGGTGATCGCCACCACCACCGAGTTGCTGCTGAACGCGCCGGACCTCAGCGACAAGATGCGCGACCGCTTGAAGCGCATGGAGCGCGCCTCGCGGCAGTCCACCGAACTGATCGAGGCGCTGCTGCTGCTGTCGCGCGCCGAGCGCTCCGGCCCGATCGATGGCGAGACCACCGACATCGCCCGCGTCTGCGCCGACGTGATCGATGCCAACCGTCCGCACCTCGGCGGCCGCCCGGTCGAGGTGAGCCTGCGCGTGGAGTCGCCGCTGGCGGTGAACGCGCCGTCGTCGGTGGTGGCGGTGGCGCTGAACAACCTGATCGGCAACGCCATCAAGTACACGCCGCAGGGCGAGGTGGTGGTGCGCGTGCAGGACGGCCGCGTGCTGGTCGAGGACACCGGCCCCGGCATCAAGGCCGAGGACGCGGAGAAGCTGTTCCAGCGCGGCGTGCGCGGCGAGGGCGCCGTCGGCAAGGGCGCCGGGCTCGGCCTCGCCATCGTGCGGCGGCTGTGCGAGCTGTACGGCTGGGGCGTCGGCCTGCGTCCGCGCGAGGGCGGCGGTGCGGTGGCGACGCTGGATTTCCAGCCGCGGCGCTGACGGGCGGCCGCGCCGGGCCTCCGCGCTCAGGCGTCCAGCGGTTCCAGCCAGCCGTGGCGGTCGGGCGTGCGGCCGTCGAACAGGCCGAAGAACAGCTCCTGCATGCGCCGCGTCAGCGGGCCCGCCTTGCCGGCGCCGACCGGCTTGCCGTCCACCGAGCGGATCGGCGTGATCTCGGCGGCGGTGCCGCACATGAACACTTCGTCGGCGAAGTAGAGATACTCGCGCGGCATGTCGCGCTCGACCACGGGAATGCCGGCGTCGCGCGCCAGCGTCATCAGCGAGTGCCGCGTGATGCCGTGCAGGATCGCGCTGGCCACGGGCGTGGTGTGCAGCGCGCCGTCGAACACCAGGAACAGGTTCTCGCCGGCGCCCTCGCTGAGCAGGCCGGTGGAAGCCAGCGCGATGCCTTCGCCGAAGCCGAGGCGGCGCGCCTCGCGCGCGATCAGCTGCCCGGAGAGATAGTTGCCGCCGGCCTTGGCGCCGGCCGGGATGGTGTTGGGCGCGAAGCGCTGCCAGCTCGACACGCAGGCGTCGATGCCCAGTTCCAGCACGCCGTCGCCGAGATAGGCGCCCATCGCCCACGCCGCCACCGCGACATCGGTGGGCGTCTCCGCCGACAGGCCGAAGCCGCCGAGGCCGCGGAACGCGACCGGGCGCAGATAGGCCTTGTCGAGGCCGTTCTTCTTCACCACCGCGCGGCAGGCGGCGGCGAGCTGCTCGAGCGTGTACGGCATGGCGATGTCGTACACCTTGGCCGAGTGGAACAGGCGCTTGAGGTGATCGGTCAGGCGGAAGATCGCCGCCCCCTTCGGCGTGGCGTAGCTGCGGATGCCCTCGAACACCGAGGAGCCGTAGTGCAGCGCATGCGCCATCACGTGCACGGTGGCGTCGCGCCACGGCTTGATCTCGCCGTTGTGCCAGATCCAATCGGGGTACGTCTGCGCCATCGCGGTTTCTCCAGGCCAAACCCGCGCATGATAGCAGCCGGCGGCGCCGCGCCGCCGCACGGTTCAGAAGCGCAGCCACCAGCAGCCGTCGCGCTGCACCAGCGGATAGCGCGCTTCTTCCGCGGCGACCGCGTTCCAGGGGTCGATGGCGCGGCGGACCAGCAGCGCGGCCGCGCTGCCGTCGGAAGGCGCGGCCGCGCTGGCGGCGGGCGCCGACGTTGCGCCCTCGAGCTGCAGGCCGAGCACCGGGCCGTCGACGATCGCGGCCAGTTCGTGCAGACGCGCCAGTGCGGCCGCGCCGTCCATGCCCTGCCACAGGAACAGCGCGGCGAGGCGGTTGGCGTCATGCGCGTCGATGGCCGCGGCGGCGCGTTCGCGCAGCTCCTCGGCGTCGGCCGCGCAGAAGCCGTGGTTCTGCGGTGCGGCCGGCGTTTCCGCCGCCGCCGCGCTGGCGCTGCCGGAAGGCAGCCGCAGCGCGCTGCAGGGCTGGCCGGAGAACACCGGCTCGCCGTTGGCGCCCACGCAGCGGTAGACCGGCGTGTCCTGCGCCGGCGCCGCCGGCGCGGCGAGCGCGCCTGCCATCGCGCCGGCGGTCAGCAACAGGAAGGAAAGCGCGCGCCGCATGCGCCGAGCGTAGTGCGCGGGCGCGCAGCGCGCCAGTCAGGCCAGGCGCGCCAGCACCGCCTGCGTCGGCTTCGCCAGGTTCAGCGTGTAGAAATGCAGCGCCGGCGCGCCGCCCTCGACCAGGCGGCGGCACATCGCCGCGACCACGTCGGCGCCGAATTCACGGATCGCCTCGGCGTCGTCCGCGAAGGCCGCCATGCTCTTGGCGATCCATCGCGGGATCTCGGCGCCGCACTGCTCGGAGAAGCGCCTGAGCTGGGCGAAGTTCGCGATCGGCATGATGCCCGGCACGATCGGCACCGCGACGCCGATGCGACGCGCGGCGTCGACGAAGCGGAAATAGGCATCGGCGTTGAAGAAGTACTGCGTGATCGCGCCGTCGGCGCCGGCGTCGATCTTGGCCTTGAAGTGGGCGAGGTCGGCCTGCGCGTGCTCCGCCTGCGGATGGCATTCCGGATAGCAGCCCACCTCGATATGGAACCAGCCGTCGTGCTCGGCGCGGATGAAGGCGACCAGCTCGGAGGCGTAGTGGAAGTCGCCGCTGCGCGCCATGCCCGACGGCAGATCGCCGCGCAGCGCGACGATGCGCCGGCAGCCCATCGCCTTGTAGCGCTCCAGCAGCGCGCCCAGTTCGGCGCGCGTGCCGCCGACGCAGGACAGGTGCGGCGCCGCCTCCATCCCGTGCACGTCGCGCAGCCGCTGCACCGTCTCCGGCGTGTAGGAGAGCGTCGAGCCGCCCGCGCCGAACGTCACGCTGACGTATTCCGGCGCATGCGCCCGCAGCTTCGCCGCGGTGCGATCGAGCTGCGCGCGCTGCTCGTCGGTCTTGGGCGGGAAGAATTCGAAGGAGATGGGAGTGGGAGGTGGGGAGTAGGAAGTGGAGTTCACGCGCGTTTGCCCCCGGTTTGCTTCGAACTTATGAGGCCATTGAGCTTGACGAGAACCGACTCCATCGCAGACCGGAGTCCATCGTCATAGCCCAAGTAACCCAAGTCCTGGCCGAGCAAGAGTTGCGTATCCAGTTCCATCAGGGAACCACGGGCGATCTGCAGGAAGCGCATGTACTCTGCCTTGCTGCCGCGTGCAGCACCTTCGGCAATATTCGAAGGGATGCTGGTCACCGCGCGTCGGATCTGACTTTGCAAACCGTACCGCTCCTTTCCCGGCATTCCGTCGGTGACCAGATAAACCTGCCGGACGAGCCGCATGGCTTCCTGCCAGACCAGCAACCGGTAATGCCCAGGCTTCAATGCCATGCGGCTCTCCCACTCCCTACTCCCTACTCTCGGGTCAGTAGCGGTAATGCTCCGGCTTGTACGGCCCCTCCACCGGCACGCCGAGGTAGGCGGCCTGTTCCGGCGTCAGCCGGGTCAGCTTCACGCCGATCTTCTCGAGGTGCAGGCGCGCGACTTCCTCGTCGAGCCGCTTCGGCAGGCGGTACACCTTCTTCTCGTAGACGTCCCTGTGCTGCCACAGGTCGATCTGCGCGAGCGTCTGGTTGGAGAACGAGTTGGACATCACGAAGCTCGGGTGGCCGGTGGCGCAGCCGAGGTTGACCAGGCGGCCTTCGGCAAGCAGGAAGATCTCGCGGCCGTCGGCGAACTTGTAGCGGTCGACCTGCGGCTTGATGTTGGTCTTGGTCACGCCCGGCGCCTTGTTCAGGCGGTCGACCTGGATCTCGTTGTCGAAGTGGCCGATGTTGCAGACGATGGCCTGGTCCTTCATCTTCGCCATGTGCTCGAGCGTGATCACGTCCTTGTTGCCGGTCGTGGTCACGTAGATGTCGCCGCGGCCGAGCGTCTCCTCGACCGTGGTCACCTCGAAGCCTTCCATCGCCGCCTGCAGGGCGTTGATCGGATCGATCTCGGTGACGATCACGCGCGCGCCGAAGCCGCGCAGCGACTGCGCGCAGCCCTTGCCGACGTCGCCGTAGCCGCACACCACCGCGACCTTGCCGGCGACCATCACGTCCATCGCGCGCTTCAGGCCGTCGGCCAGCGACTCGCGGCAGCCGTACAGGTTGTCGAACTTCGACTTCGTCACCGAGTCGTTGACGTTGATCGCCGGCACCAGCAGCTTGCCGGCCTCGGCCAGCTGGTAGAGGCGGTGCACGCCGGTGGTGGTCTCCTCGGAGACGCCGCGCCAGTCCCTGACCACGCGCGTCCAGAAGCCCGGGCGCTCCTTGGCGACACGCTTCAGCAGGTTCTTGATGATCTGCTCTTCCTCGGAGGAAGCAGGCTCGTCGACCCACTTCGAACCCTGCTCGAGTTCGTAACCTTTGTGGATCAGCAGGGTGACGTCGCCGCCGTCGTCGACCACCAGCTCGGGGCCGGTGTCGCCGTGGGTGACCGCGTCCAGCGTGCAGTCCCAATACTCTTCCAGCGTTTCGCCCTTCCAGGCGAACACCGGCACGCCGGCCTTGGCGATCGCCGCCGCGGCGTGGTCCTGGGTGGAGAAGATGTTGCACGAGGCCCAGCGCACCGAAGCGCCGAGATCGACCAGCGTCTCGATCAGCACCGCGGTCTGGATGGTCATGTGCAACGAGCCGGTGACGCGCACGCCTTTCAGCGGCTTCGCGGCGGCGTACTTGCGGCGGATCGACATCAGGCCCGGCATCTCGTGCTCGGCGATCTCGATCTCCTTGCGGCCGAACTCGGCGAGGCCGAGGTCGCGGACCTTGAAGTCCTGGCCGGGGGTCTGCTTGACGACTGCGTTCATGGCGTTTGCTCCGTGGGATTGGCAGCGGGCGCCGTTGTGGGGGTTGGCCGCGCCGAGCCTGGCTCCGGTTCGCACGGAGTCGCAGCGCCCCTCGGCGGGAATGGGAGGGGCGAAGTATATCGTTCCTTCCGGATGAAGAGATAGATGGCCGCCCGGGCGCCGCCGGGCTTGCTAGCCTAGGCATCCCGACCCTGGAGCGCCCATGGACGAGTCCCGCGACCCCGGCTTCCTGCCGCACGACGCGCCGCTGCGCGCCGACGTGCACCGCCTCGGTGCGATGGTCGGCGACATGCTCGCCGAGCAGATCGACCAGGCCTTCCTCGACGAGGTCGAAGCGGTGCGCCGCGCCGCGATCCGCCGCCGCGAGGCCGGCGAGCCGCCGGAGATACTGGCGACCCGCCTGCGCGATCTCGCCCCGCAGCACGCCACCGCGCTGACCCGCGCGTTCTCCGCCTACTTCCAGATGGTCAACATCGCCGAGCGCGTGCACCGCATCCGCCGCCGCCGCGACTACCAGCGCGCCGGCGCGGCGCCTCAGCCGGACGGTCTGCACGACGTGCTGCTGCGCCTGCGCGAGGCCGGCGTCGGCCTCGACGAACTGCGCGCCTGGCTGCCGCGCATCGCCGTCGAGCCGGTGTTCACCGCGCATCCCACCGAGGCGGTGCGCCGCTCGCTGCTGGAGAAGGAGCAGGTGATGGTGCGCTGCCTGGTCGCCGACCTCGACGGCCAGCTGACACCCGGCGAGCGCGCCGTGCAGCTCGCGCACCTGCGCACCGCGCTGACCGCGAGCTGGCAGACCGCCGAGGCCTCGCCGGTGCGTCCGGACGTGCAGGACGAGATCGACCACCTCGGCTTCTATCTCGCCGACGTGCTGTACCGCGTGCTGCCGGTGTTCTACGAAACGCTGGAGACCGCGCTGCGCGAGGTCTACGGCGACGGCCTCGAGCTGCCGGTGCTGCTGCGCTTCGGCTCGTGGGTGGGCGGCGACATGGACGGCAATCCCAACGTCGATGCCGGCACCATCGCCGCCACGCTGCGCGCGCAACGCGCGCTGGTGCTGGAGCGCTACGCCGCCGACCTCGCCGCGCTGGGGCGGCTGCTCAGCCAGTCGCGCGGGCGCGCCGAGGTCGACGCGGCGATCGACGCCCGCATCGCCGACTACCGCGCGCGCCTGCCGGAAGCGTTCGAGGCGATCCGCCCGCGCCATCGCGACATGCCCTACCGCGTGCTGCTGGCGCTGATGCAGGCGCGGCTGCGCGCCACCGCCGCCGGCGAGCTGCGCGGCTACGCGTGCGCCGACGATTTCGTCGCCGACCTCGCGCTGATCGCCGCCAGCCTGCGCGCGCACAAGGGTGTGCACGCCGGCTGGTTCGGCGTGCGCAGGCTGCTGTGGCGCGCGCGCACCTTCGGTTTCCATCTCGCCTGCCTGGACGTGCGCCAGGACGCGCGCGTGCACGCCCAGGCGCTGGCCGTGGCGCTGGACGATGCCGACTGGGAGATGCGCGACGCCGCGGAACAGGCGCACCGGCTGGCGCCGTTCGCCGCCGGCGCAGCGACGCTGCCGGCGGCGCAGGACGCGGTCGGCGCGCGGCTCGACGCGGTGTTCACTACGCTCGGCGAAGCGCGCGCCGCGCACGGCGACGCGGGGCAGGGGCTGTACATCATCAGCATGGCGCACAGCGCCGCCGACGTGCTGGCGGTGCTGGCGCTGGCGCGCCGCGCCGGCCTCGGCGCCGGCGGCGCGGTGCCGCTGGACGTGGCGCCGCTGCTGGAGACCATCGACGACCTCGAGCGCGGCCCGGCGATCCTCGGCGCGCTGCTGGCCGATCCGGTCTACCGCGCGCACCTCGCCGCGCGCGGCGACGTGCAGACGGTGATGCTCGGCTACTCCGACAGCGGCAAGGACGGCGGCATCGTCGCCTCGCGCTGGGCGTTGCAGCGCGCGCAGGTGGAATTGCTGGAGGTGGCGCGCGCCGCCGGCGTGCGGCTGGCGTTCTTCCACGGCCGCGGCGGCTCGATCAGCCGGGGCGGCGGCAAGACATCGCGCGCCGTGCTGGCCTCGCCGCGCGGCAGCGTCGGCGGCCGGCTGCGCGTGACCGAACAGGGCGAGGTGATCCACCGCAAGTACGGCATCCGCGCGCTGGCGCTGCGCACGCTGGAGCAGACCGTCGGCGCGGTGTTGCTGGCGAGCCTGCGCCCGCGCGCAGCGGACGCGCGCGAGGGCGGCTGGCGCGAGGCGATGCGCGTCGCCGCCGGGGCCGGCCGCGAAGCCTACCGCGCGCTGCTGGAGGACGACGGCTTCGTCGCCTACTTCCGTGCCGCCACGCCGATCGACGTGATCGAGCGCATGACGCTGGGCTCGCGCCCGCCGCGTCGCGGCGCCGCCGACGGCGGCATCGACAGCCTGCGCGCGATCCCGTGGGTGTTCGCCTGGACGCAGAACCGCGCCGGCCTGACCGGCTGGTACGGCGTCGGCCGCGCGCTCGAGCGCGCCGCCGCCGCGGTCGGCGAGGCGCGGCTGCAGGAGATGGCGCGCGCCTGGCCGTTCTTCCGCACGCTGCTGGACGACGTCGAGATGATGCTGGCGAAGAGCGACCTCGCCATCGCCGAGCGCTTCTCGCAGCTGGCCGGCGACCTGCACGCGCGCTTCTTCCCGCGCATTGCCGAGGAGTTCGCCCGCACCGTCGACTGGATCGCGCGCCTGAAGGGCACGCGCACGTTGCTGGCCGAGGACCCGCGCCTCGCGTTGTCGATCCGCCTGCGCAATCCCTACGTCGATCCGATGAGCCTGATCCAGGCCGACCTGCTGGCGCGCTGGCGCGCCACGCAGCGCCGGGACGAGGCGCTGTTCGCCGCGCTGGTCGCCACCGTCAACGGCATTGCGCAAGGTCTGCAGAACACCGGTTGAGGTGCCCGCATCGCCGCGCGCTTCTCGTCTCCCTCTGCCCCGCGGGAGAGGCTGGGGCGAGGGGGCGTCCGCAGGACGGCCGTCTCTTCGCGGCAAGCCCGAAGCGCATGCCGCGGTCGTCTGCACGCAGGCTCCTGCAAAACACGCTTGGCGGGGGCGTGCGTACAGGCGACTTCGCCCGCGGCTCAGGCCTCGAGTTCTTCCCAGCGCCGATAGCAGGCGTCCAGTTCCGCCTGCAGCGCGGCCAGCGCCTCGTTGGCGGCGACGATCGCCGAGGCGTCCTGGCGGAAGAACGCGGGATCGTGCATTGCCGCGCTGCGCGCGGCGAGCTCCGTTTCCAGCGCCTCGATGCGCACCGGCAACTGTTCCAGCTCGCGCGCGTCCTTGTAGCTCAGCTTGCGGCGCGCGGGCGCGGAAACCGCGGCGGGTGCGGCCGACGCGACCGTCCCTCTCTCGCCGTCATTGCGGCGAACGCCGGCATCCGGCGCCTTCGCGGACGGCGATTCGCGAACCGGCGTCGCCGCCGCCGGCCGCTGCCGCAGCCAGTCGCTGTAGCCGCCGACGTATTCGCCGACCTGGCCGTCGCCCTCCAGCGCCAGCGTGCCGGTCGCCACGTTGTCGAGGAACTCGCGGTCGTGCGAGACCAGCAGCAGCGTGCCGCGATAGGCGCCGAGCAGTTCCTCCAGCAGTTCCAGCGTCTCCACGTCGAGGTCGTTGGTCGGCTCGTCCATCACCAGCAGGTTGGACGGCCTGGCGAACAGCCGCGCCAGCAGCAGGCGGTTGCGCTCGCCGCCGGACAGGCGCGTGATCGGCGCGCGCGCGCGTTCCGGCGTGAACAGGAAATCCTGCAGGTAGCCCATGATGTGCTTGCGCTGGCCGTCCAGCTCGATGTACTCGCGGCCCTCGGCGACGTTGTCCAGCGCGCTGCGCGTGTCGTCGAGCTGCGCGCGGTGCTGGTCGAAGTAGGCGATCTCCAGCCCCGTGCCGAGCTTCACCTCGCCCGTTTGCGGCGCCAGTTCGCCCAGCAGCAGCCGCAGCAGCGTGGTCTTGCCGGCGCCGTTCGGGCCGATGATGCCGATGCGGTCGCCGCGCAGGATGGTGGTGGAGAAATTCCGCACCAGCGTGCGCCCGCCCACCGCGTAAGTCACGTCGCGCGCTTCGATCACCTTGCGGCCGGAGGCCTGCGCGTCGGCCAGCGTCATGCGCGCGGTGCCTTCCTGCTCGCGGCGCGCGGCGCGCTCGCGGCGCAGCGCTTCCAGCGCGCGCACGCGGCCCTCGTTGCGCGTGCGCCGCGCCTTGATGCCCTGGCGGATCCACACCTCTTCCTGCGCCAGCTTCTTGTCGAACAGCGCGTTGGCCTGCGCCTCGGCGTGCGCCCGCTCCTCGCGCCGGCGCAGGTAGTTGGCGTAGTCGCCGGGCCAACTGGTCAGCGCGCCGCGGTCGATCTCGACGATGCGCGTGGCGAGCTGGCGCAGGAAGCGGCGGTCGTGGGTGACGAACACCAGGCTGCCCTCGTACTGGCGCAGGAATTCCTGCAGCCAGTCGATCGCCTCGATGTCGAGATGGTTGGTCGGCTCGTCCAGCAGCAGCAGGTCGGGCGCGCACGCCAGCGCCTGCGCCAGCAGCACGCGGCGCTTCATGCCGCCGGACAGCTTCGCGAAATCGGCGTCGCCGTCCAGCTCGAGGCGCGCCAGCACCTGCGTCACGCTCCGGTCGAGATCCCAGCCGTGGCCGGCCTCGATGCGCGCCTGCGTCGCGGCCATCGCCGCGGTGTCGCCGTGCGCGATCGCGCGGTGGTAGGCGGCGAGCAGCGCGCCGGCGTCGCCGAGGCCGGCCGCGACCACCTCGAACACGCTGCCGGCGACGTCGTGCGGCACCTCCTGCGCCAGCCGCGCGATGCGCACGCCCGCGCCGACGCGGCGCTCGCCGTCGTCCGGCGCGATCTCGCCGGCGAGCAGGCGCAGCAGCGTCGACTTGCCGGCGCCGTTGCGGCCGACCACGCAGACGCGCTCGTTCGGCTCGATCGTCAGATCGACGCCGTCGAGCAGCGGCGGACCGCCGACGCCGAGGTCGACGTTGAGGAGCTGGATCAGGGGCATCCGGCCATTCTAGCGGGCGAGGCTTTGAAAGCCCTTTTTCGGAAGGCGGGAAGGTTTTGAAAGATTCATTGCCAATTCTTTCAAAGCTGACTAGAGTCGGCACCCGGGCGACGGCCGCGTGGGGACAGATGCTGGTGGATGCAGCGGACTTTCGATCAGCCGAAGCCGGTCGTTTGGTACGCACGCCACAGGGGGTGCTGGCTTTCGTGCCGGCACCGCTGCCGCCAGCGCTCTCTTTCGACCAAGCGCTGGTGCTGGCGCTGTCGCGTGCCGATACGGCGCTCAGCGAGCTTTCCGGCATCGGGCGGCAGTTGCCGAATCCGCATCTGCTCATCGCGCCCTATCTGCGCCGCGAGGCTGTGTTGTCCTCGCGCATCGAAGGCACCCAGGCCAGCATCAGCGACCTGCTCGCCGACGAGGCGGGGCAGGCGCCGCAGGCGCCCGCGGACGACGTGCTGGAAGTGCGCAACTACGTGACCGCGCTGGAGTACGGTGTCGAACGCTTGCGGAGCCTGCCGCTCTCGCTGCGCCTCGTGCGCGAACTGCACGCCAAGCTGATGCACGGCGTGCGCGGGGAGCGCGCCACGCCCGGGGAGTTCCGCCGCAGCCAGAACTGGATCGGCCCGCCCGGCAGCACGCTGGCGACGGCCACTTACGTGCCGCCGCCGCCCGAAGAGATGAAGCAGGCGCTGGGCGAATGGGAGCGCTTCCTGCATCGCCGCGACGACCTGCCCGACCTGGTGCAGTGCGCGCTGATGCACGAGCACTTCGAGGCCATCCATCCCTTTCTCGACGGCAACGGCCGCGTCGGTCGCCTGCTGATCACGCTGTTCCTGATCGAACGCGAGCGGCTGAGCCAGCCGTTGCTGTACCTGTCCGAATACATCGAGCGCGAGCGCAGCGACTACTACGCCTGTCTGCAGCGCATCCGCACGCATGGCGACTGGGCCGGCTGGCTGCACTATTTCCTCGCCGGCGTGCGCTGGAGCGCGCGGCGCGCGACACGCCAGGCGCGCGACCTGATGGATCTGCGCGAGCGCATGCGGCGCAAGGTGGCGCAATCGCCCCGTGCGCTGGCGCTGGTGGACGAGCTGTTCGTCAACCCGCACATCAACGCGGCGCGGGTGAAAGCGTTGCTGCGCGTATCCGACCCCACCGCGCGCGCCGCGCTGGCCGACCTGGAAAAGGCCGGCTTGATCCACGAGACCAGCGGCCGGCAGTGGGGCCGACAGTACCTCGCGCGCGGCGTCCTGCGCGCCATCGAGAAGCCGGCCGAAGACGAACATGACTGACAGGAACACCCCGCATGCCTGAACTGAACTGGCTGGGCGACGCCAAGGCGCGCAAGGCCGCCGCGCGCGTGCCGTACCGGCTGCTGGAGCCGGTGGCGCAGATCGGCGACCCGGCGGCGGAGAACCTGCTGGTGCAGGGCGACAACCTCGATGCGCTGAAGAGCCTGCTGCCGCTGTACGCCGGCCGCGTGAAGTGTGTCTTCATCGACCCGCCGTACAACACGAAAAGCGCGTTCGAGCATTACGACGACAACCTCGAACACAGCCAGTGGCTGTCGATGATGTATCCGCGCCTGGTGCTGCTGCGCGACCTGCTGGCCGAGGACGGCTCGATCTGGGTGACCATCGACGACAACGAGGCGCACTACCTCAAGGTGTTGATGGACGAGGTGTTCGGGCGAAGAAACTTCATCGGCAACGTGGTCTGGCAGAAAAAATACACGATTTCAAATGACGCAACGCTCATCTCTGATACACACGATCACGTATTAATTTTTGCGAAGGCTAAGGAGCATGCGTCGTTCAACCTTCTGCCTAGAACTGAGAGGATGAATGCGAGGTTCCGTAATCCGGACAACCACCCCAAGGGGCCTTGGAAGGCAACACCTTTGCATGCACGAAGTGGCACTAGCCGAGAGTCTTATCGGTTTCGCAATGGTGTCGTGTGGGAGCCGCCGGTTGGAACTTTTCGCCGATATTCTGATGCCACTATGGCGAAACTTGAAGACGACAACGCCATCTGGTTTGGCAGGGATGGCCGCGCCACACCTGCACGGAAGACGTTTCTGTCAGAGTTGACTCGCTCGGGGACCGTTCCGAGTACCGTTTGGTTGCACGATGATGTAGGCAGTAATCATGAGGCACGCGACGAAGTTCGCCGCTTGAATCCTAATGATCCATTTACCTCGCCAAAACCAGAGCGGCTTTTGCACAGAATCATTCACATCGCCACCAATCCCGGCGACCTCGTCCTCGACAGCTTCCTCGGCTCCGGCACCACCGCCGCCGTTGCGCACAAGATGGGCCGGCGCTGGATCGGCATCGAGATGGGCGAGCATGCGCGCACGCACTGCCTGCCGCGCCTGACCAAGGTGGTCGAAGGGGAGCAGGGCGGCATCTCGCAGGCGGTCGGCTGGCAGGGCGGCGGCGGCTTCCGCTTCGCGCGCCTCGGCGAGCCGGTGTTCGATGCCGACGGCCGCATCAACCCGGCCGTGCGTTTCGCGCCGCTGGCGGCGTACCTGTGGTTCGCCGAGACGCGCGAGCCGCACGCCAGCGGCATGTTCGACTCGCCGCTGCTCGGCGTGCATGGCGATACCGCGATCGCGCTGCTCTACAACGGCATCCTCGGCGACCGCCGGCCGCAGGGCGGCAACGTGCTGACGCGCGCGGTGTGGGACGGCCTGCGTGCGCTGCGGCCCGATCACGCCGGGCCGTGGATCGTCTACGGCGAGGCCTGCCGGCTCGCTCCGGCCACGCTGAAGCGCTGCGGCATCGCGTTCAAGCAGATTCCCTACGACATCCGGGTGCGCTGACATGGCGTTGGAGCTGAAGAAGTACCAGGACGACGCGCTCGGCGCGCTGGACGCCTTCCTCGCCGCCGCGCGCGGCCAGCGCACGCGCGAGGACATGCAGGCCGCATTCGACGCCGCGCGCCGCGCGGCGCTGGGCGAGCACGCGCCGGTGCTGCCCTACCGGCCGTTCAGCGACGAGGCACCGGAGATTCCCATCGCCTGCCTGCGCGTACCCACCGGCGGCGGCAAGACGCTGATGGCGGCGCACGCCATCGAGCGCGCGGCGCGCGGCTACGTCGGCAGCGCCGCGCCGCTGGCGCTGTGGCTGGTGCCGAGCAACGCCATCCGCACGCAGACCCTGCAGGCGCTGAAGACGCCCGGCCATCCGTACCGCGAGGCGCTGCTGGGCTACTGGCCGGCCGATCGCCTGACCGTGCTCGACATTGCCGACTGCGAGCAGCTGCGCGCACAGGACTTCGGCAGCCGCGCCATCGTCGTGGTCGGCACGCTGCAGACGCTGCGCGTGGAGAACACCACCGGCCGCGAGGTCTATGCCTACAAGGAGGCGTTCGAGCCGCACTTCGCCACGGCGCCGGATGCGGATTTCTTCGAGCGCGTGAACGAACGCGATCTGGAGGCGCAGCCGTATCTCTCGCGCGCCGATCTCGGCAAGGTCAAGCGCAGCTTCGCCAACCTGCTGGCCTGGCACCGCCCCATCGTGATCATGGACGAGGCGCACAACGCGCAGTCGGCGCTGTCGGTGGAGGTGCTCAAGCGCATCCGTCCGGCCTGCGTGATCGAGTGGACGGCCACACCGGCGCGCGACCAGAACCTGCTGTACCACGTCTCGGCGCAGGAGCTTAAGTCCGAGCACATGATCAAACTGCCGATCGTGCTGGCGCCGCACCCGAACTGGCGGGAGGCCGTGCGCGATGCGGTACTGACGCGCCAAAAACTCGCCGAAGAGGCGCAGGCCGAGCGGGATTACCTGCGCCCGATCGTGCTGTTCCAGGCCGACCAGCGCGGCAGCGAGGTTGGCGTCGAAGTGCTCAAGGCCCACCTGATGGAATCGCTGCACATCGAGGAGCGGCGCATCGCTCTCGCCACCGGCAGCCAGCGCGAACTGGATGGTGTGGACCTGTTCGACCGCAATTGCCCCGTCGATTTCGTCATCACGGTGGAGGCCCTGAAGGAAGGTTGGGACTGCTCCTTCGCCTACGTGTTCTGCACCGTGCAGAACATCCGCTCGGCCAGGGACATGGAACAGTTGCTGGGCCGAGTGCTGCGCATGCCGTATGCGCAGCGCCGGCAGTCCGAAAAATTGAACCGCGCCTACGCGCACGTGGTCGGCGCAGGGACCGCGCAGGTCGCCAACCGGCTGGCCGACCGGCTGGTGGCGATGGGCTTCGAGGAAATGGAAGTCGCGCAGTTCGTGCGGCCTTCGCTGGACGCCGACCTGTTCGCGCCGCGACCGGCGACGCCGCGCGTGGTCGAATCGGTGTTCGAGCTGGCGCCCGAGGCTGCGCGCGCGGTGGCGGCCGTTCTGCCCACGCACGCGAGGGTGGAGGAGGTCGGTGCCGTCGCCCAGGTGACGCTCAGCGGACCGATCGCGCCAGAGGTCATCGCACAGGCCGTCGCTGCGGTGCCGAAGCGCGAACGCGAACAGCTCGAACGTGAGCTGGAGCGCCACCGGGTGCGCGCGCTGGTCGCCGCCGCGCCCAGCGAACGCGGCGAGGCGTTCGCGCCGATCCCGCAGTTGATCGTGCCGCTGCAGGGCGATCTGGTGCTGTACGAACCGGAACTGCTGGCGGAGTTCGCCGATTTCTCGCTGGCCGAACTGCCCGCCGATCTGCCCGATTTCCGGCGTGCCGAATCGCGGCATCCGTACCTGATCGACGTGGAGCGCGGACATCTGCGCATCCGCGAGGACGAGGCGCAGTATGCGCTCGACATCGACTCGGCCAGCGAAGGCATCCGCCGCGAGGACCTGATGCGCGCGCTGGACCGCCGTCTGCGCAGCGCAGCGGTCCTGCAGCCGGACATGATCGCCTGGTTGGGGCGCATGCTGGATGGTCTCGCTGCGCGCGGTTTCGAGCTGGCCTATCTGGCGCGCCATTTCAACGACCTGGCCGATGCGGCGGCGCGCCGCGTCGCGGATCTGCTGAAAGGGCAGCGGCGCGCGGCGTTCCAGCAGTCGTTGTTGCCGGGATCGGGCCAGGCTCGTCTGGACGCCCATTTCGTGTTCCGCTTCGATCCCGGCAACTATCCTGCGCGCTGGTGGTACGAGCATGGCCGCTACGAGTTCCGCAAGCACTACTATCCGGTGCCCGGCGAGTTGAAGTCCGACATCGACGCCGAGGAGACCGCCTGTGCGGTGGAACTCGACCGGCTGGAACAGGTGAAGGTTTGGGTGCGCAATCTGGACAGGCAGCCGCAGGCCTCGTTCTGGCTGCCGACCTCGACCGATCGCTTCTATCCGGATTTCGTCGCGGAACTGACCGATGGCCGTCTGTTCGCCATCGAGTACAAGGGCGAGCATCTCGAGAGCAACGACGACTCACGCGAGAAGCGCGATATCGGCAAGGTGTGGGCGGCGGCCAGCAATGGGCGTTGCGTGTTCGCCATGGTGACCGACGCGGCCACGGCGGGGAAGTCGGTAAAGGCGCAGTTGTTGGAGGCCATGGGCGCATGAGGCCCCAAGGACAGGCATGACTGCATTCCGCTGCACCGCGAAGCTGTTGAAGGCGATGAAGGCCAGGCCCGAACCGCGGCCGCGGCCGGCAGGCAATCGACTGGGTGAATGGACGGCCAACCTGATCCGCGTGTCGCGCATCCAGTTGGTGATCGCCGTGAACGAGCCGACCCGCCTCGGCGTCGTGCTCGACGCCGCGCCCTATGCCGCGATACCCGAGCGCTTCGGTCATGCGCTGTTCCAAGCGCTGATCGAGATCGGCATCCACCCGGATGCGGCCGCGGAGGAAGTCGAGGCGATGTGGCCGATGGAGATCGCGGCGAGTTCTTCACGGTCGGTACTGGGCACGCTGAACCAGTACGCCGTCGAGGTGGATTGCGATTTGCGCTACCGCAAGGCGAATTCGGCGGCGGGATTGACGCGCAGGCTGGCGGAAACCATCGTGCTCAGCCCGAAAGACATCGTTTTTCCGGCGGATCGCGCACGCGAAGCATTCGGGTTGCCGCCGCTCGACCGGCGCCGGTTGCCGATGAGTACGCCGCCGCCTGTAGTATCGCTGCACTGAGGCACGCGAAAGATGGAGCCGGCGGTGCGGCTCGTATTCGACTCCGCTGGAGCGTCGATGGCGGACGGTTGCCTTTCGCGCCACCGCTACGGCCCTAGTTATACGCAATACATACTTGATTGCGTATAACTCGGCTTTCAACGTCGGCTGCGGACCCGCACAACCAGCGACATCGGTCATGCAGCGATCTTTCCCATTGTCCGCCTCCGCCCAGGCGGCCTACGCACAGTTGCTGGACGCCGCGCATGGGGCAGAACTGGCGCGCTCGGTAGCCGATCTGCCCGGCACGTTTGCCCGCAAACAGGTGAAGGGACGCACTTACTGGTACTACCAGTATCTGGACGTGTCAGGCCGCAAGCGCCAGATCTATGTCGGCCCGGAAAGCGAACGGGTGCGGGCGCTGGTGGAGGCACGCGCGGGGAGGGGGGGCGAAACCCGCGTTGCAGGCGCTAGCGCGGTCGGCAGTGGCGTTGGGCAATGCGCCGATGCTGCAGCGGCATTTCAAGGTAGTACAACGCTTGGCGGACTACGGCTTCTTTCGTGCGGGCGGCATGCTGATCGGTACGCACGCATTCCTGACGTTCGGCAACATGCTCGGAGTGCGGTGGAGAGATGCGCAACGCACGCAAGACGTGGATTTCGCACACGCGGGCGAGGCGCTCACGATCGCACTGCCGGCGGACATCGCGATCGACGTCCACGCCGCATTGGAGTCGCTGCAGATGGGATTGCTTCCGATCGAACACGCCGATGGCGGGACCGGCGGCACTTACCTGGATCCACGCGATCCGGAATTCCAGATTGACTTCCTGACGCCCCTGCATCGCGGCGGCAGCAAGCCGTTCCTGCATCCGCAGCTTGGAATCAAACTGCAGCCGCTCGAGTTCATGGAGTACTTGCTGCAGGAGGCGCAGCAGGCGGTCGCGTTTACGGCCGGCGGCGCGGCGGTGGTGAACGTCCCGGATCCGGCGCGTTACGCGCTGCACAAGCTGGTGGTGGCGGGTGAGCGCCCGGCCTCGCGCAGCGCCAAGTCGAGCAAGGACGTACAGCAGGCGGCTGCGTTGCTGGAGCTTCTGCAGGAACAGGCGCCGGCGCAGATCGAGGCCGCATGGGCCGACATCAGCAACCGCGGTCCCGGCTGGACTGCTCGACTCAAGAGTGGGCGCGCAGCGCTGGCTCGCACGGCGCCGGAGCTCAAGCCGCCGCGGTTGCTGCTACTTCCTGGAGAGCGGTGAACCAAAACACGACGGGCCGCGCGAGGCGGCCCGTCGTCGTTGCGAGTCGGTGTTGGCCGATTACTTCAGGCCGGCATCCTTGCGCAGCGCCTCGGCGCGATCGGTCTTCTCCCAGGAGAACGCGGTGAAGCGCTCGCCGTTGGGCAGTTCGACCTCGTACGGCTGACGGCCGAAATGGCCGTAGGCGGCGGTGGCCTGGTACATCGGGTGGATCAGGTCGAGCATCTTGATGATGCCGTACGGACGCAGGTCGAAGTGGCGGCGGATCAGCTTCTCGATCTTGTCGTCGCTCAGCTTGCCGGTGCCGAAGGTGGTGACCGAGATCGAGGTCGGCTCGGCCACGCCGATGGCGTAGCTCACCTGCACCTCGCAGCGGTCGGCGATGCCGGCGGCGACGATGTTCTTCGCCACGTAGCGCGCCGCGTAGGCCGCCGAGCGGTCGACCTTGGACGGATCCTTGCCGGAGAACGCGCCGCCGCCGTGGCGGGCCCAGCCGCCGTAGGTGTCGACGATGATCTTGCGGCCGGTCAGGCCGCAGTCGCCCACCGGACCGCCGATCACGAACTTGCCGGTCGGGTTGATGTGGTACTTGGTGCCCTTGTGCAGCCACTTCGCCGGCAGCACCGGCTTGACGATCTCCTCCATCACGCCTTCGATCAGGTCCTTGTGCTTGACCGAGGGGTCGTGCTGCGTCGACAGCACCACGGCGTCGATGGCGACCGCCTTGCCGTTCTCGTAGCGCAGCGTGACCTGGCTCTTCGCGTCCGGGCGCAGCCACGGCAGCGGCGAGTTCTTCTTCTTGCGCACCTTGGCCTGGCGTTCGACCAGCCTGTGCGAGTAGTAGATCGCCGCCGGCATGAAGTCCTTGGTCTCGCTGGTGGCGTAGCCGAACATCAGGCCCTGGTCGCCGGCGCCCTGCTCCTCGGGTTTCTTGCGATCGACGCCCTGGTTGATGTCGGGCGACTGCTTGCCGATCAGGTTCAGCACGCCGCAGGTCTCGCCGTCGAAGCCGACGGTGGAGCTGTTGTAGCCGATGTCGAGGATCACCTTGCGGGTCAGCGCCTCCAGGTCCACCCAGGCGCTGGTGGTGACTTCGCCGGCGACGATCGCCACGCCGGTCTTCACCAGCGTCTCGCAGGCCACACGCGCGCGCTTGTCCTGCGTGAGGATGGCGTCCAGCACGGCGTCGGAAATCTGGTCGGCGACCTTGTCCGGATGGCCTTCGGAGACCGATTCGGAGGTGAAGAGGTAGCTGCTCATCGGCGGTTATATCCTTCGATCCGGATAGATGGATGAAAAACGAAGGGCGCATGATACCGGGAACGCGCCGGCGCTGCAGCAGACCGGGGCAGGCGACGCAGGCTGGCGGGCCTGCGGTTCAGGAACGCGACACCCCGCGTCGCGGCGAGCGCGCCAGCAGGCGCCGCTCGACCAGCGCATACAGCAGCCAGGCCGCGGCCAGGCTGAGCGCGGCGGACAGCGGGATGCGCTGCCAGGCCGGCAGGTCGGTGCCCAGCAACGCGCGCACGATCGGCCAGTGCACCAGGTACAGGCTGTAGGACAGCCGCCCCAGCCACACCGCCGGTGGCCATGCGAACAGACGCTCGAGCGGATGCGCACCCGGCGCCAGCAGGCCGGCGATCAGCAACGTGCCGGCCAGCTCGGCGAGGGTCAGGCCGACGCCGTAGGTCCAGGGGGCCTGGCTGGACAGCTTGTGCGCCGCCAGCAGCAGGGCGAACAGGCCCAGCGCCGCCGCCCACGGCGCCGCGCGCCGCGCCGCCTCGCCCTGCAGCAGCGCGGCGCCGCGCCGGCTGGCCGCGGCGATCGCCAGCCCGGCGCCGATCAGGAAGCCGAAGGCGCAGGTTTCCGTCGCGTAGTAGAGGTAGTGCTGCGGCTGCGGCTGCGCGCGGTGCATCGCCACCGCGAGCGGCCGCCACGCCGCCGAGGCGAGGATGCCGACGACGGCCAGCGCCGCCAGCCCGCGCCAACGGCCGAGCCGCCAGGCTCCCCACAGCAGCAGCGGCCACAGGAAGTAGAACTGCTCCTCCACCGCCAGCGACCAGGTGTGGCCGAGCGCGCTGGGGCTGTCGAAGGCGATGAGAGTCCAGTTGCTGATGTAGGAGGCGGAGAAGATCACCTCGTACACGCTGGGTTCGAGCTGCGCGAGGCCGCCCAGCGCGACGTTCAGCGCGAGGAACCCCGACAGGGTCAGCAGCAGCGGCGGGAACAGGCGCTCGAAGCGGCGCACGTAGAACGCGCCGAAGCGGATGGTGTCCTCGGCGAGCAGGCGTTCCAGCAGCAGCGAGGTGATCAGGAACCCGCTCAGCACGAAGAACAGGCGCACGCCGACGAAGCCGCCCCAGAAGCCGGGCGTTTCCGCGTTGTAGAGCGCGACCAGCACGATCGCCAGCGCGCGCACGCCGTCCAGCGCCGGCGTGTAGCGCAGCGCGAAGGCGGGCGGCGCGCGGGTGGCGGGCGCGCGCGTGTCGGCGTCGGCAGGAGCCCCCATCCGCGCAGCATACGCCGGCGGCGTTGCGGCGGGCAGCGGGGCGTCGCCGCGCGCGCCGCACAGCGTCGTTTCCTTGGCAGCAGCCTGCGTGCAGGCGACCCGAGCGCGCATCAGGCCGCGCGCGCACAGCCCGCTTCCAGCGCGTCGAAATAATCGCGGGTCAGGCGCAACTGCTCGGCCGCGCTCTCGGCGCGGTTGACCACCGCGCGGAAGGCGGCGTTCTCGGCGCGGTCCTTGGCGTACCAGCCGAGGTGCTTGCGCGCGATGCGCACGCCCTGGTGCTCGCCGTAGAACGCGTACAGGTGTTCCAGGTGGCCGAGCAGGATGTCGCGCACCTCGGCGGGACCGGGCTCGGGCAGCAGTTCGCCGGTGGCGAGGTAGTGGGCGATCTCGCGGAAGATCCACGGCCGGCCCTGCGCGGCGCGGCCGATCAGCAGCGCGTCGGCGCGCGTGTGCGCGAGCACCTGCCGCGCCTTCTGCGGCGTGTCGACGTCGCCGTTGGCGCAGACCGGAATGCGCACCGCCGCCTTCACCGCGGCGATGGTGTCGTACTCGGCCTCGCCCTCGTAGCGGTCGGCGCGCGTGCGCCCGTGCACCGCCAGCGCGGCGATGCCGGCGTCCTCGGCGATGTGCGCGATGGCGAGCGCGTTGCGGTGCTCGCGGTCCCAGCCGGTGCGGATCTTCAGCGTCACCGGCACGTCCACCGCCTTCACCACCGCGGCGAGGATGCGCGCCACCAGCGGCTCGTCCTGCAGCAGCGCCGAGCCGGCCCAGACGTTGCACACCTTCTTCGCCGGGCAGCCCATGTTGATGTCGACGATCTGCGCGCCGTGGTCGACGTTGTAGCGCGCCGCCTCGGCCAGCATCGCCGGGTCGTAGCCGGCGATCTGCACGCTGACCGGCGCCGGTTCGTCGACGTGGTCCATGCGCCGCAGCGACTTCGCCGTGCGCCACAGGCGCGGGTCGGCGGTGGTCATCTCGGACACGGCCCAGCCGGCGCCCAGCCGCTTGCACAGCAGGCGGAACGGCTTGTCGGTGACGCCGGCCATCGGGGCCAGCGCCAGCGGCGGGTCGAGCGTGTACGGGCCGATGCGCATCCGGCCATTGTAGCGGCGCCATGTTCGCTTGCCGGGCAGGAAGGGTTCTGCTGTGATGCCGGCATGGGCCGCATCCTGCTCGCGCTGGCGGCGCTGCTCGGGACGCTGCCGTGGACTTCCGCGGCGGCGAGGGCCGGCGGCGTGCTGCTGCTGCGCGTCGACGGCCCGATCAGCCCGGCCAGCGCCGACTACGTGCGCCGCGGCCTGGACGAAGCCGCGGAAACCAACGCGGCGGCGGTGGTGCTGGAACTCGACACGCCGGGCGGGCTCGACGCCGCCATGCGGCGGATCATCAAGGCGATCCTCGCCTCGCCGGTGCCGGTGATCGGCTACGTCGCACCGTCCGGTTCGCGCGCCGCCAGCGCCGGCACCTACATCCTCTACGCCTGCCACGTCGCCGCGATGGCGCCGGCTACCAACCTCGGCGCGGCGACGCCGGTGTCGCTGTTCGGCGGCGGCCCACGGCCCGGCGAGGACGCCGGCAAACCCGCAAAACCGTCCAGCGCGGGCGCGGAGGCCGCCACCCCCGCGGACGCCGAGTCGCGCAAGGTGCTGAACGACGCGGTGGCCTACATCCGCGCGCTCGCCCTGCAGCGTGGGCGCAACGCCGACTGGGCCGAGCAGGCGGTGCGCGGCGCCGCCAGCCTGCCGGCTGAAGAAGCGTTGCGGTTGCACGTGATCGACTTCGTCGCCGCCGACCTGGCCGCGCTGCTGGACCGCGTCGACGGCCGCCGCGTGCAGACCGCGGCGGGCGAGCGCGTGCTGCATACGCGCGGCGTCACGCCGGTCGAGCGCGCGCCGGACTGGCGCACGCGCTTCCTCGACGTGATCGCCAATCCTTCCGTCGCCTACATCCTGCTGCTGGTCGGCATCTACGGCCTGCTGCTGGAAGGCTACAACCCCGGCGCGGTGCTGCCGGGCGTGGTCGGCGCGATCGCCCTGTTGCTGGCGCTGTACGCGCTGCAGCTGCTGCCGGTCAATTTCGCCGGACTGGGGCTGATCGCGCTGGGCGTGCTGCTGATCGTCGCCGAGACCTTCGTGCCGGCGTATGGTTCGCTCGGCATCGGCGGCGTGGTCGCCTTCGTGATCGGATCGGTGGTGCTGATGGACACGGGCGTACCCGGTTACGGCATTCCGCTGCATCTGCTGGTCGGCGTCAGCCTGGCCGCGGCGCTGGTCGTCGCCGGGATCGGCTGGCTGGCGCTGCGCACGCGTCGCCGTCCGGTGGTCAGCGGCCGCGAGCAGATGGTCGGCAGCGTCGGCGAAGCGGTGGAGGCGTTCGCCGAACGCGGTCTGGTGCACGTGCACGGCGAACGTTGGCAGGCGCTGACCGACGCACCGCTGCAGGCCGGCCAGGCGGTGCGCGTGCTCGGCATCGAGGGCCTGACGCTGCGCGTCACGCCGCTCGAACGAACCCCGGAAGGAGGTGCGTGATGTTCTCCACGTTTGCTGTCGTCGTCGTCATCCTGCTCGCGCTCGTGCTCGGCTCGCTGAAGGTGCTGCGCGAATACGAACGCGCGGTGGTGTTCACCTTCGGCCGTTTCCACGGCGTCAAGGGCCCGGGCATCGTCGTGATCGTGCCGGTGGCGCAGCAGATGGTGCGCGTCTCGCTGCGCACGGTGGTGCACGACGTGCCGCCGCAGGACGTGATCTCGCGCGACAACGTCTCGGTCAAGGTCAATGCGGTGATCTACTTCCGCATCATCGACCCTGAAAAGGCGGTGATCCAGGTCGAGAACGCGCACGAGGCCACCAGCCAGATCGCGCAGACCACGCTGCGCTCGGTGCTCGGCCAGCACGAGCTGGACGAGATGCTGGCCGAGCGCGACAAGCTCAACCGCGACATCCAGCGCATCCTCGACCAGCACACCGATGCCTGGGGCATCAAGGTCGCCAACGTCGAGATCAAGCAGGTCGACCTCGACGAGGGCATGATCCGCGCGATCGCCAAGCAGGCCGAAGCCGAGCGCCAGCGCCGCGCCAAGGTGATCAACGCCGAAGGCGAACTGCAGGCGTCGGAGAAGCTGATGCAGGCGGCGCGGGTGATGCAGCAGCAGCCGCAGACGCTGCAATTGCGCTACCTGCAGACCCTGGTCGAGGTGGCCGGCGACCGCGCCTCGACGATCGTCTTCCCGCTGCCGATGGACCTGATCGAGCCGCTGCTGCGCAAGCCCAAGGCCGACTAGCCACCGCGCCGCCGGCGCGTGCCAGCCGGCAGGGCGGAATCCGCGCAGCGGCTTCCGCCGGAGTGCGTCGCCGGATTCGGTGCGCAGATCGCCTCAGCGGCGGCAGCGCCGCTGCGCGGCGATTCCGCCCCGCGCGGCACGCTTGCGTGCGCGCCAGAACAGGAAGCCGCTGACCAGCAGCAGCGACGGCAACAGGCCGGCGAGCGCGACCAGCGCGCGCCAGGCGCCGCCGCCGGCTGCGCCCATGTGCAGCGGATAGATGTTGTCGCTCATGCGCGCGCCGGCACCCTGGCGCGTCGCGTCGCGCACGCCGAGCACGCGGCCGCGGTACGGGTCCAGCCAGATCACGCTGCGGCCGACCGGATGCCGTTCGCCCGCCGCCTGCGCGCGGATCGCCACTTTCGCATCGCGCGCGCCCGGCAGGACGAGACGGCGCAGTGCGGCGCCGGGCAGCGCCGCTTCCGCGGCGGCCAGCGTTGCGTTCCAGTCGAAGGGACGCGCCTGCGGCACCAGCAGCGGCGGTGGTGCGGGCTCCGGCGCATCGGCGAACGCAGCGCGCAGCGCGGCGCGCGTCGGCGCGTGGTAGACCATCGCCGTGCCGGTGGCGGTGACGGTGAGCAGCAGCGGCAGCGCCAGTGCACCAAGGCTGCGGTGCCAGCTCAGCCAGCGTCGCGTCGGCGGCTGCGCGTGCGGGCGCAGGCTGGAGAGCAGCGCGCCGCGCCGCGGCCACCACAGCCACAGCCCCGACAGCAGCAGGAACAGCGCGAGCAGCCCGACTCCACCCAGCACCTGCTCGCCGCGCGCGCCGGCGAGCAGGTGCGTATGCAGTTCGCGCAGCCACAGCAGCGCATCGTTCGACGGCGTGCGCGTCAGCAGCAGCGCGCCGGTCTGCGGGTCGAGGTAGCGGCGCGCGCCGTCGGCGAAGTAGAGCTGCCAGACCGGCAGCGCGGGCGTCGGCAGGTCGAGCGCGGTCAATCCCGCCGGACGCGCGGCACCGCCCAGCGTGTCCAGCACGGCGGCGAGCTGCGCGCGATCGGGCAGCGGCCTGCGCAGTTCCGGGTGCTGCCACAGCAGCAGTTCGCGCTGGAACGCCAGCGCCGTGCCGGACAGCGCGACCAGCGCGAACGCCAGTCCCGCGCTCAGCCCGAACCACAGGTGCAGGCGTTTCAGCCACGCGCGCGCGCGGACCGGCCGTGCGGCCGGCGCTGCCTGCGCGCGCAGCGGCGCAGCGGCCATCAGAAGCCCAGTTGCCAGGTCAGCGAGACCACGCGGCCGCGGCCGGCGAAGTAGGAGAGGTCGTCGCCCAGCGTCTGCGCGAAGTAGGTGATGTACTTGCGGTTCGCCAGGTTCTCGACGCCGAGCGTCCAGTCGCCGATCGCGCCGCGCAGCCGCGCGTAGGCGTCGGCGGTGGTGTAGCCGCGGAAGCGCGCGTCGGGCTTGCCGAGGAAGTCGAAGCCGCGGCCGAAGTAGTGCGAGAGCTGCAGATAGCTGGCGAAGTCCTCGCGCCACGCCTGCGTCCAGCCCAGGTTGAGGCGGTCCGGAGCGACGTTGGCGGCGTCGAGGTCGGAATCGACCTTGCCGTCGCCGTTGCTGTCGGTGCGCCCGCGCGTGTGCGCATACGCCAGCGTGAACTGCCCGCCGCTCCACGGCTTGACGCCGCCGCGCGCTTCCCAGCCGCGCAGCGAGGTGCGCTGGCGCGCGACGTTGTAGACGTCGTTGGCGGCGTCGTAGACCAGCAGCGCGCCCAGCGCGGAGCGCGAGGTCCAGGTGCTGACGCGCGCGTTCCAGACGTCGTCGTCGTACTCGGCGCCGAACTCGCGGTTGTCGGAGACCACCGGCTGCAGGTCGAGGAAGCTCTCGACGCTGAGGCCGGGCTGGTCGATCGCGCGCAGCACGCGGCCGACGTCGGGCAGCGTGTAGCCCTGCGCGTAGCTGGCGAACACGTTGAGGTGGTCGCCGGCGTACCAGACCGCGCCGAGATTCGGCAGCGTTCGGGTGAACTCGCGCGTGCCGCCTTCGACGGTGACGCCGTGGTAGAACGCCAGCGTGCGGTAGGTCGGCACGTCCAGCGCGCCGTGCTCCCGGCGCAGGCCGGCGGACAGCGACAACCGCGGCAGCGGCCACAGCTCGGTCTGCAGGAACGGCGCCCAGCCGGTGAAGGTGGTGTCCGGCACCCACTTGCGGCCGGTCAGCGCGAGTTCCTGGTAGGTGGCGTCGCGGTAGCCGTCGACGCCGCCGAGCACGCCGAGCTTGCCGTCGAGCAGGCCGCGGCGCGTCCACGACAGGCGCGCACCGTCCTTGTCCGACACGTTCTGCGACTGGTCGAACACGCTGGGGCCGAGCGCCGGATCCTGGAAGGTGGCGAACGTGCCGCCGCCGAACAGCTCGCGGTTCTGCTGATGGTAGAGCTGCGCGCGCAGCTCGCCGCCGGCGAGCGCGCCGTCGCGGTAGTCGAGGCTGGCGGTGAGCACGCGGTTGCGCGGCGCCTCGCCTTGCTGCGTGCCGCGCCGCGAGGTGGTGGGGACGCCGGCGTCGGCGTCGCCCGCTACGACGACGAAGTCGCCGTCGCCTTGCAACTGGAAGCGGTTGACGGTGAGTTGCAGGCGGCGCGCGTCGCCGAAGGCGTAGCCGAGCTTGGCGAACAGATCCCAGTTGCGCGAATCCATCAGGTCGCCCTGCGTGCCGTCGACGCCGATAAGGCGGCCGTCGGCGTCGCTGTACATGCCGCGCGTGCGCTGCGAGACGCCGGCGACGATGTCGAACGCACCGCTGCGCGCGCCCAGCGTGTAGGCGCCGCCGTAGCCGGTGCCGTCGCCGCCGCGCGTCGGTGCGCTGGCGTTCAGCGTGATCTGCTGCTGCACGCCTTCGGCCTTCGGCGCCTGCCGGGTGACGATGTTGATGATGCCGCCGGCGGCGCCGAGGCCCTGCAGCGAGTTGGCGCCCTCGACGATCTCGATGCGCTCGATCATCGCCGGATCGATGGTGTAGCCGTCGCGCGAGCCGTCGCGCAGCGGGCTCGACTGCGGCACGCCGTCGATCATGTACAGCGGACTGCGCCCGCGCAGCGTCTCGCCGAAACCGGACAGCTTCTGCCGCGACGGCGAGAACGCCGGCACCAGATTGCCGAGGATGGTCGAGAGGTCGGGCGTGATGGCGAGTTGCCGGGCCAGATCCGCGGAGGTGATCACCGTGATCGTCATCGGCAGCGCGCCCTGGCTCTGCGGCATGCGCAGGGTGGAGGCGGAGACCTCGATGCCGTCGAGGGTGGTGGCCGGTTCGGCGTGGGCGGCGGCGGCAAGCGCCAGCGCGACGGCGCCGGCGAGGGTGCGGACGGAGCAACGCATGCGGATCCCCGGTTCGAAGTCTGGTCGCGCATGCTAATGCGAGTAATTCGCATTTACAACGGATGCAGGCCGAGCACGCCGGCGCGGCGCTCAGCCCGGAAAGCGCGCGCGTACCTCCTCCCAGTGCGGCATCGCCCGCGCCGCGCCGACGCGCTCGGTCGACAGCGCCGCGGCGCGGTTGGCGTGGCGCACCGCCTCGATCAGCGGCCGCCCGGCAAGGCGCACCAGCGCCGCGGCCAGCGCGCCGCTGAAGGCGTCGCCCGCGGCGGTGGTATCGATTGCGCGCACCGCTTCGGCCGGCAAGCGGTAGCGCGCCACCGCGTCGCCCAGGCGGTCGCCGTCTTCGGCGTGCGAGACGAAGCAGCCGTGGCGGCCGAGCGTGATCACCACGCAGGGCACGGGCAGCCGCCGCGCCAGCGCGTGCAGTTCGGCGTCGGGCAGGGTGGCGAGCGCGTCCGCGTCGACCTCGGTGCCGGCGAAGCGCGCCAGCAGCAGCGCCAACTCGGTCTCGTTGGGCGTGACGAGGTCGCAACGGCGCAGCGTGTCCGCCGCCAGATCCGCGTGCACCGGTGCCGGATTGAGCACGCAGGTCGCGCCCGCGACACCGGCGAGGTCGAGCGCCGCGTCGACCGCGTCGAGATTGTTCTCGAGCTGCACCAGCAGCACGCGCGCGTCGGCGAAGGCGCCGCGCTGCGCGCGCACGAAAGCCGGATCGAGCCGCTCGTTGGCGCCCAGCGCGACGACGATCTGGTTCTGCCCGGCGGCGTCGACCAGGATGCCGGCGGCGCCGGTCGGCGCGTCGTCGCGGATCTGCCAGCGGCCGTGCAGGCCCTCGGCGTCGGCCAGCGCGCGCGCCGTGGTGCCGAGCGGGTCGTCGCCGATCGCGCCGACGAAGGTGGTGGCGACGCCTTGGCGCACGCAGGCCACCGCCTGGTTGAAGCCCTTGCCGCCGGGACCGGCGACGAAGCCGTGCGCGCGGCGCGTCTCGCCGGGGCGGCAGAAGCGGTCGACCTGCCAGACGTGGTCGTGGTTGTAGCTGCCGACCACGACCACCTGCGCGGGAGCGGACATCGCCGGCGTCCGCTCAGGTGCCGATGCGGCCTGCGGCGTGCAGGTCGCGCGTGCCGCCCGCCGCGTGGCGATGCTTGAACAGCGGCACGAAGAACGCCGCCATCGCCAGCGCGTACAGCGCGAACGTCAACCAGATGCCATGCCAATCCTTGCTCTGGTCCGGCGCCGTGAACCAGCGCTCGATCAGCACGCCGCTGACGGCGCTGCCGAGCACGGCGCCGACGCCGTTGGTCATCACCATGAACAGGCCCTGCGCGCTGGCGCGGAACTTCGGGTCGCTCTGCTGCTCCATGAACAGCGAGCCGGAGATGTTGAAGAAGTCGAACGCCATGCCGTAGACGATGCAGGACAGCACGATCATCCACAGCCCGCCGCCCGGGTTGCCGTAGGCGAACAGGCCGAAGCGCAGGAACCAGGCGAGCATGCTCATCACCATCACCGCCTTGATGCCATAGCGGCCGAGGAAGAACGGGATGGTCAGGATGAACAGCGTTTCCGACACCTGCGAGATCGACATGATGATCGCCGGGTAGCGCACCGCCAGCGTGTCCTTGTAGATGTCTACGCGTGCGAAGTCGTGCAGGAAGGTGTCGCCATAGGCGTTGGTCAGCTGCAGCGCCGCGCCGAGCAGCATGGCGAAGATCAGGAACACGGCGATGTTGCGTTGCCTGAACAGGGTGAACGCGGTCAGTCCGAGCGCGTCGACCAGCGATCGGCCGGCGGCCTTGCCCAGCTTCGGCGGGCACGGCGGCAGGGTGAACGCGTACACGCCGAGCACCGCCGCCGCGGCTGCGGCGACGCGGAACTGGCCGGCGGAGGTCTCGAGGCCGAGCAGGCTGACCGTCCACAGCGCGGCGATGAAGCCGATCGTGCCCCACACGCGGATCGGCGGGTAGTCGCGCACCACATCCAGGTCGGCGCTCTTCAGCGCGTTGTACGACACCGTGATCGCCAATGCGATCGTCGGCATGTAGAAGACCATGTTCAGCAGCATCACCCAGAACAGCACGGACGGGCTGTCCACCGTCGGCACCACCAGCAGCATAACGGCGCCGGCGAGGTGCAGGATGCCGTACAGGCGCTCGGCGTTGAGCCACTTGTCCGCGACGATGCCGGCAAGCGCGGGCATGAACAGCGCGGCGATGCCCATCGTCGAGAAAATCGCGCCGAACGACGAGGCCGACCAGTGCCTGTTCTGGAACCAGTAGGCGCCGATGGTCAGCAGCCACGCCCCCCACACGAAGAACTGCAGGAAGTTCATCACCACGAGGCGAAGCTTGAGGCTCATCGGTCACCTTCGGAAGCGGGTGGGCCGGGGTGCCGGAGCGACGCGCACCTGGCCACGCCTGCGGTACCGGCGCGGCAGCGTGTCGGGTCGCCCTGCAGGTGCGCCGAATCCCCCGGAGCGCGCACGGCCGGGGCAGCGTAGGGCATGCCCGCCGGGGCGACAAGCGGGCTCAGCGCAGCACGATCCACAGCGCCAGCGTCGCGAACAGCAGCGCCGTGCCGATGCGCGCCGCGCGCAGCGGCAGCCGCGCGGCGAAGCGCACGCCCAGCCAGACCACCGGCACGTTGGCGGCGAGCATGCCGAGCGTGGTGCCGGCGACCACCTGCCACAGCGGGCGGTACTCGGCGGCGAGGATCACGGTCGCCACCTGCGTCTTGTCGCCCATCTCGGCGAGGAAGAACGCGATCAGCGTCGCCAGCAGCACGCCGTGGCCGGCGCGCTTCGCCGTCGGATCGTCGTCGGCGCGGTCCGGTACCAGCGTCCACGCGGCGACGGCGAGGAAGCTGCCGGCGACGATCCACTTCAACAGCATCGGCGACAGCCAAGCCGCGACCAGCGCGCCGACGCTGCCGGCCAGCGCGTGGTTGACCAGGGTGGCGCCGAGGATGCCG
This sequence comes from Mizugakiibacter sediminis, assembly GCF_000953855.2. Lineage (GTDB taxonomy): Bacteria > Pseudomonadota > Gammaproteobacteria > Xanthomonadales > Rhodanobacteraceae > Mizugakiibacter > Mizugakiibacter sediminis. Next base: position 39,998 of record NZ_DF970150.1, read on the forward strand.
AGGCAGATCGGCCAGGGGCGGCGGTATTTCGTCGCGAGGATCAGCGACAGCAATTGGGTCTTGTCGCCGATTTCCGCCAGCGCGACGGCGGCGGTGGAAACGAGGAGGGCCTGCACGCATGCTCCGATGGCTGGGGACTGTCGAGACGATGGCGCGCGCGCCGCCCCAGCCGGGTTCGGCGCGTGCAGCCAAAGGTCTCGCCGGGCTTCTCGCCGTCCGCGCCATGGCCGGTGGGCCAAGCGTGTTGACGCGGACACCGCGGCGTCTCGCCGCGGCAGGCTACTCCCCGATGGAGCGCGCGCAGTCTAGCGACCGTCCCTGCCGCGGGCAATCGCGGCTGCACGCGGCGCGCACGCGTGGCAGTCTTGGAGGTCGCCGCGTTCGAGGAGAAGATCGATGGAATACCGCCGACTGGGATCGTCCGGTCTCAAGCTGTCCGCGCTGTCGTTCGGCGCGTGGATCACCTTCGGCCGCCAGCTCGGCCGCAAGGAGGCGCGCGAGCTGATCGCCTGCGCCTGGGACCACGGCGTCAACTTCTTCGACAACGCCGAGACCTATGCTGCCGGCGAGGCCGAGCGCGTGATGGGCGATGCGCTGACCGACCTGCGCCTGCCGCGCGACGCCTACTGCGTCTCCAGCAAGGTCTATTTCGGTGCGTCCGCCGAACCGCGGCCCACCCAGCGCGGGCTGTCGCGCAAGCACGTGATCGAGGCCTGCCACCAGGCGCTGGCGCGGCTGCGCGTCGACTATCTCGATCTCTATTTCTGCCATCGCCCCGATCCGGAAACGCCGATCGAGGAAACCGTGCGTGCGATGGACGACCTGATCCGCAACGGCAAGGTGCTGTACTGGGGCACCTCGGAGTGGCCAGCCGAACTGATCCTGCGCGCGCATGCCTTCGCGCGCGCCGAGCATCTGCATCCGCCGCAGATGGAGCAGCCGGAATACAACTTGCTGCGCCGCGCGCGTGTCGAAGTGGAGTACGCGCCGCTGTACCGCGAGATCGGGCTCGGCACCACCACCTGGTCGCCGCTCGCCTCGGGGGTGCTGAGCGGCAAGTACGCCGACGGCGTGCCGGCGGGCTCGCGCCTGGCCACGCCCGGCTTCGAATGGCTGCGCGAGCGCCTGCAGGGCGCGGAGGGCGAGGCGCGGCTGGCGCGGGCGCGGCGGCTGGCGGAACTGGCGCGTGAACTGGGCGTCACGTCCGCGCAACTGGCGATCGCCTGGTGCCTCAACAACGCGCACGTCAGCTCGGTGATCCTCGGCGCCAGCCGGCGCGCGCAGCTCGAGGAAAACCTCGGCGCGCTGCCGTTGGCCAAGCGCCTGGACGCGGCGACCATGGCACGCATCGAGGCGGCGGCCGCCTGATGCGGCGGGCGCTTGACGATCAAATGCGAATCATTATCATTTGATCGTCGTCCGCCGGATGCAGGTGCCGCCATGCCGCCGAACAGCCCGCCGTCTTCTCCCTCCAGCACGTCTCCGCTTGCGCCTTCGCCAAGCGTCCGACCGGCGCGCGCGGCCACCCGCCGCATCGAGAGCGCGCAGCTGCTGCAGGGCGCGCGCGAGCTGGTGATCGAGCACCTCGGCGGCGAGTACCACCTGCGCCTCACGCGCAACGACAAGCTGATCCTCACCAAGTAATCCGAACCGGACGCCAGCCGCCCCGCGCGGGCGCGCCAGCCCGTATTCCACGGAGGCGGCATGCTGGCCCGTTATCGTTTCCATGCGCATTGTTCGCCGCCGCTGCCGGGCGCCGTGCGTCCGTTGCGCCACGGCCTCGCGCATCTGGCGGCGCGTCTGCCGTCGCTGGGCTGCGTACTCTGCTGCGCCCGCGCCGACGCATCCGCCACGCGGGTCGTGCGCGGCGCCGGCGGCGTGCTGCTGCTCGACGACCCCAGGCTGTGCTGGCTGGGCGCGACGGCGCGCGTGGAGGCGCGCAGCGCGGTGACGCGTTCCGGACCACGCGAATGGCTGCGCTTCGAGGATGCCGGCGGCGACGCGCTGGCTTGCCTGTACCTGCTGCCCGACACCGACTGGCTCGCCTGGGACGCCTTGCTGGACGCGTGCGGCGTCGGCGCCGCGACGGAGGAGCCTTGCGCGCGCGCGGCGCGCATCGCGCCGCGTCGCGCCGAGCTGCTGCGCTTCCGCTGCCTGCACGTCGGCCGGCTGACCGCGCTCGGCTGCGAGACGGCCGAGCGGGTCTCGCCGCTGGGCCGCGCCGTCGCCGCCGAGATCGCCGGCAACCGCCGCGGCGTGCCGGCGTGAGCTCAGTCGATCGCGTCGACGGGCGGTGCCGGCGGCGCCGGTGGCGCGGCGGGGTGGATCTGCGGATGGGTCGGCGGCGCGGGCGGCGCCGGCGGTGCCGGCGGCGCGGGCGGAGGCGGCAGCAGCCAGCCGCGCGCCTCGGGGAGCTTGAGCCGCAGCGTCTCGCGCTTGCCATGGCGCAGCACCTCGACGGCGACGGTCGTGCCGGCCTTGGCATCGTCGTCGCGTTCGCGCAGCGCGCGCATCGCATCCTCCGGACGTCGCACCGGCGCGCCGGCCACGCTCACGATCACGTCGCCGGCCTTGAGGCCGGGGAACTGCTCCGGCTGCGCCGACAGCACCAGGGCGCCCTCGCGGGTGCCGAAATAGCTGCCGAGGTCGGCGTCCAGCGAGGCGAGGTTCAGGCCCCACCACGGCGCCATCACGCGCAGCATCGCCACGTTGCGGCCGGCCTGCTCGGCGGCACGTCGCGCCTGCTCGGTGATGCGCGCGACGTCGATGTCGTGGCCGGCGCGTTCGGCGGCGGCGTGCGCCTGCTCGGCGATGCGCCGCGCGTCGATGTGGTCGAGCTGCGCCTGCGCGGCGTCCAGCGCCGGCTGCACGTCCAGCAGCAGCGGCCAGCTGTAGGCTTCGCGGCGCTCCGCCTTGACGCCGAGGGTGAGCGGCTTGCCGTTGCGCTCGATGCCCAGGGCGACGGTTTCGCCGGCCTTGAACGTGCCGAGCAGGCGCTGCGCCGGCGCGCCGCGCTCGCCCTCCGTGCGCAGCGGCTTGCCGTCGACGCTGACGATCACGTCGCCGATGGCGACGCCGGCGCGTTCCGCCGGGCCGCCCGGCGTGACGGCGCTGACGCGCGCGCCCCTGGCGTCGGGGGTCAGCACCACGCCGAGCATGCCGCGGTCGGGGTCGGCGACGTAGTCGAGCGCATCGGCGCCCGGCGCGGCTTCGCCGAGGCGCGCGGACAGCTCGGCCATGCGCCCCGCCAGCGCGCGCATTTCGCCGCGCATCTGTTCGAGTTCGCGGCGCGCCGCGGCCGTGTCGGCGGCGCTGCTCGCGGGCGCCGGCGGGGTCGCCGCCCAGGCGCTGCCGCAGGCCAGCGCCAGCGCGGCTGCAAGGAGTTTCGTGCGCATATCGGGCCTCTCTAGTTGATCCACACGGTGGGGGTGCCGGCGTCGGCCATGGCGTAGCTATCCAGGCGCAGCGCGGCGAGCTGTTCGAGCAGGCCGACGCGCTGCCGCCACAGCGGCAGCTGGCTGCGCGCGTCGCCGCCGGCGGCGAGCTGCACGTCGACCAGGCCGATCATGTCCTCGAGCTCGGTGACGCCGGCGAGCGCGCGGCCGCCGAGCGGCGCGCCGCCCGCGCCCAGCGCGCGCACCCAGCGCTCCAGCCGCTGCGAGCGCGCGCGCAGCGCGGCCAGTTCCTCGGCGGGCGCGGGATTCGCCGCGCCGGCGGCGCCGGCATGCGCCGGGGCGGGCGCGGCCGCG
>NZ_DF970151.1 GCF_000953855.2 Mizugakiibacter sediminis
GCGGCGCCGGCATGCGCCGGGGCGGGCGCGGCCGCGGTCGCCGGCAGGGACGGCCGGACCCCGGGGCCAGGGCCGCGCAGCGCGGCGGGAAGCACCAGCGCCAGCGCGAGCGCCGCGGCGAGCGCCGCCGGCACGGCGAACAGGGCGAGGCGCCGGTGCTGCCGGCGCCGGCGGACGCGCGCGGCCAGCAGCGGCCACGGGTCGCGTTCGGGGGCGGGCGGCGGCAGTCCGCGCAGCGCGGCGGCCAGCGCGGCGTGGGCGCTCAGGCGGTCGGTGCGATCAGACATGGCGATGCCTCCGGGGTGTTCACCAGCAGCTCGCGCAGACGGCGGGTGCCGCGCGCGAGCTGCGACTTCGAATAGCTGACCGTGCGCGCGCAATGCGCCGCGATCTCGACGTGGGTCAGGCCCTCGACGTGGTACAGCCAGAGCACCGTGCGCGTTGCCGGCGGCAGCGCGGCCAGCGCGCGCTCGAGCGCGCCGCGGTCGGCCAGCGCCCACGCCGGCGGCGCGTCCTCGTCGATCGGCTCGTCATCCAGCGGCTCCGGCCCGAAGCGGCGCTCGCGGCGCAGGCGCATCAGCGCCTCGTTGATCGCCAGCTGGCGCAGCCAGGCCCAGAACGGCGCCTCGCCGCGGTACTGGCCGACGCGCTCGTAGGCTTTCAGCATGGCGTCCTGCAACACCTCGTGCGCGGCGTCGCGGTCGCCGAGCAGACGGCAGGCCAGCGCGTACACCGGGCGCTCGAACAGGCGGTAGATGCGCTCGAACGCGCCGAGGTCGCCGCGGCGCAGCGCATCGACGGTGCCGGGGTCGACCTCGTGCTGGAACGGGGATGGCTCCATGCCGGATAGATGCGCACGCGCCGGCGATGGTCGCAAGCGCCGATGCGGGCGACCGGCCTCGTGCCGCGAATGCGGTCGTGGCGGCGTGCCAGCGGCTACGGGGCGGGCTTGCCAGGGGTCTTGCGGATCTGTAAATTAGGACTCCTAATTATTTGCCGCCATGCGATGCGCCGCCTCGGCGCAGGACCGCGATGAAATCGCCGCGCTACTTCGACCGCCATTCCGTGCCGCTGCCGCAGCGCACCGTCGCCGCGCTGGAGCGGCTGGGCCGGGTGCTGCGCCAGGACGCCTGGCGCCGCGGCGGCGCGCTCGATCTCTCGCCGACCCAGCAGCGGGCACTGGACGAGCTGGCCGCCGTCGGCGCCGAGGGGCTGGGCCTCGGCGCGCTGGCGCAGCGCCTGGCGGTGAGCGCGCCGACGGCCAGCGACGCCGTCGCCGCGCTGGCGCGCAAGGGCCTGCTGGAGAAGCGCGCGGACGCCGCCGACGCGCGCCGCAAGCGCCTGCTGCTGACCGCCGCCGGCCGCGCGGCGGCGGCCGCGCACGCCGGCCCGGCCGAGGTGGTGCTGGCCGCGCTCGGCGCGCTGGACGCGACCACGCAGGAGGCCGTGTATCGCGCGCTGCTGCTGACCATCCGCCGCCTGCAGGCCGAGGGCCGCATCGAAGTGGCGCGCATGTGCCTCGATTGCGCGCACTTCCGCCCCTTCGCGCACCCCGGCCTGCCGGCCACGCCGCACCACTGCGCGCTGGTCGACGCGCCGTTCGGCGAGCGCCACCTGCGCATCGACTGTCCCGATCACCACGCTGCCGCGCCGGCGCAGCGGGCGCGCAACTTCGCCCGCTACGCCGGCGCGGCGGATTCCACCACGGAGGAGCAGCCGTCATGAGCAAGACCACCCTCGCACTGGCCTGCGCGCTCGCGCTCGGCGCCGGCGCCGCCGCGGCGCACGGCATCGACGCCAGGCCCGGCAACGCCCAGGCCGCCGACTTCGACATCGTGCGCACCAGCGTCAGCGCCGGCGACCGCTATCTCGTCTTCGACATGCAGGTCAGCGGCAGGGCCGGCGCCACGCATCCGGCGAAGAGCGGCAAGCTGGCCGGCAGCACGGTGTTCTCCTACGTCTGGCCGACGAAGATCGACACCGCCGAGGTCGGCTTCGACGCCGACCAGGGCACGCTGGCGCTGGCGGTGACCGCGCATCCCGATTTCGACGACACGCCGTGGATCGACGAGAACGGCGACGGCAACCCCGACAACGACGGCGACGTCTGGCACTCGCACTGGGTGGTGCTGGTGCCGGACGACGCCTGCGGCAAGGGCATGCTGAAGGTGAAGGACATCGCCGAGGGCAGCCACCCGAAGCTGCCGCCGACCTGGCCGGGCCTGCCGATCCTGATCGACTCGCCGGGCTACACGCCGCTGATCGACGGCCGGCACGTGCGCGTGCGCGTGCCGTTCCGCGACCCCCAGCGCATGCTCGGCAGCGCCTTCGACGGCGTCACCGCCGGCCTGCGCGTCAACGCCAATGTGCACGCGCCGCTGCTGTGCGTGGTCGACGTCAAGGACGTGGCTTCGGGCGATCTGTCGCTGCCCGGCAAGATCGAAGCGGCATCGGCGAAGTGAGATGGCCGCGCTGCAGGCAGCGCCGGAATGGCAGGTGGCGCGCTGGTTCAACGGCGCGCCGCCGACGCTGGCCGGACTGCGCGGCCGCGTGGTGCTGCTGCACGCCTTCCAGATGCTGTGCCCGGGCTGTGCGATGCACGCGCTGCCGCAGATGCAGCGCGTGCATCGCGCCTTCCCGCGCGAGCGCCTCGCCGTGATCGGCCTGCACACGGTGTTCGAGCATCATGCGGCGCAGGGACCGGCGGCGCTGGCGGCGTTCCTGCACGAATACCGCTACGAATTTCCGGTCGGCGTCGACGCGCACGACGCCGGCGATCCGCTGCCGCGCACCATGCGCGCCTACGCCATGCAGGGCACGCCGACGCTGGTGCTGATCGATGCCGCCGGGCGCCTGCGCCGACAGCACTTCGGCGTGCTCGACGACCTCGCCCTCGGCGCCGCCCTGGGCGGCCTGCTGGCCGCGGCGTCCGCGGACGCCTGACCGCTGTCCGCACTGTCCGCGGCGCTGTCCGCGGACACCGCCGCGGGACCGGGCCGCGCGCAACGAAGGCTTGCCGATCAGCGGCTTGCGCGCGGGCGGCGGGCTGGCATGCCCGTTGCTGAGACAGGCTCGACATCGCGCCGCGCGTCGCGGCGCCCGGGAGCCTGCATGATCCGCGACACCTCCGCCCAGGACCGCCTGATCGTCCCCGAACGCAGCTCGAAGCTGCGCCGCTGGCTGTGGCCCGGCGTGGCCGCGGCGGCGGGCCTCGTGCTGCTGCTGTGGCTGCTGCCGGCCGCGCTGCGCACGCTGGCGGCAGGCGCGTCGGTCAGCGCCACGCGCCTGCGCATCGCCACCGTGCAGCGCGGCACGCTGGTGCGCGACGTGTCGGTGCAGGGGCGCGTGGTGGCGGCGGTCAGCCCGACGCTGTACGCGCCGGCGCCCGGCACGGTGACGCTGGACGTGGTTGCCGGCGACAAGGTCGAGAAGGGCCAGGTGCTGGCCGAGCTGTACAGCCCCGAGCTGACCAACCGCCTCGCCCAGGAGCAGGCCGCGTTGCAGGGCATGGAGGTCGACTACGAGCGCGCGCAGATCGAAGCGCGGCGCAAGCGCCTCGACACCCAGCGCGCGCTGGACCAGGCGGCCATCGACCGCAAGACCGCCGAGCGCGAGGTCGAGCGCACCACCAAGGCGTTCAAGCTGGGCGCGCTGCCCGAGATCGACGTGCTGCGCGCGCAGGACGCGCTGGAGAAGGCCGACATCGCGCTGGACAATGCGCGCAAGGGCGTCGCGCTGGACCACGACGGCCTCGCCTTCGAGGTGCAGGCGAAGAAGCTGGCGCGCGACCGCCAGCAATTGCTGGTGGCCGAACTGCAGCGCCAGGTCGATGCGCTGAAGATCCGTTCGCCGGTGGCCGGCCAGGTCGGCCAGGTGCAGGTGGCGCAGAAGGCCAACGTGGCGCTGAACGCGCCGCTGCTGAGCGTGGTCGACCTCTCCGCGCTGGAGCTCGAGGTGCAGGTGCCGGAGGTGTTCGCGCACGACATCGCCATCGGCATGCCGGCCGAGATCCAGGACACCAGCGGCATGTACAAGGGCGAGGTCGGCGCGGTGTCGCCGGAAGTGGTCAACGGCCAGGTCACCGCGCGCGTGCGCTTCGGCAAGACCAAGCCGGCCGGCCTGCGGCAGAATCAGCGTCTCACCACGCGCATCTTCATCGACACGCATCCGAACGTGCTGATGGTCGAGCGCGGCCCGTTCGTCGACGCCGGCGCCGGCCGCGTCGCCTACGTCGTGCACGGCGACGTCGCCGAACGCACGCCGATCCAGGTCGGCGCGATGAGCCTGAACGCGGTGGAGATCGTCTCCGGCGTCAAGCAAGGCGACCGCATCGTGATCTCCGGCACCGACGAGTTCAACGGCGCCGAGCGCGTCACCATCCACTGAAATCCCGCCCCCCGACAGCCCCCTTTGCCCCGAGAGGAATCGCCATGCTGGTCATGACGCATCTGCAGAAGGTCTACCGCACCCACCTGATCGAGACGCACGCGCTGCGCGACTTCTCGATCCATGTCGGCGAGGGCGAGTTCGTGGCGGTGACCGGTCCGTCCGGCTCCGGCAAGACGACTTTCCTCAACATCGCCGGCCTGCTCGAGGAGTTCACCGGCGGCGAGTACAAGCTCGACGGCGTCGACGTCGGCGGCATGAACGACGCCGAACGCTCGCGGCTGCGCAACGAGAAGATCGGCTTCATCTTCCAGGGCTTCAACCTGATCCCCGATCTCAACCTGTTCGACAACGTCGACGTGCCGCTGCGCTACCGCGGCTTCGACGCCGCCGAGCGCAAGCGCCGCATCGAGGAGTCGCTGACCCGCGTCGGCCTGGCTTCGCGCATGAAGCATTACCCCTCGGAGCTGTCCGGCGGCCAGCAGCAGCGCGTGGCGATCGCGCGCGCGCTGGCCGGCTCGCCGCGCCTGCTGCTCGCCGACGAGCCCACCGGCAACCTCGACTCGCTGATGGCGCGGGGCGTGATGGAACTGCTCGAGGAGATCAACCGCCAGGGCACCACCATCGTGATGGTCACCCACGACCCGGAGCTGGCGGCGCGCGCGCAGCGCAACGTGCACGTGATGGACGGCCAGGTCACCGATCTCGGCGAGGCGCCGCGCTTCCGCAAGACGCCGCACGCCGCGGCGGCCACGGCCTGAGGAACGCGCCATGTTCGGCTACTACCTGCAGCTCGGCCTGAGGAGCCTCAGGCGCAACCCGGTGCTGACCGCGCTGATGGTGCTGGGCATCGCCCTCGGCATCGCCGCCAGCATGACCTCGCTGACCCTGTTCCACATGATGGGCAGCGACCCGATCCCGTGGAAGAGCGACAAGCTGCACTACGTGCAGATGGACAACTGGGATCCGAACCAGCCCTACGGCAGCGACGGCAGTCCGCCGGACCAGGTGACCTACCGCGACGCCGTCGCGCTGATGCAGGCCGGCAAGGCCGACCGGCAGGCGGCGATGTTCCGCGTGATGCTGCCGGTGCAGCCGGAGAACCCCGAGGTCAAGCCCTACCTCGCCGTCGGTCGCGCGACCTTTGCCGATTTCTTCGCCATGTTCGAACCGCCGTTCGAGTACGGCGGTCCGTGGGACCACGGCGCGGACGCGCAGCACGCGCGGGTGATGGTGCTCAGCCACGACACCAACGAGAAGCTGTTCGGCGGCCAGAACAGCGTCGGCAGGAAGGTGCGCGCCAACGACGTCGACTACACCGTGGTCGGCGTGCTGAAGGAGTGGCGGCCGCGCGTCAAGTTCTTCGATTTGAGCAGCGGTCCCTTCTACGAAATGGAGGACGCCTACCTTCCGTTCAACACGGCGATCGAGCTGCAGATGCAGTCGGTCGGCAACAACAGCTGCTGGAACAACTTCGGCGACGGCTGGGACGCCTACCTGCAGTCGGATTGCATCTGGATCCAGTTCTGGGCGCAGCTGGACTCGTCGTCGCGACTCGCCGAGTACAAGTCGTTCCTGGACAGCTACGTCGGCGAGCAGAAGAAGCTCGGCCGCTTCCAGCGTCCGCTGAACAACCGCCTCCCCGACGTCAACCAGTGGCTGGCGAACCAGAAGGTGGTGCCGAAGGACGTCACCGTGCAGGTCTGGCTGGCGTTCGCCTTCCTCGCGGTCTGCCTGATCAACACGGTCGGCCTGCTGCTCGCCAAGTTCATCCGCAAGTCCGGCGAGATCGGCCTGCGCCGCGCGCTCGGCGCCAGCCGCGGGCAGTTGTTCGCGCAGCACGTGGTCGAGTCCGGCGTGATCGGCATCAGCGGCGGCTTGATCGGCCTGCTGTTCACGGCCTTCGGCCTGATGCTGGTGCGCGCGCTGTACGAGAACTACCAGAACGTCGCCCATCTCGACTGGACCATGGTGGCCACCACCGTGCTGCTGGCGATCGGCGCCGCCGTGCTGGCCGGCCTGTTTCCCACCTGGCGCGCATGCCAGACCGCGCCTGCGGCGCAGCTGAAGACGCAGTGAGGTGAGCATCATGGAGATCCGTCCGATCCTTTCCGCGCTGATGCGCAGCAAGGTGGCGCTGGTGCTGATCGGCGTGCAGATCGCGCTGACCCTCGCCATCGTCTGCAATGCGCTGTTCATCATCAGCCAGCGCATCGACAAGATGGGCCGCCCGTCCGGCATGGACGAGGCCAATACGTTCGAGGTCGGCAGTCTGGGTTTTGGCGCCGCGTTCGACATGCGCACCACGGTGCAACAGGACCTGGCCACGCTGCGCGGCCTGCCCGGCGTGCAGGACGTCACGCCGATCAACCGCGTGCCGATGGGAGAGGCCGGCTGGTCGACCGGCATTCAACTGCAGCCCGCGCAGAAGACTGCGACCACGTCGACGGCGATCTACTTCGTCGACGAGCACGCCCTCGACGCGATGGGGGTGAAGCTGGCGGCGGGACGCAACTTCCGCGCCGACGAGATCGGCTTCGAACCCGACTTCCGCAACAACGGCTGGCCGCCGGTGGTCATCATCACCAAGGCGCTGGCCGAGCGCCTGTTCCCCGGTCAGGACGCGGTCGGCAAGCAGTTCTACCTCGGCAAGGACCAGCCGCCGCAGACCGTGATCGGCGTGGTCGAACGGCTGCAGGCGCCCTGGCTCGACTGGAAGGAGGTCGAGTATTCGACGCTGATCCCGCAGATCCGGCCGTACTCCACCGACATCCGCTACGTCGTGCGCGCGCAGCCGGGGCGCCGCGACGAGGTGATGAAGCTGGCCGAGGCCAAGCTCGGCGAGATCAACCGCAGCCGGCTGGTGCGCAACGTCGAGAGCATGGAGAAGGTCCGCGCCGAGGGTTATCGCGCGGACCGCGCGATGACCATCATCCTCTGCATCGTGATCGTCTGCCTGCTGACCATCACCGCGCTCGGCATCGTCGGCATGGCGAGCTTCTGGGTCACCCAGCGCACCAAGCAGATCGGCACGCGGCGCGCGCTGGGCGCCACCCAGTTCGACATCCTGCGCTATTTCCTGACCGAGAACTTCCTGATCACCTCGCTCGGTCTGGCGGCGGGCGCGGTGCTGACCTACGCCTTCAACGTCTGGCTGATGACCCACTACGAGGCGCCGCGCCTGCCGTGGTACTACGTGCCGGTCGGCTTCCTCTGCCTGTGGACGCTGGGCCAGATCGCCGTGCTGGGGCCGGCCACGCGCGCCTCGCGCGTGCCGCCGGCGGTGGCCACGCGCAGCGTGTGAACGCGCGGATGCGGCGCGGGCCATGCCTTCCGGCCCGCGCCGGCCGCGACGGTCGCCTGCAGAATGCCCTGCGCGCGCTGGGGAACGGCGCGCCTCCCGTCACCCGAACGAGAACCGTCATGCCGCATCCGCTTTCGAAATCCCTGGGACTTGTGCTCGCCGCCGCGCTGGCGCTGTCGGCGGGCGTGCCCGCCGCGCACGCGGCCGACGACGTCGCCGCCCGCGTCAAGGCGCTGAATGCGCTGCTGGCCGAACAATGGCAGTGGCAGATGCAGCAGTCGCCGGAGTTCGCCACCGCGATCGGCGACTACCGCTACAACGACCGCTGGAGCGACCTGTCGCTGGCGCACGTCGCCGTGCAGAAGCGCGAGACCGAGGCCTTCCTCAAGCGCTTCGAGGCCATCGATACCACCGGTTTCGCCGAGCAGGACCGCCTGAACCAGCAGCTGATGGTGCGCCAGCTCAGGGACAACCTGCGCGGCATCGCGCTGAAGACCTACGAGATGCCGCTCGACCAGTTCGTCGGCCTGCACCTGCAGCTGGCGCAGTTCGTCGCCATCATGCCGTTCGACAGCACCAAGCATTACGAGGATTACGTCGCGCGCCTGAATCAGGTGCCGGCCGTGTTCGACCAGTTGATCGGCGTGCTGAAGCAGGGCGAGAAGGACGGCCTGATGCCGCCGAAATTCCTGCTGGAGAAGGTGGTCGCGCAGTGCCGTGCGATCGCCAAGCCGGCGGGCGAGGCCAGCGTGTTCGGCCAGCCGGTGACGAAATTCCCCGACGCCGTGCCCGCCGCCGACCGCGCGCGGCTGCACGACGCGGTGATCCAGGCGGTCGACGAGAAGGTGCGGCCGGCCTACCTCAAGCTCGCCGACTTCGTCGAGAAGCAGTACGCGCCGAAGGGGCGCACCGGCCTGGGCCTGTGGGCGTTGCCCGACGGCGCCGCCCGCTACCGCTTCGCCATCGAGCAGATGACCACCACCGACATGGCGCCGGAGAAGATCCATGCGCTCGGCCTGTCCGAGGTGGCGCGCATCGAGGCCGAACAGGACGCGATCGCGCGCAAGCTCGGCTACAAGGATCTCGCGGCGTTCCGCGCGGCGCTGAAGAGCGACCCGAAGATCAAGCCGGCCTCGCGCGAGCAGATCCTCGATCTCTACCGCAAGTACATCGCGCAGATGGAGCCGAAGCTGCCGCAGCTGTTCGGCCTGCTGCCCAAGGCCAGGCTGGAGGTGCTGCCGGTGGAGGCGTTCCGCGAGAAGGAGGCCTCGGCCGCGCAGTACACCACCGGCACGCCCGACGGTTCGCGGCCGGGCAAGGTGTGGGTGAACACCGGCGACTTCGAGCACCGCAACCTGCTCGAGGTGGAGTCGACCGCCTATCACGAGGGCGTGCCCGGCCACCACATGCAGCTTTCGATCGCGCAGGAGCTGCCGAGCCTGCCGCCGTTCCGCCAGCAGGGCGGCTACACCGCCTATGTCGAGGGCTGGGCGCTGTATGCCGAACGCCTCGGCAAGGAGGTCGGCTTCTACACCGATCCCTACAGCGACTACGGCCGCCTGTGCGACGAGCTGCTGCGCGCCGACCGGCTGGTGCTGGACACCGGCGTGCACGCCATGCATTGGACGCGGCCGCAGATGGTCGACTTCTTCCGCCGGCACTCCTGCGAAACCGAGCCGGACATCCAGGCCGAAACCGACCGCTACATCGCCTGGCCGGCGCAGGCGCTGGCCTACAAGCTCGGCCAGATGAAGTTCCTCGAGCTGCGCGCGCGCGCGCAGAAGGAACTCGGCGACAAGTTCGACATCCGCGCCTTCCACGACGAGATGCTGAACGGCGGCGCCTTGCCGCTGGACGTGCTGGACGCGCGCACCGACGCCTGGATCGCCGCGGTCGAGGCCGGCGCGGCGCCGGCGCACCCGGTGGCGGCCGCACAGTAAGTGCGAAATCCGCGGCCGCGCGGCGCACCGTGGTGCGCCGCGCCGTCGCTGGGCGATGATGTAGCCGACCGGCCTGCAACCCTTCGGCCCGCCGCCGCATCCATGCGGCATGCGTGAGAGAAAGATGCGCACCGTCCTGGTGATCGACGACAACCCCGCGGTAGGCACCGCGCTGGAACTGCTGTTCGACCTCAGCGAGATCCGCACGCTGCGCGCGCCGACGCCGCAGGAGGGGCTGGACGTGCTCGCCCGCGAGGACGTCGACCTGGTCGTGCAGGACATGAACTTCAGCGCCGACACCACCTCGGGCGAGGAGGGCGTGGCGCTGTTCCGTGCGATCCGCGCCGCGCACCCGGACCTGCCGATCATCCTGCTGACCGCGTGGACCCATCTCGAGACCGCGGTGGAGCTGGTCAAGGCCGGCGCCGCCGACTATCTCGCCAAGCCGTGGGACGACCCCAAGCTGCTGGCCACCGTCGAGAACCTGCTGGAGCTGTCCGAGGCCACACGCGAGGTCAGCCGCGTTCGCGGCGAGCGGCAACGCGCGCGCCGCGACCTCGAATCGCGCTACGACCTGTGCGGCCTGGTGTTCGCCGCGCCGGCGATGCAGCGCGTGGTCGAGCTGGCCTGCCAGGTGGCGCGCGCCGACGTGCCGGTGCTGATCACCGGCCCGAACGGCGCCGGCAAGGAGCGCATCGCCGAGATCGTGCACGCCAATTCCGGCCTGCGCGGGCCGTTCGTCGCGGTCAACTGCGGCGCGCTGCCGGCCGAGCTGATCGAGGCCGAGCTGTTCGGCGCCGAGCAGGGCGCCTACACCGGCGCGCAGCGCGCGCGCGAGGGCCGCTTCGAGCTGGCCGACGGCGGCACGCTGTTCCTCGACGAGATCGGCAACCTGCCGCCGGCCGGGCAGATGAAGCTGCTGCGCGTGCTGGAAACCGGCCAGTTCGAGCGTCTGGGTTCCAGCCGCACGCGCAGCACCAAGGTGCGCGTGGTCAGCGCCACCAATGCCGACCTGCCGGCGATGATCCGCGCCGGCACGTTCCGCGAAGACCTCTACTACCGCCTGAACGTGATCGAGCTGCGCGTGCCGCCGCTGGCCGAACGGCCCGAGGACGTGCTGCCGCTGGCCGAGCATTTCCTCGCCGGCCGCGCGCGGCTCGACGCCGGCGCGCGCGCGGCGCTCGCCGCGCACGCCTGGCCCGGCAACGTGCGCGAGCTGAAGAACGCCATCGAGCGCGCGCTGCTGCTGAAGCGGGGCGACGCGCTGACCGCGCAGGACCTCGGCCTCGCCGCCGCCGCGCCGCGCACGCACGCGCGCCTCGCTCCCGAACAGGAACCCGACCGCGCTACCATCGAGGCCGCGCTGCGCCGCTGCCGCGGCGTGATCAGCCAGGCGGCGGCGGAGCTGGGCCTGAGCCGGCAGGCGCTGTACCGGCGGATGGACAAGCTGGGCATCGTCGTCGGCGCGGATTCCGCCTGAGCCGGCGCCCGGCGAGGGAGGCGGATGCGGCTGACATCGCTGGAGGGCAAGCTCGCCCTGCTGCTGGCGCTGGTCGCGCTGGCGGCGGCCGCGGTGGCCGCGTGGGCGGCGCGCGCGTTCGACACGGCGGGCGCCGGCATCCTCGTCGCGGCGGTGGCGCTGGTCGCGCCTTTGCTGGCGGCCGCGCACTTCGCCGCGCGGCCGGTGATCGCGCTGTTGCGCGCGCTGGCCGGCAGCGTCACCGCCTTCCGCGACGGCGACTTCAGCTTCTCGCTGCACAACAGCCGCCGCGACGAGCTCGGCGACCTGGTCGCCGCGCACAACGAACTGGGCCGCGTGCTGCGCGAGGAGCGCCAGCACCTGTTCCAGCGCGAGCTGTTGCTCGACACCATCGTGCAGAACACGCCGACCGCGCTGCTGCTGGTCGAGCCGGGCGGCCACATCGTCTACGCCAACGTCGCTGCGCGCCAGCTGCTGAACGCCGGCCGCGCGCTGGCCGGCGAGCGCTTCGACGCCGTGGTCGCCGCCGGCCCGCCGGCGCTGGCGCAGGCGTTGCAGCGCGGCGCCGACAGCCTGTTCACCGTCGCCATCGACGGCGAGGACGAAACCTTCCACTTGACCCAGCGCGAGTTCAACCTGCAGGGACGCCGCCACCGGCTGGTGCTGCTGCGCCGCCTGACGCGCGAGCTGGCGCGCCAGGAAGTGGCGACCTGGAAGAAGGTGATCCGCGTGATCAGCCACGAGCTGAACAATTCGCTGGCGCCGATCCGATCGCTGGCGCATTCCGGCCGCGAGCTGGCGCGCAAGGGCGACGGCGAGCGGCTGGCTACGGTGTTCGACACCATCGAGGAACGCACGCGCCACCTGGAAGGCTTCATCCAGGGTTACGCGCGCTTCGCCAAGCTGCCGCAGCCGCGCATCGAGGCGGTGGGCTGGCGGCAACTGCTCGACGGCATCGGCCGCCACTATCCGTTCCGCCTGGCCGGCGGCCTGCCCGACGCGCCGCTGCACGCCGACCGCGCGCAGGTCGAGCAGGTGCTGATCAACCTGCTGAAGAATGCGCACGAGGCCGGCGGGGCGGCCGATGCGGTCGAGATCGCCGTGCTCGACCACGGCGCGGACTGGCGCATCGAGGTGCGCGACCGCGGCGCCGGCATGAGCGAGACCGTGCTGGCGCACGCGCTGCTGCCGTTCTACTCGACCAAGCGCAGCGGCACCGGGCTGGGTCTGGCGCTGGCGCGCGAGATCGCCGAGGCGCACGGCGGCCGCATCGCGCTCGCCAACCGCGAGGGCGGCGGCCTGCAGGCGGCGCTGAACCTGCCGAAGGCCGCGCGCGCCTGAAACCCGCGCTCGCCTATACTCGGCCGCGGCATTCGCCGATAGGGAGGGGGAACATGCCGGGTCTATTCGCTCTGGTGCTGGTGCTGGTGGCGGTGATCGTGCTGGCCAAGCTGGTGCGCATCGTGCCGCAGGGTTACGAGTGGACGGTCGAGCGCTTCGGCCGCTACACGCGCACGCTGCAGCCGGGCCTGCACTTCCTGGTGCCGTTCATCTACAGCGTCGGCCGCAGGATGAACATGATGGAACAGGTGCTGGACGTGCCCTCGCAGGACGTCATCACCAAGGACAACGCGGTGGTGCGCGTCGACGGCGTGGTGTTCTACCAGGTGCTGGACGCGGCCAAGGCGGCCTACGAGGTGGCCAACCTGCAGACCGCGATCATCAACCTGGTGATGACCAACATCCGCACCGTGCTGGGCTCGCTGGACCTCGACGAATCGCTGTCCAAGCGCGACGAGATCAACGCGCGCCTGCTGAAGGTGGTCGACGAGGCCACGCATCCGTGGGGCCTCAAGGTCACGCGCATCGAGCTGAAGGACATCCAGCCGCCGCGCGACCTGGTCGACGCGATGGCGCGGCAGATGAAGGCCGAGCGCGAGAAGCGCGCCAACATCCTCGAGGCGGAAGGCTTGCGCCAGGCGGCGATCCTCAAGGCCGAGGGCGAGAAGCAGTCGGCGATCCTCGCCGCCGAGGGCGAGAAGGAGGCCGCGTTCCGCCAGGCCGAGGCGCGCGAGCGCCTGGCCGAAGCGGAGGCGAAAGCCACGGCGATGGTGTCGGAATCGATCGCCAAGGGCGACGTCAACGCGCTCAACTACTTCGTCGCCAACAAGTACGTCGAGGCGCTGAAGGCGATGGCCGATTCGCCGAACCAGAAGATGCTGCTGCTGCCGATCGAGGCCACCGGCGTGCTCGGCTCGCTGGCCGGCATCGCCGAGCTGGCCAAGGAGTCGCTGGGCCGCCAGCAGGCGCAGGCGGCATCGCGGCAGCCGCCCGCCGCGCCGCGCGCATGAGGCCCGCGCCATGAACCTCGACGTGTCCGCGCATTACGTGTGGTGGGTGCTGGCGCTGCTGCTGATCGGCGGCGAGGTGGTCGTGCCCGGCTATTTCCTGCTGTGGATCGGCATCGCCGCCGGCGCGATGGGGCTGATCGTGCTGGCGCTGCCGCAGCTCGGCCTGCTGCCGCAGGCGGTGCTGTTCGCCATCCTCGCCTTCGTCTCCTGCTTCGCCTACTGGAAGCTGCTGCGGCCGCGGCTGGAGCGCGACGCGCCCGACGCCGCCGGCCTGAATCGCCGCGCCGAACGCCTGATCGGCCAGCGCTACGTGCTGGAGACCGCGATCGAGCACGGCCGCGGCAAGGCGCGCGTCGGCGATTCGCTGTGGCTGGTCGAGGGCCCCGACCTGCCCGCCGGCGCCACCGTGGAGGTGGTCGGCGTGGACGGCAGCACGCTGAAGGTGAAAGCGGCCGGATGAGCGCGGCACCGCTGCACGCGCGCGTTGCCTTCGTGGTCGAGCTGGCGCGCCGGCTGCACCAGTACGGCACCGCCGCGCCGCGCCTCGAACAGGCGATCGACAAGGTCTCGCGCCGCCTCGGCCTGAACAGCGAGGTATGGTCCAGTCCGACCGCGATCATCCTGTCGTTCTCGGAAGCGGGCGGCGACGGCCTGGCGCAGATGACGCAGGTGATGCGCCTGCCGCCCGGCGACGTGCACCTGGCGCGGCTGTGCCAGGTGGACGCCATCGCCGACCGCGTGATCGCCGGCGAACTCGGCATCGACGAGGGCGCGCGCCGGCTGCGCGCGCTGGCGCAGCCGGCAGGGCGCGGCGCGCTGGCGGCGCTGGTCGCCAGCTACGGCCTCGCCGCCGGCGCGATCGCCACGCTGCTGCACACGTCCTGGGCGGACATCGCCGTGGCCGGCGCGATCGGCGTGCTGATCGGCCTGATCGCCGTCGCCGGCGCCGCGCGGCCGCGCCTCGCCGCCGCCGGCGAGGCGATCGCCGCGCTGGTGGCGACCCTGCTGGCGACCCTGCTCAGCGCCTTCGTGGTGCCGCTGGCGATCCGCTCGGTGGTGCTGGCGGCGCTGATCGTGCTGATGCCGGGCATGACGCTGACCACGGCGGTGCGCGAGCTGTCCAGCCAGCATCTGGTGTCCGGCGTCGCGCGCATGTCCGGCGCGCTGGCCACCCTGCTCAAGCTGACCTTCGGCGCGGTGGCGGCGACGCAGCTCTGCCGCGTGCTCGGCGTGCAGCCGCCGCTGCACGCGCTGGCGCCGGTGCCGGCGTGGACGGAATGGCCGGCGGTGCTGGTGGCGGCGTTCTCGTTCGCCATCCTGTTCCAGGCCGCGCGGCGCGACTGGCTGCTGGTGATGGCGGCGGTGGCGATCAGCTACGCCGCGGCGCGCGCCGGCGGCGCCACCTTCGGCGCTCCTTTCGGCGTGTTCATCGGCGGACTGCTGATCGGCGGACTCAGCAACGCCTATGCGCGCTGGGCGCACCGCCCGGGCGCGCTGGTGCGCGAGCCCGGCATCATCCTGCTGGTGCCCGGCAGCGTCGGTTTCCGCAGCGTCAGCTATCTGCTCGAACGCGACGTCACGCTGGGCATGGATACCGGCCTGCTGCTGCTGACCCTGCTGGTCGCGCTGGTGGCGGGTTTGCTGTTCGGCGACCTGGTGGTGGCGCCGCGGCGCAGTTTGTAGCGTTGCGCCATTGCCGAATCGGCGAATGAACGAAAACGCCGGCATTGCGCCGGCGTTTTCACCTGTGCCCCAGGATCGCTTACTTGATCAGCAGGTCGCGTTCCTTCTTGCCCGCCGCCAGCGCCGCGCTGAACCAGCGCGGACGCTTGCCGCGGCCGCTCCAGGTCATCGCCGGATTTTCCGGGTTGCGGTATTTCGGCTTCACCGTGCCGGTGCGGCGGGTGCGGCGGCCGAGGCGCGGATAGACGTCCTCGAGGGTGAAACCTTCCGCCTTGATCATGGCTTCAATCTTGTCGCGCAGTTTCGCCGCCTTTTCCTTGCGCAGATCGTCCTGGCGCTGCTGGGCCTTGCTGATCAGCTCCTTGAGCTGATTGTGATTGAGATTCTTCAGGTCGATGGCCATGGGCGTCTCCAAACGGATCTCGATGGGTGGTCGTACGGGGCGATCTTGCGGCCGGTGCGCCGTGGGCCGAAAAAAACCGGCCATGCGCCGTGATAAACCGCTTAACCTCGATAATTGTCGCCCAAAATGCCCGGACAGGCAAAAGCGGCCCGTGGCGACGGCGGCCGCACGGGTTTTCAGCGGGGCTATTTAGCTTCGATTTAGGTTGCGTGGCGCCGGAACACCAAGCTGGCATTGGTGCCGCCGAAACCGAAGCTGTTGGACATCACCGTTTCCAGCCGCGCATGGCGGCTGGCGCGCGCGATCGGCATCGACGCCGCTTTCTCGTCCAGCCGCTCGATGTGCGCGGAGCCGGCGATGAAGCCGTCGCGCAGCATCAGCAGGCAATAGATCGCCTCGTGCACCCCGGCCGCGCCCAGCGCGTGGCCGGACAGCGCCTTGGTCGAGGACAGCGGCGGGCAGTCCTCGCCGAACGTCGCCCGCAGCGCCTCCAGTTCGACCAGATCGCCCAGCGGGGTGGCGGTGCCGTGGGTGTTGACGTAGTCCGGCCGCGCGCCGGCCTCCGCCAGGGCCATGCGCATGCAGCGCACCGCGCCCTCGCCCGAAGGCGCGACCATGTCGGCGCCGTCGGAGCTGGCGCCGTAGCCGGCCAGTTCGGCGTGGATGCGCGCGCCGCGGCGCAGCGCGTGCTCGCGCTCCTCCAGCACCAGCATGCCGGCGCCGCCGGCGATCACGAAGCCGTCGCGGTTGGCGTCGTAGGGGCGCGAGGCGCGCGCGGCGTCGCCGTTGAAGCGCGAGGACAGCGCGCCCATCGCGTCGAACTGCGCGGTCAGGCCCCAGTGCAGCTCCTCGCCGCCGCCGGCGAAGACGATGTCCTGGCGGCCGCCGCGGATCAGTTCGGCGGCGGCGCCGATGCAGTGCGCCGAGGTGGCGCAGGCGGCGGACAGCGAATGGCTGATGCCGCGGATGGCGAAGGCCGTGGCCAGGTTGGCCGAGACCGTCGAGCACATCGTGCGCGCCACCATGTACGGGCCGATGCGGCGCACGCCGCGGCTGCGCAGCAGGTCGGCGACGTCGATCTGGTGGCCGCTGGAGCCGCCGCCGGAGCCGGCGACCAGGCCGGTGCGCTCGTCGCTGACCTGCGCCGGCGCCAGCGCGGCGTCGTGGATCGCCTCGCGCATGGCGACGTAGCTGTAGGCGGCGGCGTCGCCCATGAAGCGGCGCGTCTTGCGCTCGATCTCGGCGTCCAGGTCGATCTGCGGCACGCCGGCCACCTGGCTGCGCAGGCCGAGTTCGGCGTATTCCGGCATCGGCCGGATGCCTGAGCGGCCCTCGCGCAGCGCGCGCGCGACGCTGTCGGGATCGTTGCCGAGACAGGACACGATGCCCATCCCGGTCACCACCACGCGGCGCCCCTGCATGCTCAGAAGCCCGCCGTGGAGGTGAACAGGCCGACGCGCAGGTCCTCGGCGGTGTAGATCTCGCGGCCGTCCACCAGCACGCGGCCGTCGCCGATCGCCATCGCCAGCTTCTGCCGCATCACGCGCTTGATGTCGATGACGTAGCTGACCTTGCGCGCGCTCGGCAGCACCTGGCCGAAGAAGCGCACCGCGCCGACGCCCAGCGCGCGGCCGCGGCCGGGTTGGCCGAGCCAGGCGAGGAAGAAGCCGAGCAGCTGCCACATCGCGTCCAGGCCGAGGCAGCCGGGCATCACCGGGTCGCCCTGGAAATGGCAGTCGAAGAACCAGAGGTCGGGGCGGATGTCCAGCTCGGCCTCGACGCAGCCGCGGCCGTAGCGGCCGCCCTTGGGGTCGATGTCGACCACGCGGTCCATCATCAGCATGTTGGGCAGCGGCAGACGTGCGTTGCCGGGACCGAACATCTCGCCGCGGCCGCAGGCCAGCAGTTCGTCCCGGCTGAGGGAGGTGCCTGGGGTCATGGCGCATCTCGGAGGTGGAGATGCGCGAGTGTCGGCGCGGCCGTCCGGCACGGCCCTGACGCGCGTCAAAATCGCCCGGACATGCGCGCGCGAACGGCGCCGGCGGCGCTGCGGCGGATGGTCGCAGCGCGGCGGGCGCGGAGCGGAGGCAGGCGCGGCGGCGCTGCCCGCCGCGGCGTCACGACGCCGCGGCCGTCGCCTCGAACAGCGCCAGCACGGCGGCGCGGTCGAGCGCGCGGCTCTCGCTCTCGTCGCGGCGGCGGTATTCGAACGTGCCGGCGGCGACGCCGCGCTCGCTGACCACGACGCGGTGCGGGATGCCGATCAGCTCGATGTCGGCGAACATCGCGCCGGGGCGCAGGCCGCGGTCGTCCAGGGCGACGTCCACGCCGCGCGCCAGCAAGTCGCGGTACAGGCCCTCGGCGGCCTCGGCCACCTTCGCGTCGTTCTTCGGATTGATCACGCAGATCGCGGCGCGCCACGGCGCCATCGCTTCCGGCCAGACGATGCCGGCGTCGTCGTGGTTCTGCTCGATCGCCGCGGCGACGATGCGGCTGACGCCGATGCCGTAGCATCCCATGTACATGACGCGCGCCTTGCCCTGCTCGTCGAGCACGCTGGCGCCCATCGCCTCGGCGTATTTCTGGCCGAGCTGGAACACGTGGCCGACTTCGATGCCGCGCGCGATCGACAGCGTGCCGCGTCCGTCGGGCGAGGGGTCGCCCTCGACCACCTTGCGCAGGTCGGCGACGCGCGTGACGCGCGCATCGCGCTCCCAGTTCGCGCCGCGGTAGTGCGTGTCGTCGGCGTTGCCGCCGCAGACGAAGTCGGCGAGCGCGGCGGCGCTGCGGTCGACGATCACCGGGATCGCCTCCGGCAGGCCGACCGGGCCGATGAAGCCGGGGCGCGTGCCGGTGGCGGCGACGATCTCAGCCTCGCCCGCCAGCACCGACTCGCCGGGCAGCTCGGGCAGCTTCGCCGCCTTGATCTCGTTGAGCTCGTGGTCGCCGCGCAGGCACAGCGCGACCAAGCCCTCGCGGCCGCGCACCAGGATGGTCTTCAGCACGCGCTGCGCGGGGATGCCGAAATGCGCGCTGACGTCCTCGACCGTGCGCACGCCCGGCGTGGGCACGCGCTCCAGCGCGGCGGCGGGCGCGGGGCGCGGCGCCGCCGGCGCCAGCGCCTCGGCCAGTTCGACGTTGGCCGCGTAGTCGGAGCCGCTGGCGAAGGCGATGGCGTCCTCGCCGGAGTCGGCGAGCACGTGGAATTCGTGGCTGGCGTTGCCGCCGATCGCGCCGGTGTCCGCCTGCACGGCGCGGAACTTCAGGCCGAGCCGGGTGAAGATGCGCGCGTAGGCGTCGTACATCACGCGGTAGGTGCGGTCCATGCACTCGGCCGTCAGGTGGAACGAGTACGCGTCCTTCATCAGGAACTCGCGCGCGCGCATCACGCCGAAGCGCGGGCGGATCTCGTCGCGGAACTTGGTCTGGATCTGGTAGAAGTTGACCGGCAGCTGCCGGTAGCTCTTCAGCTCGTTGCGCGCGAAGTCGGTGACCACTTCCTCGTGCGTGGGGCCGTAGCAGAACTCGCCGTCCTTGCGGTCCCTGATCTTCAGCAGCTGGCCGCCGAACTTCTGCCAGCGGCCGGTTTCCTCCCACAGCTCCTTCGGCTGGATCGAGGGCATCAGCATCTCGATCGCGCCGGCGCGGTCCATCTCCTCGCGCACCACGCGTTCGACGCGGCGCAGCACGCGCAGGCCGAGCGGCGTCCAGGTGTAGATGCCGGCGGCGAGCTTGCGGATCATCCCGGCGCGCAGCATCAGCCGGTGGCTGACGATTTCCGCATCGGCGGGGACTTCCTTGACGGTGGCGATATGGAACTGGCTGAGGCGCATGGACGGTTCCGCGGCATGCGCGCGGCGCGCGCAGGAGGAAAGCGCGCGATTGTAGCGGCGCCGCCGGACGCGGCCAAACGCCGCGCCGGACCGATGGCGGCGCCCTCAGCGGCCGCTGCAGTAGCGCTGGTACTGGTCGCGCTCGGTGGCCAGCTCCTGGCTGCGCCGCGCGGCGTCGAGGCTCTGCTGCTTGCTGCCGTCGGCACCCATGGCCAGCGGCTGGTCGCTTTCCAGCAGCGCGATGTTCTTGCGCAGGTCGGCGCACAGCTTGGCGCGGTTGTCCGGCGTATCGGCGACGTGCGCCGTGGAGGCCGCGGCGGACGCGGCGCCGCCGCCGGCGGCCGGCTGGGCCGGGCCGGCCGCCGGCGGCTCGGGCGCTTCCACGCCGGCGCCTTCCACGCGCACGCGGCTGTAGCGCGCGCCCTGGGGCGGCGGCGAATCCGAGTAGTGGACCGTGCCCTTGGCGTCGGTCCACTTGTAGACCTGCCCGGCGAAGGCGGGCAGGGCGAGCATCAGGGCGATGGGCAGCAGCCTGCGCATCACGGGTCTCCTCCTCGTCAGTGCGGCTGCGGCCGCGGACCCCCGTGTGTCCGGATACTACCCCACGCGGCCGGGCCGGGGCGTGGCATGGTTTACACTTGTGGCGGCTCCGTCACGGGATCCGGCATGACCGCCACCGCACCGACGCCCGCCCGCCCGCGGCGCGGCATCTACCTGCTGCCCAACCTGTTCACCACCGGCGCGATGTTCGCCGGCTTCTACGCGATCGTCGCCGCGATCGGCGGCCGTTACACCGACGCCGCCATCGCCGTGTTCGTGGCCGGCCTGCTCGACGGCCTGGACGGCCGCATCGCCCGCCTGACCCACACGCAGAGCGAGTTCGGCGTGCAGTACGACTCGCTCTCCGACCTGGTCAGCTTCGGCCTGGCGCCGGCGCTGGTGCTCTACACCTGGTCGCTGGCCGGGCTGAAGGACTACGGCCCGCTGTGGGGCAAGATCGGCTGGGCGGCCGCCTTCATCTATGCCGCCTGCGCGGCGCTGCGGCTGGCGCGCTTCAACACCCAGGTGGGCGTGGTCGACAAGCGCTATTTCCAGGGCCTGGCCAGTCCGGCCGCGGCCGGGCTGTGCATGGCCTTCGTGTGGTCGGCCGAAAACAGCGGCTTCAGCGGCGCCGACGTCTGCTTCTTCACGCCGTTCCTGGCGGTGGCGGCCGGCCTGCTGATGGTCAGCCGCATCCGCTACTTCAGCTTCAAGAGCTGGCCGGTCAGCGAGCGCGTGCCGTTCCTGTGGATCATCGCCGTGGTGCTGATCCTGGTGCTGCTGGCGGTGGATACCGCGCGCGTGCTGCTGGGCATGGGCGTGGCCTACGTGCTGTCCGGCCCGATCGTCACGCTGTGGGGCCTGCGCAGCTCGCGCCGCCGCCTGCGCGGGCCGCGCGGCGAGCCGCCGGCCTGAGGAGCGCGTCCGCATGCAGGCCGCCGTCCGTCCCGCCGCCGACCCTGCCGCCCGCCGCGGCGCGCTGCTGCGGGCGCTGGGGCTGACGCCGTATCGCCTGCGCGCCGCCGCGCCGGCGATGCAGGCGGCCGCCGAACCCGCCGCCGCTGCATCCGCCACGGTGCCTGCCGCCACGCGCCTCGCCGTGGTGCTGCCCGCGGCCGTGCTCGAGACGCCGCGCCAGCGCGCGCTGGTCGACGCGGCGCTGGCCTGGCTCGGCGCCGGCGCCGACGACATCGCCTGGCTGCCGGTGCGCAACGGCGCGTCGATCGCGCCGCCGCCGCAACTGCCCGCCTACCTCGTGTTCGGCGAGGCGCAGGCGCTGGGCCGCGAACTGCCGGCGGCCGCGCAGGCGCGGGCGACGATCGCGCTGGCCGACACGCCGGCCGAGCTGCTCGCGCAGCCGGCGCGCAAGCGCGAGCTGTGGCGCGCGCTGAAGACGCTGCGGCGCGCGTTGCGCGGGGACGGCTGACGTGGCCGCGGTCGTCGCGTCGGGTATGCCCGAACTGCGCGCGATGCGCCGCGACGATCTCGCGCAGGTGGCGGCGATCGAGGCCGCCGCCTACGAATTCCCCTGGACGCCCGGCATCTTCCGCGACTGCCTCAACGCCGGCTACAGCTGCTGGGTGCTGGCCGACGGCACGCGCGTGATCGGCTACGGCATCCTCTCGGTGGCCGCCGGCGAGGCGCACGTGCTGAACGTGTGCGTGACGCCGGCCGAGCAGGGCAGGGGCCACGGTCGCCGCCTGCTGCAGCGGCTGATCGACCTCGCGCGCTGGCACGGCGCCGAGCGCGTGTTCCTCGAGGTGCGCCCGTCCAACGCGCACGCCATCGCCATGTACGAGCGCGCCGGCTTCAACGAGATCGGCCGCCGTCCCAACTACTACCCCGCCGCCCGCGGCCGCGAGGACGCGATCGTGATGGCGATGGAGCTGCTGCCGCCGGACGCGTGACGACTACAGTGCCGCCAGCCGCGCCGCCTGCTCGCGCAGACCGGCCAGGGCGGCGGTGAAGTCGGCGAGGCGCCGCTGCTCCTGCTCGACCACCGCGGCGGGCGCGTTCTGCACGAAGTTGGCGTTGCCGAGCTTGCCGTTGCATTTGGCGATCTCGGCCTCGACGCGCCTGATCTCCTTGTCCAGGCGCGCGCGCTCGGCGCCGACGTCGATCAGCCCGGCCAGCGGGATCAGCACGCGCAGCTCGCCGACGATCGCCACCGCGCTGGCCGGCTCGGCCTCGCGGTCGTCCAGCCAGCGCTGCGTCTCGATGCGGCCGAGGAAGCCGATCTGCGGCGCGAACTTGGCCGCGCGCAGGTGGTCGTCGGCGCTGCCGCCGGCGAACAGCAGCGGGATGGCGCGGCCGGGCGTGATGTTCATCTCGCCGCGGATGCGGCGGATGCCGGTCAGCACCGCCTTCAGCCACTGGATCTCGGCCTCGGCGGAGGCGTCGGCGGCGATCGCGCCGGCCTCGGGATAGGGCTGCAGCATCACCGTGTCGCCGGCGATGCCGAGCTTCGGCGCGACTTCCTGCCAGATTTCCTCGGTGACGAACGGGATCAGCGGGTGCAGCGCGCGCAGCAGCGTCTCCAGCGCGTACAGCAGGGTGTGGCGCGTCGAATCGGCGGCGGCGCGGTCGGTGCCGTTCAGGGCCGGCTTGGCCAGCTCCAGGAACCAGTCGCAGAACTCGTTCCAGGTGAACTCGTACAGCGCCTGCGCGACCAGATCGAAGCGGTAGGCGACGAACTGCGCGTGCACCTCGGTGAGCGTGCGCGCCAGCCGCGCCAGGATCCAGCGCTCGGCTTCGGTGACGGCGGCCGGGACGACGCCCCCTTGCGCCCTGCGGCCGCCTTCCCCCGCGGGCGGGGGAAGGGCGAAGTCCGCGCAGTTCATCAGCACGAAGCGCGCGGCGTTCCACAGCTTGTTGCAGAAGTTCCGGTAGCCGCCGCAGCGGTCGAGGTCGAACTTGATGTCGCGGCCGTGCGTGGCCAGCGAAGCGAAGGTGAAGCGCAGCGCGTCGGCGCCGAAGGCCGGGATGCCGTCGGGGAATTCCCTGCGCGTGGCCGCCTCGATCTTCTTCGCCATCTGCGGCTGCATCAGGCCGGAGGTGCGCTTGGCCACCAGCGACTCGAGGTCGATGCCGTCGATCAGGTCGATCGGGTCGAGGATGTTGCCCTTCGACTTCGACATCTTCTGGCCGTCCTTGTCGCGGACGAGACCGGTGATGTAGACGTCGCGGAACGGCACGCGGCCGGTGAAGTGGTCCGTCATCATGATCATGCGGGCCACCCAGAAGAAGATGATGTCGAAGCCGGTGACCAGCACCGAACTCGGCAGGTAGCGCTCGAAGCCGTACTTCGCCATCGCGGCAGGTTCGGGCCAGCCCAGCGTCGAGTGCGACCACAGCGCCGAGCTGAACCAGGTTTCCAGCACGTCCTCCTCGCGTCGCAGGGTGGGCCGCTGGCCGCCGTGGCGCGCCGCCGCCTGCGCCAGCGCCTCTTCCTCGCTGCGGGCGACGTAGACGTTGCCGGCTTCGTCGTACCACGCCGGGATGCGATGGCCCCACCAGAGCTGCCGGCTGATGCACCAGTCCTGGATGTTGGCCAGCCAGTGCCGGTAGGTGCTGACCCAGTTCTCCGGCACGAAGCGCACGCTGCCGTTCTCGACCAGCTCGAGGCCGCGCTCGGCGAGGCCGTCCATCTTCACGAACCACTGCCAGGTGAGGTACGGCTCGATCACCTGTCCGGTGCGGTCGCCGCGCGGCACCATCAGCTTGTGCTTCTTCTCCTCGACCAGCAGGCCGGCGGCGGCGAGGTCGGCGAGGATCGCCTTGCGCGCCTCGTAGCGGTCGAGGCCGCGGTACTTGGCCGGCGCGGCGTCGTTGATCCTCGCGTCGTCGGTGAAGATGTTCAGCAGCGGCAGCGGGTGGCGCTGGCCCACCGCGTAGTCGTTGAAGTCGTGCGCCGGCGTGACCTTGACCACGCCGGTGCCGAAGTCGCGGTCGACATAGTCGTCGGCGATGATCGGGATCTCCCGATCGGCGAGCGGCAGGCGCACGCGCTTGCCGACCAGGTGCGCGTAGCGTTCGTCCTGCGGATGCACCATCACGGCGACGTCGCCCAGCATGGTCTCCGGGCGCGTGGTGGCGACCACCAGCTGCCCCGAGCCGTCGGCCAGCGGGTAGGCGATCGACCACAGCTTGCCGTCCTCCTCCTCGTTGACCACCTCGAGGTCGGAGATCGCGGTCTTCAGCACCGGATCCCAGTTGACCAGGCGCTGGCCGCGGTAGATCAGCCCTTCCTCGTACAGCCGCACGAAGGTCTCGACCACGGCGCGCGACAGGCCTTCGTCCATGGTGAAACGCTCGCGGCTCCAGTCGCCGGACACGCCGAGGCGGCGCATCTGCCGGCCGATGGTGTCGCCGGACTGCGCCTTCCACTGCCAGATGCGCTCGACGAACTGCTCGCGGGTGAAGTCGTTGCGGGACTTGCCTTCGGCGGCGAGCTGGCGCGTCACCACCATCTCGGTGGCGATGCCGGCGTGGTCGGTGCCGAGCTGCCACAGCGTGTCGTAGCCGCGCATGCGGTGATAGCGGATCAGCGTGTCCATGATGGTGTGCTGGAACGCGTGACCCATGTGCAGCGTGCCGGTGACGTTCGGCGGCGGCAGCATGATGCAGTAGGGCTGGCCCGTGCCGGACGGCTTGAAGTAGCCGTGCTGTTCCCAGCGGGCGTACCACTTCGACTCGATCGGGGCGGGCTCGAAACTCTTGTCCATGCGTGCGTGGCTGGCAGGCGCCGCGGCGGCGGCGCGCGCGAAAAGAGCGGGGAAGGGCCGATTGTACGGGGGCGCGCCGGGATGCCCAAGCGGCGGCGGGACCCGGCGCGGCGTCTATCCGCGCGTGCCGCGGATGCGCCGCCCGGCCTCGTGCACGGCGTCGACCAGCGTGCGCACGTGCTCGGGCTCGACGCCGGGGGTGATGCCGTGGCCGAGGTTGAACACGTGGCCGGGATGCGCGCCGAAGTCGGCGATCGCCGCCTCGACCTCGGCGCGGATCGCCTCCGGCCGCGCCAGCAGGAGCGCCGGGTCGACGTTGCCCTGCAGCGCCACCCGCGCGCCGACGCGTGCGCGCGCCTCGCCCAGCGTGATCGTCCAGTCGAGACCGAGCGCCGCGCAGCCGGTGTCGGCCAGCGCCTCCAGATGGCCGTTGGCGCCCTTGGCGAACAGGATCAGCGGCACCGTGCGCGCCGCCGGGTCGGCGCGCAGCGCGGCGGCGACCTCTGCGTGGTAGCGCAGCGAGAACTCGCGGAACTGCGCCGGCCCCAGCAGGCCGCCCCAGGTGTCGAACACCATCAGCGCCTGCGCGCCGGCGGCGGCCTGCGCGGCGAGGTAGCGCGCCACCGCCTGCGCCACCGTGTCGAGCAGGCGGTGCATCAGCGCCGGCTCGTTCCAGGCCAGCGCCTTGGCGCGCGCGAAGTCGCGCGAGCCTTCGCCCTCGATCATGTAGCAGGCCAGCGTCCACGGGCTGCCGGCGAAGCCGATCAGCGGCACGCGGCCGTCCAGTTCG
Source organism: Mizugakiibacter sediminis (assembly GCF_000953855.2). GTDB lineage: Bacteria > Pseudomonadota > Gammaproteobacteria > Xanthomonadales > Rhodanobacteraceae > Mizugakiibacter > Mizugakiibacter sediminis. The sequence goes on from NZ_DF970151.1 coordinate 25,435, forward strand.
CGGCGGATCAGGCGCACCGCGTCCATCACGTAGCGCAGCTCGGTCTCCGGATCGGGCACGTGCAGCCGCGCGATGTCGTCGGCGCCGCCGACCGGGCGCTCGAACTTCGGCCCCTCGCCGTCGGCGAAGTAGAGGCCGAGGCCCATCGCGTCGGGCACGGTGAGGATGTCGGAGAACAGGATCGCCGCATCCAGCTCGAAGCGTGCCAGCGGCTGCAACGTCACTTCGCAGGCCAGCTCCGGCGTCTTCGCCAGGGCCAGGAAGCTGCCGGCGCGGGCGCGCGTGGCGCGGTATTCCGGCAGGTAGCGGCCGGCCTGGCGCATCAGCCAGACCGGCGTGGTGTCGGTCGGCTCGCGGCGCAGCGCGCGCAGGAAGCGGTCGTTGCGCAGGGTGTCACTGGCCATGCGGCGGCTCCAGACCCTGCGCGAACATCACCTTGTAGCCGCGCTTCAGCTGCGCGTCGCGGGCGTGCTCGAAGGCATTCAGCGCGGCGTCGCGCTCCAGATAGACCTCGCGCTTCAACGAGGCGCGCCCGCCCTGCTGGCCCCACTCGCGGTACAGCGTCCAGCCGCCGAGCAGGTCCTGCTCGAGCACGAGCTGGTAGTACCGCGGCGCCTCGTCGGCGACGGGCTTGGTCTGCATGTAGATGCGCATCGGCGAATTGTAGCGGGAGCGGGGAGTGGGGAGCAGGGAGCAGGGCGGAGAGAAGGGAACGGAGGGCAGGGGGTGGAGAGCGGGGCGGACAACGACATCGGTCGGTTCGGTCGGACCGTCCTCGGGGGTGGAAGGCGTGTGCGCGATGCCGGCGCCGGGGCCACTCGGCATGCGCCACGCTCTTCCCCGCTCCCTATGCCCTGCGCCCCGCTCCCTGCTCTTCAAGCACGGCGCGCACCGCGCCCGCATCGACGCCGGCGGCGATCTCCGCGCGGCCGATGCCGCGCCAGAGGATCAGACGCAGGCGGCCGGCCTCGTTCTTCTTGTCCAGCGCCATGCGCGCCAGCAGCGCGTCGGCGCCGGCGCCGGGCGGCGCATCGACCGGCAGGCCGAGCCGCGTCAGCAGCGCGCGCAGACGTTCGGCGTCGGCCGTGCCGGCCAAGCCGAGGCGCGCCGACAGCCGCGCCGCCAGCAGCATGCCGATCGCCACCGCCTCGCCGTGCAGCAGCGTGCCGTAGCCGAGCTCCGCTTCCAGCGCATGGCCGAAGGTGTGGCCGAAGTTGAGCAGCGCGCGCTCGCCCTGCTCGGTCTCGTCGCGCGCGACCACGCCGGCCTTGCGCGCGCAGGCGTGGGCGATCGCCTCGATCAACGCGTCCGACGCGCGGCCGGCGAGCGCATCGGCGTGCGCCTCCAGCCAGGCGAAGAAGGCGGCGTCGCCCAGCGCGCCGATCTTCGCCACCTCGGCCAGACCGGCGCGGTACTCGCGCGCGGGCAGGGTGGCCAGGGTGTCGGTGTCGGCCACCACCGCGCGCGGCTGGTGGAAGGCGCCGACGAGATTCTTGCCCGCCGGCAGGTTGACCGCGGTCTTGCCGCCGACCGAGGAGTCCACCATCGCCAGCAGCGTGGTCGGCATCTGCACGAAGTCGATGCCGCGCATCCAGCACGCCGCGGCGAAGCCGGCGAGGTCGCCGATCACGCCGCCGCCCAGCGCCAGCACGCAGGCGTCGCGGGTGGCGCCGAGCGCGGCCAGCGCATCGAACACGCGCGCGCAACTGTCCAGCGTCTTGAACGACTCGCCGTCCGGCAGCACCAGCGCGTCGTGCGCCAGCCCGGCGAGGCCGGCGCGCACGCGCTCGAGGTAGAGCGGCGCCACCGTCGCGTTCGTCACCACCAGCGCGTGGCGGCCGCGCATGCGCGCGCGCCAGCGCGCCGCGTCGCCCAGCAGGCCGGGGCCGATCCAGATCGGATAGCGGCGCGCGCCCAGCGCCACCTCGAGTTCGCGCACGCTCACGCGGCCTCCGTCGGCGCGAGACGCTGCCAGTGCGCGTCGAGCAGCGCGACCGCGCGCGCGCATGCGAGCGGCACCGTCTCGCGCCGGCCGGGCACGACCAGGTCGGCGACGGCGCGGTACAGCGGGTCGCGCGCGCGGTTCAGCGCATCGAGGCGTTCGCGGCGGTCGGCGTGGGCCAGCAGCGGCCGCAGGCGGTCGCGCGCCAGCCGTTCGAGCTGGTCCTCGAGACGCGCTTCCAGGTAGACCACGAAGCCGCGCGCGGCGAGCAGGCAGCGGTTGGTTTCGGCGAGCACGGCGCCGCCGCCGGTGGCCAGCACCACGCCGCTGCGGGCGCTAAACTCCTCGAGCAGCGCCGCCTCGCGCCGGCGGAAGCCCGCCTCCTGCTCGAGCTCGAAGATCAGCGGGATGGCGGCGCCGGTGCGCGCCTCGATCTCGTGGTCGAGATCGACGAACGCCATGCCGTAGTGCGTCGCCAGCGCGCGGCCGATCGAGCTCTTGCCCGCGCCCATCGGGCCGATCAGGAACAGGTTGGACGAAGGATTCATATGACGATGCTAGCAGTGCGCGGCGTTGTCGCGTCGGCGCGGGACGGAGATGGCGCATGCAACGCGTGCTGATCGCCGGCTGCGGCGACGTCGGCACGCGCCTGGCGGCGCGGCTGCTCGCCCGCGGCGCGGCGGTGTGGGGCCTGCGCCGCAGCGCGCGGCCGCTGCCGCCGGGCGCGCTGGCGCTGCGCGCGGACCTGAGCGATCCGGCCACGCTGCGCGAGCTGCCGCGGGGCATCACCCACCTGGTCTACGCGGCGGCGCCGGCGGCGCGCGACGAGGCCGCCTACCGCCGCGCCTTCCTCGACGGCCCGCGCCATCTGCTCGCCGCGCTGGACACCGCGGCGCTCGTGCGCATCGTGTTCGTCTCCTCCAGCGCGGTCTACGGCGAGCACGGCGGCGGCTGGGTGGACGAGGCGACGCCGCCGGATCCGCCCAGCTTCAACGGCCGCGTGCTGCTGGAAGCGGAGGCCGCGCTGGCGGCGCAGCGCTGGCCGGCGACCGCATTGCGCCTGGCCGGCCTGTACGGCCCCGGCCGCACGCGCCTGATCGAGCAGATCCGCGCCGGCCGCGCGCGCGCGCCGCGCGATCCGCCGTTCTGGTCGAACCGCATCCACGTCGACGACGCCGCCGCGGCGCTGGATCTGCTGCTCAAGTTGCCGGCGCCGGCGCCGATCTACGTCGGCGTGGACGACACGCCGCTGCCGCTGCACGAACTGTATGCGGCGCTGGCGGTGCACCTCGGCGCACCGCCGCCGGCGGAAGGACCGCCGCCGTCCGGCATCGGCAGCAAGCGTCTCTCCAACGCCCGGCTGCGCGCGGCCGGCTTCGCGCCGCGCTGGCCGGATGCGCGATCCGGCTATGCCGCGGTGATCGATGCCGCCGCGGCGTCGACGGCATCGCGCTGACCGTGCGACATATTTTGTTACACTCGCCGTGCAGGGGCGGTCGGACGGCCTGCGGCGGCCGCGGAGGCGGGAGACGATGACGATCGCCGGGGTGATCGAGATCAGCGCGCCCCCACCCAGGGGCATCGAGGATACCGTGCGGCACGGACGGGCGCGGTGTCGAAAACGGTCGGGAACCTCAAGGGCGTCCGGGTCGACGACATCGAGATCGAAGCCGGCGACCATGGCGCGATCCGCGAGTGGCGGGCCGGCAGGCGCGTCGGCCTCGCGGCCGATCGAACCGCCCGTCGCGGCGACGGAAGCCGGTCTACGCAAAGGGGAATGAGAGCGCGATGAACATGCGCGGTTGGGTGGTCGGGTTTCTCGAGGACGACCCGGACCAGGCGGGTCTGATCGAACTGTGGTTGCAGCACGCGGGCTACCGCACCAGCCTGTTCTCCAGCGCCGCCGAGTTCCGGCGCCGTCTCGGCAGCGAGGCGGTCGACCTGCTGTTGCTGGACTGGATGCTGCCCGACGCCAGCGGCGTGGAAGTGCTGGAGTGGATCCGCCACTCCGCCAACAGCGACCTGCCGGTGGTGTTCCTCACCGCGCGCGCGGCCGAATCCGACATCGTGCGCGGCCTCGAGGCCGGCGCCGACGACTATGTGGTCAAGCCGCCCAAGCAGGCGGAACTGCTGGCGCGCGTCGCGGCGGTGCTGCGCCGGCACGTCGGCGAGCCGGAGACGCCGACGACGCTCGAGCTGGCACCGTACACGTTCGACCTGCCACGCCGCCGCGTCGCCATCGACGGCCGCGAGGTCGAGTTGACCCAGCGCGAATTCGACCTGGCCAGCTACCTGTTCCGCCGCCACGGCCGCATCGTCAGCCGCGATGCGCTGCTGGAGAACGTGTGGAATCTCGGCCCCAGCATCACCACGCGCACGGTCGACACCCACGTCAGCCGCCTGCGCAAGAAGCTGGAGCTGAACGGCGAGCACGGCTGGCGGCTGACCGCCGTCTACCAGCACGGTTACCGTCTGGAGCAGGCCTGAGCGTGGCGACGCCGGTCGCCCGCCACATGGTCACCACCGGCACCGAGCTGGCCGGCCATCGCGTCGTGCGCCAGCTCGGCGTGGTGCGCGGCATCACCGTGCGCTCGCGCAGCGTGATCGGCAACATCGGCGCCGCGCTGCAGACCCTGGTCGGCGGCAACATCAGCCTGTACACCGAGCTGTGCGAGCGCGCGCGCGAGGACGCCTTCGAGCTGATGCTCGAGCACGCCGCGGTGCTGGGCGCCAACGCGGTGATCGCGATGCGCTACGACGCCAACGAGGTGATGCAGGGCGTCACCGAGGTGCTGGCCTACGGCACGGCGGTGGTGGTCGAGCCGGCTTGATGCCAGGGATGCTGCGATCCATTCCGCGCGGGCGGCATGATGTGCCGAAGGCTCGCAACACGCGCCGCGCGGCGTCCAGTTCGATGCGCACGTCCGCCCGCGGCGGCAGGGTCGCCAGCGCGTGCCGGCCGAGGCGCTCGTAGTGGGCGATGAAGCGGTCGAGCGCCGCCGCGTCCATCGCGCGCGGCGCGCCGCGCCGGCGCAGCGCGCGCTCCTGTTCGCCGCGCCAGCGGCGCACCACCGCGAACGACGGCGCCGCCAGCAGCACCAGCGCATGCAGACGCCGCCACAGCGGCTGGTAGGCGCGCAGCGCGCGGTCGACGGCGCGGCGCCAGCGGCCGTCCGCATCCTCGCGGCGCTCCAGCGCGTTGACCGGAACGGAAAGCGCTTGCGCGCGCTGCGGCCGCAGGCCGAGGCACCAACCCTCCAGCACGATCAGGTCGGGCGCGCGCGCGACGCGCGGCCAGTGCGACGGCGGCTTGCGCGTGTCGCGGCCCTTGTCGAAGCGCGGCAGGCGCGCCGGGCGGCGCGGCGAGGCGCGGGCGAGCGCCTCGAGCGTGCGCGTCAGCAGGGCGAGGTCGTGCGTGCCCGGCACGCCGCGCGTGGCGAACAGCGGGTGCACGCGGCGCGCCAGCGCGGCGCGCGCGCGGCGTCCGTGATAGACGTCGTCCAGCGACAGCGCGACCGCGGAGAGGCCCCGGCGCCGCGCCTCGCGCAGCAGCGCCCGCGCCAACGTGCTCTTGCCGCTGCCCTGCAGGCCGGAGATGCCCAGCACGAACGGCCGCCGCGCCCGCGCGATGCGCGCGGCGTAGTACCGCAGCAGCGGCGCCGCGAGCGCCGCCGGGCCCGTGCTAGCATCTCCGCCGATCATGCGTCCCCCGCCGGTCGCGGCGAGCATACCGGCGCGGACGCCGCCACCGCATCCGCGAGGCCGCATGCTGAGCCCCGAAATCCTCGATACCTTCCGCACCCTGCTGACCGAGGCCAGCGCCGCCGGCGATCCCGAGCCGACCGCGATGACCCTGGCCACCGCCGACGACGATGGCCGCGTCTCCGCGCGCATCGTGCTGCTGAAGGGCGTCGACGCCGACGGCTTCCGCTTCTTCACCAACTACACCAGCGCCAAGGGCGCGCAGATCGCCCGCCATCCGCAGGCGGCGCTGTGCTTCCACTGGAAGACGCTGCGCGAGGGCGTGCAGGTGCGCGTCGAGGGCGCGGTCGAGCCGCTGCCGGCGGCCGACTCCGACGCCTATTTCGCCACGCGCCCGCGGCTCAGCCAGATCGGCGCCTGGGCCTCGCTGCAGTCGCAGACCCTGCCCGACCGCGCCATTTTCGAGCAGCGCGTCGCGCACTACGAGCGCGAGTTCGCCGGCCGCGACGTGCCGCGGCCGCCGCACTGGGGCGGCTATCGCGTGGTGCCGGATCGCGTCGAGTTCTGGTACGGCGCGCAGTTCCGCATGCACGAGCGCGTGCTGTGGGAATACGTCGACGGCCGCTGGCAGCGCCGCGAGCTGTATCCATGAGCCACGCCCAGCCCGCCACCCACGTCGCGCAGTCCAGCTTCGGCGTGCACACGCGCGGGCGCGGCTTCACCGAGATCACCGAGCGCGTGCGCGAGGCGCTGCTGCAGAGCGGCGTGCACACCGGGCTGGCGCACGTGTTCGTGCACCACACCAGTTGCTCGCTGATCCTCTGCGAGAACGCCGATGCGACCGTGCGCGGCGACCTCGAGCGCTGGTTCGCGCGCCTGGTGGTCGACGGCGACGCGCTGTTTGAGCACGACGCCGAGGGTCCGGACGACATGTCGGCGCACGTGCGCTCGGTGCTGACCGGCGTCTCGCTGTCGCTGCCGGTGCATGCCGGCAAGCTGCTGCTCGGCACCTGGCAGGGCGTGTTCCTGTGGGAGCACCGCACCGAGCCGCACCAGCGCAAGGTCACGGTCACCGTGGTCGGGCACTGAGCGATGGGCGATCCCTACCCGCAGCGCATCGTCTGCCTGACGGAGGAGCCCACCGAAGTGCTGTACGCGCTCGGCGAGCAGCGGCGCGTCGTCGGCATCTCCGGCTTCACCGTGCGGCCGCCGCAGGCGCGGCGCGAGAAGCCCAAGGTCAGCGCGTTCACCAGCGCCAGGATCGACGAGATCCTGAAGCTGCAGCCGGACCTCGTGATCGGCTTCTCCGACATCCAGGCCGACATCGCGCAGGCGCTGATCCGCGCCGGCGTCGAGGTGTGGATCAGCAACCACCGCAGCGTCGACGGCATCCTCGGCTACATCCGCCGCCTCGGCGCGATGGTCGGCGCGGCGGAACGCGCCGAGGCCTACGCGCGCCGGGCGGAAGCGCACCTCGATGCGGTGCGCGCGGCGGCGGCGCGGTTGCCGCGGCGGCCGCGCGTGTACTTCGAGGAATGGGACGCGCCGATGATCTCCGGCATCCGCTGGGTCGCCGAGCTGATCCGCATCGCCGGCGGCGACGACGTGTTTCCCGAGCTGGCCGAACGCCCGCTGGCGCGCGACCGCATCCTCGCCGATGCGGACGAGGTGGCGCGCCGCCGGCCGGACCTGATCCTCGCCTCCTGGTGCGGCAAGAAATTCCGCCCCGAACAGATGGCCGCGCGTCCCGGCTGGCAGGCGATCCCGGCGGTGCGCGACGGCGAACTGCACGAGATCAAGTCGCCGATCATCCTGCAGCCCGGCCCGGCCGCGCTGTTCGACGGGCTGGACGCGCTGCATCGGATCATCGCCACCTGGGCGACGCGCAGCGATGGGCGAAGCTGAGCGCGACGGCGCTCAGTCGGTGACGTAGTTCTGGCTGAAGCTGAGCGTGTGCGTGGCGCCGCCGGCCGGCGTCACCTTCAGCTCGAAGCGCATGGTGTCGGCGCCGCTGACCGGGAATTCGCCGAGGTAGTAGATCGCGTCGCCGTCGCGGACTTCGCGGAAGCGCACCGTCGTGCGCTGGTTGGCCAGGTTGGTGGCGCTGCCGCTGACCTCGGCGGCGACCGCGACGGCGGTGGCGTCGGCGGCGCCGCGCTTGACCGCGACGTTCAGCAGGCCGCGGTGGCTCGAGCGCACGAAGCCGTAGGTCTTCGCCACTTCCGGCGGCAACTGGTCGGTGGCGAGCGCGCTGTAGTAGACGATGTAGTCGCCGAAGCGCTCGGCCTGCGCGGCGGCGGCGCCGCGCGGCACCAGCAGGAGCAGCAGCGCCAGCGCGGCGCCGATCAACGTGATGCGCAGGGCGTGTTTCATGACCCGGGCCTCCCGTGGCGACCTGTCCGAATCATACACCCGCGACCGGCGGGCTCCCCGAACGTGGAACGGGCCGGAGACGCGGGGCTTACAGCGCCAGCCGGCGGCCGAAGTCGAACAGCGGCTCGACCAGCAGCACGCGCGCCAGCACGATCGCCAGCATCGCCACCGCCGGCGAGAAATCCAGGCCGCCCAGCGCCGGCAGCCGGCGCCGCAGCGGACGCAGCAGCGGCTCCACCAGCCGGCCGACCAGCGGGATCAGCGGATGGCCGGCGTCGACGGAGAGGAAGCTCATCAGCGCCCAGGCGAACACCAGCGCGAGGTAGAGCACCAGCAGGAAATCGATCAGCTCGGCCAGCGCCATCACCACCAGGCCGAGCAATCCCGGCAGCACGCCCGCGGCCAGCGCGAACAACAGCACCAGCTTCAGCACCTCGACCAGCCAGGCGACCAGCAGCGCGGCGAGGTTGATGCGGCGGAACGTCGGCACCACGCGGCGCAGCGGCGTCAGCACCGGGTTGGTGGTGCGGTAGAGGAACTGGCAGATCGGGTTGTAGAAGTCCGCGCGCACCGCCTCGGCGAGCATGCGCAGCACGAACAGTCCGATGATCGCGCCGAACACGAACTGGATCAGGATCTGTGCGGCGTTGGCGAAGTAGCCCATGTCGAGTCCCGCGGGTTGGCAAGCGAATGATGTCAGTCGCCGAGCTGCGCCGACAGCTCGGCGCCGCGGCGGGTGGCGGCGGCGACGGCGTCGGCGACCAGCGCCGCGAAGCCGCCGGCGGCGAAGGTGTCCAGCGCCGCCTGGGTGGTGCCGCCGGGCGAGGTGACGCGCCGGCGCAGCGCGGCGGGCGGCTCGCCGCCCTCGGCCAGCATGCGGCCGGCGCCGAGGCAGGTCTGCACGGCGAGACGGCGCGCGGTCTCGCGCGGCATGCCCTGCTTCGCGGCGGCGTCTTCCAGCGCCTCGACCAGCAGGAAGAAGTAGGCCGGACCGGAGCCGGACAGCGCGGTGACGGTGTCCATCTGCGCCTCGTCGTCGATCCACACCGCCAGGCCGGCGGCGCCGAGCACGTGCTCGGCCTGGGCGCGCTGCGGCGGGCCGACGCGCAGGTTGGCGACCATGCCGGTGGCGCCGGCGCCGATCAGCGCCGGCGTGTTCGGCATGCCGCGCACGATCGGCAGGCGGCCGCCCAGCCAGCGCTCGAGCTGGGCGAGGCGGATGCCCGCGGCGACCGAGATCACCAGCGGGCGGGCGGCCTGCACGGCCGGCGCCAGCCCTTCGCAGACCCGGCGCATCACCTGCGGCTTCACCGCCAGCACCAGCACGTCGGCGCCGCGCGCGGCCTCGGCGTTGTCGGCATAGGCGGCGACGCCGAACTCGCGCGCCAACGCCTCGCGCGCATCGGCGAGCGGTTCGGCCACGGCGATCGCCGCCCCGGCGGTGCCGGTGCGCACCAGGCCGCCGATCAGGCTGCGCGCCATGTTGCCGCCGCCGATGAACGTGATGCGATTCATTGCACGTTTTCCCTTGCGTGGATGGCCTAGCTTAGCCGCGCGGCCCGAACAGGGCGCTGCCGACGCGCACCATGGTGGCGCCCTCGGCGATGGCCAGCTCGAAGTCGTCGGACATGCCCATCGACAAGGTATCGACGTCGGCGTGGTCGCGGGCGAGCGCGTCGAACAGCGCGCGCATGCGCGCGAATGCGGCGCGCCGCCGTGCCGGTTCGGCCGGCTGCGGGATCGCCATCAGCCCGCGCAGGCGCAGGCCGGGCGCGGCGGCGGCAGCGGCGGCGAGACGCGGCACGTCGGCGGGCGCGCAGCCGGACTTGCTGGCCTCGGCGTCGATGTTGACCTGCACCAGCACGTTCAGCGGCGGCAGGTCGGGCGGGCGGTGGCGCGACAGCGGTTCGATCAGTTTTTCGCGGTCGAGGCTCTGCAGCCAGGCGAAATGCGCGGCGACTTCGCGGCACTTGTTGGATTGGAGGGGACCGATGCAATGCCATTCCAGCGCGAGATCGGCCAGCTCGCGCTGCTTGGCCAGGGCTTCCTGGACATAGTTCTCGCCGAACGCGCGCTGGCCGGCCGCGGCGAGCGCGCGCACGGCGGCGGCCGGCTGGGTCTTGGACACCGCGACCAGCGCGACCGGATGCCCCGCCCGTGCCGCCGCCTCGTCGATGCGCGCACGTACCGCGGCCAGCGCCGCCGCCGGCGCGCTCATGCGTCCTCCGCGCCGCGCGCCGCGGGCGTTGGGCTGTGGTTATACTGCCCGCGGCGAGGGGCGCGCGTTTCTTGTTCGAACCTGGGGGTGCCGTACATGGATATCGCCGAGCTGCTGGCGTTCTCCGTCAAGAATAAGGCTTCGGACCTGCATCTGTCCGCAGGCCTGCCGCCGATGATCCGCGTCGACGGCGACGTGCGCCGCATCAACATCCCGTCGCTCGACCACAAGCAGGTGCACTCGCTGGTGTACGACATCATGTCGGACAAGCAGCGGCGCGACTACGAAGAATTCCTCGAGGTCGACTTCTCGTTCGAGATCCCCGGCCTGGCGCGCTTCCGCGTCAACGCGTTCAACCAGAACCGCGGCGCCGGCGCCGTGTTCCGCACCATTCCCTCCGAGGTGCTGACGCTGGAGGACCTCGGCGCGCCGAAGATCTTCAAGGAGCTGATCGCGCAGCCCCAGGGCTTGATCCTGGTCACCGGCCCGACCGGTTCCGGCAAGTCGACCACGCTGGCGGCGATGATCGACCACATCAACAAGAACGAGTACGGGCACATCCTCACCATCGAGGACCCGATCGAGTTCGTGCACACCGCGCAGAAGTGCTTGATCAACCAGCGCGAGGTGCACCGCGACACGCACGGCTTCAACGAGGCGCTGCGCTCGGCGCTGCGCGAGGACCCCGACTACATCCTGGTCGGCGAGATGCGCGACATCGAGACCATCCGCCTGGCCCTGACCGCCGCCGAGACCGGCCACCTGGTGTTCGCCACCCTGCACACCTCGTCGGCCGCCAAGACCATCGACCGCATCATCGACGTGTTCCCCGCCGGCGAGAAGCCGATGGTGCGCTCGATGCTGTCGGAGTCGCTGCGCGCGGTGATCTCGCAGTCGCTGCTGAAGAAGGTCGGCGGCGGCCGCATCGCCGCGCACGAGATCATGGTCGGCATCCCGGCCATCCGCAACCTGATCCGCGAGGACAAGGTCGCGCAGATGTATTCCTCGATCCAGACCGGCCAGCAATACGGCATGCAGACCCTGGACCAGTGCCTGCAGGACCTCGTCAAGCGCGGCCTGGTGACGCGACAGCAGGCGATGGAGTACGCCAAGAACAAGGAAATCTTCAAGTGAGGGCGGGACTCGGGACTGGGGACCCGGGACTCGAAAGGCGGCGCGAAAGGCCGCCGATGCAATTCAGCGCAGGGATTGGACGTACGGCTTCGGAACACGCTTGGCGAGAATCGCTTTGCCGAGTCCCGAGTCCCGAGTCCCGAGTCCCGGGAGCGACACCATGAGCGACATCGATTTCACCTCCTTCCTCAAACTGATGGTGCACAAGAAGGCGTCCGACCTGTTCATCACGGCCGGCGTCGCGCCCAGCATGAAGGTCAACGGCCGCATCGTGCCGATCACGCAAAACGCGCTGACGGCGCAGCAGTCGCGCGACATGGTGCTGAACGTGATGACGCCGGCGCAGCGCGAGGAGTTCGAGAAGACCCACGAGTGCCAGTTCGCCATCAGCGTCACCGGCGTCGGCCGTTTCCGCGTCTCGTGCTTCTACCAGCGCAACTGCGTCGGCATGGTGCTGCGCCGCATCGAGACCAAGATCCCGACGATCGAGGAGCTGAACCTGCCGCCGATCATCAAGCAGCTGGCGATGACCAAACGCGGCATCATCATCTTCGTCGGCGCCACCGGCACCGGCAAATCGACCTCGCTGGCGGCGATGGTCGGCTACCGCAACCAGAACTCGACCGGCCACATCATCACCATCGAGGACCCGATCGAGTACGTGCACAAGCACGAGGGCTGCATCATCACCCAGCGCGAGGTCGGCATCGATACCGACAGCTGGGAAAACGCGCTGAAGAACACCCTGCGCCAGGCGCCCGACGTGATCCTGATCGGCGAGGTGCGCACCCGCGAGACGATGGAGCACGCCATCAACTTCTCGGAAACGGGCCACCTGTGCCTGTGCACGCTGCACGCCAACAACGCCAACCAGGCGATCGACCGCATCATCCACTTCTTCCCCGAGGACCGGCGGCCGCAGCTGTTCATGGACCTGTCGCTGAACCTGAAGGGCATCGTCGCGCAGCAGCTGATCCCGACGCCGGACGGCAAGGCGCGCCGCGTGGCGATGGAAGTGATGCTGGGCACGCCGCTGGTCGCCGACTACATCCGCAAGGGCGAGATCCACAAGCTCAAGGACGTGATGAAGGAGTCGACCAACCTCGGCATGAAGACCTTCGACCAGAGCCTGTTCGAGCTGTACCAGGCCGGCGAGATCTCCTACGAGGACGCGCTGCGCCACGCCGACTCGGCCAACGAGGTGCGCCTGCGCATCAAGCTGGCGCAGGGCGGCGACGCGCACACGCTCAGCCAGGGGCTGGACGGCGTCGACCTGGTCGAATCCAACGATCCCGGCCGGCGTTTCTGAACCGCCGCGCGTCCGCCGCATGAACGACGAAGGCCGCCCGCGGGCGGCCTTCGCGTCTGCGGACGCCGCCGCGCGGCGAGGGCATGGGCCCGAGCCACCCGCAACTCGCGCAGCTTCGGCCTCGGCGGCGCCAGCGCGAATTCGACCCTGCCGCCCCGTCGGCGGCGGCCATGCCCGGCACCGGCTGGCGCGGGTTGCGCAGCGCGGCGGCGGCGTGCCGACCTCAGCGACCCAGCAGTTCGGCCAGCACCGCCATGCGCACGAACACGCCGTTGGCGACCTGGTCGAGGATGCGCGACTGCGGCCCGTCGGCCACTTCGTCGGCGATCTCGATGCCGCGGTTGATCGGGCCGGGGTGCATCACCAGACAGCCCGGCCGCGCCAGCGCCAGGCGGCGCGCGTCCAGGCCGTAGCGCAGGAAGTAGGCGCCGTCGTCGGGCAGCGCGTCGGCGATGCGCTCCTTCTGGATGCGCAGCATGATCGCCACGTCGGCGCCGGCCAGCGCCGCGTCGAAGTCGTCGAAGATGCGGCAGCGCGGGAATTCCGCCGGCTGCGGCTGCAGCGCCGGCGGCGCGCACAGGCGGATCTCGCCGACGCCCAGCGTGGCGAGCGCGTGCACGTCGGAGCGCGCCACGCGCGAATGGCGGATGTCGCCGCAGATCGTCACCGTGAGGCGGTCGAGGTCGGGGCGGTGCTGGCGGATGGTCAGCGCGTCCAGCAGGCCCTGGGTGGGATGCGCGCGGCGGCCGTCGCCGGCGTTGACCACGGCGACCGCGCTGCGCGCATGCCGCGCCAGCAGGTCCGGCGTGCCGTCCTCCCGGTGCCGCACCACCAGCGCGTCGAGGCGCATCGCCTCCAGCGTGTGCAGGGTGTCGAGCAGCGATTCGCCCTTGTGGGTCGAGGACAGCGCGACGTCGAAGTTGACCACGTCGGCGCCGAGGCGCTTCGCCGCCAGTTCGAACGAGGTGCGTGTGCGCGTCGAGTGTTCGAAGAACAGGTTCAGCACGGTGCGGCCGGCGAGCAGGTCGCGCGGCGCGCCGTCGCGGCGGATCGCCTCGGCGCGGTCGAGCAGGCGCGTCAGCGTGGCGCGGTCGAGGCCTTCGAGGGTGGTGAGGTGGCGCAGACGTTCGGTGGTCATGGGTGGGAGGCGAGCCAGCTTTCCAGGATGACGGCGGCGGCCAGCGCGTCGATCGCCTGCGCGTCGCGGCGGCGTTTCAGGCCGGCGGCGCGCTGCGCGGCGAAGCGCTGCGCCGCCTCCTGCGAGGTGTGGCGTTCGTCGACGAGGTGCACGGGCAGGCGGTAGCGCCTCTCCAGCCGGCGCGCGAACGCGCGTGCGCCGCGGCTGGCGGGCTGCTCGCCGCCGTCCAGCGTCAGCGGCAGGCCGACCACCAGTGCGTCGGGTTTCCATTCCGCCAGCAGCGCGTCGAGGCGCGCCCAATCGGGCTCGCCGCGCGGCGCGGCCAGCGCCGCGAGCTCGCGCGCGCCGCCGGTGAGCCGATGGCCCACCGCGATGCCGATCATCCGCGTGCCGTAGTCGAATCCGAGCACGCAGCTCATGCGTGCCCGGCGTAGCCGGTGAGCTGCGAGAGGTCGATGCCGACCAGCGCCGCGGCGGCGCTCCAGCGCTGCTCCAGCGGCGTCTCGAACAGGATCTGTTCGTTGGCCTCGACGGTCAGCCAGCTGTTCTCGCGCATTTCCTGTTCGAGCTGGCCCGGGCTCCAGCCGGCATAGCCGAGCGCCACCAGCGCGCGGCGCGGGCCGCGGCCTTCCGCCATCGCCGCCAGGATGTCGCGCGAGGTGGTGACCGCCAGCCGCTCGTTGATGCGGAAACTCGAGTCCCAGTTGCCGCCCGCCTCGTGCAGCACGAAGCCGCGTTCCGGCTGCACCGGCCCGCCGAACAGCACCGGCGCCTCGTTGATGTGGCTGTCCTCGCACGGCAGTTTCATCTGCGCCAGCACGTCGCCCAGGCAATAGTCGGACACGCGGTTGACCAGCAGCCCCATCGCCCCCTCCTCGCCGTGCTGGCAGAGGAAGGTGACGCTGCGCGCGAACTGCGAGTCGCCCAGCGACGGCATGGCGATCAGGAAATGGCCGGACAGGAAGGTGGCTTCGCGCATGGCGTTATTGTACGCGGAGCAGGGAGCGGGGTTGAGGGAGCGGGGAAAGTGCGGGCGGCGCGGGAAGGGGGCGTGCGAAAGGGATCATCGAAGCGACGCGTCCGGCACCGCCCCTGTTCCCTCAACCCTGCTCCCCGCGCGCCTCACCGATTCCGCAGGACATCGCCCGGCAGGAACTGCCAGGTGCGGGTGATGTACAGCTCGTCGATGCGATCCCCGGCGTGCGGGATCGGCGGGAACGGCGCGGCCAGGCGCACGATGCGCATGGCGGCGTCGTCCAGCACCTTGTGGCCGCTGGACTGGATCACGTCCATGCTCTTGATCGTGCCGTCGCGGTTCAGGCCGACGGTCAGCACCAGGTCGCCGTGCAACTGGCGGCGGCGCGCCTCGTCGGGGTAGTTCAGGTTGCCGATGCGCTCGATGCGGGTCACCCAGGCCTTCATGTAGGCGGCGTAGGCGTACTCGCGGGTGTTGGCGGAGATGAACTTCTTGCGCGGACGCTTGGCCAGCGCCTCGGATTCCTGCCGCACCTCGGCGGCCAGCCGCGCCATCTCCAGGCGGCGGTCCACGGTCAGCTCGGAGCGCTGCTGCGCCTGCACCGGCTGCGCGCGCCGGTCGGGGTCGCTCGGCGCCTGGTAGTCGGAGCGTGCGCGGGTGAGCACCTGCGGCCCGCCGGCGTCGCTGCGCTTGGGCGCCGCGGGCGAAAGCGGCCGCGGCGCGATGCCGGCGTCCGGCTTCGGCAGCGGGCTGGAGAACGTCTGCGAAGGGCGCCGCGCGCGGTCGGCGTCGCCGCCGCCGCGGTTGTTGGCCTGGGCGAGGAAGTCGGCCTTGTCCGGCGCCTCGGCGTTGGCGGCGTTCACCAGGGTCACGTCCAGCGCCGGCAGGCTGGGCGCCGGCTTGGCGAACTCGAAGGTGAGGCCGAGCGCCACCACCGCGTGCACGATCAGCGAGAACAGCAGGGTGACGCCGAAGCGGTCGGCGCTGGTGCGGGCGGCGTGACTCACGAACGGGCGGCTTCGATCGCGTCGAACAGCGTTCCGGCGATATTAATGCCGAACTGCGCGTCCAGCTCGCGGATGCAGGTCGGCGATGTGACGTTGATCTCGGTCAGCCAGTCGCCGATCACGTCGAGGCCGACGAAGATCAGGCCGCGTCGCTTCAACTCGGGGCCGACCTGGGCGGCGATCCAACGGTCGCGTTCGCTCAGCGGAATACCCTCGCCGCGGCCGCCGGCGGCGAGGTTGCCGCGGAAATCGGTGCCCTGCGGGATGCGCGCCAGCGCGTAGGGGATCGGCTCGCCGTTCACCATCAGGATGCGCTTGTCGCCCTTGACGATGTCCGGGATGTAGCGCTGCGCCACCGCGAGCTGGCTGCCGTCGCCGACCACGGTCTCCAGGATCACGTTGAGGTTGGGGTCGTCGTGACGGGTACGGAAGATGCCGCGGCCGCCCATGCCGTCCAGCGGCTTGACCACGATCTCGCCGTGCTCGGCGGCGAAACGCTTCAGCTCGCCGCGGTCGCGCGCCACCAGCGTGGGCGGGCAGCACTGCGGAAACTGCAGCGAGAACAGCTTCTCGTTGGCGTCGCGCAGGCCCTGCGGGTCGTTGACCACCAGCACGCCGCCGCGCTGGGCGAGTTCCAGCACCATGGTGTCGTACACGTACTGGGCGTCGACCGGCGGGTCGCGGCGCGCCAGGATCACGTCGACCTCGCGCAGATCCTGCCAACGCGCGTCACCCAGCTCGAACCAGCCGGCGGGGTCGTCGCGCACGCCGAGCGGCGCCAGGCGTGCCCAAGGTGTGCCATCGCGCACGGCAAGCCCGCCCATCGTCGTGTATACGAGGCGGTGTCCGCGCCGCTGCGCTTCCAGCAGCATGGCGAAGGTGGAGTCCTTGCGGATCTTGATCTTCTCGATCGGGTCCATCAGGACGGCGACGGTCAGCGGCATGGTCGGTCTCCGGCGGTTGGGGCGGTGCGAGAAGCGTTGGCTGGCAGTCGCTTAGGGACTCAACTTGACAGCTTTGATAAACATTGGTTAAACAGCCGACATCGGTCATCGGGCGATGCATGCGGGCCGCGGACGCGAAGGCGCTGCGGCCCGTCGTGGCCGTGGGCGCGAGCGACTGCGGCGGCACGCGACTTGCAAGCTTACTTTGCCGAACCCTTGAGGTGGCGGCTGGGGGTCGAGAGTGGAAGACAACGCAAAACAGGGTGGCCTCTCCGGGCTGCGCGTCATGGTCATCGACGATTCCAAGACCATCCGACGCACCGCCGAGACCCTGCTCAAGAAGGAAGGCTGCGAGGTTGTGACCGCGGTGGACGGCTTCGAGGCCCTCTCCAAGATCTCCGACCTGCAGCCGCACATCATTTTCGTCGACATCATGATGCCGCGTCTGGACGGCTACCAGACGTGCGCATTGATCAAGAACAACCAGATGTTCCGCTCGACGCCGGTCATCATGCTCAGCTCCAAG
The DNA here is from genome assembly GCF_000953855.2 of Mizugakiibacter sediminis. GTDB lineage: Bacteria > Pseudomonadota > Gammaproteobacteria > Xanthomonadales > Rhodanobacteraceae > Mizugakiibacter > Mizugakiibacter sediminis. Next base: position 42,704 of record NZ_DF970151.1, read on the forward strand.
GACGGCCTGTTCGACAAGGCGCGTGGACGCATCGTCGGTTCGGAACAGTACCTGACCAAACCGTTCACGCGCGAGGAACTGCTCGGGGCGATCCGCCGGCACGTCGAGCTGAAGTGACCGCTGCGGACGCGCGTATCACAGGGGGTACTCATGGCACACATCTTCATCATCGACGACTCGCCCACCGACGTACGCGTGTTCACCACGCTGCTCGAGAAGGCCGGCCACAAGGTGTCCAGCGCGTCCAGCGCCGAGGAAGGCATCGCCGCGGTCAAGCGCGCGAAGCCGGATTTGGTGATCATGGACGTGATCATGCCGGGCATGAACGGCTTCCAGGCGACGCGCACCCTGTCGCGCGACCCGGACACCGCGAACATCCCGATCCTGATCATCACCACCAAGTCGATGGAAACCGACCGCGTCTGGGGCCTGCGCCAGGGCGCCAAGGACTTCCTGACCAAGCCGGTGAGCGAGAAGGAGCTGCTGGCGCGCATCCACAACCTGCTCCCGCATGCTGCATGAGGCCGCCGCGACGATGAGTGCTGGCACGCCGCTGATGCCGTTCGAGCTGCTGGCCGCGTACGAGCGGCGCAGCCTGGCGCACGTCGCCGGCATGCCGGAGCAGATCGAGGCGCCCGGCTTATGGCGCGGCATCGGTTTCCGCGTCGGCGAGCGGTATTTCGTCAGCAGCATCGCCGAGGTGAACGAAATCCTGACCATGCCGACGCTGGCGCCGGTGCCGGGCACGCGCGGCTGGCTGCTGGGCGTGGCCAACGTGCGCGGCAATCTGGTGCCGGTGATCGACCTGCGCCAGTTCCTCACCGGCGAGCGCGGCCATATCGCCGATCAGAGCCGCGTGCTGCTGGTGCGCCAGCAGGGCGGCAGCGTCGGGTTGCTGGTGGACGAGGTGCTGGGCCAGCGCAATTTTTCCGAGGAGCAGCGCGCCGGCGCCGACGCCGAGGAAGACGAGCGGCTGGCGAGGTTCGTGGTGGAGAACGTGATGTTGGGGGAAACGCGCTGGGGCATGTTCAGCATGACCAACCTGGTGCGTGCGCCGGATTTCCAGCAGGCTGCGGCATGAACCCGGCTTGCGACAGGGTGAGGTGAAGCATGAGCACGACGTCGGGGGCAATCGGTAAGGAACGCAGCCATGGTCTGCTGATTTTCGTCATGGTGCTGGCGTTCCTGGTCGCCGTGGTGGACTTCGTCTGGTTGAACATCAAGAACGACCAGGAACGCCAGGCGGCCCAGTTGGCGGCGCAGATCCAGGTGGTCTCGCAGCAGATCTCGAAGTACGCATTCGAGGCGGCCGGCGGCAACATCGAGTCGTTCAACGAGCTCGACAGCACCCGCAACGCGCTGGATTCGGACGTGCAGCGCCTGAACAAGGGCGACCCGAAGACCGGCATGCCCGGCTACGCCACCGCCGCGGCCGGCGTCGGCACCTCGCTGGCCGCGCTGACCCAGGCCTGGAACCAGTTGAACGGCGACGTCAGCAAGGTGCTGGCCGCGCGCGCGCTGGTGCTGAACTCGGCCGATCAGGCCGGCCAGTTCGCGCGGCAGATGCCGATCCTGAACTCGCGCATGGACGAGGTGGTGAACATCCTGCAGCAGCGCAACGGCAGCGCCGCGCAGACCTTCACCGCCGCGCGCCAGATGCTGCTCGCCGACCGCATGATCCGCCGCGTGCAGGAGATCCTGCAGGGCGGCGAGGGCGCCGCCACCGCCGCCGACGGCCTGTCGCGCGACGCGCAGCTGTACAGCGCGGTGCTGAAGGGCCTGATCGAGGGCAACTCCGACTTCAACATCCGTGCGATGGACAACGCCAGCGCGCGGCAGATCCTCGAGGACATCCAGAAGACCTGGACCCAGCTCGGCGATCCGGTGCAGAAGCTGATCACCGCCGCGCCGACCTTGCAGGACGTCAAGGACGCCGCCAACCAGGCCTCGCTGGATTCGCAGAACGTGCTGCTGCGCGCCAACGAGGTGGCGACCAACCTCGGCAAGCTGCCGACGCTGCGGCCGTTCCCGAATCTGATCATCGGCGCGATCGCCGCGCTGATCACGCTGGTCTGCGCGGTCGTGCTGGCGGTGGCGCTGATCAACGACCAGCGCCGCCGCAGCCAGGTCACCGCCGAGCTGAACCAGCGCAACCAGGAGGCGATTCTGCGCCTGCTGGACGAAATGGGATCGCTCGCCGAAGGCGACCTGACGGTGAAGGCGACGGTGACCGAGGACATCACCGGCGCGATCGCCGACTCGGTGAACTTCGCGGTGGAAGCGCTGCGCAGCCTGGTGACGACGATCAACGAGACCGCCGTGCAGGTGTCGGCGGCCGCGCAGGAGACGCAGGCGACCGCGATGCACCTCGCCGAGGCCGCCGAGCACCAGGCGCAGCAGATCACCTCCGCGTCGGCGGCGATCAACGAGATCGCGGTGTCGATCGACGAGGTGTCGAAGAACTCGGCGGAATCGGCGGAAGTGGCGCAGCGCTCGGTGCAGATCGCCTCCAAGGGCGCCGGCATCGTGCGCCAGACGATCCAGGGCATGGACTCGATCCGCGAGCAGATCCAGGAGACCTCGAAGCGCATCAAGCGCCTCGGCGAGTCCTCGCAGGAAATCGGCTCGATCGTCGAACTGATCAACGACATCGCCGAGCAGACCAACATCCTGGCGCTGAACGCGGCCATCCAGGCCGCCTCGGCCGGCGAGGCGGGCCGCGGCTTCGCGGTGGTCGCCGACGAGGTGCAGCGCCTCGCCGAGCGCGCCTCCAACGCCACCAAGCGCATCGAGACGCTGGTGCAGACGATTCAGTCCGACACCAACGAGGCGGTCAGCTCGATGGAGCAGACCACCGCCGAGGTGGTCGCCGGCGCGCGCCTGGCCGAGGACGCCGGCACCGCACTGGGCGAGATCGAAAAGGTGTCGAACGACCTCGCCGACCTGATTCAGAACATCTCCGAGGCGGCGCGCCAGCAGTCGGCCGCGGCGACCAACATCTCGGCGACGATGAACGTGATTCAGGAAATCACCGCGCAGACCTCGGTCGGCGCCAGCCAGACCGCCGAGTCGATCGGCAACCTGGCGCAGCTCGCCGCCGACCTGCGCCGTTCGGTCGCGGACTTCAAGCTGCCGAACTATTGACGGAGGAACGTCCGCATCGTGTGCACCGGTTCCCGCGAACGCCGCCCCGACCGCCGCCGCGCCGACGTCGCGCGCGGCGCCAGGCCGACGTGCGCGGCGCGCGCATGCGCAGGCGGCGCGGCTTGATTGCGGAGGATGGTCCAGGCATGGCGCTCGCGTTCGGCCCGCTGTCGTCCCATCCGTCGCTGCCGCCGATGGACGACGCCGAATTCGCCCGCTGGGTGCGCCTGCTGGAAGCGCGCACCGGCGTCGTCGTCGCGCCCGAGCGCAAGCCGTTCCTGGTCGGCGCGGTGCGCGCACGCATGCGCGAGGCCGGCTTCGCCGACTACGCCAGCTATTACGCGCATGTCGCCGCCGAAGGCAGCGGCCTGGTCGAGTGGACCACGCTGGTCGACCGCCTGACCGTCCACGAGACGCGCTTCTTCCGCCATCCGCCCTCGCTGCAGCTGATCGGCGAACGCTGGCTGCCGGAGCAGCTGCGCGCCGGCGCGCGCGCGCTGCACGCGTGGAGCATCGGCTGCGCCAGCGGCGAGGAGGCCTACAGCCTCGCCATGGTGCTGGATCGCAAGCTCGCGCTGAGCGGCGCGGAGGCGCAGACCTACGTCGGCGTCACCGCCACCGACGTCAGCCATGCGGCGCTGGCGGCGGCGCGCGCCGCCGTCTATCCCGCCTCGCGGCTCGGCGAGATCCCGCCGGAATACCGCGCCGGCTACGTCGAGATGGTCGGCGAGGACAGCTTCACCGTGGTCGAGCGCCTGCGCCGCCGGGTCGGCTTCGCGATGCTCAACCTGCTCGACGCCGGCCGCGCGCCGCTGAAGCAGCTCGACCTGATCTACTGCCAGAACGTGCTGATCTACTTCGCCCGCGAACGCCGCCGCGAGCTGCTGGCGCAGCTCGCCGGCCTGTTGCGGCCCGGCGGCCTGCTGCTGCTGGGCGCCGGTGAGGTCACCGCATTCGCGCACCCGCTGCTCACCCGCGTGGCCTGTCCCGGCACGCTCGCTTACCTGCGCAACCGCTGAGGCACGCGCATGCGACTCGAAGAAGACATCGACTTCACCACGCTCAACTGGGTCAAGGCGGAACTCGACGAGACCCTGAAGCAGGCGCGGCAGGCGCTGGAGACCTACGTCGAGGATCCGGCCGACGCCAGCCTGATGCGCTTCTGCGCGACCTACCTGCACCAGGTGCAGGGCACGCTGCGCATGGTCGAGCTGTACGGTGCGGCGATGGTCGTCGAGGAGATGGAGCGCCTCGCCCAGGCGCTGCTCGACGACCAGGTGCGCCAGCGCGACGAGGCCTACGGCGTGCTGATGCGCGGCATGGTGCAGATGCCGGACTACCTCGAGCGCCTGCAGAGCGGCCACAAGGACATCCCGATCGTCCTGCTGCCGCTGCTGAACGACCTGCGCGCCTGCCGCGGCGAGAAGCTGCTGTCCGAGAACGTGCTGTTCACGCCGAACCTGAAGGCGCCGCTGCCGCCCGACGTGCCGGGCGCGGCGACGCCGGCGGACGCGGCGACGCTGAAGCGCGAGGTCGCCGCGCTGCGCGTGCGCTTCCAGCCGGCGCTGCTGGGCTGGTTCCGCGGCCAGGGCGACGCCGCGGCGCACCTCGCGCAGATGCGCGGCGTGCTCGACGGCGTCACCGCGCTCTGCCACACGCTGCCGCCGCGCCGCATGGCCTGGGTGGCCGGCGGCGTGCTGGAAGCGCTGGAGCACGGCCGGCTGACCGCCGACAGCTCGGCGCTGAAGCAGTTGGTCGGCCGCGTCGACCGCGCGCTGCGCCAGCTCGGCGAACGCGGCGAGGACGCGCTCGCCGACGCCGACGGCGAGGAACTGGTGCGCAACCTGCTGTACTACGCCGCGCAGGCGACGCCGGCCAGCGGCCGCGTCGCGCAGATCCGCCGCACCTACCGCCTCGACCAGCTGCTGCCCAGCGAGAAGGAGATCGAGCACGCCCGCGGCTCCATCTCCGGCCACAACCGCGCGCTGCTCGACACCGTCGCGCACGCGATCAAGGAAGACCTGCTGCGCGTCAAGGAATCGCTGGACATTTTCCTGCGCCAGCGCGACGAGGACCCGTCGCGGCTCGGCGCGCAGGCCGAGCTGCTCGACCGCGTCGGCGACACCCTCGGCATGCTCGGCCTGGGCGTGCCGCGGCGCGTGGTCGGCGAACAGCGCCGCATCGTCGAGGAGATCGCCACGCGCGTGCGTCCGGCCGACGAGGGCACGCTGCTCGACGTCGCCGGCGCGCTGCTGTACGTCGAGGCCTCGCTGGACGACCACATCGACCGCCTCGGCGCCAGCGTCGAGAACACCGGCGAGGCGGAGACGCTGCCGAAGGCCGAGGCGCGCAAGATCCTCGAAGCGCTGATGCGCGAGGCCGCGCAGAACCTCGGCAAGGTGAAGGAGGACATCGTCGCCTTCATCGAATCGCCGTGGGACCACGCGCGCGTCGAGCAGATCCCGCGCCTGCTGGAGGAGATCGCCGGCGCGCTGCGCATGCTCGACGTCGACCGCCCGGCCGACCTGCTGGCCGGCATCGGCCGCTTCGTCGACAACGAACTGATCATCGACCGCCGCATCCCCACCGCGGAGCAGATGGACAAGCTGGCCGACGCGCTGGCGTCGATCGAGTACTACCTCGAAGCGGCGCGCGAGCACCGCGGCGGACGCGACCGCATCCTCGAAGTGACGCAGCAGAGCCTCGCCGCGCTGGGCTACTGGCCGGTGCCGCCGCGGCGCGAAGCCACGACGCCGCCGGAAGTGCCGGCCGCGTCCGGCGATTTCCCGCAGTGGGGCGACAGCCTGCCGCAGGGCCGCAGCGCCTCGCTGCGTCCGAGCGACGCGGGTGCCGCCGACGACAGCCTGGACCTGAGCGGCCTCGAGCTGCAGCGCCGTGCGGACGGCGAAGACGCGGCGCCGTTCGAGCCGGTCAGCATCGCGCCCGGCCGGGGCATCGAGGACCTGGTCGTCGGCGAGGCGCACACGCCGGGACCGTACGCCGAGCCGCTGCGCGGCCTGAAGCTGGCCGAGACCGAGCCGACCGCGCCGCCGGCGGATGCCGGCCACGACGACTGGATCGAGATCGAGGAAGAGGTCGAGGAGGACGTGCCGGTCGAGGCCGAACTGGCGGCGCACGCCGGTTTCGAAACCGCCTCCGGCGAGATCGACGCCGAGATCCGCGAGGTGTTCGTCGAGGAGGTGCAGGAGGAGATCGAGAACCTGCGCCGCCACCTGCCCGCGTGGACCTCCGATCCGGAGGATCTCGAGGCGCTGAAGCCGGTGCGCCGTTCCTTCCACACGCTGAAGGGCTCCGGCCGCCTGGTCGGCGCGTTGACCCTGGGCGAGTTCAGCTGGAAGGTCGAGAACATGCTGAACCGCGTGCTCGACGGCACGATCGCGCCCAACGAGGACGTGCGCGCCCTGGTCGGCCATGCGGTCGATGCATTGCCCGGCCTGCTCGCCGCGTTGCGCGGCGAAGGCGCGCCGAGCGCGCCGCTGGCTTCGATCATGAGCGTGGCCGACCGGCTCGCTGCCGGCGAAAGCGCGCGCGTCGAGCAGGTCGCCGCGCCGCGCACGCAGAAGGTCAAGCGCATCGTCAAGCGCCGCGTGCCGCGTCCGCGCGCGCAGGCGGCGGAAATCCCGACGGCGACGCTGGCCGGCGTCGCCGGCGCGGATTTCGCCGCGCCGGCGGCCGCGTCCGCCGCGGCCGTGCTGCCGCCGGTCGATCCGCTGCTGCTGGACATCCTGCGCAGCGAAGTCGGCCAGCATCTCGGCAGCGTGCGCGCCTACCTCGCCCAGTGCGCCACCGAGGCGCCGGCGGTGGGCGAGCCGCTGCTGCGCGCGGTGCACACGCTGAACGGCGCGATCGCGATGGTCGACATCCCGGTGATCGGCCACGTGCTGGCGCCGCTGGAGTCCTACCTGAAGCGCCTGCGCGCGCTGGAAACCGCGCCCGGCGCCGACGGCGTGGCCGTGCTGCGCGAAGCGGCCGACCTGGTCGACCACGTGATGGCGCAGTTCGACGCCGAGCGCCCCGAGCTGCCCGCCTCGGACGCGCTGGCCGCGCGCATCGCCGCGCTGCGCGACGCGCTGCCGGAGCCGACGGTCGCGCACGTGTTCTACGAACCCGAGGCGGCCAACGAGGAGGCCAACGAGGAGGCCGCGCCCCCGCCTGCCGACGACGAGACCGCGACGGGCGCCGACAGCATGGCGCTGCCGGAAGCCGGCGCCGCGGACGAGGACCTGACGGCCGCGTTGATGGCCGCGCTGGACGACACCGCCGCTTCCGGCGAGACGCCGGCGGAGCACGGCATCGGCCTCGACCTCGGCGAGTTCGCCGATTTCGGCGAGGCGATCGTGCTCAGCTCGTCGCCCGCGGATGCGCCGCCGGCGGAAGAACCGTCCGCTACGGAAGCGGCGGACGACGCGTCCGCGCAGCAGGCCGCGGTCATGCCGGCGCCCGATGCCGTCATCGACGCTCTCGACCTCGCCGCGAGCGCGGCGCAGGAAGGCTCCGTTGCCGAGACGCCGCCCGCAGCCGTGACGGCGGCGCCCGCCGAGGAGGCGCCCGCGGCGCCGGTCGCGGCCGCGCGGCCCGCCGTGCCGTTCCCCGACGATCCGCATCCGGAGGGGCCGCTCGACCTGCCCGACCTCGACACCGACCTGCTCGAGATCTTCGTGCAGGAAGGCACCGACATCCTCGACCATTCCGACACGCTGATGGCGAAGCTGCGCGAGGCGCCGCACCAGCGCGAGCTGGTCGGCGGCCTGCAGCGCGACCTGCACACGCTGAAGGGCGGCGCGCGCATGGCCGGCCTGGCGCCGATCGGCGACCTCGCCCACGCCATGGAGACCCTGCTCGAGCAGATCGGCGAGGGCCGCCGCCAGGCCGATCCGTTGGTCGTGGAATCGCTGGAGCGCGGCTTCGATCGCCTGCACGGCATGGTGCAGCGCGTCGCCCACGGCCGCGCCATCGCCATGCCGGACAACGCGATCGCGCGCTTCGAGGCCCTGGCCGAAGGCCGGCCGCTGGAAGCGCCCGCCGCCATGGCGCCCGTGCCGCCGGCCGCGGCCGAGGCGCCGGCGCCGCAGCCTGCCGCCGAAGCGAAACCGGCCGCGCAGCGTCCCGCGCCGCGGCCGGCGCCGGAACCGTTCGAGGAGCCGGCGCGCGCGCCGCAGGAAATGATCCGCGTGCGCTCCGAGCTGCTCGATTCGCTGGTCAACTACGCGGGCGAGGTGTCGATCTACCGCTCGCGCCTGGAGCAGCAGATCTCGACCTTCCGCTTCAATCTGGTCGAGTTCGAGCAGACCGTCAGCCGCCTGCGCGAGCAGTTGCGCAAGCTCGAGATCGAGACCGAGGCGCAGATCCTGTCGCGCTACCAGCGCGAGCACGAGGCCGGCCGCGACTCCACCTTCGACCCGCTCGAGCTGGACCGCTTCTCGCAACTGCAGCAGCTCTCGCGCGCGCTGGCCGAGTCGGTCTCCGACCTGGTGTCGATCCAGGGCCTGCTGGACGACCTCACCCGCCAGTCGGAAACCCTGCTGCTGCAGCAGTCGCGCGTCAGCTCCGACCTGCAGGAAGGCCTGATGCGCACCCGCATGGTGCCGTTCGACTCGCTGGTGCCGTCGCTGCGCCGCACCCTGCGCCAGGCGGCGCAGGAGGTCGGCAAGCACGCGCAGCTGCGCGTCGAGGGCGCGCAGGGCGAAATGGACCGCAACCTGCTCGAGCGCATGAAGGCGCCGTTCGAGCACATGCTGCGCAACGCGCTGGCGCACGGCATCGAGACGCCGGCCGAGCGCCGCGCCGCCGGCAAGCCGGAGGAGGGCACGGTCGTCATCCGCGTCAGCCGCGAGGCGACGGAAGTGGTGATCCGCGTCTCCGACGACGGCCGCGGCTTCGACCGCGACGCCATCCGCCGCAAGGCGATCGAGCGCGGGCTGATGAAGCCGGACGCGCAGCTCTCCGACCGCGACCTGTTCGGCTTCGTGCTGGAAACCGGCTTCTCCACCGCGGAGTCGGTGACGCAGCTCGCTGGCCGCGGCGTCGGCATGGATGTGGTGCACAGCGAGATCAAGCAGCTCGGCGGCACGCTGGCGATCGATTCCGAACGCGGCCGCGGCACCACCTTCACCATCCGCCTGCCGTTCACCCTGGCGGTGACGCAGGCGATCCTGGTGCGTCTCGGCGAGACCACCTACGCGATCCCGATGTCGTCGGTGCAGGGCGTGGTGCGCATCGCCCGCGACGACCTCGACCGCCGCCTCGCCGAAGCCGATCCCAGCTACACCTATGCCGGCGAGACCTTCGCCATCCACGACCTCGCCCAGCTGCTCGGCGTGCCGGCCGCGCACCTCGGCGACGAGACGCAGCTGCCGCTGCTGATGACCCGCACCGGCGACCAGCGCGCCGCGGTGCGCATCGACGCGGTGATCGGCTCGCGCGAGGTGGTGGTGAAGTCGGTCGGCCCGCAGGTCAGCTCGGTGCCCGGCATCTTCGGCGCCACCATCATGGGCGACGGCTCGGTGGTGATGATTCTCGACCTGGCGCCGCTGGTGCGCCGTTCCGCCGCGCTGCGCGAGCGCGCGGAAGTGGAAGGCGTGGCGTTGGAGCCGGCGCTGCCGCAGGCGCCCGCCGTCACGCAACCGCGCCGCCAGCCGCTGGTGATGGTGGTCGACGACTCCATCACCATGCGCAAGGTCACCGGTCGCGTGCTGGAGCGCCACGACATCGAGGTGGTCACCGCGAAGGACGGCCTCGACGCCGTGGAGAAGCTGCAGGAACGCGTGCCCGACCTGATGCTGCTCGATATCGAAATGCCGCGCATGGACGGCTACGAGCTGGCCACCTACATGAAGAACGACCCGCGCCTGAAGGACGTGCCGATCATCATGGTCACCTCGCGCACCGGCGAGAAGCACCGCCAGCGCGCGATGGAAATCGGCGTCGAGCGCTACCTCGGCAAGCCGTACCAGGAAATGGATCTGGTGCGCGAAGTGCAGGCCGCGCTGAAGGCGAGCCGTGTCTGAGATGACGGCCCATCCGCCTACCGTCGCGCTGCTGTTCGAGGATCCCGAGCTGGGCGCGCCGCTGCGCGCGGCGCTGACCGAGCTCGGCGCGCGCATCGCCCACGAGGGCGCGCCGACCGCGCTGGCGGCCGACGCGCTGGCCGGCGTCGACGTCGTGGTGGTCAACCTCGACGCCGCCGTCGAGGCGCAGATCGACCGCGTGCAGGACCTGCTGGACGCCAGCGCCTGCCGCGTGGTGTTCAACGACGCCGACGCCAGCCGCGGCCTCGAAGGCTGGGCGCGGGCGCGCTGGGCGCGCCACCTCGCCGCCAAGATCCTCGGCCGCGCCGACGTCGATCCGCCGCGGCCGGCGGACGCGCGGCCGGTGGATGTCGACGCGGGCGCCGATGCCGCGCCGGCGGCGGCCGG
>NZ_DF970152.1 GCF_000953855.2 Mizugakiibacter sediminis
GCGCTGGCGGCGATGGTCGGCAGCGTCACCTGGATCCGCAACGGTCCGGGCAACACCTTCGACCCGGCCACGATGGCGACCACCTACGGCGCGACGGTGATCCAGAACACGCTCGACAACCAGGTGATCCGCAACCAGATCACCATCGACGCGGCGGTGAACACGCTGCAGGACTTCAAGACGATCAACGCGATGAACACGCTGCAGTCGGCGGTATTCGGCGCAGCGGGCGGCAAGTAGGAAGAAGACGAGGGCCGCGCCGCGCGGCGCGGAGGGCATTCAGGGCAGGCAAGGGAGGCGTGGCGGGTCGACCGGCGAGGGCGCAGCACCGGCGGACGGTTCGGCTCCGGCCGGCGCGGCGCGGCGGTCCCCGCGCGAAACGGCATGAATCACGTGCGCACGCGCTGCATCGGTACGTTGGGCTGTCTCACCCTGGCGGTCGCCGCCGGCCTCGCGCAGGCGCAGGACGCGCCTGCCGACGACGCCGGCAGCGACGCGCGCTACGCCGCGCTGCGCCAGGACGTCGACGCGCACATCGCGCGCCTGGAAGCGCTGAAGCGCGAGCTGGCCGAGCAGGAGGCCGCGCTCGGCCGGCTGCAGCACGCGCTGGACGAGCAGACGCTGGCCAAGCACCGCGGCGGCACGGGCCGCGGCGCGGCGCCGCAGGCCGCGGGCGCGCAGGCGCAGACCGAACCCGCGCCGCCGAGCCGGCCGGTCGGCCAGGCGCCGGAATCGGCCACGCGTCCGCCCGAGGTGGCGCCGATCTTCGACCAGCCCGGCGTGCTGACGCCGCGCCGCAAGTTCGTGCTGGAGCCGTCGCTGCAATACGGCTACTCCTCCAGCGACCGCGTGGCGCTGGTCGGCTACACCATCATCCCGGCGCTGCTGATCGGCCTGATCGACGTGCGCGAGGTGAAGACGACCACGCTGACCGCCGCGCTGACCGGCCGCTACGGCCTGACCAACCGCCTCGAAGTCGAGCTGCGCGTGCCCTACGTGCACAGCTCCGGCGACACGGTCAGCCGCGAGGTGTTCACCGGCACCGCCGTCGACCGCGTGTTCCACGCCAGCGGCAGCGACATCGGCGACGCCGAGTTCACCGTGCGCTACCAGTTGAACCGCGGCGACTACGAGAAGCCGTTCTACGTCGGCTGGGTGCGCTTCAAGTCGCGCACTGGCCGCGACCCGTTCGAGGTGACCACCGACTGCGTGCAGCGCTGCGTCGGCAACACCACCGGCACCGGCCTGCCGCTGGAACTGCCCACCGGCTCCGGCTTCTACGCGGTGCAGCCCGGCCTGACCTGGCTGTACGCCTCCGACCCGGCGGTGCTGTTCGGCAGCATCAGCTACCTGCACAACTTCGCACGCGACAACGTCAGCCGGCACGTGCTGGACGGCAACACCGAATTCCTCGGCAAGGTCCGCGCCGGCGACATCATCGAGTTCAACCTCGGTCTCGGCCTGGCGCTGAACGAGAAAGCCTCGCTCAGCATCGGCTACGACCAGAGCATCGTCGGCACGACCAAGCAGAACGGCCAGACCGTGCCCGGCTCGGTGCGCACCACGCTGGGCACGCTGCTGGTCGGCGTCGCCTACCGCATCAACGACACCAGCACGCTGAACATGACCCTCGGCGCCGGCCTGACGCGCGACACGCCGGACGTGCTGTTCACGGTCCGTCTGCCGATGACGTTCTAGAACGCGCCAGCCCGTGCTTCTTGCACAGCCGGTACACGGTGACGCGCGACACCTTGAGGCGGCGCGCGCACTCGCTGACGTTGAAGCGCGACTCGCGCAGGCAGTCGAGGATCATGTCGCGCTCGGCGGAATCGCGCGCGCTCTCCAGCGAGAACGCGGGCAGCATGCCGTCGGGTTCGGCGAGCTCGAGGTGCGCGGGGGTGATCAGCGGGCCGTCGGCCATCACCGCCGCGCGGCGCACGCGGTTCATCAGTTCGCGCACGTTGCCGGGCCAGGGATAGGCCGCCATCGCGTCCTTCGCCGCCTGGGTGAAGCCGCGCACGCGCGTGCCGTGCTCGCGGCGGAAGGCATCGAGAAAGTGATGCGCCAGCAGTTCGACGTCGCCGTTGCGCTCGCGCAACGACGGCATGTGCAGGCGCAGCACGTTCAGGCGGTAGTAGAGGTCCTCGCGGAAGCTGCCCTCCGCGACCGCGCGCTCCAGGTCGACGTGCGTGGCGGCGACCACGCGTGCGTCCACGCGGATCGGCTGATGGCCGCCGACGCGCTCGATGGTGCCGTCCTGCAGGAAGCGCAGCAGGTTGGCCTGCGCCTCCAGCGGCAGGTCGCCGATCTCGTCCAGGAACACGGTGCCGCCGTGCGCGGCCTCGATGCGGCCGATCTTGCGCGTGGCGGCGTCGGTGAAGGCGCCGCGCTCGTGGCCGAACAGTTCCGACTGCACCAGCTTCTCCGGCAGCGCGCCGCAGTTGATGGCGACGAACGGTCCGGACGCGCGCGCCGACAGGCGGTGCAGCGTGCGCGCCGCCAGCTCCTTGCCGGTGCCGGTCTCGCCGGTCACCAGCACCGCCACGTCCACCGGCACGAACTTGCGGATCCTGAGCGCGAGCGCGTGCATCGCGCGGCTGGCGCCCACCATGCCGTCGAGATCGACGGCCTTGGGCGCGCCGTCGACGCGCCCCAGCCGCGCCTTGCCCCAGGCGTGGCCGAGCGCCAGGCCGAGCTGGCCCACGTCCAGCGGCGGCGTGAAATAGTCGAAGAAGGCGAAGCGGATCAGGTCGCGCACCGCCGGCTTGGCCAGCTCGTCCGGCTGCACCAGCGCCAGCCATTGCACCTCGGGATGCTGGCTGGCGAGCTGCTCGACCAGGCGCAGCGGCGTCTCCGCGTCGAACTCGACCAGCGCCACCCAGGCATCGATGCCGCGGATCATCGCGGCGGCGTCGTCGCCGCAAGGGTCGATGGCGACCACCCGCCACCCCGCCTGCGCCAGCGCGCGGTGCATCTGCGGGTCCGGCGTGCCGAACCACGCCAGACTGCGGGTGGACGCCTCGAGTCCCTGCACGCCCATGGCACCCTCGCACGCACCGGCCCCACCCACCCGACAACGAGCGAACGAAGCGTGCGCCGGCAAACCTCGCGCGACCGGACCGCCGCACAAGCGGCGGCACGGCTCGGCGGCCTCCCCCTGCTTTTCCGGGAGCTCCCCGCATCGGGGCCCCCCGCGGGAATCCGCGATGCCATTTTTAACACCGCGCCGTGACGGCGGCTTGACGTTGCTCAATACCGGCCGCCAGCGGCATGGATCCGGCAAGACCCGCCGGCCCCGCCCGCCCCGCCCGAAACGGAGCGGCGCGGACGTTTCATCTACTCCGATTCGCGCGCTTTTACCAGTTTCCCGTATTCGGCATCGACGCCCACGGCTCGCGCGGCGGCAGCGCCTCGCCCTTCTGCAGCAGCTCGATCGAGATCAGGTCGGGCGAGCGCACGAACGCCATGTGACCGTCGCGCGGCGGCCGGTTGATGGTGACGCCGAGACGCTGCAGCCGTTCGCAGACGGCGTAGATATCGTCGACGCGGAACGCCAGATGGCCGAAGTTGCGCGCCGAGCCGTAGTCCTCGGTCGAGTCCCAGTTGTAGGTCAGCTCGAGCTCGGCCTCCGGGCTCTCCGGCGCGGCCAGGAACACCAGCGTGTACTTGCCCTGCGGGTAGTCGCGCCGGCGCACCTCGCGCAGGCCGAGGCCGTCGCAGTAGAAGCGCAGCGCGGCGTCGAGATCGCGCACGCGCACCATGCTGTGCAGGTATTTCATCGGCTCGCTCCAGGGGGGATCGTCGCGATCCATCGGGGCGCGCGCCGGCGAGTTCAAGAGCGCGGCGCGATCATCGACCGGCGCCATGCCCGCCATCGCGAGCGCGACGGATGGTTCGGATGCCCCCTAATCGGGATCGAGGAAGAAGTCCGGCAACAGTTGCGCGCCGGGTTCGACCGCGTACTTGGCGAAGTCGCCGACGCCGGCCTCGCGCAGCACGTCCTCGTCGATGCAGAAGCGGCCGCTGAACTCGCGCGCCGGCCGCGTCAGGATGCGGTGCGCCGCGTCGGCGACGATCTCCGGCGTGCGGCAGTTCTCCGGCCGCACCATGCCGCCCAGCATGGCGATCGCGGCGGTGGCGATCACCGTCTTCGGCCACAGCGCGTTGACGGCGATGCCGTCGCGCGCGAACTCGGCGCTCATGCCCAGCACGCACATGCTCATGCCGTACTTGGCGATGGTGTAGGCGGTGTGCGCCTGGAACCAGCGCGGCTTCATGTTCAGCGGCGGCGACAGCATCAGCACGTGCGGATTGGCCGCCTTCTTCAGGTGCGGCAGGCAGGCCTGGGTGGTCATGAAGGTGCCGCGCGTGTTGACCTGGTGCATCAGGTCGAAACGCTTCATCGGCGTGCCGGCGGTGCCGGCCAGCCAGATCGCGCTGGCGTTGTTGACCAGGATGTCGATGCCGCCGAAGCGCTCCACCGTCTGCGCCACCGCCGCCTGCACCTCGGCCTCCTCGCGGATGTCCACCTTCAGCGCCAGCGCCTTGCCGCCGGCCGCCTCGATCTCGGCGGCGGCGGTGTGGATGGTGCCGGGCAGCTTCGGATTCGGCACCGCGCTCTTCGCCGCGATGGCGACGTTGGCGCCGTCGCGCGCCGCGCGCCGCGCGATCGCCAGGCCGATGCCGCGCGAGGCGCCGGTGATGAACAGGGTCTTGCCTTGCAGGGTGCCGCTCATGCGCGTTGGAACCTCGGCAGGCTGTCGCGCAGGGCGCGCAGGCGCTCGATCGGATCGGTCAGCTCCAGCAGCTGCTGGCGCTCGGTGCGGGTCAGCGGCAGCAGTTCGGCCAGGCGGAAGCCGACCCAACTGGCGTCGTCGTAGCAGGCGCGCGGCGCGTCCTTGTAGTGCGGGCCGAGCTGCTCGACCAGGCGCTCGAGGATGATCGGCAGCAGACCGTGCTCGGGCGGCACGACCAGTTGCGGTTCGTCCGGCCAGAAGCGCACGCGGCCGTGCATCAGGCCGTTGTCGCGCACGCGCGTGCCGAGCACGCGGAAGCGCGCGCAGCCTTCCGCGGCGATGCCGAGCAGACCGTCGGGCAGCGTGTAGAAGTCGGTGATGCGCGCCAGCGTGCCGACCGCCGCTGGCACCGCCGGCTCGCCGGCCTCGCGGCCCTGCAGGATCAGGCAGACGCCGAAGCCGGCGCCGGAACGCGCGCACTCCCGCACCATGTCGAGATAGCGCGGTTCGAAGATGCGCAACTGCAGCGGCCCGCCGGGGAACAGCACGGCGGACAGCGGAAACAGCGGTATGTCGAGCGGCGCCACGCCGCGAGTCTAGCACCCGCGCCCGCGGCGTTTTCGCCGCTCAACCTGCCGCCCGCAGGGCCTCGGCGAAGCGCCGCGGCGCGGCCTCGAAGCCGCCGTTCGACATGAACACCACGTGGTCGCCGGGGCGCGTCTCGGCGAGCAGCGCGGCGATCAGCGCGTCCACCGTCGGCGCGGTGCGGCCGCGCCCGTCCAGGGCCGTGGTGACGCGCTGCGCGTCCCACGGCAGCTCCGGCCGGTGCAGGAACACCACCGCGTCGGCGTCGCGCAGGCTGGGCGCCAGCTCGGCGGCGTGCGCGCCAAGGCGCATCGAGTTGGAGCGCGGCTCCAGCGCCACCAGGATGCGCGCCGCGCCGACGCGCGCGCGCAGGCCGGCGAGGGTGGTGGCGATCGCGGTGGGATGGTGGGCGAAATCATCGTAGACGCGCACGCCGCCGTGCTCGCCGACCAGTTCCATGCGGCGCTTGACGTTGGCGAAGCCGGCGAAGGCCGGCAGCAGCGCCGCCGGGTCGGCGCCCGCGGCGGCGGCCGCGGCGAGCGCGGCCAGCGCGTTCATCACGTTGTGCCGGCCGAGCAGCGGCCAGCGCACCTCGCCGATCGTTCCGCCGCCGCGCGTCACCGCGAAGGCGGAGCCGTCCGCTTCGAGCAGCCGCGCGCGCCAGTCGCCGCGCTCGATGCCGAAAGTTTCCACCGGCGTCCAGCAGCCCATCGCCAGCACCTCGGCGAGACGCGCGTCTTCGGCGTTGACGATCAACCGGCCGTTGCCGGGCACGGTGCGCACGAGATGATGGAACTGGCGCTGGATCGCGGCGACGTCGGGGAAGATGTCGGCGTGGTCGTACTCGAGGTTGTTGAGCACGGCGATGCGCGGCCGGTAGTGCACGAACTTCGAGCGCTTGTCGAAGAAGGCGGTGTCGTACTCGTCGGCCTCGATCACGAACGGCGCGCCCTGCCCCAGCCGCGCCGACACGCCGAAATTGCCCGGCACGCCGCCGACCAGGAAGCCGGGCGCCATGCCGGCGCGCTCCAGCAGATGCGCCAGCAGGCTGGTGGTGGTGGTCTTGCCGTGCGTGCCGGCCAGCGCCAGCACCTCGCGCCGGCGCAGCAGGGTTTCGCCCAACCACTGCGGCCCGGACACGTAGGGCAGGCGCGCGTCCAGCAGGTATTCGACCGCCGGGTTGCCGCGCGACAGCGCGTTGCCGACGATCACCAGGTCCGGCGCCGGCTGCAGGTGCTCGGCGGCGTAGCCGGACTTCAGCGCGATGCCCAGCGCTTCGAGCTGCGTGCTCATCGGCGGGTAGACGTTGGCGTCGGAGCCTTCCACCTCGTGGCCGAGCTCGCGCGCCAGCGCGGCGATGCCGCCCATGAAGGTGCCGCAGATGCCGAGGATGTGGATGCGCATGGCGCGTGTCGTGGGCCGCGGGTTCGGATCGGTCAGGCCGGGAAAACGCTCTGCACCAGCGCGAAGTTGCCGATGCCGAGCAGCAGCGCCAGCAGCAGGCCGCCGGCGAACGGCACCTCCAGCGCGTGGCGCAGCACGTGGGCGATCGCGCAGAGCTGCCAGACGGCGATGCCAAGCAGCGGCCACACCAGCACCAGCTGCAGCGCGGTCGGATGCATCATGTCGAGCCGCGGCCCCATCGCCAGCGCCAATGGCAGCGCCAGCAGCGAGAACGCCAGCAGCACGCCGAGCAGCGCGCTCGCCGTCTGCACGTAGCGCGCGCGCTGGCCGCGCAGCGCGAGCAGCAGATACACGGCGCCGAGCAGGAACAGCACCGAGGCGATGCCGCCCGCCAGCCCGGCGCCGGCGCCGCCGTGCAGGCCGCTGGCCAGCATCTGCAGCGCGACCAGCGCCAGTCCCAGCCACAGCGGCAGCCGCGGCGCGTACGGCAGGTCCTGCGGGCCGCGCCGCAGCAGGCAGAGGTCACGGACGATCGGGAACAGTTCGCGCATCGGCGGGCTTCCGCGGCGGTTCGCCGCGCGGGGTCGGTCGGCCAAGACTACGGCGTGCGGCTGAACGGCGGCGGCATCGCCGCGGCGAGGGGGGGACGTCAGGCGTTGGCCGCGCTGCGCTGGCCGAGCGCGGCGAGGATGCGCGCATAGACCTCGTCCACGCTGCCGACGCCGTCGACCACCTGCAGCTTGCCCAGCTTCGCGTAGTGCTCGGCCACTGGCGCGGTCTGCTCGGCGTACACGGCGAGGCGCTTGCGCACCGTCTCCGGATTGTCGTCGGCGCGGCCCTCCGCCTTGAAGCGCAGCTCGGTGCGGCCGACGATCACCTCGCTCGGCACCTTCAGCTTGACCACCGCGTCCAGCGGCTGGCCCAGCCGCGCCAGCAGGCCGTCCAGCGCGTCGGCCTGCGCCAGGTTGCGCGGATAGCCGTCGAGGATGAAGCCGTTGCGCGCGTCCGGCTGCGAGACGCGCTCCTCCAGCATGCCGAGCACGATGTCGTCGGACACCAGCTGGCCGGCCTCCATCACCGCCTTGGCCTTCAGGCCCAGCGGCGTGCCGGCGGCGACGGCGGCGCGCAGCAGGTCGCCGGTGGAGATGTGCGCCACCTTCAGCTCCGTTTTCAGGCGGGCGGCCTGGGTGCCCTTGCCCGAGCCGGGCGCGCCGAGTAACACGAGTCGCATGGGAGTCCGGAATCCTTCCGCAATGCCGCGGCGCGCCGCGGTCATCCGGTAGACTTGAAGGGGAAAAATCGCCGCTAACGCTAACGGTTCGGCAGGGCCCGCGTCAAACCGACGAAGGCCGCCGCCGCGCTGCATGCCGCGGAATTGCAAGGGAAACGCCGCCTCGGCGCACGCCGGCGGCCACTCGACGGGAGAAGCAGCATGGCCGTGGGCAAGCTTCTGTACGCGCAGTCGGGCGGCGTCACCGCCGTGATCAACACCACCGCCGCCGCGGTGATCGACACCGCGCGCAAGCACGGCGTGAAGGTGTACGCCGCGCGCAACGGCATCCTCGGCGCGCTGCGCGAGGACCTGATCGACACCTCGAAGGAATCCGCCGCGGCGATCCGCGCGCTGGCCTGGACGCCGGGCGGCGCCTTCGGCTCCTGCCGCTACAAGCTGAAGTCGATCGAAGAGAACCGTGCGCAGTACGCGCGCCTGATCGACGTGCTGCGCGCGCACGACATCCGCTGGTTCCTCTACAACGGCGGCAACGACTCCGCCGACACCGCGCACAAGATCTCGCAGGTCGGCAAGGCGCTCGGCTACGAGATTGCCTGCATCGGCGTGCCGAAGACGGTCGACAACGACCTCGCCGTCACCGACTGCTGCCCCGGCTTCGGCTCGGTGGCGAAGTACACCGCGCTGTCGGTGCTGGAAGCGAGCCTCGACGTCGCCTCGATGTACGAGTCCTCGACCAAGGTGTTCATCCTCGAGGTGATGGGCCGCCACGCCGGCTGGATCGCCGCCGCCGCCGGCCTCGCCGGCAACGGGCCCGACGACGCGCCGCACCTGATCCTGTTCCCGGAAATCACCTTCGACGAGGACGCGTTCCTGGCGCGCGTGAAGGCCACCGTCGAGCGCGTCGGTTACTGCGTGGTGGTGGCCTCCGAAGGCCTGAAGAACGCCGAGGGCCGCTTCCTCGCCGAAGCCGGCACGCGCGACGCGTTCGGCCATGCGCAGTTGGGCGGCGTGGCGCCGGCGCTGGCGGCGCTGGTCAAGGCGAAGCTCGGCTACAAATACCACTGGGCGCTGCCCGACTACCTGCAACGCTCGGCGCGCCACGCCGCGTCGAAGACCGACCACGATCAGGCCTGGGCGGTCGGCAAGGCCGCGGTCGAGTACGCGCTGGCCGGCGAGAACGCGGTGATGCCGGTGATCGTGCGCACCTCCGACGCGCCCTACCGCTGGAAGATCGCGCCGGC
Source organism: Mizugakiibacter sediminis (assembly GCF_000953855.2). Lineage (GTDB taxonomy): Bacteria > Pseudomonadota > Gammaproteobacteria > Xanthomonadales > Rhodanobacteraceae > Mizugakiibacter > Mizugakiibacter sediminis. The sequence goes on from NZ_DF970152.1 coordinate 9,201, forward strand.
GCCGCTGGCGAAGATCGCCAACCACGAGAAGAAGCTGCCGCCGAGCTTCATCCGCCGCGACGGCTACGGCATCACCGCCGCCGCGCGCCGCTACCTCGCGCCGCTGATCCGCGGCGAGGCCGCGCCGCCCTACGGCGCCGACGGCCTGCCGAAGTACGTGCGGCTGAAGAATGCGGCAGTGGCGAAGAAGCTGCCGGAATACCGCGTCGCCGACCGCTGAGCCGCGGAAGGAACGGCGGCGGCCGGCTCGGCTGCTGCCGCATCAGGCCGCGCGACGCGGGTGCTGTTGCGCCAGCCGCTCCGCCAGCGCATCGATATCGGCCGACGCGCGTTCGAGCGATTGCTGCAGACGCTCGCCGCCGAACTCGTCGTATTCCACCGCCACCTCGTGCACGTCGCCGATGCCGATGTAGCCGAACGCCGTGCGCACCCACGGCCCCAGGTGGTCCTGCGGCGCCAGGCGTTCGCCGGCGGCGTAGCCGTAGTCGCCGCGCGAGGTGACCAGCACCAGCGTCTTGCCGAGCTCCGCCAGCAGCGGCCAGTACGGCTCGCCGGCGCGGCTGCGATCGAAGCCGAAGGTGCGGCCGACCCGCACGATGTTGTCGACGTAGGCCTTGAACGTGGCCGGCGGACCGAAGTTGTACATCGGCACGCCGGCGACGATCACGTCGGCCTGCAGCAGTTCGTCCACCAGCATGTCGCTTTCGGCCAGCCGCTGCTGCATCCAGGGCGAGCGCGCCGTCGGCGGCGTGAAAGCCGCGTGCACCCACGCTGCGTCGACCGGCGCCGGCGGTCGCTGGCCAAGATCGCGATAGACTACGCTGTCGGCGGGCCGCAGGTCGCGCCAGCGCGCGACGAACCGCGCGCTCAAGCGACGGCTGTGTGAACCGTGACCGTGCAATCCGGACCTGCCCGGGCGGGCGCTGGCATCGAGATGAAGCAAAGTAATCATGGCGTTCCTGGCGTGACGGCGAAGGGAAGCGCGCGCACGGGCGGCGTGCGGCGCGGACATGGCGCAGATGCTAGAAACTGCGCTGCCGCCGCGACAAACGATCATTTGTCCTCGCATAGATGAGAACATGTCACCCATAGACAGCGCGCCTCGGCGCCTGCCGCCACTCTCCGCCTTGCGCGCCTTCGAAGCGGCCGCGCGCCTGTTGAGCTTTCGACGCGCCGCCGTCGAACTCGCGGTCACGCCGACCGCGATCAGCCATCAGGTGCGCAGGCTGGAGGAACTGCTCGGCGTGCGCCTGTTCGAACGCCATACCCGGCGGGTGTCGCTGACGCCTACCGGCCGCGAGCTCTATCCGCACCTGCGCGACGGCTTCGATGCGATGGCGCGCGCCTTGGCCGACCTCACCCATCGCGATGCGCTTCGACCGCTTACTCTTTCGGCCACCCCCGCCTTCGTAGCGCAGCGCCTGGTGCCGAATCTGGCGGCCCTGCGCGCGGCACATCCGGCGATCGAATTGCGCCTGCATGCCTCGGAGGAGACGGTCCGCCTGGGGGGCGGTGGCGTCGACGCGGCCGTGCGCTACGGCCGCGGCGGCTACACGGGACTGCGCGCGGAACTGCTGCTGCGCGACCGCTTCGCTCCCGTCTGCAGTCCCGTGCTCGGCGTGCGCCGCCCGCAGGACCTGGCAGCGAACACGCTGCTGCATTTCGCCTGGCATCGGCCGGCGAAGGATGCGCCGACCTGGCCGCTGTGGTTCCGTCACGCCGGCCTGCGCGGTGCGCCGGCGGCGCCGGGCGTCACCTTCAGCGACGAGAGCCATGCGATCCAGGCGGCGATCGCCGGCCAGGGCGTCGCGCTGCTCAGCCTGACGCTGGTCGCCGATGAACTCGCGCGGGGCGTGCTGGTGCAGCCGTTCGGACCGACGCTGCCGGGCTACGGCTATTACTTCGTCCACGCTGCCGACGCGGGCTCCCATCCCGACCTCGCGGCGCTGCGCACGTGGCTGCGCGACACCGTGCTGGCGCCGCCGCCGCAGCGTTCGCGCGCCGCCACCGCACGCCGCGGCCCGCCGCGCGCGCGGTGAGGCGAGGCACGCGCGCCGCAATCAGTCGCGCGGCGCCTCGCGGAACATCGCGTTCAGCTCGGCGTGCGGCGTCGCGCCGGCGAAGCCGTCGAAGCGGCCTTCGGCCAACGCGCGCGCGGCGTGCAGGAAGCCGGTCCAGGCCGCGCGCGCCAGCGCGCCGCCGACGCTGATGCGGCGCACGCCCAGCGCGGCGAGGCGCGCCACGTCGAACGGCGCGGCGGAGCCGACCAGCACGTTGACCGGCTTCGGCGCCACCGCCGCCACCACCGCGGCGATCTCCGCTTCCGTGCGCAAACCCGGCGCGAACAGGCAGTCGGCGCCGGCTTCCGCGTAGGCGGTGAGGCGGCGCAGCGATTCGGCCAGCGGATCGGGGTGGCCGACCAGGAAACACTCGGCGCGGGCGACCAGCAGCACCTCGCCGCCCGCGGCGTCGATCGCCGCGCGCGCGGCGCGCAGGCGCGCGACCGCTTCCTCGAGCGGATACAGCGGCTGCGCGGCGTCGCCGCTCGCGTCCTCGATCGACAGCCCGGCCACGCCGGTGTCGACGCAGCGGCGCACGTTGGCGGCCAGCGCATCCAGGTCGCGCGCATGGCCGTCCTCGAAGTCGGCGTTCACCGGCAGCGGCGTCGCGGCGACGAGATCGCGCAAATGCGCCAGCACCTCGTCGACGCCGACCGCGCCGTCGGCGCGTCCGCGCGAGAAGGCGAAGCCGGCGCTGGTGCTGGCGATCGCCGCGAAGCCGAGCTGCTGCAGCGCGCGCGCCGAGCCGGGGTCCCAGGCGTTCGGCATGACGAAACAGCCGCGCTCGTGCAGGCGGCGGAAGGCGGTGCGGCGTTCGGCGAGCGTCGGCGTGAACATGGCGGTCTCGGCAGCATGGCGTGAAAGGTCGCCATGCCGCAGTGTAACCCCGGCCCGCGCACGCGCTGCAGCGCACAAAGCCGGCCGGCGCGCGCTGGCTATACTCGGGCGAGCCGCCCGTTCCGGGCGGCCTCGTTCGTCCAATCCAAGGGGAGAGGGTCGATGCTGCAGCAGTACGGCTTGTGGATCGCGCTTGCCTGCGCGGTCGTCGCGATCTTGTACGGCGCGTTCTCGGTGCGCTGGGTGCTGGCCAGGGCCGCCGGCAGCGCGCGCATGCAGGAAATCGCCGCGGCGATCCAGGAAGGCGCGCGCGCCTACCTCAACCGCCAGTACACCACCATCGCGATGGTCGGCGTGGCGCTGTTCGTGGTGATCGGATTCTTTCTCACCTGGCCGACCGCGATCGGCTTCGTGATCGGCGCGCTGCTGTCCGGCGCCGCCGGCTACATCGGCATGAACGTCTCGGTGCGCGCCAACGTGCGCACCGCCGAAGCCGCGCGCGCCGGCCTGACGCCGGCGATGAACGTCGCCTTCCGCGGCGGCGCGATCACCGGCCTGCTGGTGGTCGGCCTCGGCCTGCTCGGGGTCGCCGGCTACTGGTTCGCGCTGCAGCGCTTCGGTCTCGAGGGCGAGGCGGCGCTGCACGCGTTGGTCGGCCTGGCCTTCGGCTCCTCGCTGATCTCGATCTTCGCGCGCCTCGGCGGCGGCATCTTCACCAAGGGCGCCGACGTCGGCGCCGACCTGGTCGGCAAGGTCGAGGCCGGCATTCCCGAGGACGACCCGCGCAACCCGGCGGTGATCGCCGACAACGTCGGCGACAACGTCGGCGACTGCGCCGGCATGGCCGCCGACCTGTTCGAGACCTACGCGGTGACGGTGATCGCCACCATGCTGCTCGGCGGCCTGATGGCGGCCGAGGCCGGCGCCAACGCCGTGCTGTATCCGCTGGTGCTGGGCGGCGCCTCGATCGTCGCCTCGATCATCGGCACGTTCTTCGTGCGCGTGAAGGCGGGCGGCTCGATCATGGGCGCGCTGTACCGCGGCGTGATCGTCTCCGCGGTGCTGGCGGCGATCGCGTTCTATCCGATCACCACCGCGATGATGGGCGACAACAGCCACGGCGCGATGCATCTCTATTACTGCGCGCTGATCGGCCTGGCGCTGACCGGCGCCATCGTGTGGATCACCGAGTACTACACCGGCACGCAGTTCCGGCCGGTGCGCCACATCGCGCAGGCCTCCACCACCGGCCATGGCACCAACATCATCGCCGGCCTCGGCGTGTCGATGAAGGCGACCGCGCTGCCGGTGATCGCGGTGTGCGTGGCGATCTGGGGCGCGTATGCGCTGGGCGGCCTGTACGGCATCGCCATCGCCGCCACGGCGATGCTGTCGATGGCCGGCATGATCGTCGCGCTGGACGCCTACGGCCCGATCACCGACAACGCCGGCGGCATCGCCGAGATGAGCGAGCTGCCGCCGGAAGTGCGCGCCGTCACCGATCCGCTGGACGCGGTGGGCAACACCACCAAGGCGGTGACCAAAGGCTATGCGATCGGCTCCGCCGCGCTGGCCGCGCTGGTGCTGTTCGCCGACTACACGCACAACCTGCAGACCGCGCACCCGGGCGAAACCTTCGCCTTCGACCTGTCCGACCACATGGTGATCATCGGCCTGCTGATCGGCGGCCTGATCCCCTACCTGTTCGGCGCGATGGCGATGGAAGCGGTCGGCCGCGCCGCCGGCGCGGTGGTCGAGGAAGTGCGTCGCCAGTTCCGCGAGATCGCCGGCATCATGCAGGGCACCGGCAAGCCGCAGTACGACCGCGCGGTGGACATGCTGACGCGCTCGGCGATCAAGGAGATGATCGTGCCCTCGCTGCTGCCGGTGATCGTGCCGATCGTCGTCGGCCTGCTGCTCGGACCGAAGGCGCTGGGCGGTCTCTTGATCGGCACCATCGTCACCGGCCTGTTCGTCGCCATCTCGATGACCACCGGCGGCGGCGCCTGGGACAACGCCAAGAAGTACATCGAGGACGGCCACCACGGCGGCAAGGGCTCCGACGCGCACAAGGCGGCGGTCACCGGCGACACCGTGGGCGACCCGTACAAGGACACCGCCGGCCCGGCGGTCAATCCGCTGATCAAGATCATCAACATCGTCGCGCTGCTGCTGATCCCGCTGCTCTGATCGGCGCCGCGCACGGCGGCGCTCCGCGTCCTGGCGGAAGCGCCGCGGCGCGGCGCTTCCGCCCTTCGCGCTCAACGCTCGGCCGCCGCCGTGCCGAAGCCGAGCCGGCGCAGCAGCGCGCGGCGCGCGTGCACCGGCAGGCGCACGCCGTCGTGCATCGCGGTCGTGCCGGCGGCGGCGCTGTCGCCCGCCGCCGGGATCGCCCAGTACGCCTTCAGCGTGCCGCTGGCCGGATCGAACGCCTGGCCGGTGATCTGGCCGAGATCGTTGATGTCCTGCGCGGCGACCAGCACGCCGTCGTAACCGGCGGCGAGGCGCGCGTTCAGGTCGACCATCGCGCCGTCCTGCCAGAGGAACGGCCGGCAGCTGGCGAAGTGCGCCGTGCAGGACACGCCGACCACCTGGCGCCGGTCGTTGATGCCGAGCGCTTGGCTATGCACGTCCTCCGGCCCCAGCGTGCCGAGATCCTGCATGCCGCCGTCGCGCGTCCACAGGAAGGCGTGCTCGTTCAGCGAGCCCGGCGTGGCGCCGCCGGGCACGTTGGCGAAACCGACCACGTCGCCGTTGCGGTTGATCGCCATCGGCGTGTTCCAGGCCACGCCGCCGAGGTTGCCTAGATCGGTCACGCGGCCGCCCTCCCACAGCACCGCGTGCGCGGCGGAGAAACGGCCGACCGCCTGGTCGCAGATGCCGGAGATGCCGACGATCTGCCCGCTGTCGTTCAGCGCAGTGGCGGCGCCGCTGCTGTCGCCGGGCGGCAGCGGCAGTTCGCGGATCTGCCGCGGCCTCGGCCCCCACACCACCGGACGGAACTGCAGCACCTGGCCGTTGGTGCAGGTGGGGTCGCGCACGGTGTTCTCCGCCCAGCCGACGGTCTGCCCCAGGTTGTTGCTGCCGGTGGCGAAGCCGTTGTCGCCGCCCAGCGTGGGCAGCGCGCGCATGCGGCCGAACTCCCAGACGAAGCCGAGGCAGGTGTACTTGGCCGCGTCGGCGCCGACGAAGAACGCCGAGCAGCTCCAGCTCTCGCCGAGCGGCTGCGGCTTCGAGGTCTGCGCGATGCCGGTGATGCGGCCGAACACGTTCTTCACCGGCCACACCACGTTGCTGTTCGGCCCGCCGAGCGTGCCGAGGTCGCGCTTCGCGCCGTACAGCCAGGCGGCGGCGTGGGCGTGCTCATCGTCCGCCAGGTTGGAGGTGCCGGCGATCAGGCCGAAGTCGTTGAGACTGTTGCCCGAACTGGACGCGCCGCCCAGCGAGTCGAGGTAGCCGACGTGATAGAGCGTCTCCGCCGCGGTCGCGGCAGGCGCGGCCGCCAGCGCGGCGACGGCGGCGAGGACGAGGGATGTGATCTGGCGCATACGATCCTCCGGGTTCATGGGGAAACGCGCCGGCAGCGTGTTCCGCATCCGCGCTCCCCGGAAGCGCCACTTTTGCGACGGTTTGCGGTCCGGCGCCGTCCTCGGGCGGTATGCGCCGATGGGAACTGACCGTTGCACTCGGGGCCGACGATCGCCTGCCGCTGTTCCTGCAGCTGGCCAACGCGATCGCGGACGACATCCACCGCGGCCGGCTGAAGCCCGGCGATCCGCTGCCGGGCACGCGCGAGCTGGCGCAATCGCTCGGCGTCAGCCGCAACACCGTGGTCGCCGGCTACGACGAGCTGGCCGCGGAAGGGCTGGTGGACACGCGCGTCGGCGGCGGCACGCGCGTCGCCGCGACGGCACCGCCGCCGCGCGCGCAGCCCGCACCGGCAGATGCGCCGACCTACGCGCTGGCGCCGATGCCGCCGCATCTGCCGGCGCCGCCCGCGCCCGCCGCGGCCGGCGCGCTGTCGCTGGCCGCCGGCGTTCCCGATCCGCGCCTGTTTCCGAGCGCGGCGTTGGCGCGCGCGTTCCGTCGTGCGATCGGTCCGCGCGCGCGCAGCCTGCTCGGCTACACCGATCCCTGCGGCCATCCGCGCCTGCGTTGCGCATTGGCGGACATGCTGGCGCGCACGCGCGGCCTGTCGGCGACGCCGGAGAACGTGATGGTGACACGCAGCATCGAGCAGGCGATCGATCTGGTCGCACGCGCGCTGCTGGCGCCCGGCGACGTCGTCGCCGTCGAGGCGTTCGGCTATCCGCCGGCGTGGAGCGTGCTGCAGATGGCCGGCGCGCGCCTGCTGCCGCTGCCGCTCGACGACGACGGCCTCGACGTCGACGCGCTGCAGGCGCTGCTGGCTCGCGAGCGCGTGCGCGCGGTGCTCCTGACGCCGCACCACCAGTTCCCGACCACGCGCGTGATGTCGGCGCCGCGGCGCGCGCGGCTGGCCGCGCTGGCGCTGGAGCACCGTTTCGCCATCATCGAGGACGACTACGACCACGAGTACCATTACGCCGGCAAGCCGGTGCTGCCGATCGCGGCCGGCGCCGGCCGCGCCAACGTGGTCTACGTCGGCGCGTTGTCCGGCGTGCTGGCGCCCGGCATCGGCACCGCCTTCGTGACGGCGCCGCCGCCGGTGTTCGAACGGCTGGCGGCGCTGCGCGCGGCCAGCGACGCGCGTGGCGACGCCGCCATGGAGTGCGCGATCGCCGAGCTGTTCGAGGACGGCGAGCTGCTGCGCCACGTGCGGCGCACGCGGCGCGTCTACGCTGCCCGCCGCGACGCGCTGGCCGACGCCCTCGCGCGCCATCTCGGCGGCGCGCTGCGCTTCCGCCTGCCCGCGGGCGGCCTGGCGTTGTGGGCGCGCGCGGACGACGGCATCGACGTCGCCGCCTGGGCGCGCGCCGGCGCCGACGAAGGCGTGGGCTTCCGCGACGCGCGCGCGTTCGACTTCCGTCGGCGGCCGCAGCCCTATCTGCGCCTCGGCTTCAGCTATCTCGACGAAGCCGAGCTCGAGGAAGCGGCGCGGCGCATGGCGCGCGCGCTGGCGCGCCTGCGCGGCCGGGCGCCGCGGGCAGCCGCGGATCCAAGCCGGGTGGCGTCCGGCGTGGCGGCGTAGCTCGTCCTTCCCGCGCGACGTCGCCGGGCGGAGGCCGTTCCGCGGCGGAAGCGCCAAAGCGCCTTCCGGGCGCGGTCTTTGGTGCGACGCAACACGGATTGCCGTATGCTTTCCGGTCTTTTCCCCCGGACATGCAGGAGCAACGCCATGGGCCTCGACCTGGTCCCCGCCGGCCGCGACGTGCCGCACGAGATCAACGTCGTCATCGAGATTCCGAAGGACGCCGAGCCGGTCAAGTACGAGGTGGACAAGGTCACCGGCGCGATCTTCGTCGACCGCGTGCTGTCGACGCCGATGCGCTACCCGTGCAACTACGGCTACGTGCCGCACACGCTGGGCGGCGACGGCGATCCGCTGGACGCGCTGGTGATCCTGCCGCTGTCGCTGGTGCCGGGCGCGGTGATCCGCTGCCGGCCGGTGGGCATCCTGCGCATGAGCGACGAGGCCGGCAGCGACGAGAAACTGGTGGTGGTGCCGGCGGCCAAGGTGTTCGCCGGCTACGCGCACATCACCGACATCGGTCAGGTGTCCGGCCACTGGCTGGAGCGCATCGGCCACTTCTTCGAGCACTACAAGGACCTCGAGAAGGGCAAGTGGGTGAAGGTCGAGGGTTGGGGCGGCGCCGACGCGGCGCGCGCGGAGATCGAGGCCGGCGTGGCGCGCTACGACGCGGCGCCGCTGAAGCCGAATTTCTGAGCGTCGGCGCCCGGCACCTCTTCCAGCCCGATGGGTCCCACTGCTCAGCCGTTCACGCCCGTTCGTGCCGAGCGTGGCTTGCGTCAGCGAGCGGAGTCGAGGCACGCATCCTTGCCGCCCTTCGACAGCGGCCCTGAGGGCCGTCGTTCATCCTGAACCCGTCGAAGGGCTCGGGAAGTCGAGGGCATTTCGCGACGCCCTTCGACTCCGCTTCGCTGCGCTCAGGACGAACGGGGCTCCGAGCCCCCGCACGTCGTCGCACCGACATGCCCCCGCCCGCGTCTCCCGTCCCCCTTTGACCCCCGCCCCTTGCCCTTCCGGGCAGGTCCCATGGTCGGCACCCGCACCCGTCATGACGCGGTGTCTCCGCGGCAAGTCCGGAGCACGCGCGGTCGCCTGCACGCAGGCTCGTGCAAGCACGCCGCGCGTGCCGCCGGCTACGGCATCGCCGGCGCGGCGATCAGGTCCGACGCGCGCCAGACGCCGATGCGGCGATGGCCGCTGTTGAAATAGGGCCAGCTGCGCCACGGCGCGACGCCGCGGGGCTCGTCGCCGCCCTCGCTGGCCATCAGATAACCGTCGGGATGCGCCAGGCACCACGCGCGCACGTCGGCGCGCGCGATCACCGGCAGCGGCTGGCGCAGCCGGCCGGTGTAGCCGAACAGGCCGTTGTGCCAGTCGATATGCGCGATCGGGCGGTCCTCGGCCTGCGCGGCGGCGACGAAGCGCGCGGCGGGCGTCACGTCCAGCGCCGGACGCAGCGCCAGCGCGCCGGCCAGCAGCGCGGATGCGGCCAGGGCCGTCGCGGCCAACGCGACGCCGCGCGGCGTCGCGCCGCGCGCAACGCGCCACAGCACGATCGCCACCATCAGCGGCACCAACGCGAAGCCGGCCAGCGCCGGCTGCGGATCGAAGCCGTATGCGCGCGCCGCCCACCACGGCAGCGCGGCGACGCCCGCCGCGGCGGCGGCCGCGAACAGCGCATACAGCCGCGCGGCGACGCGCGCGCCGGTCTGCGCCAGCACCACCGCGCC
>NZ_DF970153.1 GCF_000953855.2 Mizugakiibacter sediminis
CCCCTGGCGCGGCCGCACGGCCGCGTCCTGCTGGCGGCCGGCGGCCTGTCGCCGCTGCCGTTCGACGGCACGGTGTCCGCCTGGCAGGCGGCCGCCGCGGGCCTGATCGCGCTGCTGGCGTGCGCCGCTCACGCCGCGTATCGCCTGCGTCGGCGCCTGGCACGCCAGCAGGCGGTGCTGCGCGCGATCGCGGCCTGCGTCGAGGCGCCGCTGTACGCGGAAGACGCGCGCGGCCGCCGCTGGCTGGCCAACGCCGCCGCCGCGGCGCTGCCGGCGGACGACGCGCACGCGCCCGGCGCGGCCGTGCAACTCGAATTGCCGGGGCGCGGCCGGCATACCTTCGAACTCGATCGCCTGCCGCTGCGCGACGCGCGCGGCCGCCCGTTCGGCACGCTCGGCTGCGGCCGCGATCTCACCGACATGCTGGAGGCGCAGGCCGCGCGGGCGGAACGCGACGCGCTGCAGCGGGCGCTGTTCGCGCACAATCCGCTGCCGGTGCTGATCTACGACGAGACCTCGCTGCGCATCCTCGACGTCAACGCGGCGGCAACGAGGTTGTACGGCTGGACGCGCGACGAGTTCCTCGGCCTCGATCTCTACGGCATCCGGCCGGTCGAGGAAGCCGAGCGCCTGCGCGCCTACGTCAGCCAGCCTCGCCCCGACCATGTCGCCTGCGTGCAGGGTTGGCGGCATCGGCGCAAGGACGGCACGCTGCTGGACGTCGAGATCACCTCGACGCGCGTGGAGCGCGACGGCCGTGCCGTGCGCATCGCCATCGTCCGCGACGTCACCGAGGAGCGCCGGCAGCAGCGCGCGCTGGGCGACATCGAGCGCCGCTACCGCGATCTGGTCGAGGCCGGTCTCGGCATGATCTGGTCGCACGACCTCGAGGGCCGCCTGCTGATGGTCAACACGGCGATGGCGCAGGCGCTGGGGCATACGGCGGCGGAACTGGTCGGCCGCAACCTGGTCGATTTCGTGCCCGAGCAGGGTCGCCAGGCCTTCTACGAGTACCTGATGCGCATCCGCAACCTGCGTCGCGATGCCGGCGTCGTGCAGGTGCTGGCGCGTGGCGGCGAGCGCCGCGTCTGGCAGTATCGCAACGTGTACTACGCCGATGGCGATCCGCAGCCCTACGTGCTCGGCTCCGCGCAGGACATCACGCTGCGCTACCACTACGAACTGCGCCTGCGCGAGCAGAACCAGAAGGACGCGCTGACCGGCGCGTACAACCGCCGCTACCTCGAGCACTTCGCCGCGCGTGCGACGCCGGGACAGCGCTGGGGCTGCATCGTGGTCGACCTCGACCACTTCAAGCACTACAACGACACCTACGGCCACGAGAAGGGCGACGAGATCCTGCTCGGCATCACGCGCTTCCTGCAGCAGAATTCGCGCGCCGGCGACGCAGTGGTGCGCCTCGGCGGCGACGAATTCCTGATCCTGCTGCCGGACGCCAGCACGGCGGTCGTGCGCGAGGTGGCCGGGCGCCTGCGCGAGGGCGTGGCGCGCAACGAGATCTGCGTGGACTTCTCCATGGGCTGGGCGGTGCGCCAGGACGACGAGCCGGTCGAGGCCACCATCCGCCGCGCCGACCAGTCGCTGATCCAGGTGCGCGCCGCCACGCGCGGCCGCGAAGCGCGCATGCCGCGGCACTGAGCGCCGCACCCAGCGCGGCAACGCCGAACCGCTCGACGCCGTCCCGACGCAAGCCGGGGCCCAGCCGTGACACGCTTTCGCCCGCGCTGCCCTGCGTCTCCACTTGACATCGGAGGGTTGATGCTAAAACCCTAATATGGGGGTCCGGACGCAATGTCCGGTGCCATGCATCAGGGAGGATGGCTCGTGGCGCACTCAGCCCGTCTCGCGTCCGTCGTTATCGCGACGTTGCTTCTGGTCTTGGCTTCCATCTCGCCGGCCGCTGCGCAATCGGTCAGCGGTGCGGATGAGCTCAGGCAGCTCGTTCCGCGCGACGATGCACGTCATGTCGCTGACGACGACTTGTTCGGCGGCCGATTCGATCCCTACACAGGCGCCGTCGAGTTCACCCAGACCGACGCTTCGCTGGCAGGATCCAGTGCACTGCCGGTGCAGATCACGCGCACCTTTCGTGTTGGCGATCCACGACCGATTTCTCGTACCAGTGCCGGCGAATTCAACAACGAGCTGCGCCACGCATGAAGGGCAGTACAAGTTGAGTCATTACCCGACGCTCGGGCTTCGATGGCGTAGGCCACTGGTTCTTCGTGCGCGCGCGGTCCATCGACGTCCGTTCGCGCTCTTTCGATCAATCTCCTGAGGCGGCAACGCCCTTGGGGCGCCTAGAAACTCAGCGCCGCGCCGGCATACCAGGTGCGGCCGTCGGCCGGCTCGAGGCCGGTCTGCCATACGCGCGCGTAGTAGCGCTTGTCGCCGAGGTTGGCGACGCCGCCCAAGAGGCGCAGCCACGGCGTCGGTTGCCAGTCGCCGGCGAGGTCCCACACGGTGTACTGCGGGATCTTCGCCGGCAGGAACGCATCGCCCGCGCCCTTCGGCTGGTTGGAGTCCTGCCAGTACTGCGAGGCCACCGACACGCCGGTCAGGCTGAGCTTGACGCCGGCATCGGTGCGCCAGGTCAGGCCGGCCTTGGCGAGGTAGCGCGGCGCGTATGCCGGGATGAGGCCGATCTGCGCCAGATTGGCGCTGGCGGTGAAGCGCGCGTTCAGCAGGCTCAGGCTGGCGAAGGCGACGAGATGCTGGCCGCTGTCGCCGCGGGCGAGGAAGTCGTAGCTCAGTTCGCCCTCGAAGCCGCGATGGCGCGTGTCGCCGCTGTTGACGTTGATCACGTCGGTGGCGTTGATGCGCTGCGTCTCGATGCGGTTCCTGAAGTCGATCCAGAACACGCTGGCGTCGTAGTAGAGGCCGGCGACCGGCGTGCCGTGCACGCCGGCCTCCCACGACAGCGACTTCGACGGATCCAGCGTGCCGGTCGGGCGCAGGTTGGCGAACGGCGAGGCGATGTCGAAGTAGCGCAGCGGGCGCCAGCCTTGCGAGACGTTGAAGTAGGTCTCGTTCTGGTGGCCGAAGTCGTTGCCGATGCCGAGCCCGAACAGCGGCACGGTGCGGCTGGCCGCGGTGTCGATCAGCGGGCGGGTCAGGAACGGCGGGCGCACGCTCTCGTCGACGGCGACGCGCTCGTGCTCGATGCGCACCGACGGCACGATGTGGATGCGGTGCGGCAGGCGGAACACGTTCTCGGCGAACACCGCGGCGTAGTCGCTGCTGCGCTGCTGGCGCAGGCGCGGCGTGCCGCTGCGGTCGTAGCGGTCGACGGCGAGGTCGGGCGAGGTCCACTGCCGGAATGGCGCGTCGGCGTGGTAGAGCACGGTGCCGGCGGTGAAGGCGTTGCCGCGGCCCCAGCGGTGGCGCACGCGCAGGTCGGTGCCGGTGGTGCGGAACTGCTCGTCCTGCAGGGTGGTGCTGGTCGGCGGCGGCTGCGGCGGCACGAAGCCGGCGGCGCTGCGGCTGGCGAGGTCCTGGTAGCCGGTCCAGGCCTTGCCCTCGAAGTACCACGCGTCGCCGAATTCGCGCTCGTGGCTGAGCACCAGCGAGGTGCGGTCGACCCAGTTGCGGTTGGCCGGCGTCACCGTCAGGTCCGGGTTCGCCTGCCACTGCGGGAAGCCGATGCGGCCGGCATCGCCGGCCTCGGCGCGATAGGCGTGCAGGTCGAGACCCCAATGCTGGCGCTCGTCCGGGCGCCAGCCGAGGTAGAAGTCGGCGTTGCGCACGCGCGAGTCGCTGTTGTCGCGCGGCCCGTCGCTGCGCATCCAGGCGGCGTCGGCGCGGAACTCCCACGGCCCGGCGGTGCCTTCCAGCGCGTTGTAGCTGGAGACGAGGTTGTGGCTGCCGACCACGTTCTCGGTGACGCCGCTCAGCGGCGCGCCCGGCTGCGGCCGGCGGCTGACGAAGTTGACCACCGGCGCCGGCTCCGGCCCGTACAGCAGGCTGGAGCCGCCACGGATCAGCTGCACTTCCTCGACGTTCTGCGGCAGCGGCAGGTAGTACAGGGTGGGGAAGCCGATCCAGTCGCTCATGATCGGCAGGCCGTCCTGCATCACCAGCGTGTACTCGGACTCCTGCGGGTTGCCGATGCCGCGGTAGCTCAGGTTGAACTGCGTGGGCGTCTGCTGCTCGGACACCAGCAGGCCGGGCGAGCGCACCAGCAGTTCGCGCGGGTTGTTGCCGATCACCGTCGGCTGCTGGTCGAGCTTGGTGACGGTGGTCTTCTTGGTGACGGTGATCCTCGCGCCGTCGACCTCCTTCATCAGGTGGTCGAGCTTGGCCGGCGTGTCGTCGCGGGCGCGGTCGCGCACCTCCACGCGCGGCAGTTCCTTGGCCGGCGGCGTCGTGTCCTGCGCGGCGGCGGCGCGCGCGCCGAGGACGGCGGGCAGGGCGGCGGCGAGGGCCAGGGCGAGGCGGGTGCGCGGCATCGTCGGTTTCCGAAGGGGGAAAGGCCGCCAGCATAACCGGCGCCGCGCCCGCATCCGCATGTGCGCAAAGCCACGGCGCCGTTGCGCGGGGGCGGGCATCCCGTACACTTGCCGGTCCCGCCTCCGCGACGCCCGCCCATGACCCTCCGCGTCCTCACCGGCATCACCACCACCGGCACGCCGCATCTCGGCAACTACGTCGGCGCGATCCGTCCGGCGATCGCCGCCAGCCGCCGCGCGGAGGTGGAGTCGTTCTACTTCCTCGCCGACTACCACGCGCTGATCAAGTGCGACGATCCCGCGCGCATCCAGCGCTCGCGCCTGGAGATCGCCGCGAGCTGGCTGGCCGCGGGCCTCGATCCGGACAAGGTCACCTTCTACCGCCAGTCCGACATCCCGGAGATCCCGGAGCTGACCTGGCTGCTGACCTGCGTCACCGCGAAGGGTTTGATGAACCGCGCGCACGCCTACAAGGCCGCGGTCGACGCCAACCTCGCCGCTGGCGAGGATGCCGATGCCGGCGTCAGCATGGGCCTGTACAGCTATCCGATCCTGATGGCCGCCGACATCCTGATGTTCAACGCGCACCAGGTGCCGGTCGGCCGCGACCAGGTGCAGCATATCGAGATGGCGCGCGACATCGGCGCGCGCTTCAACCACCTGTTCGGCGCCGGCCGCGACTACTTCGTGCTGCCGGAGGTGGTGATCGAGGAGCAGGTGGCGACGCTGCCCGGCCTCGACGGCCGCAAGATGTCGAAGAGCTACGACAACACCATCCCGCTGTTCGAGGGCGGCGCCAAGCGCCTGCGCGACAGCATCCTGCGCATCGTCACCGACTCGAAGGCGCCGGGCGAGCCGAAGGACGCCGAGAACTCGCACCTGTTCGCGATCTACCGCGCCTTCGCCGACGCCGAGGAGAGCGCGGCGTTCCGCCGCGAGCTGGAAGGCGGCCTCGCCTGGGGCGAGGCCAAGCAGCGCCTGTTCGAGCGCCTGGACGCCGAACTGGCGCCGATGCGCGAGCGCTACGAGCAGCTGATCGCGCGGCCGGCCGAGATCGAGGACATCCTGCAGGCCGGCGCCAGGAAGGCGCGCGCGATCGCCACGCCGTTCCTCACCGAGCTGCGCGCGGCGGTCGGCCTGCGCCCGATGCGCGAGCCGGGCGCGCCGGCGCCGGCGAAGGCGAGGAAGAAGGGCGCGAAGAGCGCGCGCTTCGTCTCCTTCCGCGAGAAGGACGGCCATTTCCATTTCCGCCTGCTCGACGCCGACGGCGAGGAACTGCTGCTGTCGGTGCCGTTCGAGGACCCGCAGGCGGCCGGCGAATGGATCCGCGTGCTGCAGAAATCCGGCGGCGCGGCGTCGTTCGCCTGGGGGCCGGGCGACCTCGAGATCCGCAAGACCGAACACGTCGGCGGTCACGCCTACGAGCTGTGGTACGGCCGCGAGCGCCTCGCCGAGGGCGGGCCCTTCGCCGACGCCGCCGCGCGCGAGGCGGCGATCGAGCGGCTGGTCGGCGCGATGGAGTCGCTCTGGCAACAGGCCGCGGAGGGCTGAGCGTGCGCTTCCTCGCCGTGCTGCTGCTGGCGCCGTGGCTGGCGATCCTCGGCGGCCTGTACTGGGCGTTCCCGCGCCGGCTGCCGCGCACGTTCGCGCGGCGCGCGTTCGACCTCGCCGCGCTGCTGATCGCCGCGGCGGCCACGCTGTCGCTGGCCGACGCCGGCTATTCCGCCGACCACGGCGATGCCGGCGCGATCTGGAAGCAGGTGATCGCCGCGCTGGCCGCCTACGGCGCCTTCGCCGGCGTGCTGCTGGCGGCGCTGCTGCTGCGCGCGCGGCTGTTCCGCGCGCGCGCCGTGCCCGCTCAGGGCAGGTAGCCGTTCGCCTCGACCAGCCGGTAGCCCGGCATCTCCTGCACGCACTGGCGCAGCAGGAAGGCGTGGCCGGCGCCGTAGAACACCACCACGCGGTCGCCCGCGCGCGCGCGCTGCACCAGGTTGGCGCAGATGGCGAAGTTGCGCTTGTACCAGTCGGTCAGCAGATCGACGCCCGGTTGCTGCGCGCCGGCGCCGATGCGCAGCATCTGCCGGTAGAACGCGTTGTCGCGGGCGATGCGCGCCGGATCGTTGAGGAAGCGCAGCACGTCGGCGACCGTATCGGCGTCGATCTTCGCCTGCATCGCGCGCACGAAGGCCTCCACCTGCGCGTTGGCGTCGGCGAGGATCGCCTGCTGGCCGTGCGCCTTGGCATAGGTCTCGACCGCGGCGTAGGGAAAGTCGCCCTCGACGTCGAGGCCGTCGACTTCGCGCAGGCCGGCGAGCTTGGCCAGCCGGAAGCCGAGCTGCACCACTTCGTTGCGCGATTCGCCCAGCGTGCCGCCGAGGTAGGCTGCGTAGCGCGTCGCGGCGAGGTCCGCCGGCCACTCGACGGCGACGCGCGTCGGCTCGAAGCGCGCCAGGTGCGCGGCGACGTCGGCGAGTTCCCGCTGCCGGCGCGGGGCCAGCACGTCGTCGGCGTGCGCGTTGTGGATGTCGCGGCCGGGGTTGGCCATGTGGTAGGTGCCGACGATCATCACTTCGACGTCGGCCGGCGCGGCCCCTGCGGAAGGCGAGAGGGCGGCGAGAGCGAGGAACAGGACGGGCAGCATCCAGCGGCGCATCGGCGGATCTCGGCGGGGAGGATTGCCGCTGGGATGCGCCGGCGGCCGCCAGGGTTTGGCCCGCGCCGCCGCGCCGCGGCGGCTCAGGCCGATTCCCAGCGGTTGGCGTTGCCTTCGAGCTGCTCGCGCGGGCGCAGCACCACGCAGAAGCGGTGGCCGGTCGGCGCCTGCATCACCCACCAGCGCTTGACGAACCCGATGCGCTTCGCGCCCAGCGCCTCCAGGCGCTCGACCTCGGCCTCGAGGTCGTCGGTGGCGATGTCGAGGTGCGCGCGGCTGTCGTGCTCGACGTGCTGCAACAGCAGTTCGAGGCCGTCCGGCGCGCCGGCGAACTCGCGGTAGCGCAGGTCGCTCTCGGCGGGCGGCTTGGTGGGCAGGCCGAGCGCGGCGCTCCAGAAGCGCGCCGCGGCCTCGAAGTCGTCGGTGCGGCAGTCGATTACGAAACCGGCGAGACGGCTGTAGTGCATGGCGGACTCCTCGATGGCTTCGCGGCGGAATCACGTTCCGCTCGCCCCGCAGGGTGGGCTGAAACCCACCCTGCACCCACGCTACGAAGCTACGCTTTTCCGAGCCCCGAGTCCCGCCCTCAGAGCGGCTTCGCCAGATCGTCCAGCATCGCCTTGAGGAAGCGCGCCGCCTCGTCGCCGGTCACCGCGCGGTGGTCGAAGGTCAGCGACAGCGGGATCACGCGGTGCGTCTCGATGCCGCCCATCACCGGCACCAGTTCGTGGCGCAGCTTGCCGGCGCCGACGATGGCGACGCACGGCGGCACCACCACCGGCGAGGCGTAGCGGCCGGCGAACATGCCGAAGTTGGACAGCATGATCGTGTAGCCCTTCAGCTCCTCCGGCGGGATGCTGCGGTCGAGCACGGCGGCGCGCGCACGGTTGACCGCGGCGCGGATGCCGGCGGCGTCGAGCACGTCGGCGTTGCGCACCGCCGGCACGAACAGGCCTTCCTCGGTGTCGACGGCGAGGCCGATGTCGACGTGCGGATGCAGCGTGCGTGTCAGCGCCTCGCCGTCGAACCAGGCGTTCAGCGCCGGCACGGTCTTGCAGGCGACCACCATCGCGCGGATCAGGCGCACGGTGATGTCGTTGCCGGGCTGCCAGTGGTGCAGGTCGGCGTCGTCGACGATGGAGGTGGGCACCACTTTCGCGTGCGAGTCGGCCATCACCCGCGCCATGTTGCGGCGCACGCCCTTGAGCTGTTCCGGCTGGCCCAGCGCCTCGACGTGCGCGGGCATGGTGCGCATCGGCTTGCCGGCGGCGGACAGCGTGCTGCGCTGCGGGGCGAGATGCGGCGTCGCCGGCGCCGCGGCCGGCATCGGCGCGGCGGCGGGCGCGGCGCCGGCGCGCGCGGTGCCCGCGGCGGCGGCGTCCTTGACGTCCTTCAGCGTGACCACGCCGCCCTCGCCGGACGGCGCGACGCGCGCGAGGTCGACGCCCAGCTTCTTCGCCAGCGCGCGCACCGCCGGCACCGCCTTCACGCCGCCGACGCTGGTGTACTGCGCGCCGACCACGCGGTCGCTCGCCTCCATCGCGCCGACCACGGTGCCGGCGTCGCCTCCCGGCGCGGCCCTGGCCGCTTCCGCGGCAGCGGGTTTCGCCGCCGCGGGTTTCGGCGGCGGCGCGTGGTGGTGGCCGGTGCCCTCGGCCTCGGCGCGCTGCGGCAGGCTGGGATCGAGTTCGAACTCGGCCAGCGCCGCGCCGGTGGCGATCACGTCGCCGGGTTTGCCGTGCAGGCGCGTGACCTTGCCGGAGTAGGGCGAGGGCACGTCGACCACGGCCTTGGCGGTCTCCATCGAGACCAGCGGCGCGTCGAGGCGGATGGTGTCGCCTTCCTTGACGTGCCACTCGACGATCTCGGCGTCGGGCAGGCCTTCGCCGAGGTCCGGCAGGAGGAAAGTCTTGATGTCGGCCATGGTGCTATCCGTGTTGGGGCTGCGGTAGGTAATGAATGAGGGGGTGGGGAGCAGGGGTCCGATGCGGCTGCCTGGGTGTTCCACTCCCTGCCGAGCGAGCGCAGCGAGCGGCCCACTCCCCTTCAGCTTGCCGCCAGCGTGCGCTTGGCCGCGGCGACGATGCGCTCCACGCTGGGCAGGTATTTCATCTCCAGCCGGAACAGCGGGATGTGGGTGTCGTAGCCGGTGACGCGCTCGACCGGCGCGAGCAGGTCGTACATCGCCTGCTCGGCGAGGCGCGCGGCGATCTCGGCGCCGAAGCCGGCGGTGCGCGGCGCCTCGTGCACGATCACGCAGCGGCCGGTCTTCTTCACCGACTCGTGGATGGTGTCGAAGTCGAGCGGCTTCAGCGTGGCGACGTCGATCACTTCCGCGCTGATGCCCTCGGCGGCCAGCGCGTCCGCGGCCTCCAGCGTCTCCTTCACCTGCGCGCCCCAGGTGACCAAGGTCACGTCGGTGCCGTCGCGCAGCACGAAGCACACGTCCAGCGGCAGCGCCTCGCCGTCGTCCGGCACCTCCTCCTTGTACTGGCGGTAGATGCGCTTCGGCTCGAAGAAGATCACCGGATCGGGATCGCGGATCGCCGCCAGCAGCAGGCCGTAGGCGCGGCTGGGCGAGGACGGCAGCACCACGCGCAGGCCGGGGATGTTGGTGAACAGGTGCTCGTTCGCCTCCGAGTGGTGCTCGGGGGCGTGGATGCCGCCGCCCCACGGCGCGCGCCACACCGCCGGCACGCTGAGGCGGCCGCGCGTGCGGTTGCGCATGCGCGCGGCGTGACAGGCGATCTGCTCCATCATCGGATAGATGAAGCCCTCGAACTGCGCCTCGGCGACGGGCTTCATCCCCTGCGCGGCGAGGCCGACGGTGACGCCGGCGATGGTGGTCTCGTCCAGCGGCGTGTCGATCACGCGCAGCTCGCCGAACTTCTCCTGCAGGCCGACGGTGGCGCGGAACACGCCGCCGTTGACGCCGACGTCCTCGCCGAGCACGACCACGGACGGGTCCCGGGCCATCTCGTGGGCGAGCGCCATGGTGACCGCTTCGATAAGGGTGACTTGTGCCATGTGTCGGTGCTCCCCGCTCAGTGGCCGCGCTCGAGCGCGATGGCCTGCTCGCGCTGCTGGGCGAGATCCGCCGGCAGCTCGGCGTAGAGGTAGTCGAACATCGCCTCGACCGGCTGCGCGCGCGTCTTCAGGTAGGCGTTCACCTCCTCGTCCATCCACGCCTCACACTCGGCTTTCCAGGCCTCCTCCTTCTTGGCGTCCCAGGCCTTCTTCGATTCCAGCCACGCGCGCAGGCGCTTGACCGGGTCGCGCGTCCACGCTTCCTTCACCTCGGCCTCGCTGCGGTAGCGGCGCGCGTCGTCGGCGGTGGTGTGGTCGCCGAGGCGGTAGGTGACCGCCTCGATCACCGTGCCGCCCTGGCCGCTGCGCGCGCGCGCCAGCGCGTCGTCCATCGCCTTGCGCACGGCGATGATGTCGTTGCCGTCGACCTGGATGGCGAACAGGCCCGCGGCCAGGCCCTTCTGCGCCAGCGTCTTGGCGCCGGTCTGGATGCGCCGCGGCACCGAGATCGCCCACTGGTTGTTGACGATCACCGCCACCAGCGGCAGGTTCTGCGCGCCGGCGATGTTGATCGCGCCGTAGAAGTCGCCCTTGGAGGAGCCGCCGTCGCCGATCGTGCATACGGCCACGCGCTGCTCGCCGCGGATCTTGAACGCCAGCGCGGCGCCGGCCGCGTGCAGGCATTGCGTGCCGATCGGCACCGACCAGGCGAAGTCGTGCTTCGGCGCGTTCTGGAAGTCGTTGCCGCGCTCGTCGCCGCCCCAGTACAGGTACACCTCGCGCGGCTGCACGCCGCGGTAGAGCTGCGCGCCGTACTCGCGGTAGCTCGGCGCCAGCACGTCCTCGCGGCGCATCGCGCTGCCGATGCCGACGTGCGCGGCTTCGTGGCCGAGGCAGGAGGCGTAGGTGCCGAGCTTGCCGGTGCGCTGCAGCGCGATCGACTTGGTGTCGAACACGCGCGTCGACACCATCAGCTTGTACAGCTCGACCATGTGGTCGAGGTCGCGGGTGAATTCGGGGAAATCCTTGCGGACCGGCTTGCCCTCGGGGTCGAGGTACTGCAGGTATTCGATTTCGAACGTGGCGGCGATGGACACGTGTCCCTCCCGTGGGGGCGATGACTGGATCAGGGAGGCGACGGCCCATCCAGCGGGGCCGAGCGCGGTCGTCCTGGGCGGACGGAACCGCCTTGATAACAAGCGTCGTGTTGCAGTGCAAGGGACGGTGCAGCATGTGAACGGGGAGTGGGGAGTGGGCGCGCGTGTGCATCCTCGGCACTCAACGCCTACCATCTCCCTACTCCCTACTCCCTACTTCCCAACCCCCATGACCGAAGCGAACAAGCGCGAACTCGAAGCCGGCATCGAGCTGGACCTCAAGGGCCGCATCACCTACGGCGGCTACCTGCAGCTCGACCGCCTGCTGTCGGCGCAGCGGCCGCTGTCGGACCCGCCGCACCACGACGAGATGCTGTTCATCGTGCAGCACCAGACCTCGGAGCTGTGGATGAAGCTGGTGATCCACGAGCTGAAGGCGGCGCTGGAACATTTGCAGCACGATCGTCTCGATCCGTGCCTGAAGATCCTCGCGCGCGTGAAGCAGGTGCAGCGGCAGCTGTTCGAGCAGTGGGCGGTGCTGGAGACGCTGACCCCGGCGGAGTACATGCAGTTCCGCGCCGTGCTGGGGCCGGCCTCCGGCTTCCAGTCGCTGCAGTACCGCACCATCGAGTTCCTGCTCGGCAACAAGAACGCCGACATGCTGCAGGTGTTCGACCACGACCCCGCGGCGCAGGCCGAGCTGCGGGCGGTGCTGCAGGCGCCCAGCCTGTACGACGAATTCCTGCGCTACCTGGCGCGGCGCGGCCACGCGGTGCCGCAGGCCTGCCTCGAGCGCGACTTCGCCCAGCCGTACCAGCGCCGGCCGGAACTGGTGCCGGTGCTGAAGCGCATCTACGAGCACACCGACGCGTACTGGCCCGAGTACCACATGTGCGAGCAGCTGGTCGACGTCGAGGAGAGCTTCCAGCTCTGGCGTTTCCGCCACATGAAGACCGTGGAGCGCATCATCGGCTACAAGCGCGGCACCGGCGGCTCCTCCGGCGTCGCCTTCCTGAAGCGCGCGCTCGAGCTGACCTTCTTCCCCGAGCTGCTGGAAGTGCGCACGGTGCTCGGCACCTGAGCGCGCCGATGCGGCAGACATCCGTGCCGCCCCTGCGGCTTCGGCCGCCGGCCGCAGCCATGCGACGCGGCTGAAACCGCTCCCGCGGGCGTCTCCGGTTTGACGCGCGCACGGCGCAGCGGGTAAACCTCCCCGCGCGCGGCGGAGGGGCCGCGCCGTTTCCGCCCGGGCGTCCGCCGCCCGGACCATCCGTCGCTATCCGGGGGAGCCATGGCCACCACGAGCGAAACCACGCCCGCATTGCCGAGCTATCCGCAGATGCTCGGCCATCCCAAGCCGCTGTGGATGCTGTTCATGAGCGAGTTCTGGGAGCGCTTCTGCTTCTACGGCATGCGCTGGATGCTGGCGCTGTACATCGTCGCGCAGTTCTACGGCGGCGAGGCGATCGGCGAGAAGAGCGCGAACGACACCTACGGCGCCTACCTGGCGCTGGTCTACGCCACCGCGATCCTCGGCGGCCAGGTCGCCGACCGCATCCTCGGCTTCCAGCGCACCGTGCTGCTGGGCGCGGCGTTCATCTCCGTCGGCCTGTTCGTGCTGCTGGTGCCGACACAGGCGGTGTTCATGTACGGGCTGTCGCTGGTGATCGTCGGCAACGGCATGTTCAAGCCGAACATCTCCTCGATGGTCGGCCAGCTCTACGCGCAGGGCGATCCGCGCCGCGACCGCGGCTTCACCCTGTTCTACATGGGCATCAACGCCGGCGGTCTGGTCGCGCCGCTGGTCACCGGCTACGTCGCCGCGAAGTTCGGCTACTTCGACGGCGCCGGCGTGGCCGAGCGCGCCAACGGCCTGCGCATCGCCTTCGCCGTGGCCGGACTGGGCATGGTGATCTCCTGGCTGTGGTTCTTCTTCGGCCGTCGGCAGCTGCTGGGCGTGGGCCGGCCGCCGGCCGGCGCCGAAGGCTACCGCCGCCTGCTGCTGGTGACCCTGGGCGGCCTCGCGCTCAGTCCGCTGATCTACTTCCTGCTGCACCACAACGAATGGCTGGCGGGCATGCTCGCCGTGCTGTTCGCCGGCTGCTGCGTGGCACTGGTCGCCGCCGGCCTGAAGGATGGCCCGGTGCAGCGCGATCGCATCTTCGCGCTGCTGATCCTGTTCACCGCCAACGTGCTGTTCTGGATGTTCTTCGAGCAGGCCGGCGGTTCGTTCAACTTCCTCGCCGAGAAGGTGGTGGACCGCGACTTCGGCGGCTGGGAATTCCCGGTCGGCTGGTTCCAGTCGGTCAACCCGCTGGCGATCGTGGTGCTGGCGCCGCTGGTGACGATCGTCTGGGGCTGGCTGGACCGGCGCAACCTCGAGCCGTCCATCCCGCGCAAGTTCGGCATCGGCCTGATCGGCAACGCGCTCGGCTTCCTGGTGCTGGTGATCGCGCTGAAGGAGTTCGTCAGCGACGCCGGCCTGATCCCGTTCTCGGCGCTGGCGCTGTGCTACGTGATGCAGACGGTCGGCGAACTGCACCTGTCGCCGATCGGACTGTCGATGGTCACCAAGCTGGCGCCGGCGCGCATGGTCGGCGTGACCATGGGCGCCTGGTTCCTGTCGATCGCGATCGGCAATTCGCTGGCCGGCGCGCTCGGCAAGTGGATCAGCGCGGAAGGCGGCGAGCAGGGCCTGACCGTGGCGACCGCGCTGTCCGGCTACACCTTCGGCTTCTGGCTGCTGCTCGGCATCGGCGTGCTGGTGCTGGCGGTGGCGCCGCTGATCAACCGGCTGACGCACGGGGTGAGGTGAGGCGGGCCGGGAGCGGGGAGCAAGGAGCAGGGAAGGGAGGTAGCCGGGGCGTTGTTCGCTCCCGTCTCCTGCTCCCCGCCCCTCAAGCCATCAACAGCTTGTCGAGGATGCGCGCCAGCCAGGCGCGCTCCTCGGCGTCGAGGCGCGCCAGCACCTCGCGTTCCTGCGCGCGCGCCAGCGGGGCGACGGCGTCGTGCACCTTCCAGCCTTTCGCGGTGAGCCGCAGCACCGAGCGGCGCTTGTCGCCGTGGTGGGTACGTCGCGTCACGCGGCCGGCGGCGACCAGCCGCGCCACCGCGCGGCTGACCGCGACCTTGTCCATCGCCGTGCGCTCGGCGACCTCGCGCGCCGACAGGCCCTCGCCGTCGTAGCGCGCCAGCACGGCCATCACCCGCCACTCGGTCACCGACAGGTCGAAACGCCGCTCGTATTCGCGCGCGATCGCCTGGCTGACCGTGTTGGTCAGGATCGACAGCCGGTAGGGCAGGAAGCGCTCCAGCTCCAGCGGTGCGCGGTCGATCATGCTGCGGGGCGCCTTGCAAATGGTTTCATGTGAAACTATAAGGGATTCCTTTCCTGGCGCAACCTGCGCCGCAGCACGGTCACGGAGGTGCATCCATGAGCGCACAGGCGAACGCCGGCATGCAGCCGGTGCAGTTCGAGAATCCGATGGGCGTCGACGGCTTCGAGTTCGTCGAGTTCGCCGCCCCCGACCCGAGGCTGCTGCACACGCTGTTCCCGCAGCTCGGCTTCGTCGCGGTGGCGAAGCACCGCAACAAGGCGATCACCCTGTACCGCCAGGGCGGCTGCAACTTCCTGGTCAACGAGGAGCCGGGCTCGTTCGCGATGGATTTCGCCGCGCAGCACGGCCCGTGCGCGGCCGGCTTCGCCATCCGCTTCGCCAAACCGGCGGCGTGGGTGCGCGAACAGGCGCTGAAGAACGGCGCCGAGGCGGTCGGCGCCAAGGAAGCCAGCAAGGCGGTCGACGCGCCGGTGATCCGCGGCATCGGCGGCTGCATGCTCTACCTGGTCGACCGCTACGGCGCCAAGGGCGAGATCTACGACGGCGCCTTCGAGTACCTGCCGGGCGTCGAGCGGCACCCGAAGGGCTTCGGCCTCACCTTCATCGACCACCTCACCCATAACCTCCACTTCGGCAACATGGAGAAGTGGGCGAGCTACTACGAGCGCCTGTTCAACTTCCGCGAGATCCGCTACTTCGACATCAAGGGCGCCAAGACCGGCCTGGTGTCGAAGGCGATGACCGCGCCGGACGGCATGGTGCGCATCCCGCTGAACGAGTCCTCCGATCCGAAGAGCCAGATCAACGAATACCTCGACGAGTACAAGGGCGAGGGCATCCAGCACATCGCCTGCTTCACCGAGAACATCTACGAGACGGTGGAGGCGATGCGCAAGGCCGGCGTCGCCTTCCTCGACACGCCGGACACCTACTACGAGGTGATCGACCAGCGCATCCCCAACCACGGCGAGGACGTGGCGCGGATGGCGAAGAACCGGATCCTGATCGACGCCGACCCGGAAACCAAGAAGAAGCTGCTGCTGCAGATCTTCACGCAGAACTGCATCGGCCCGATCTTCTTCGAGATCATCCAGCGCAAGGGCAACCTCGGCTTCGGCGAAGGCAACTTCCAGGCGCTGTTCGAGTCGATCGAGCGCGACCAGATGCGGCGCGGCGTGCTGTAAGTCGCGCGCCGACCGCCACCGTCTCGCGTCACCGCGGAGCGAACATGACCACCAAGACCGCCGACACCGTGCTCGCCGCCGGCTACATGTCCGGCTTCGGCAACGAATTCGCCACCGAGGCGCTGCCCGGCGCGCTGCCGCGGGGGCAGAACTCGCCGCAGCGCGTGCCGTACGGGCTGTATGCCGAGCAGTTGTCCGGCACGGCGTTCACCGCGCCGCGCCACATGAACCGGCGCAGCTGGCTGTACCGCATCCGTCCGGCGGCGCTGCACCAGCCGTTCCGCCTGCTGGCGGACGGCCGCTTCCACAACCGTTTCGACGAGGCGCCGGCGACGCCCAACCAGCTGCGCTGGGATCCGTTCCCGCTGCCGCAGGCGCCGGCCGATTTCGTCGACGGCCTGTTCACCGTCGCCGGCAACGGCGGCGCGGCGGCGCAGAGCGGCGTCGGCATCCACGTCTACGCCGCCAACCGTCCGATGCAGGGCCGCTACTTCTACGACGCCGACGCCGAGCTGCTGATCGTGCCGCAGCAGGGCCGCCTGCGCATCGCCACCGAACTCGGCGTGCTGGACGTGGCGCCGGTCGAGATCGCGGTGATCCCGCGCGGCGTGCGCTTCCGCGTCGAGCTGCCGGACGGCACCGCGCGCGGCTACGTCTGCGAGAACTTCGGCGCGCCGCTGCGCCTGCCCGAGCTCGGCCCGATCGGCGCCAACGGCCTCGCCAACGCGCGCGACTTCCTCGCGCCGGTGGCGGCGTACGAGGACGTCGAGGGCGACTTCGAACTGCTCGCCAAGTTCCAGGGCGCGCTGTGGAGCGCCAGGCTCGGCCACTCGCCGCTGGACGTGGTCGCCTGGCACGGCAACCTCGCGCCGTACAAGTACGACCTGAACCGCTTCAACACGATCGGCTCGATCAGCTACGACCATCCCGATCCGTCGATCTTCACCGTGCTCACCTCGCCCAGCGACACCCCGGGCACGGCGAACATGGACTTCGCGATCTTCCCGCCGCGCTGGCTGGTGGCCGAGCACACCTTCCGGCCGCCGTGGTTCCACCGCAACGTCGCCAGCGAGTTCATGGGCCTGGTGCACGGCGTCTACGACGCCAAGGAAGGCGGCGCCAAGGGCGGCTTCGCGCCCGGCGGCGCCTCGCTGCACAACTGCATGAGCGGACACGGCCCGGACGCGGCGAGCTACGCCAAGGCAGTGGCGATCGACACCAGCAAGCCGCAGCACGTCGTCGACACCATGGCGTTCATGTTCGAGACGCGGCTGGTGATCCGCCCGACCCGGCAGGCGCTGGAAGCGCCGGGCCTGCAGGCCGACTACTGGCGCTGCTGGCAGGATCTCGGCAAGCACTTCGATCCGGAGCGCCGTTGATGCGGCGCGCGGCGATCGCGGCGACGCTGGCCGCGCTGCTGGGCGCGTGCGGCGCCGCGTCGCCGCCGCCGGCGGCC
>NZ_DF970154.1 GCF_000953855.2 Mizugakiibacter sediminis
GCGCGCGCGCCGTCGCGGAACAGGGCGATCAGCCGCGCCAGGCGCTCGCGGCGCTCGCCTTCGGCGCGCGCGATCGCCACCGCGCGCAGCGTCGCCGCCGCCAGCGCCGGCGGCATCGCCGTGGTGTAGACGTGGGTGCGCGCGAACTGCGCCAGCGCGTCGATCAGCGCGGCGGGTCCGGCGACGAACGCCCCGGCGACGCCCAACGCCTTGCCCAGCGTCGCCATCAGCACCGGCGCGTCGGCTTGCGCCAGCCCGGCGGCGGCGAGGCTGCCGGCGCCGTCGGGGCCGAGCACGCCGAGGCCGTGCGCGTCGTCGACCATCAGCGTCGCGCCCTCGCGCCTGCACAGCGCGGCCAGCGCGGCCAGCGGCGCGACGTCGCCGTCCATGCTGAACACGCCGTCGGTGGCGAGCAGCGCGGCGGCGTCCGGCGCGCCGGCGAGCTGGCGCGCGGCACCGTCGGCGTCGGCGTGCGGATAGCGCTTCAGCTCGCAGCCGGCGAGACGCGCGCCGTCGATCAGGCAGGCGTGGTTCAAGCGATCCTGCACGCACAGGTCGCCCTCGCCGAGCAGCGCGTCGAGCACGCCGAGGTTGGCCATGTAGCCGGTGGAGAACAGCAGCGCCTTCTCGCGGCCGGTCCACGCCGCCAGCGCCGCTTCCAGCGCGGCGTGCGGCGCGCGATGGCCGCCGAGCAGGTGCGCGGCGGTGGCGCCGACGCCCCACTGCGACGCCGCCGTCGTCAGCGCCTCGCGCAGCGCGGGATGCTGCGCCAGGCCGAGATAGTCGTTGCCGGCGAACGACAGCAGGCGGCGGCCGTCCAGCGTCAGCCAGGGGCCGTCCGCGGCCTCGACGGTGCGCAGCCGGCGCAGCAGGTGATCGCGCGCGAGGTCGGCCTGCGCGGCGGCGATGCGCTGCAGCAGATCGGGGCGTGTCATGGGCACCTCCGCTTCGATCCCGGAGCCATGCGCGTCGCGCGCCGCCGCGGCTTCAGGCCGCGACGCCGGCGCAGCCGCAGCCGTAGCTTGCCTCGCCGGCGCAGCCGCAACCACTGCCGCAACCGCCCGCGCCGGTGCCGCAACCGCAAGCGCCGCCGCAGCCCGCTTCCGCGCCCAGCAGGTCGGCGTGCGCCGTGCCCGGTTCGAATTCGACTTCCAGCGGATGCAGGCCGAGGCGCGCGAACAGCGCGCGGTCGTGCTCGACGTCGGGGTTGCCGGTGGTCAGGAGCTTCTCGCCGTAGAAGATCGAGTTGGCGCCGGCGAAGAAGGCCAGCGCCTGCATCTCGTCGCTCATCTCGCTGCGGCCGGCGGACAGGCGCACCACCGAGGCCGGCATCAGCAGCCGCGCCACCGCGATCGTGCGGATGAATTCCAGCGGATCGAGCTTCGGCGTGTCGGCCAGCGGCGTGCCTTCCACCGCGACCAGCTGGTTGATCGGCACCGACTGCGGATGCTCCGGCAGGTTGGCCAGCGCCTGCAGCAGGCCGGCGCGCTGCTCGCGCGTCTCGCCCAGGCCGACGATGCCGCCGCAGCAGGTCTTCAGACCGGCGCGGCGCACCTGTTCCAGCGTGTCGAGACGGTCCTGGAACTCGCGCGTGTGGATGATCTCGCCGTAGTACTCCGGCGCGGTGTCGATGTTGTGGTTGTAGTAGTCGAGGCCGGCGGCCTTCAGCCTCTCGGCCTGGCCTTCGCGCAGCAGGCCGAGCGTGGCGCAGGTCTCGAGGCCGAGCGCCTTCACCGCGGCGACGATCTCGGCGACCTTGTCGATGTCGCGGTCCTTCGGCCCGCGCCACGCCGCGCCCATGCAGAAGCGGCTGGCGCCGGCGGCCTTGGCGGCGCGCGCGCGCGCGACCACGGCGTCCACCGTCATCAGCTTCTGCGCCTCGACGCCGGTGTGGTAGCGCGCCGCCTGCGGGCAGTAGGCGCAGTCCTCGGGGCAGCCGCCGGTCTTGATCGACAGCAGCGTCGAGATCTGCACCGCGTTGGGATCGTGGTGCTGCCGGTGCACGGCGTGCGCACGATGCAGCAGCTCGTTGAACGGCAGCGCGAACAGCGCCAGCACTTCCTCGCGCGTCCAGTCGTGGCGGATGGCGCAGGTTTTGGCCATGGGACAACTCCGGGCAGGGAACGGCGGGAGTGTGCGCAGCGGGCCGGAAGACTGTCAACCGCGATGCGGTGTTCCGGGTTGACGGGATGCCGGCCGACGGCGCGCGCCGGCCGCGGCCGACAGGCGGGAGCGCGGCATGGCGGCAGCCTCGGGGGATGGCCGCGCCGGGCGCCGGACCACGGCATCCCGGTCCGGTGAAACCGGGCGACCCCGAGGAGAGCGCATTGTCCATCGCCGCCGTCACCCGGCCGCTGCTGCGCCTGCTGCTGCCGCCGCGGTGCCTGCTGTGCGGCGCGCGCGGCGACGGCGACCGCGATCTCTGCGCGGCCTGCGCCGCCGAGCTGCCGCGCAACGTCGCCTGCTGCGCGCGCTGCGCGTTGCCGCTGCCGGCGCCGGCGGCGCTGTGCGGCGCCTGCCAGCGCCGGCCGCCGCCGTGGGACGCGGCGTGGGCGCCGTTCCGCTACGCCTGGCCGCTGGACCATCTGGTCACGCGTTTCAAGTTCGGCGGCAACCTCGCCGCCGGCCGCGCGCTGGCGGCGCTGTGGGCCGAGGCGAGCGCGCCGCCGGCGCTGCCGATGTGCGTGATCCCGGTGCCGCTGCACGCCCGCCGCCTCGGCCGGCGCGGCTACAACCAGGCGCTGGAGCTGGCCGCGCCGCTGGCGCGCGCGCTCGGCCTGCCGCTGGCCCCGCAGGCGCTGCGCCGCGTGCGCGCCACCGATGCGCAGTCGGAACTCGGCAGGGCCGCGCGCCGGCGCAACGTGCGTGGCGCGTTCGCCGTGGCGGCGGACGCGCTGCCGGCGCACGTCGCCGTGCTGGACGACGTCGCCACCACCGGCGCCACGCTGGCCGAATGCGCGCGCGCGCTGAAGCGCGCCGGCGTCGCCCGCGTCGACGCGTGGACGCTGGCGCGCGCGGCGGCGCGCTGATCGCCCAGGCCGATGGATCGTGCGCACGCGCCGGCGCTACAGTGCGCGCTTTCCCGCCGCCGGAAACCCGCATGTACATCGTCAGCCTGCATTACGACCAGCGCCCGCTCGCCGAAGTCGACGCGCAGCTCGAGGCGCACCGCGCCTGGCTCGACCGCCACTACGCGGCCGGCGAGTTCCTGGCCTCGGGACCGAAGGTGCCGCGCACCGGCGGCGTGATCCTGGTGCGGGCGATGCCGCGCGCACGCCTCGACGCGCTGCTGGCCGACGACCCCTTCGCGCGCGCCGGCGTGGCGCGCCACGAGGTGATCGAGTTCCTCGCCAGCAAGCAGCATCCCGCCGTCGCCGCCACCGGGCTGTTCGACGCGCCCGGCTGAACGCCGCGCCGGCGCTCAGCGCAGCGCCAGCGCCAGCGCGATGCCGGCCCACAGCGTCATGCCCAGCCAGTTGTTCTGGCGGAACGCGGCCAGGCAGTGCGCGCGCGCGCGGTCGCGCATCGTCCACTGCTGCCAGCCGAACAGGCCGGCGGCGGCGGCGAGCGCCAGCCCGTACGGCCAGCCGAGCTGCGCGCGCGTGCCGACCAGCAGCATGGTCAGCAGGAACGTGCCCATCAGCACGCCGAGGATGACGAGATCGTCCTCGCCGAACAGGATGGCGGTGGACTTGGCGCCGGCCTTGATGTCGTCCTCGCGGTCGACCATCGCGTACTCGGTGTCGTAGATCGTCGACCACAGCACGTTGCCGAGGAACAGCAGCCAGGCCAGCGGCGGCAGCCCGTCGGTCACCGCCGCGAACGCCATCGGGATCGACCAGCCGAACGCCGCGCCCAGCACCACCTGCGGCAGGTGCGTGTAGCGCTTGGAGAACGGATACGCCGCCGCCAGCGCGGCGCCGACGAAGGCCAGCTCGATGGTCAGCGCGTTGGTCAGCAGCACCAGCAGGAAGGCGACGGCGAGCAGCGCGCCGAACACGGCCAGCGCCTCGCGCGGCTGCACGCGGCCGTTGGCCAGCGGGCGGCCGGCGGTGCGCTGCACCAGCGGGTCGAGATGGCGGTCGGCGTAGTCGTTGATCGCGCAGCCGGCGGCGCGCATCACGAACACGCCCAGCGTGAACACGATCAGCGGCTTCCACGGCGGGAAGTCGCCGGCGGCCAGCCACAGCGCCCACCAGGTCGGCCACAGCAGCAGCAGCGCGCCGACCGGGCGGTCCATGCGCGTCAGCACCAGGTAGTCGCGCGCCTTGTCGCGCAGGCGCGGCGGCAGACGCGCCAGCAGCAGCTCGAGCACGCGCGCGGCGCGGCTGGAGCTGTCTTCCGGGCGCGCCGCGCGCGGCCGCTGCGGCGCCGCGGCGCGCGGCGCCGGGCGCGGCTGGGGTCGTCGCGGTCGGGCGGGCGGGGTCATGCGCACCAGTGTAGCCGGCGCCCGCGCCGGCCCGCCAAGCACGAAATCCCGTCGCGCGCCATGCCGCCGGTCAGGGCGCGCTTGCGCGGGGCCGCTATCGTGCCGAGCGTGCGGCCTCGGCAGCCGCGAGAGGACGACTCGTGAAAACCATCGGCCTGATCGGCGGCATGAGCTGGGAATCGACCGCGCTCTACTACCGCCACATCAACCGGCGCGTCGCCGAGCGCCTCGGCGGCCTGCATTCGGCGCGCTGCATCGTGCATTCGCTGGACTTCGCCGAGATCGCCGCCATGCAGCGCGCCGGCGAGTGGACGCGCGCCGGCGGCGTGCTGGCCGACGCCGCGCGTGCGCTGCAGGCGGCCGGCGCCAGCGTGCTCGGCATCGCCACCAACACCATGCACAAGGTGGCGGACGCCGTGGAGGCGGCGGTCGACGTGCCGCTGCTGCACATCGCCGACGTCGCCGGCCGGGCGCTGCGCGCCGCCGGCATCCGCCGCACCGGCCTGCTCGGCACGCGCTTCACCATGGAGCAGGACTTCTACCGCGAACGCCTGGCCCGCCACGGCATCGAGACCGTGGTGCCCGACGCCGAGGCGCGCGCCGAAATCGACCGCGTGATCTTCGCCGAGCTGTGCCGCGGCGACATCCGCGAGGACTCGCGCGCGCGCTACCGCGCGGTCGTCGCCGCCCTGGCCGCCGACGGCGCGCAGGGCGTGCTGCTCGGCTGCACCGAGATCTGCATGCTGCTCGGCGCCGGCGACGGCGGCCTGCCGCTGTTCGACACCACCGCGCTGCACGCCGATGCGCTGGTCGAGGCCGCGTTCGCGCGCGAGCCGGCGCCGCACGCCGCGTTGACCGCCTAGCAGCGGCGCCAGGCATCTCCCCTTTCGCCCGCCGCCGCCGGGTGCTAGCGTCTCCCGGGGGAAGCGGGGCGGAAGCCGGTCGGCGCGCCGACGGCGGCCTCCGCGTCCGCTCCGCGATCCAGGGGGGTGGCCATGCCGGAACGGAAGGGCGGACCGCTCGCGCTGCGTCTGGCGGGCATCTACGTGCTGCTGGTGCTGGCCGTCGCCGCCGCGGGGATGCTGGCCGCGCCGCTGAACACGCCGCTGGCGACGGTGGTCGAGCTCACGCTGATCGGCGCCGCCGGCTGGATCGCCGTGCTGTTGCGGCGCCTCGGCGGCTTGCACGCGCAATTGCGCGACCGCGCGCGGCTGCAGCAGGACCTGTTCCGCTACTCGGGCCTGCTGATCACCGTCAAGGACCGCGAGGGCCGCATCGTCGAGGCCAACGACGCGGTGGCCGCCGGCTTCGGCCGCCCGGTGGCGGAGATGCTCGGCACGCGCCTCGCCGACCTGCTGCCGGCGGAGTCCGCCGCCGAGGTGATGGCGCGCGACCGCGAAGTGATGGAAAGCGGCCGCGAAACCAGCCACGAGGAGACCGTGCCGATGCCCGACGGCGAGCACGTCTTCCTCGCCAAGCGTTTCCCCGTGCGCGACGCGCAGGGGAACGTCACCGGCATCGCCGCCCTGCGTGTCGACATCACCGCGCACGTGCGCCTCGAGCAGGCGCTGCGCCTGGCCAAGGCCGAGGCCGAGGCCGCCAACCTCACCAAGTCGGCGTTCCTGGCCAACATGAGCCACGAGCTGCGCACGCCGCTCAACACCATCATCGGCCTCAGCGAGCTGGTCGCCGAGGAGCTGGCCGAGCGCGGCCAGGCGCATTTCGCCGAACCGATGCGGCGCGTGGTCGCCGCCGGCCGCCACCTGCTCGCGCTGATCAACGACATCCTCGACCTGTCGCGCATCGAGGCAGGGCGCATCGAGCTGCATCCCGAGCCCTGCCGCCTGCACGACCTGATCGACACCGTGGTCGGGGTGGTGCAACCGCTGGCCGACGCCAACGGCAACCGCATCGAGGTGCATTACGCCGACGACCCCGGCGTGCTGTCGCTGGACAGCACGCGGGTCAAGCAGATCCTGCTGAACCTGCTGAGCAACGCCTGCAAGTTCACCCGCGCCGGCGACGTGCGCGTCGACGTGGACACCGTCCACGACGCGCACGGCTCGCGGCTGGTGATCGCCGTCGCCGACACCGGCATCGGCATCGAGGCGGAGCAGATGGAGCGCATCTTCGAGCCGTTCCGCCAGGCCGACCAGACGATCGCGCGCCGCTTCGGCGGCACCGGCCTCGGCCTGAGCATCTGCCGGCAGCTCTGCAACCTGATGGGCGGCGCGCTGGACGTGGCCAGCACGCCGGGCGCAGGTTCGGTGTTCACGCTCAGCCTGCCGCTGCTGGACGGCCCGCTCGCCCGCGCGCACGAGGCCGTGGCGCGCGCCGCGGCGGCCGACCGCCGCGAGCTGATCGTGGTGGCCGACGACGAACCCGACGCGCGGATGCTGATCGCCGGCGCGCTGCAGCGGGAAGGGTTCGAGGTGCGCGCCGCGGGTTCCGGCGCCGAAACCCTGGCGCTGGTGCGGCAGGCGCGGCCGGCGCTGCTGGTGCTGGACATCCTGCTCGGCGACATGAGCGGCTGGGACGTGCTGACGGCGGTGCGCGCCGACCCGGCGACGCGCCACCTGCCGGTGATCGTCTGCACGATCACCGACGCCGACCGGCGCGCCGCGTCGCTCGGCGTGGTCGAGCACATGATCAAGCCGTTCGACCGCGAGCATCTGCTCGCGCTGGCGCGCCGGTTCGTGCGGCCGAAGCACGCGCCGCACGTGGTCGTCGCCGACGACGACGCGGAATTCCGCGGCCAGATCGTCCGCCGTCTGCAGACGGAGGGCTGGCGCGTGCGCGAGGCGCCCGACGGCCTCGAGACGCTGGCGGCGCTGCGGCGCCAGCCGCCCGACCTGCTGCTGCTCGACCTGATGATGCCCAACCTGGACGGCATGGCGGTGCTGGAAGCGATGCGCGAGGACCCCCGCCTGGACCGGATTCCGGTGATCCTGGTCAGCGCCGCCGAGCTGTCGCCCGAACAGGTGCGGGCGCTGAACCGGCGCGCCGTGGAGTTCGTGCGCAAGTGCGGCGGCGACCTCGAGACGATGCTGGCGCGGGTGCGCGCGACGCTGGCGGCGCTGGACCCGCAACGCACGCTGCAGGCGCCATGAGCATCGCGGTCCTCTGCGTCGAAGACGACGACAACAACGCCTACCTGCTGCAGCGGCGGCTGGCGCGCGACGGCCTGGCGGTGCACCACGTCGCCAGCGCCGAGCAGGGGCTGCGCGCGCTGGCGCGGCGGCGCTACGACCTCGTGCTGCTCGATCTGAAGCTCCCCGGCATGGACGGCTGGGCCTTTCTCGATGCCGTGCGGCGCGGCGAGCGGCCGGACGACGTGCCGATCATCGTGCTCTCGGCGCACGTGCTGAAGGACGAGGCGGAACGCGCGCTGGCGGCCGGCGCCAACGCCTTCCTGCCCAAGCCGCTGGACTTCCAACGCCTGCGCGAGGCGATCGAGTGCGCGCTGGCGCCGCGGGCGCACGGCGGGGGCGGCGGGCCATGATGGGCGACGCCTCCCGCATCCTCGTCGTCGACGACGACGACGACGCCCGCTACACCCTGGTGCGGCAGTTGCGCCGCCTCGGCTACGCGCGCATCGAGGAGGCGCGCGACGGCTACGAGGCGCTGCGCCGCATCGAAGCCGAACCGCCCGACCTGGTGCTGCTGGACACGATGATGCCGGGGCTGGACGGCGCGGCGGTGCTGCGCGCGCTGCACGAGGCGGACCGCCTGCCGGATCTGCCGGTGGTGATGGTCTCGGCCAACGACAGCATGGACGTGGTGGTGCGCTGCATCGAACTCGGAGCGGACGACTATCTCGCCAAGCCGGTGAACGTCGCCCTGCTGCGCGCGCGCGTCGCCTCGGCGCTGGAGAAGCGGCGCCACCGCGAGAGCGAGCGCGCCTACCTGCGCCGCTTCGACGGCGAAACCGGGCTGTTCAACCGC
The DNA here is from genome assembly GCF_000953855.2 of Mizugakiibacter sediminis. Classification (GTDB taxonomy): domain Bacteria; phylum Pseudomonadota; class Gammaproteobacteria; order Xanthomonadales; family Rhodanobacteraceae; genus Mizugakiibacter; species Mizugakiibacter sediminis. The sequence continues at coordinate 8,375 of NZ_DF970154.1, forward strand.
AGCGTGCTGCTGGAGCGCCTGCAGCAGGCGCTGGCGCTGCGCCGGCGCTCCGCGCTCGCGGCGATCGTGATGGACGACCATGCGCAGGTGATGGTCAGCGCGGGCGAGGCCGGCGTGGCGAAACGGCTGGCCGGCTTCGCCGAGCGGATCAACGCTCGCCTGCCGGGCGTCGACACGCTGGCGCGGGTGGCGCCGGACGCGCTGGCGCTGATCCTGCCGGTGACGGAGGGCGAGTACAGCGTCGCCGCCGCACTCGAGGCGCTGGCGCGCGGCGCGACCGCCGAAGCCCGGCCGGCGGCGCCGGGGCGCTGGTCGATCGGGCTGGCGTTCGCGCGCTTCGGCGACGATGCGCCCGGCGCCGACGACCTGCTCGGCCTGGCGATGTCGGCCGCGCGCGAGGTGCCGGTGCAGGCGCGCAACCGGCTGAGCATCGTCACCCCCGGCATGCGCGAGTCGATGCGCGACGCCCTGCGGCTGCACGCCGAGCTGGAGCGGGCGCTGTCGCGCGACGAGTTCGTGCTGCACTTCCAGCCGATCTGCGCGATCGACACGCTGCGGCCGGTCGCGGCCGAGGTGCTGTTGCGCTGGGCGCATCCGCGGCACGGCCTGTGGACGCCGGGACGCTTCCTGTACGCCGTCGAGCGCTCGCCGTTGATCCAGGCGATCGACGAGTGGGTGCTGGAGCACACCTGCCGCACGCTGCGCGCGTGGAAATCCTGGCTGCCGCCGGTGTTCGCGCTCAGCGCCAACGTCACCGCGGAGACGCTGGCGGCGGAGGGGCTGGTCGGGCGCATCGAGGCCGGCCTGGACGAGGACTGCGCCGGCCGCCTGCGCATGGAGCTGACCGAAACCATGGTCATGCACGACATGCCCGCCTGCGTGAACGCGATGGAGCAGTTGCGCGCGCGCGGCGTGAAGATCGCGCTGGACGACTTCGGCACCGGCTTCTCCTCGATGACGCACATCAGCCAGATCCACTGCGACGCGCTGAAGATCGACCGCAGCTTCGTCAGCCACGTCGACCAGCAGCCGCGCACCGCCAAGGTGCTGCGCGCGATGGTGGCGCTGGCGAAATCGCTGGATTTGGTGGTGATCGCCGAAGGCGTGGAGCGCGAGGAGGAGCTCGCGGTCGTGCGCGATGTCGGCTGCGACCTGGTGCAGGGCTACCTGACCGGCCGGCCGATGGACGCGGACGCACTGCGCGCGCGCCTCGGCGGATGACGCCGGATCGCGCCGCGGTCAGCGCGCGAGGTCGATCGCGTAGGTCGCGGTGCCGTCGCCGTGGTCGGCGAGCTGGCGCACGCCCGCGAGGCCGGCGGCGCGCGCGACGTCCGCCTTGTCCGCCGCGCTCGCGAAGGTCACCGGCCCGGCGGTGGCGACGCGCGCGAAGCGCCACGGCCGCGCCGGCAGGTCGGCGCGGCGCAGCGTCCCGTGCGCGCGGATCCAGCCGATCAGTGCCTGGCGGTTGGTGTCCGGCGCGCTCAGCACGATGTTCGCGCCGTCGAGGCCGGGGAAGCGGCCGCCGCCGGAGGCGCGGTAGTTGTTGGTCACCACCAGGAACGGTTGCGCGGGGTCCACCGGCTTGCCGCGCCAGCGCAGCGCGACGATGCGCCGGCCGGCGGGCCGCGTCACGTCGATCGCGTAGTCGAGGTCGCCGAACAGCACGTCGAAGTTGTAGCCGGGCACGCGGCGGTCGATCAGCGGCTGCGGCTCCGTCTTCGCCGGATCGATGCGGTTGAAGCGTTCGGCCGACTTCTCCAGCCAGGCCTCGACGCCGGCGCCGTCCAGCTTCACCACGGCCAGCGTGTTCGGGTAGAGGTAGAGATCGGCGGCGCTGCGGATGGAGAGCGGGCCCGCCGGCACGTCGGTGTAGTCGCCGGGGCCGCCGAAGCCGGTCTTGAAGGCGGACGCCGCGGCCAGCACCGGGATGCCTTTCAGGTCGGCGTGGTCGCGCGCGATCCAGTCCTCCGCGTAGGCGCGCTCGGCGGCCGCCACCGCGGCCAGCGCGGAGACGTCGCCGACGTCGGCGAAGTAGGTGCTCATGCGGAAGTCGCTGCGGCCGATCGGCGTCTGCACGTAGGCGATCGTCGCCCGGTGCGCCGCCGCCACCAGCGGCGCGATCGCCGGATCGGGCGCCACGCAGGCGCGCTCGCGCGCGCAGATCGGCCGCACCTCGCTGTGCGTGGCGGCCTCGTCCACTACCCAGCGGCCGTCGCGGCGCGCCAGCGCCAGCTTGATCACGCCGAGATCCTTGCCGAAGAAGCCGCCCATCACCGCCGGCACGCCGCGCACGAAGCCGCGCGCGTTGTCCACCTCCGGCATGCGCGCGAAGCGCGAGGCCGGATCGGGATTGGGGAACACGTCGTGCGAGTGGCCGAGCAGGATCGCGTCGATGCCGGGCACGCCGGCGAGGTGCCAGTTGGCGTTCTCCATGCCGGGCGTGTACGGCGCCGCATCGAGGCCGCCGTGCGAGATCGCCACCACCAGGTCGACGCCTTGCGCGCGCAGTTCGGACAGGTACCGTTCGGCGGCTTCGACCACGCCTTCCACCGTGACCTTGCCGGCGAGGTTGCGGTGGTCCCAGTCCATGATCGGCGGCGGCGTGAAGCCGAGGATGCCGATCTTCAGCGGCACCTCCAGCTTGCTGCCGTCGGGCGCGTAGGCGGTGAAGGTGCGGGCGACGACATGGTAGGGCGCGTACAGCGGCTTGCCGTCGCTGGCGCCGAACACGTTGGACAGCACCAGCGGGTAGTGCGGGCCGGCGCAGCGCCGCGGCGTCGCGCCCGGCACGTCCATCGGCGTGCCGGTGGCCTGCGACAGGAACGCCAGGCCGTAGTTGAATTCGTGGTTGCCGATGGTGCCGCCGTCGTAGCCGAGCGCGTCCATGGCGCGGTAGATCGCCGCCTCCTCGTCGCAGCCGAGCGGCTTCGCCAGCGCCTGGTAGTCGGCCAGCGCGGTGCCCTGCAGGGTGTCGCCGTCGTCGAACAGCAGCGTGTTGGGGAACTGCGCGCGCGCCTGGCGGATCAGCGTGGCGACGCGCTCGAAGCCGAGCGTGGGATCGTCCCGCAGGCGGTCGTAGTCGTAGCTCAGCACGTTCGCGTGCAGATCGGTGGTCTCGAGCAGGGCGAGGTCGGCGCGCGTGCCGTCGGGGATGCGCGCGTTCTTCGCCGCGGGCGTCGCGCAGCCGGCGAGCAGCAGGGCGGCGGCGAGCGCGGCGAACGGCGTGCGTGCATGCATGGCGATGCTCCTCGGCGAGCCGCCAACGCTAGCAGAATCCCGCGGCGCCGCGGCGACCGCCGTTCGTCATCTCCTCGCCGCGGCGGCCGCGCGATACTCTGGCGCGTCGTTTGCCGGGGAGATTCGCCGTGATCCGCATGCCCACGTTCCTGCGCCGCGCGCTGTCCGGCGCCGTCGCCCTGCTGCTCGCCGCCTGCGCGGGCGCGCCGGCCGCCACCGCCCCGAGCGCGCATGCGCCGATCGAGGTGCCGGCGATCGCGCGCCCGGCGGGCGAAACCGCCGCCTGGTGGTTCCGCGCCGGCGCCGCCGCGGCGGCGGCCAACGCGATCGGCGCGCAGCCGCAGGCGAAGAACGTGATCGTGTTCCTCGGCGACGGCATGAGCATCCCCACCATCGCCGCCGCGCACGTGTTCGCGGGCCAGCGCCTGGGCGTCGACGGCGAGAGCTATCGCCTCAGCTTCGAGCGCTTTCCGTTCACCGCGCTCAGCCGCACCTACGAGACCAACCTGCAGACGCCCGATTCCGCCGGCACCATGACCGCGATCATGACCGGCGTGAAGACGCAGGCCGGCTTCATCGGCGTCGACCAGGCCGCGCGCCGCGGCGACTGCGCCTCGGCGCAGGGCCACGAACTGGTCACCGCGCTCGAGCTGGCCAAGCTGGCCGGGCAGTCGGTCGGCGCGATCACCACCACGCGCGTCACCCACGCCACGCCGGCGGCCACCTACGGCCACCTGCCGGAGCGCAACTGGGAAGTGGACGCCGAACTGCCCGCGGCGGCGCGCGCGGCCGGCTGCAAGGACTTCGCCGCGCAGCTGGTCGATTTCCCCATCGGCGACGGCCTGAACGTGGCGATGGGCGGCGGCCGCAGCGAATTCCTGCCGGCCGGCGCGCCCGACCCCGAATATCCCGGCAAGGCCGGCCGCCGCCGCGACCGCCGCGACCTCACCGCCGCATGGCTGCGCAAGCCGGCCAGCGCGTACGTGTGGAACGCGAGGCAGCTCGCCGCGCTCGACTACGCGCGCGTCGACCATCTGCTCGGCCTGTTCGAGCCCTCGCACATGCGCTACGAGCACGAGCGCGCGCAGGACCCCGCCGGCGAGCCCAGCCTCGCCGAGATGACGCGCGCCGCGCTGCGCGTGCTGCAGAAGAATCCGCGCGGCTATTTCCTGATGGTGGAAGGCGGGCGCATCGACCACGCGCTGCACGCCGGCAACGCCTACCGCGCGCTGGACGAGACGGTGGCCTTCGCCGACGCGGTGCAGGCCGCGGTCGAGATGACCTCGGCCGACGACACCCTGATCGTCGTCACCGCCGACCACAGCCACACCATGACCTTCGCCGGCTACCCCGCGCGCGGCAATCCGATCCTCGGCCTGGTGCGCGGCCCCGCCGACAGCTACGACGAGGAAGGCGGCGCCGGCCTGACGCGCGACGCGCTGGGCCTGCCGTACACCACGCTCGGCTTCGCCTCCGGCCCGGGCTACACCGGCGCCACCGACCGCCAGCCGGAAGGGCCCAAGCACTTCCCGCACGAGTACAGGACCGCGCAGGGCATCCGCGACGGCCGCCCGGATCTCGCCAAGGTCGACACCGCCGATCCCGACTACCTGCAGGAAGCCACGCACCCGATGCCGTCGGAAACCCACGGCGGCGAGGACGTGGCGATCTTCGCGCGCGGCCCCGGCGCGGCGGCGTTCCACGGCGAGCTGGAGCAGAACGCGATCTTCCACGTGATCACGCAGCACGACCCGGCGATCCGCGGCGCGCTGTGCCGGCTGGGCGGCTGCGACGCCGATGGCGTGCCGGTGAGCCCGCCGAGCTACCGGGCGCTGCTCGACGCCGCGGGCCGATAGGGCGGGCGTGCCTCAGGCGGGCACGACGTCGAAGGCGATGGTCAGCCGCGTGCGCGTGCCGCCGAACGGCTGCGTGCCGTGCCACATGTACGAGGGGAACAGCGCCAGCAGGCCGGGCTCGGGGCGCGCGTAGTGCTCGGCCTCGAGCGCCGGCGAAGTCGGCAGGCCGGGCTTGCCGAAGCGCAGCCAGCCCTCGCGGTCGCGCTCGCCCATGCCGGGCGGCAGATCGATGTAGCAGGCCGAGGACAGCCAGCCGAGCTCGTGGATGTGGTCGGTGTGGTAGCCGCCCGGGCGCAGTTGCACGGACCAGCTGCCGTTGAGGCGGTAGCCGTCGCGGCGCCGCGCGCGCACGGGGTCGTCGCCGGCGCCCAGCGCGGCGATGTGCTCGCGGATCGGGCCGTCGATGGCGGCGAAGAACGCGCGGATCGCGGGGTCGTCCGCGCGCGCGAGGTCGTGGGTGGTCTGGCTGCCGTGGCGCAGCGACTGGTCGAGCGGATGCGCGCGCGTGACGTGCAGGCGGCGCAGGCTGGCGGCGAGGTCGGCGAGGTAGGCCGCGAGGTCCGGCCAGCCGGGCGGCGTGTCGATCGGCCGCGCGCGCACCAGCGTCGCGTAGTCGTACAGCGCGCGATAGCGCGCGTCGCCCAGCAGCCGCCACGCGGTCGCGCGCACGGCCAGCATGTGCTGGTCATAGGGCTGCGTCGCCAGCACCTGCGCCGCGCAACGTTCGGCGAGGTCGGCGCGCCCGGCGGCGAGCTGCGCGTCCGCCAGCGCGGCGATCGCGGCCGGATGCCGCGGGGCCAGCGCCAGCGCGCGTTCCGCATGCGCCACCGCGCGCGCCGCATCGACGCGCAGCGCGGCGTGCGCCGCGCCGATCTGCAGGCCGGCGTCGTCGGCGCGCCGCGCCGCCGCGTCCGCCGCCAGCGCATAGGCGCCGGCCTCGTCGCCGGCGGCCGCGTGCAAAGCGGATTTCAGCGCGAGCAGGTCGACCGCCTCGGGACGCGCGGCCAGCGCCGCGTCGAGGGCGGCGGTGGCCGCGGCCAGATCGCCGCTGCACAGCCAGCGCACCTCGGCGAGCCGCTGGTGCGCCTCGGCATGACCGGGATGGCGGCGCAGCGCCTCGAGGCAGGCCGCCTCGGCGGCAGCGAACGCGTCGTGGCCGACGCGGGCGTGGGCGAGCGCCAGCCACAGCTCCGGCGTGTCCTCGCCCTTGGCGATGGCGTCGCGGAACGCGTCGCCGGCTTCCGCGTAGCGATGGGCCGCCAGCAGCGCGGCGCCGAGGTGGCGCGCCGCGGCGGCGCTGGCCGGGGCCTGCGCCGCGGCGCGGCGGAAGCTCGCCAGCGCGTCGTCGGCGCACCGCAGCGCCTGCAGCGCGTAGCCGCGCTCGATCGACAGCTCGGCATCGGCGACGCCGCGGCGGGCGGCGTCGTCGAGCAGCGCCAGCGCCTCCGCGGCCTGCCCGTGCTCGCGCAGGTAGTGCGCCAGCGCGGCGACCGCGCGCGGGAAGCCGGGATCCAGCGCATGCGCCTGGCGCAGCGCGGCCAGCGCTTCCTGCTGGCGCGGGCCGCGCGCCAGCAGTTCGCCCAGCGCGACGTAGGCCGGCGTCCAGCGCGGATCCAGCGCCAGGATGGCGCGGAAGGCGCGCTCCGCGGCGGACAGGTCGCCCAGTTGGACGCAGGCGCCGCCGAGCAGCCAGTGCGCCTGCAGCCAGTGCGGCGCCGCCGCGACGATCCGCTCCAGGCGCAGGCGCGCCTCGGCGAAGCGGCGCGCGTGCATCAGCGCGCGCGCCTCCTCGAGTTCGCGCGGCGGCTGCGACATCGGTTGCATCGGTATCACCTTCGCTGGACGGTGCGCGCGGTCGCCGCCGATCGCGGGCGAAGCGGGCGTCCGCGACCTAGTCTCGCCGCGCCCCCGGGCGCAGGCAAGCCGCGCGCCCATGGCGGACGGCCCATGCGCGCGCGCCGCGAGCGGCTATCATCGGCGCTTTCATGTCCGGGGGGAGGGCCTCATGGGACTGTTCGCGCAACTCACGCGGCACAAGACCGTCGAGCAGCTGCAGGCGGAGATCGGCACGCGCAGGGATTTCCGCCGCGTGCTCGGGCTGTGGCAGCTCACCGCGATCGGCATCGGCGGCATCATCGGCGTCGGCGTGTTCGTGCTGGCCGGGCAGCAGGCCGCGCTCAACGCCGGGCCGGCGGTGGCGCTGTCCTTCATCATCGCCGGCATCGCCAGCGCGGCGGCGGCGCTGTGCTACGCCGAGTTCGCCGGCCTGATCCCGGTCACCGGCAGCGCCTACACCTACGGCTACGCGGTGCTGGGCGAGCTGGTCGCCTGGCTGATCGGCTGGGACCTGCTGCTGGAGTACGCGTTGATCGTCGCGGTGGTGGCGATCGGCTGGTCGGGCTACCTGCAGGCGGCGCTGACCGACATCACCGGCTGGTCGCTGCCGGTGTGGGCGCAGGGCGCGATCGGCACCGGCGAGGGCCGCGTGTTCAACGTGATCGCCGCGCTGGCCACGCTGGCGGTGGCGGCCCTGCTGGTGATGCGCACCGAGTGGGGCGCGCGCTTCAACACGCTGATCGTGACGATCAAGGTGATCGCGGTGGCGCTCGTGATCGGCGTCGGCGCGTTCTACATCGACCCCGCCAACTGGGTGCCGTTCATCCCCGAGCGCACCTTCGACGCCGACGGCGTCGGCCACTACGGTCTCCAGGGCGTGGCCACCGCCGCGGCGGTGGTGTTCTTCGCGGTGTTCGGCTACGACACGCTGACCACCGCGGCGGAGGAGGCGAAGAACCCGCAGCGCGACCTGCCGCGCGCGGTGCTGCTGTCGCTGGCGGTGTCGATGGCGATGTACCTCGCCGTCTCGCTGGTGCTGACCGGCATCGCCCACTACGACACGCTCAACACCGACGCGCCGGTGGCGGACGCGTTCCGCGGGCTCGGCCTGCGCTGGGTGGCCTCGGCGATCTCGGTGTCGGCGGTGGTCGGCATCGCCAGCGTGCTGTTCGCCTTCATGCTGGGCGCGGCGCGCATCTGGTTCGCGCTGTCGCGCGACGGCCTGCTGCCGGGCTGGTTCGCCCGCGTGCATCCGCGCTACGGCACGCCGCACCGGCCGACCATCGCGATCGGCGTGTTCACCGCGCTGGTCGCCGGCCTGTTCCCGCTGGGCGAGGTGGCCAAGCTGGTCAACATCGGCGTGCTGTCGGCATTCATCGTCATCTGCAGCTCGGTGCTGCTGCTGCGCTGGCGCCGGCCGGAGCTGCCGCGCGCGTTCCGCACGCCGTGGGTGCCGGTGGTGCCGCTGCTCGGCATCGGCTTCTCGATCTGGCTGCTCAGCGAGCTGGCGCTGATCACCTGGATGACCTTCCTGGTCTGGGTCGGCCTCGGCCTGCTGGTGTATTTCGGCTACGGCATCCGCCACAGCCGGCTGGCGCGCGCGGGCGCGGCCGCGCCCGCCGCGGCGGGCATGGCGGCAGGGCAGGGCTGAGGACGGCGGCTCAGGCGAAGCGCGCGGACAGCGTGCCGGCGATCTCCACGCGGTCGCGGCCGTTGCGCTTGGCCTGACGCAGCGCGGCGTCGGCGGCGGCCAGCAGCTCGTGCAGGCTCTGCTCGGGCAGCTGCGCCGCCACGCCGATGCTGACGGTCAGCGTGCCGTCGGGCAGGCGGATGCCGTGCATCGCCTGGCGGATGCGTTCGGCGACGGCGACCGCCTCGTCCTGGGCCAGGCCGGGCAGCAGCACGGCGAACTCCTCGCCGCCGACGCGTCCGATCAGGTCCAGCGGGCGCAGATGGTGACGCATCACGTCGGCCAGGGCGACCAGGGTCTGGTCGCCCAGCGCGTGGCCGTGGCGGTCGTTGATCTGCTTGAAGTGGTCGGCGTCGAGGTACAGCGCGCACACCGGGCCGCCCTGGTGCACGGTGTGCGCGAGGCGCGCCGCGGCCAGTTCGAGGAAGCGGTTGCGCGCCAGCAGGCCGGTGAGGTCGTCGGTGTAGGCGCGCTCGCGCAGTTGCTGCTCCAGGCGGAAATGCTTGTGCAGCACGTCGTCCATCAGGCTGTGCACGATCACTGCGGCGACCAGCGCGATGCCCATGTACATCAGGTACTCGGCCAGCAGTGTCGGCATGGCCGGGTCGGCCAGCAGCAGCGGCAGCGGGCCGAGCACGGACAGCGCCATCGCCAGGATGAAGTCCCAGCGCCACAGCCAGACCGCGCCGGTGGCCAGCGGCACCATCACGTAGGCGGGCAGCACCCACAGCGCGCCCTGCGAGTGCTTGTAGCCGTTCAGGCCGATGCCGACCTCGACGACCACCACCGCGACCAGGCCGAGCACGCTCAGCCGGAGCGGATCGGCGATGAAGAAGGCGCGCCAGGCGATGACGACGAGCGGCAGCAGCGGCGCCGCGCGCAGCAGCAGCGGCACGCCGCTGTGGCCGACCAGTTCGCCGCAGGCCACCAACGCGAAGTAGGCGACCGCGCCGGTCAGCATCATCAGGCGCATGGTCGCGCCCATGTGCTGGCCGAGGTAGTGCAAGAACGCGTGCCGCTCGCTGGGATGGGATCCCGGCAGCAGCGGCGGCGGCTCGGTCTGCGCCGGGCGCGGGGAACTCTCGTGGGTCATGCGATTGCCGTTGGTAGGTCTCCGGGCGGGAGTACTCGCAAGACTCGGGCCAATCGCCGGGAGCGTTGCAATTGTTCAAGCCGTGCCGTCGCAGCCCGCGAGACGGGAGGCTGCCACCGTCGCGCGACGCAGGCCGCCCGGGGGGCGCGGTGCTCCTCGTCAGAACGCCCGCCACCCTTCCTTCGCCCACCCCGGCGCGGCCTGCGTCTTCCCCGGGCCGGTCTATCTTGATCCCCCGCGGCCGGCGGCGCGAGCGCGCGCCCCGTGACCTTTGGGGCACCGTCCGCCCGCGGCCCGCTGCTAGCATCGCGGACCACCCGCTGCGCGCCCTGCGCGGCGCCGCGGCCGGTCCAACCATCCAGGGGATGCCATGAACGCCTCGCCGCACCGTGTCCTGCTCGCCGCCGTCCTGTGCGCCGCCGCCTGCGCCGGCGCACCCCGTGCCCGCGCCGCCGTGCCGGCGCCCGCCGACACGCCCTATCCGGGCACGCTGAAGCTGGCCGTGGACGCCAGCGACGTGGCGCGGCGCATCTTCCGCGTGCGCGAGGAGATCCCGGTGCAGCCCGGGCCGCTGACCCTGCTCTATCCGCAGTGGATCCCCGGCAACCATTCGCCCACCGGCCCGCTGGACAAGTTCGCCGGCCTCGTCGTCAGCGCCGACGGCAAGCCGCTGCCGTGGACGCGCGATCCGCTGGACGTCTACGCCTTCCACGTCGACGTGCCGCAGGGCGTCGGCACGCTGGCCGTGGAGTTCCAGTACCTGTCGCCGCAGGACCGCAGCCAGGGCCGCGTGGTGATGACCCCGGACATGCTGAACCTGCAGTGGAACGCGGTGGCGCTGTATCCCGCCGGCCACGACGCCCGCCTGATCACGGTCGCGCCCAGCGTGACGCTGCCCGAAGGCTGGCAGTTCGGCACCGCGCTGGAGGTGGCTTCGCGGAACGGCGCCAGCACCACGTTCAAGCCGGTGCCGTTCGCCACCCTGATCGACTCGCCGATGTTCGCCGGCCGCCACTTCAAGCGCGTCGACCTCGATCCCGGCGCCCAGGTGCCGGTGCATCTGGACATCGTCGCCGACGCGCCCGAAGCCCTGGCGATCAAGCCCGACCAGCTCGCCATCCACCGCGCGCTGGTGCGGCAGGCCTACAAGCTGTTCGGCGCGCGCCACTACGACCACTACGACTTCCTGCTGGCGCTGTCCGACAACCTGAGCGGCATCGGCCTCGAGCACCACCGTTCCAGCGAGAACGGCGTCGGCCCCGGCTACTTCACCGACTGGGCGAAGAGCGCGCCGGAGCGCGACCTGCTCGCCCACGAGTACACGCACTCGTGGAACGGCAAGTTCCGCCGCCCGGCCGACCTCGCCACGCCCAACTTCAACGTGCCGATGCAGGACAGCCTGCTGTGGGTGTACGAGGGGCAGACGCAGTACTGGGGCTACGTGCTGGCCGCGCGTTCCGGGCTGTGGACGGCCGAGCAGACGCGCGACGCCCTGGCCAGCGTCGCCGCCACCTACGCCGACAACCGCCCCGGCTTCGACTGGCGCAACGTGCAGGACACCACCAACGACCCGATCATCGCCATGCGGCGGCCGCTGCCGTTCCGCAACTACCAGATGAGCGAGGACTACTACAGCGCCGGCCAGCTGATCTGGCTGGCGGTGGACACCGAGCTGCGCGAGCTGACCCGCGACAAGCGCTCGCTGGACGACTTCGCGCGCGCGTTCTTCGGCGTCGACGACGGCGTCTGGACGGTGAAGACCTACACCTTCGACGACGTGGTCGCGACGCTGGACGCGCTGGCGCCGCACGACTGGGCGGGCTTCCTGCGCCAGCGCCTCGACGCGCACGCGCCGCCGCTGGACGGCCTCGCCCGCGCCGGCTGGAAGCTGGTCTACACCGACAAGCCCAGCGCGATGACCCAAGGTTACGAAACCGAGCGCAAGGTCGCCGACTTCACCTACTCGCTCGGCATCGTGGTGGCGAACAAGGACGGAAAGCTGGTCGACGTGCGCTGGGACGGCCCGGCGTTCAAGGCCGGCGTGCCCAGCGGCGCGACGCTGGTCGCGGTCGACGGCCGCGAGTACAAGGCCGAGCGGCTGAAGGACGCGATCACCGCGGCGAAGACCGGCCAGGCGCCGATCGAGCTGTTGATCAAGTCGGCCGACAGCTACCGCACGGTGCGCGTCGACTACCACGACGGCCTGAAGTATCCGCACCTCGAGCGCATCCCCGGCGCGCCGGACCGCCTCTCGGCGATCCTGGCGCCGCGGCGCTGAGCCGCGCGGCGGAGGCCCGGCCGCCCCCGCGGGCGGCCGGCGCCGGCTCCGCCACGCATGTTCACAACCTTGAACGCGCCGCTGGCGCCAAGATTGCTCCCCCAAGGGTAGGGCCCGCCGCCGTGCGGGCGACAGGGGGTACGCCATGGGCTCGTTCCATCACAGCACCGTCGCCGTGCAGGACCTGCGCGATCTGGCGCCGCGCGTGCGTGCGCTGCGCTGGCGCTCCGCCAGCGGCCGCGGCCTGCGCGATCTCGCCATCGATCTCGAGGACGGTTCCAGCATCGGCCTGCTCGACGCCGACGTGCTCGCCGCCTGCGCCTATCGCGACGACGGCGGCGAGGACGTCGACCAGGTGCGCGCGCTGTCCGAGCGCCTCGGCATCCACGGCTCGCGCGACGAGCTGTGCCGCACCCTGCACGGCCTGCTGCGCCTCGCCGCCGCCCAGGCCTGAATCGCGGCTGCCGAGGCGGGCGGCGCCGGGCCGCGGCGCCCGCGCGCGATCGCGCCCCGCCCGCCGGCGGAAAGCGCCCCGAAAGGCTGCGCCGGGATGCTGTGCGCTCCCAGCCACGGTGACCGGCAGTGACCCACACGCGCATCAAACAGGCCGATTTCTTCCTGCAGGGCGGACGCGCCGGCGTGCTGCTGGTGCACGGGCTGACCGGCACGCCGGCCGAGATGCGCTTCGTCGGCAAGGGCCTGCATCGCGCCGGCTACACCGTGCACGGCATGCAGCTCGCCGGCCACTGCGGCGACGAGGCCGACCTGCTGCGCACCGGCTGGCGCGACTGGTACTCGAGCGTCGGCGAGGCCGCCGGCGCGCTGCGCCGGCGCGTCGACCACCTGTTCGTGGCCGGCCTGTCGATGGGCGCGGTGCTGGCGCTGAAGCTGGCCGCCGACCGCCCGCACGAGGTCGACGGCGTGGCCGCCTACGGCACCACCTTCCGCTACGACGGTTGGTCGATCCCGCCGATCGCGCGGCTGTCCTTCCTGTTGCCGCTGCTGACCCGCCTCGGCATCGGCCGGCGGCGGCGGTTCATGGAAAGCTTCCCGTACGGCATCAAGGACGAACGCATCCGCCAGCGCATCGCCGGCAGCATGCTGGCCGGCGACAGCGCCGCGGCCGGCCTGCCGGGCAACCCGTGGCCGTCGCTGGCGGAGTTCTACCGGCTCGCCGCCGGCATGCGCCGCCAGCTCGGCCGCGTGCGCGCGCCATGCCTGGTGATGCACGCGGCCGAGGACGACGTCGCCAGCGTCGACAACGCGCATCTGGTCGCGCGCAGCGTCGCCGGCCCGGTCGAGACCGTGCTGCTCGACGACAGCTACCACATGATCACCGTCGATCAGCAGCGCGACCGCGTGATCGCCTGCTCCGCCGACTTCTTCGGGCGCATCGTCTCGGCACGTGAGCGCGCCGCGGCGTCCGCGGCATGAGCCGGGCCCCGACGCTGCCGGCATTGCCGATCGACGACGAGCCCTCCGACGTCGCCGGCCTGCCGCCGCTCGGCAACCTGCTGGAACCCCCCGGCCTGCTGCGCGCGTTCCTGGCGCATCCGCCGCAGGATTTCGCCGCCTTCGTCACCTGCATCGGCGTGCCCGCGTTCCGCGCCCGCTTCGACCTCACGACCACCGCCGACGCGGCGACCCGCCGCCTGCTCGAGCGCCTGCCGCTGTACGCGCGCTGGCGCGAGCTGCTGCGCCCGCGCACCTGCTTCGTCGGCACCACCGTATCCGAATACGCGCCGCTGCCGCGCGGGCGCGACGCCGCGGCGGCGGTCGACGCGCTGCTGCAGGCGCACGCGCCGGCGCAGCCGTTCCTGATCGTCAAGGACATCCCGCAGGACTCGCCGCTGCTCGGCGCCGCCGACAACCGCTACGCCGCCGACTTCGCCGAGGCCTGCGCGGCGGCGGGCTGCGTGCTGCTGGCCGGCCAGGCGCTGGCCTACGTGCCGATCGACTTCGCCGACACCGACGCCTTCCTGGCGCGGCTGTCGCACGCGCGCCGGCGCGACATCCGCCGCAAGCTGCGCGCGCGCGCCGACCTCGAGGTGGAAGCGCTGCCCACCGGCGCCGACTGCTTCCGCGATCCGCAGGTGCTGCAGCACTACTACGCGCTCTACCTCGCCGTGTACCGGCAGAGCGAGGTGCACTTCGACCTGCTGACGCCGGCGTTCTTCCGCGCCGTGCTGCAGGACGCCGGCAGCGGCGGCATCGTGTTCGCCTACCGTCACGCCGGCCGGCTGATCGGCTGGAACCTGTGCTACGCGCACGGCGGCGCGCTGATCGACAAGTACGTCGGCTTCGCCTATCCCGAGGCGCGCGCGCACAACCTGTACGCGGTGAGCTGGATGCACAACCTCGAGTACGCGCGCGCGCGCGGCCTGCGCCACTACGTGGCCGGCTGGACCGACCCGGAGGTGAAGGCCGCGCTGGGCGCGCGCTTCACCTTCACCCGCCACGCGGTGTACGCGCGCAGCCGCGCGTTGCGCGCGCTGCTGCGCCGCTTCGCCGGCCGTTTCGAGAGCGACCGCGCCTGGTTCGAGGCCCGCCCCGGTGCGCACGCCGCTGATCCTTGATTTCGACGGTTCCGCCGGCGCGGTGCCCGGCGCCGTCCGGCTGGCGCTGGGCGACTGGCAGGAGGCGGTGCGCTTCGGCTGCGGCTGGCGCACGCTGCGCGGCCTGCGCGAGCTGTTCGCCGCGCGTCTGCCCGCGACGCACGGCACCGCGCTGCTCGGCAGCGGCGACTTCCACCACGTCAGCCTGCTGCTGATCGAGCGCTGCGCGGCGCGCGCGCCGCTCGAGGTGGTGGTGTTCGACAACCACCCCGACAACATGCGCTTTCCGTTCGGCGTGCACTGCGGCTCGTGGGTGCGCGCGGCGACGCGCCTGCCGCACGTCGCGCACGTGCACGTGGTCGGCATCACCTCCGCCGACGTCGGCCCCGCGCAGAGTTGGCAGAATCGCCTGCTGCCGCTGTACGCCGGCCGGCTGACCTACTGGTGCATCGGCGCCGACACACGCTGGGCGCGGTGCCTCGGCCTCGGCCGCGCGGTGCGCCGTTTCGGCGACGCGGCGTCGCTGCTGCAGGCGCTGGCCGGCGCGCTGCGCGGCGGCCCGCTGTACGTCTCGATCGACAAGGACGTGCTCGATCCCGCGGTGGTGCGCACCAACTGGGACCAGGGCGTGCTGCGCGAGGCGGAACTGCTCGACGCGCTGCGCGCGTTCGGCGGCCGCATCGTCGGCAGCGACATCACCGGCGAGGTCTCCGCCTACCGCTACCGCACGCCCTGGAAGCGCTGGCTGAGCGCGCTGGACGCGCAGCCGGCGGTCGACCCCGCCGAACTCGCCGCCTGGCAGGCGCGGCAGCAGGCGCTGAACGCGCGGCTGCTCGCCGCGCTGGGCTAGCCTGCCGCGAGCGCCGTTTCCAGCGCGCGGCAGATGCGCTCGAAGCCCGGGTCGTCCAGCCAGGGGCTGTTCGTCACCGTCAGCATGCGCGCGGCGAGGTCGCGCGCGTTCGGCACCGCCGCCTGCGGCACCGCGCCGGCGAGATAGGCGTAGTCGGGCAGCGCGTGCACGAACAGCCGGCTGACGCCGAGGCCCGCGCCCCACAGCCGCGCCAGCGCCGCGTCGCGCACGCGCGCGTCCGGCAGCAGCAGCATCAGCAACGGCCAGACGCCTTCGCCGCGGCCGCCGTCGTCGAGCACGCGCACGCCCGGCAGCGCGGCCAGGCGCGCGCGCC
>NZ_DF970155.1 GCF_000953855.2 Mizugakiibacter sediminis
GGCGGCGGCCAGCCGGCGCGCGGCGGCGCGCCAGCCGGGGAGCCGCGCATCCAGCGCCGCCGCGGTCAGCGGCGCGGCCGCCAGCGCCTGCAGCAGCGCCGCGCCGGCGCCACGGCGGCTGCGTGCGGCCAGCGCGTCGTGTCCCCGCGCGCTCAGCCGCCAGGTTTCGATGCCCAGCGGCGGCAGCGGCTTCGCTTCGCGCAGCGCCTGCGGCAGCGCGTGCAGGTACACCTCGCCGGGCGCGCCCAGCCAGTAATCCGCGGCCCAGCGAAGGCTGCCCAGCAGCTCCGCGTCCAGCAGCGGTTCCGTGTCCAGCGCCGCGATCGCGCGCTTCAACTGCTCGCGGGGCAGGGTGCTGGCGGTGTCCGTCTCGACCACCACGCCGACCCGCCGCCCGCGCCCGAACGGCACCAGCACGCGGCTGCCCGCCGCCACCGGGCCGCCGCCGGCGGGCGGCAGATAGTCGAACAGCCGGGGCAGCGGCACCGGCAGGGCGACGCGGATGACGGAGGCTCCGCTCATGGACGGCCCGTCGTCCGGCGGTCGGCGCGGATCGGGACGGCACGGCGCGACTTCCCGGCGCAACTTTTCCCGTCGCCGAAAAAGCCGCGGTAAGTGGCCGTCACCGTGCATGATTCACGTTTATCCACAGCGCCTGTGGATAAACCTGTGAGTGAACGGCGGATGAGGGCGTGCCAAACCGCGCCACTGCGCGCGGCGGCACGGCTTGGCGAAAGTTTAGCCAGTCTGAAATATTTGTCGTGAATCAAACACATAGGCCGTACGCCCGGCGCCGCCGCCGATCGCCGCGAGGGACGCGCCGCGCCCGCGTCCGCGCCCGATGATGCTGTGCACAACGCCCCGCGGCCGCCTGTCGCGGGGCGGGCGTCGCGTCCACCGCCGGGGTGCCTGGCGGGCCGCCGTCAGGTCGTGGCCAGGCTGACGATGAACGCCGCCGCCAGCCCGAAGCCGATCAGGACCGAGTAGCAGACGCCGATCACGCAATACTTCAGCACGGTCATGAACCAGCCCTGGCCGTACACCCGCTTCTGCATCAGCAGCAGGTAGAGGAACAGCCAGATCCAGGTCGCCACCGAGGCCGCGTGCAGCGGTCCCCGCAGCCAGGCCGCGTGCACCTGCGCCCAGCCGCCCAGCAGGCCGAACAGCAACAGCAGCAGCATGTCGAGGAAGATGAAGGCGTGGCTGTGCAGCGCCACGATCAGGTGCTCCATGTAGAGCCGGCGCTTGAAGAGGTAGAAGAACTTCAGCAGCACGGCGAACAGCGGCATCACCACGAACAGCGTCTGCGGCAGCACGTTCATCACGCCGAGCATCACCGGCTTCCAGTTGCCCCAGCCGCCGCGCTTCATCTGCTGCACGTTCCGCAGCGCGTGCGCGACCGCGTCGTTGAGGCGCTGGTTGGCGAGATCCGGCAGCCAGCCGATGCGGACGGGATTGCGGACCGGATCCCAGGCGGGGCCGCCGCCGAAGCTGATGGTGATCGGCTCGTCGTCGCGGGGCCGGGGCGCGGCAGCCGGCGCGGCCGGCTCGGGCGGCAGCGGCTCGCCCTTGGCCTTGGCCGCGGCGACCGCGCGCAGGTAGGCGCGGCGCTGTTCGGCCTCGGCGCGCACCTTCGCTTCCGCCGCGGCCAGTCCCGCCGTCGCGCCGGGCACGTTGCCCACCGTGCGCTGCGCTTCGCGGATGCCCTTCAGCGCCGCCTGCTCGTCGCGATCGAGGTCCTCCAGGCTGGTCGCCTGGGCGATGGCGTCGGTGCGCTTGGTCTCGGCGCCGTCGAACTTCACGGTGCCCATGTCGCTGGCCGCCAGCGTCCATTGGATCGCCAGGAAGGCGAGGATGCTGAGGAAGAAATACAGGCGTACCGGCGTGACGTAGCGCTGGCGGCGGCCGGCGAAGTATTCGCGGGTGAGGTAACCCGGGCGCAGCAGCAGCGGTCCGATCGTGCGCAGGATGCGCGAGTCGATGTTGAAGACCGTGTCGACCAGGTCGGCGAGCAGGCCGGACAGCGGCCGCACCATGCCGCGCACCGGCTGGCCGCAGCTGTAGCAGTATGGGCCGCTCAGCGGCGTGCCGCAGTTGGCGCAGCCGTGCGCGGCGGGCGTGGCGGGCGGTGGGTTCGGCGTGTTCATGTCGGATGCAGGAGCCCCTGGCTGCGCAGCCAGGCGACGGTGTCGCGCACCAGCGCCGGCAGCGGCGTGTGATGGTAACCGAGGGCGGCGATCGCCTTGCGGTCGTCGACCTGCAGGCGCTGGCAGGCGATGGCGACGCCGTCGCGGCTGATCGGCGGCTCGCGGCCGCTGATCAGCGCCAGCGCCTCGCCGAGGCAGGCATGGGCCATCAGCAGGCCGCGCGGCAGGGTGCGCTTCGGCGGCGGGCGGCGCAGCTCGCGGGCGATCAGCGTGGCCAGTTCGAGGAAACTGGCGTGCACGCCGCCGAGCAGGTAGCACTCGCCGCTGGCGCCATAGGCGGCCGCGGCGAGGTGGGCGCGCGCCACCGCGCGCACGTCGGCGAAGCAGCCGATGCCCGGCGGCACGCCGGGCAGCCGGCCTTGGTCGATCAGCAGCACCACCCGCGCCCAGTTGTGGCGGTCGCCGGGGCCGAGGACATGCGCCGGTTGCAGCACCACCGCCTCGATGCCGCCATGGCCGGCCGCCTCCAGCACCAGCTTCTCGGCCTGCGCCTTGCTGCGCGCATAGGCGACCGGTTCGCGCAGCGCGCCGCGCGGCAGCGCCTCGAAGATCGCCTGCCGTTCCACCTGTCCGTAGACGGCGACGCTGGAGGTGTAGACGAAACGCTTCACGCCGGCGCGCCGCGCGAGCTGCAGCAGGGTGCGCGTGCCTTCCACGTTGGTGCGCTGCTGCGCGGCGGTGCGGCGCCGCCACAGCGTGGTGTCGGCGGCGAGGTGGAAGATCACGTCCGGCGCCGGCCGCAGCGCCGCGGCCAGGCTCTTGGTGTCGCACAGGTCGCCTGCGACCACGTCGACGCCGCTGGCGCGCAGGCGCTCGACGCTGACCGGCGAACGCGCCAGCGCGCGCACGGACACGCCGGAGGCGTCGAGCGCGCGCACCACGTGGCCGCCGAGGAAACCGCCCGCACCGGTGACGAACGCGCGCCGCATCTGCCGTCGCTCCGCATCCCCTGGTGATTGTCGCGCCGCGCGCGCTCCGTCCCGCGCTGCCCGCGGCGCGGGATCCGTCGCGTGCAGGCGGCGCGGCGACGGTAGCCGAGCCGGGCCCCCTCGCGTCAAGGGGCGGCCGCGCGGATTCCCCGCGATCCGCACGTCTCCTAGAATGGAGAGCCGCAACCGAAACTGCCCGCATGCCCCTGATCCGTGTGGACCGCGCACGCGCCGTGCGCGAGGTCGGCGCGACCGTGCGCCTGGCGCTGCCGCTGATCGCCGCGCAGCTCTCCGCGGTCGGCATGAACGTGGTCGACGCGGTGTTGTCCGGCCATCTCGGCGCGCACACGCAGGCGGCGGTGACCACCGGCGCCGGCGTGTGGTCGCTGGCGATCATCAGCGCGATCGGCACGATGATGGCGGTGGCGCCGTCGGTGGCGCAGCTCGACGGCGCCGGCCGCCGCCACGAGATCGGCGCGCTGTTCCGCCAGGCGCTGTGGATCGCCGCCGGCCTCGGCGCGCTGCTGTGGCTCGGCGTGCGCAGCGCCTCGCCGCTGCTGGAAGTGATCGGCGTGGTGCCGACGCTGCGCGCCGACGTCGACGCGTTCCTGCACGCCGTCAGCTGGGGCGCGCCGGCGCTGGCCGCCTACTTCGCGCTGCGCGGGCTGTCCGAAGGCCTGTCGCTGACGCGGCCGTCGATGTACTTCAGCTTCGGCGGCCTCCTCGTGCTGGTGCCGCTCGGCTACGTGCTGATGTACGGCCGGCTGGGCGTGCCGGCGCTGGGCGCGCGCGGCAGCGGCATCGCCACCGCCGCCGTGCTGTG
This sequence comes from Mizugakiibacter sediminis, assembly GCF_000953855.2. Lineage (GTDB taxonomy): Bacteria > Pseudomonadota > Gammaproteobacteria > Xanthomonadales > Rhodanobacteraceae > Mizugakiibacter > Mizugakiibacter sediminis. The sequence goes on from NZ_DF970155.1 coordinate 3,960, forward strand.
GCTGGAGATGCTCGGCTTCGCCGTCTACGTGGCGCGCCACCGCAACTATCGCGCGCTCGGCCTGTTCGCGCACTTCGAGTGGCCGCGCCCGCGCGTGATCGCCGAGCTGCTCGGCATCGGCCTGCCGATGGCGGTGACGTTGATGATGGAAGGCGGCCTGTTCGTCGCCGTCGCGCTGGCGATCGCCACGCTGGGCGAGGCGGTGACGGCCGCGCACCAGATCGCGCTGAACGTCGCCTCGGTCGCGTTCATGGTGCCGCTGGGGCTGGCGCTGGCGATCACCGTGCGCGTGGGCCACGCGGTCGGCCGCGGCGACGGCGACGGCATGCGCTATGCCGGCTTCTGCGGCATCGCGCTGGCGATGGCCGTGCAGGTGGTCGCCTGCGGCCTGATGCTCGGCGTGCCGCACGGCATCGCCCGGCTGTACACCAACGACCCGGTGGTGATCGGCCTCGCCGTGCAACTGCTGACGCTGGCCGGGCTGTTCCAGTTCTCCGACGGCATCCAGGTGGCCTCCAACGGCGCGCTGCGCGGCCTGAAGGACACGCGCGTGCCGATGCTGATCACCGGCATCGCCTACTGGGGCATCGGCATGCCGGTCGGCTGGTGGCTGGCGTTCCGCGCCGGCTACGGCGCGCGCGGCATGTGGACCGGGCTGATCGCCGGCCTGACCATGGCGGCGCTGATGCTGTTCGCGCGCTTCCGCCGGCTGGCGCGCTCGCGCACCTGGGACGCGCTGCCGGCGCCGCCCGCCGCGCGTGACGCCCGCGGCGCGAGCGGCTACGCTGGTCGCCTGCCCGCCGACGCGACGGCCGGCGCCGTGCGCAAGGCCGTGCCGCCGCCCGCCTGAACCCGCGGCGCGGCGCGCGGTCCGATGCGGGCGGCGCGCGCCGCGGTCGGCAAACGAACGTTACCCAGGAGTGGTCGGTCATGACGGAGCGTGGCTCCAGCGGTTTCCTCGGCGTCCTGCGCGCGCTGTGGCGCGGCCTCGACTTCACCCGGCGGCTGGTGCTGAACCTGGTGTTCTTCGTGCTGCTGCTCGGCTTCCTTGCCGTGGTGATGCGCAGCGCGCCGCGCGTCGAGCCGGACAGCGTGCTGGTGCTGAAGCCGGAGGGCATGCTGGTCGAGCAGTACAGCATCGACCCCATGGAGCGCGCGCTGGCGCGCCTCGGCGGCGACACCCCGAAGCAGGTGCAGGTGCGCGACCTGGTCGGCGCGATCGACGCCGCCGCGCGCGATCCGCGCATCAAGCGCATCCTGTTGCAGCCGGACGAACTCGCCGCCGGCGGCTTCGCCGCGCTGCGCGAGGTCGGCGCGGCGCTCGACCGCTTCCGCGCCGGCGGCAAGCAGGTGATCGCCTGGGCCGGCGGCTACACGCAGAGCCAGTACTACCTCGCCGCGCACGCCGACCGCGTGCTGCTGGATCCGGAAGGCGGCGTGCTGCTGCAGGGCCTGGCCAGCTACCGCAACTACTACCGCGAGCTGCTCGACCGGCTCGGCGTCGACGTGCACCTGTTCCGCGTCGGCGAGTTCAAGTCGGCCGCCGAGCCGTTCATCCTCAACCAGGCCTCGCCGGAGGCGAAGGAGGCGGACAGCTACTGGCTGGGCGGCCTGTGGGACACCTATCTCGACGAGGTCGCGCAGCGGCGCAGGCTCGATCCGGCCGCGCTGCGCGCGACGGTCGCGCAACTGCCGCAGGAGATCGCCGCGGCGCAGGGCGATCTCGCGGCGCTGGCATTGAGGCTGAAGTTGGTCGATGGCCTGGCCACGCATGCGGAGCTTTCGGCGATGCTGCGCCGCGAGGGCGCGCCGGACCGCGACGGCCACGGCTTCCGCCACGTCGCCTTCGACGACTATCTCGCCTCGCTGCGCGCGCAGGCGCTGGAGATCGGCAAGCCGCGCGTGGCGGTGGTGGTGGCGGAAGGCGAGATCGTCGGCGGCAAGCAGCCGCCGGGCATGGTCGGCGGCGATTCCACCGCCGCGCTGCTGCGCCAGGCGCGCGAGGACCGCAACGTCAAGGCGGTGGTGCTGCGCGTCGACTCGCCGGGCGGCGAGGTCTACGCCGCCGAGCAGATCCGCCGCGAGGTCGCGCTGACGCGCGCCGCCGGCAAGCCGGTGATCGTCTCGATGGGCGACGTCGCCGCCAGCGGCGGCTACTGGATCGCGATGAACGCCGACCGCATCCTCGCCGAGCCGAACACGATCACCGGCTCGATCGGCATCTTCGGCCTGTTCTTCAACGTGCCGGACACGCTGGCCAAGATCGGCGTGCACACCGACGGCGTCGGCACCTCGCCGTGGGCGGGCGCGTTCGACGTGCGCCGGCCGCTGGATCCGGCGGTCGGCCAGGTGATCCAGAGCGTGATCGACAAGGGCTACCGCGACTTCACCGGCAAGGTGGCGGCGGCGCGCGGCACCACCGTCGAGGCGATCGACGCGGTGGCGCGCGGCCGCGTATGGACCGGCAAGCAGGCGCTGCAGCGCGGCCTGGTCGACCAGCTGGGCGGCCTCGACGACGCGGTAAGGCTGGCCGCCGAGCGCGCCAAGCTCGGCCGCGATTACGCGGTCAGCTACGTCGAACGGCCGCTCGGCGCGCTCGACCGCTTCCTGCTCGACTTCAGCCAGAGCACGCTGGCGTCGTGGGTGCGCGCGAGCGGCGTCGCGCTGCCGCACTGGCTGGTCGCGGCGCCGCGGCTGGCACCGGAGCTGGCGCTGTTCCGCCATGCGCGCGCCGGCATGCCGCAGGTGTACGCGTACTGCTTCTGCACGCCGTAGGGCGGAAACGGCGCGGTTGTTCCCGCGGTCGCGGCGAGCGCCGGGTCTCCCGCCGTGGCATGCGTGGGCGCGGCGGTACGCGGCGGAAGCGCAGCGGCGCTTCCGCCCTACTGCGACTGCTGGTCGATGGCGGCGTCCGTCTGCGCTTTCTGCTGCTCGAGCTGCTGCTGCACCTGTTTGGCGCGGTCGCGCGCCTTCAGCGCGTCGTCGAACGGCGTGGCGACGCGCGCCGGTTTCGGCGCGTCCTGCGCGACCGGCTTCGGCGGGCGGTCGCAGGCGGCCAGCGCGAGCGCGGCCAATGCGCATACGGCCAGGGCGACGGTGCGGGCCATGGGTCACCTCCTGCACGCGAGTGTCGCGCGCCGGCGCGGCCTGCGCCAGCGCGGCGCGCGCATCGTGTAAGCTCCGCCGCAATTCGCCGCCGCGGAGGTGACGCATGCACGCACAGATGGATCGCTGGCGCCTGGACGGGCAGGTCGCGCTGGTCACCGGCGCGAGCAAGGGCATCGGCCTGGCCTGCGCGCGCGAGCTGACCGCGCTCGGCGCGGACGTGCTGATGGTCGCGCGCGACGAAGCTCACCTCGAAGCGGCGTGCGAGGAGCTGGCCGAGGAATTCCCGCAGCGCGAGCCGCGCGCGTTCGCCGCGGATCTCTCGCAGCAGGAAGACCGCCTCGACGTGTTCGACTGGATCGCCGACCTCGGCGTGTCGCTGTCGCTGCTGGTCAACAACGTCGGCGGCAACGTGCGCAAGCCGACGCTGGACTACGCCGAGGCGGAATACCGCGCGCTGATCGAGACGAACCTGATCTCCGCGTTCGAGATGTGCCGGCTCGCGCATCCGCACCTGGTGCAGCACGCGAACGCGGCGATCGTCAACGTCGGTTCGGTGTCCGGCGCGACGCACGTGCGCACCGGCTCGCCGTACGGCATGACCAAGGCCGCGCTGCATCAATTGACGCGCAACCTGGCCTGCGAATGGGCGGAGGACGGCATCCGCGTCAACGCGGTCGCGCCGTGGTACATCCGCACGCAGCGCACCGAGCCGACGCTCGCCGATCCCGACTACCTCGAGGAAGTGCTGGAGCGCACGCCGATGCGGCGCATCGGCGAACCGCACGAGGTCGCCGCGGCCGTCGCCTTCCTGTGCCTGCCGGCGTCCTCCTACGTCACCGGCGAGATCATCGCCGTCGACGGCGGCTTCCTGCGCTACGGTTTCTGAGCGCCGCGCATCCATGGCCGAAAGCGGCGAGTCCGGCCGCCGTCGCGCTGCTAGGCTGCGCGCATGGCCGACGCGCGTTTCCTGCCGCCCCATCTCGACGCGAAGCTCTGCGAGCAGGCGCGGCTGACGCGCGATCCGCGTTTCGACGGCCTGTTCTTCGTCGCCGTCACCTCGACGCGCATCTTCTGCCGGCCGGTGTGCCCGGCGCCGTCGCCGAAACCGCGCCACGTCGTCTATTACCCGAGCGCGGCGGCCGCGGCGGCGGCCGGTTTCCGCCCCTGCCTGCGCTGCCGCCCGGAACTGGCGCCCGGCGCGTCCGCCTGGCGCGGCGGCGACGCGCTGGTGGCGAGCGCGCTGCGCCTGATCGAGGACGGTCTGCTGGACGAAGCCCCGGTCGCGGCGCTGGCTGCGCGCGTCGGCGTCGGCGAACGCCATCTGCGCCGGCTGTTCGCCGAACAGCTCGGCGCGGGGCCGCTCGCGGTCGCGGCGACGCGGCGCCTGCTCGCCGCGAAGAAGCTGCTGCACGAGACGCGCCTGCCGGTCGGCGCGGTCGCGCACGCCGCCGGCTACGCCAGCCTGCGCCGGTTCAACGCCGCGTTCCGCGACGCCTACGGCATCGCGCCGCGCGAGTTGCGCCGCGGCCGCGCGCTGCCGGCGGATGCGGGCGAATTGCGCCTGCGCCTGCCGTATCGGCCGCCGTACGATTTCGCCGGCCTGCAGGCGTTCTTCGCGCGCCGCGCGATCCCCGGCGTGGAGGCCGTCGACGAAACGGCCTACCGCCGCGTGTTCATGCACGGCGGCGTGCCCGGCTGGTTCGAGGTGAGCGCGCTGGCGGACGCGCCGGCGCTGCTGCTGCGCGTGCGCCATCCGCAGCCGGCCGCGCTGCTCGCCGTGGCGACGCGCGTGCGCCGCATGTTCGATCTCGACGCCGACGCCGGCGCGATCGCCGCCCACCTCGGCCGCAGTGCCACGCTGCGCCCGCTGCTGCGCCGGCATGCGGGCGTGCGCGTGCCCGGCTGCTGGGACGGTTTCGAGGTCGCGGTGCGCGCCGTGCTCGGCCAGCAGGTCAGCGTGGCGGCGGCGCGCACGCTGGCGTCGCGGCTGGTCGAACGCTACGGCACGCGGCTCGACGCGGACGCCGCGCAAGGTCTGCACGCGCTGTTCCCGTCGCCGGCCGTGCTCGCCGACGCCGACCCGACCGCGATCGGCGTGACGCGCGCGCGCGCCGAAACGATCCGCCGGCTGGCGCGCGCGGTCGCCAGCGGCGAAGTGGACTTCCGCGCCGAGCAGGGCCTGCCGGCGTTCGTCGAGGCGTGGAGCGCGCTGCCCGGCATCGGCGCCTGGACCGCGCACTACGTCGCGCTGCGCGCGCTCGGCCATCCCGACGCGTTTCCCGCCGCCGACCTGGTGCTGCGCAAGGTCGCCGGCGGCGGCGCGCCGCTCGCCACGCGCGCGCTGCAGGCGCTGGCGGAGGACTGGCGGCCGTGGCGCGCCTACGCGACCATGCTGCTGTGGCGCGGCGCGGGATGAGCGCGATGTACTTCGACTATTGCGAGACGCCGATCGGCCCGCTGCTGCTCGCCGCCGACGAGCGCGGCGCGCTGACCCACGTCGACCTGCCGCACGAGCGGCGTCCGACCGCGCCGCGGCCGGAGTGGCGGTGCGCGCCGCCGCGCTTGGCCGAGGCGCGGCGCCAGCTCGAGGCCTATTTCGCCGGCACGCTGACCGTGTTCGAGCTGCCGCTGGCGCCGCGCGGCACCGCGTTCCAGCGACAGGTGTGGACGGCGCTGTGCGAGGTGCCGTACGGCGCGATCGTCGGCTACGCCGAGATCGCGCGCCGCATCGGCCGCCCCGCCGCGGTGCGCGCGGTCGGCGCGGCGAACGGCGCCAACCCGATCGCGATCGTCGTGCCCTGCCACCGCGTGATCGGCAGCGACGGCAGCCTGACCGGCTACGGCGGCGGCCTGCCGGTGAAGCGCTTCCTGCTCGAGCACGAACGCCGCCACGCGCCGGCGCCGCCGCTGGTGCTGCAGGGCTGACGCGGCGAGCGAAAAATTCCGCGTCGGAAGTCAAGAGGCGGCGGCACGCGAGGTTGTCCACAGCGCCTGTGGACAACCCTTGGGAAAACGCTGTGCATGATCGCGCGCAAGCCTTGTCGCCGTTGCGCTTGCAGCAGTTTGGCGAAAGTTTGACCGGCCGCCTCAGCAGCCGTCGAGCTGCGCGCGCAGCTCCGCCTCGCGCCGCTCCAGCGGCGGCCTGTCGCTGGGAAAGGCGCTGCGCAGCTTGCGATGGTTGTCGTCGTAGCGGCGCTGCACTTCGCGGCAGATTTCCTCGTGCGTGGCCGGCCGGCAGGCGTCCTGCACCCAGGTGTAGCCGCCGGCGAGGGGCGAGCGCACGACCGGCGGATGGCGGTTCGCTTCCGGCGCGGAGGGCTGCACCATCGCGCCGAGCCCGCGTCCCGGATAGCCGAGCACGCCGAGCGGCGCGAGGTAGGGCGCCGGTTGCGGCGTGTCGCTGAGGTAGGTCTTCTGCGGATCGCTGGCCTGCGCGCAGACGTACAGCGACGGCAGCGGCGCCGGCTGCGCGCGCGCCGGCGCCGGCGGCGCGCTCGGGGCGTCTTCGGCCGACGGCGCGGGCGTCGTCGCCGCCGGCGCGCCGGCATCGTCTTCCAGCCGCAGCGCCTGCTGCCGCTGACCGGACGCGCACGGCCGATCCTGGTAGGCGACGCGTCCCTGCGCGTCGGTGCAGCGATAGGCCTGCTGCGCGTGCGCGGCGCTGCCGATCGCGGCGAGCAGCAGCAGGGCGAAGCAGCGGTGCAGGGCAAGGCGCATGGCAACCTCCGCGGCGCCGGCATTGTACGTCCGGGCCTTGCGTGCCGCGCGCGGCCGTGCACATGCTTGCGCGTCTCGCCGCCGGGAACGCGCCATGTCCGCACGCATCGTCGATCTGTTCAGCGACACCAAGACCCGCCCGACCGCGGCGATGCGCGCGGCGATGGCCGCCGCCGAGGTCGGCGACGAGCGCGCCGGCGAGGACCCCACCGTCAACGCGCTCGTCGAGCGCTGCGCCGCGCTGCTCGGCAAGGAGGCGGCGCTGTACCTGCCGTCCGGCACGATGTGCAACGAGATCGCGCTGGCCGTGCACTGCCGGCCCGGCGACGAGGTGCTGTGCGACGCCACCGCGCACATCGTCGGCTTCGAGGGCGGCGGTCCGGCCGCGCTGGCCGGGGTGATGCTGAACACGATCGCCGGCCGCCGCGGCATCTTCGACGCCGCGCAGTTGCAGGCGAAGCTGCGCGCGGACAACCCGCAGGCGCCGCGCCAGCGCCTGCTCGAGGTCGAGCAGACCTCCAACCTCGGCGGCGGCGCGGTGTGGCCGCTGGCGACGCTGCGCGCGGTCGCCGCCACCGCGCGCGCGGCCGGCCTCGCCGCGCACATGGACGGCGCGCGGCTGTTCAACGCGGTCGTCGCCTGCGGCGTGTCCGCGGCGGAGTACGCCCGCGACTTCGACAGCGTGTGGGTGGACTTCAGCAAGGGCCTCGGCGCGCCCGGCGGCGCGGTGCTGGTCGGCACGCGCGCGTTCGTCGCCGAGGCGCGGCGCTGGCAGTACCGCATCGGCGGCGCGATGCGCCAGAGCGGCATCATCGCCGCGGCCTGCCTGTACGCGCTCGATCATCACGTCGAGCGCCTGGCCGAGGACCACGCCCACGCGCGCCGGCTGGCGGAAGGGCTGGCGGCGCTGCCCGGCGTCGTCATCGACCCGGCGACGGTGGAGACCAACCTGGTCTACTTCGAAGTCGCCGATCCGCGCTTCGACGCCGCCGCGCTGGCGGCCGCCACGCTGGCGCGCGGCGTGCGCCTGTGCCCGATGGGCCCGCGCCTGCTGCGCGCGGTGACCCATCTCGACGTCGGCGCGCAGGACATCGACACCGCGCTGGCCGCGCTCGCCGACGTGCTGCGCGGCTGAGGCCGCGCGCCGGCGCTCAGAACGCCGGCGTGTGCTCCGGCGCGGCGAAGCCGAGCGACAGCGCGCCGGCGCCGATGTTGACCATGCCGGTGATGCTCATCGGACTGACGAACGTCTCCACGCCGCACTCGGCGCAGGTGTGCATCAGCCCGGCATAGCCCGGCAGCGCTTCCAGCTCGGCGAGGTCGCCGCCGTAGCTCAGGCACAGCGTCGGCGTCAGCAGGCCCGCGCGCACGCGCGCGGCGGCGTAGTCGAACAGCTTCTCGGCGGCGTGCTCGAAGCCGCGCGGCTTGGCCAGCGGGCGCGTCTCGCCGCGGTAGCAGTGCAGCAGCGGCTTCACGTCCAGCGCGGTGCCCAGCGTCGCGCTCAGCCAGCCGACGCTGCGGTCGCCCTTCTTCTGCGCGCGCGCCCGCATGTGGTGGAGGTCGCGGGGGATGGCGAAGCCGTAGGTGTTCTGCGCCAGCGATTCCAGTCGTTCGCGGATCTTCGCCGGGCTGTCGCCGGCCTCGATCATGCGCGCCGCCTCCACCGCGGTGACGCCCTGCGCGGCGAACAGGTTCTGCGTGTCGATCACGCGCAGCAGGAACGGGCCGCCGACGCCCGCCGCGGCGCGCACCGCCTTGTAGTCCTTCAGGATCGCGAAGCTGGCGCGGGTGGCGTTGTCGAAGATCGGGCTGCGCGTCGAGGTGACGGTCAGGCAGAACACGAAGTCGTAGTCGATCACCAGCCGCGACAGGAACAGTTCGCGGATCTGCTCGACGCTGTAGGGCGCGGTTTCCGCGTCGTGGCTGCGTTCGGCGAGGTGCTCGCGGAGGAAGCGCGCGGTCTCGTCCGGATCGCGCGTGTCGCTGAGCGTCTGTCCGCCGACCTGGATGGCGATCGGCAGGATGCCGATGCCGCGCGCCTCGAAGTAGGCGTGCGGCAGGTCGCAGGTCGAATCCACCACGACACCGATGCGCATGCTCGCCCTCTCCCCTTGTGGCTTTGCGCCGGGAATCTAGCACTGCGCGTGCCGAAACCCGGTTGCGGCGCCGCATCGATGCGATTTTTCACATCGCCGCGGCGCAGGCGTCTCAGCGCGCGCGTTCCGCGCCGACCGGCAGCGTCGCCAGGCGGCGGTAAGGCCCGTCTTCGAAGCGCTGCGGCCGCTGCAGCCAGTCCTCCAGCATCGGCGTGGCGTCGTTGCCCCAGAACAGTTCGTCGCCGGCGCGCACGGTCGGCACGCCGAACACGCCGGCGGCGACCGCCTCCTCGGTGTTGGCGCGCAGCGCGGCCTTGACCGCCGGATCGGCGATCGCGGCGGCGGCGTCCGCGATGCCGAGCGCGCGCGCGGGTTCGGCGAGCTGCGCCGCATCCTCGCCCGCCTGCCCGCGGCCCCACAGGTGCGCGAAGATCGTCTCCACCGCGTTCCAGCCGCCGCCCGCGGCGAGACACAGCCGCAGCGCCGCCAGCGGATTGAATGGGTGCGCCGGCGGGAACGCGAACGGCACCCCGGCGCGCTCGGCCTGCCATTGCACGAAGCGATAGGTGAAGGCGCGCTTGGCGGGGATTTCCGCCGGCCCCAGCATGGCGTTGGCCTTGAGCAGGGCGCCCAGCACCACCGGCACGGGCTCGATCGCCAGCCGCGCGCGCAGCGGTCCGAGGCGCGCCAGTTGCAGGTAGGCGAAGGGCGAGACGAAGTCGAAGTACCAGCGGACCTGCATCGTTGAACTCCGGAAGCGCGGCGGGGCCGCGGGCCGCCTGGCGACGGATCGCCGCAGGCGGCGCGAAATGGCTATGCTGTGCGCGCAGCAGCCAGGGCGCATAGTATCCCGTCGACGGGGGGCGAACATGGGCGATCCGTGGACACGGCGATTCGCGGCGGCGGCGCTGATGCTGCTGCTGGCCGCGGCCGCGCGCGCGGCGCCTGCGCCGCCGTCGTCGATCGCGACGCTGCCGAAGGAAGCCGGTTCGCCGCCGGCGGCGGCGGTGATCGCCGGCGCCTACGCCGACGCCTTCCGCCCGCTGGCGCAGCCGTTGCTGCGCGGCGACGACGCGCGCGCGGTCTGGTACCGCGTGCAGCTCGGCGCCGACTGGTCCGCCGCCGGCGCGCCGCTGCTGGTCGTCTCCGGCGCCGTGCGCACCGGCCTGGTCGTGTATCTGCCGCCGGGTTACGTCGCGCGCGCGGTGACGCCCTACGATGCCGGCCTCGATCCGCGCTTCTCGCGCCAGGCGCTGGTATTCGAGCTGCCGCGCAACCTGCGCGCGCAACAACCGATATACCTGCGCGTCGGCGCGCCGGCGCAGAGCCAGCCGCTGCGCGTGTGCATCGCCGACTACGACACCTACCAGGCCGAGGACCTCGACCATGTGCGCATCAGCACGGCGATATCCGCCGCGCAGGCGGCGATGCTGGCGGTGATCCTGTGCTTCTGGATCGTGCTGCGCGACCGCGTGTTCCTGTATTTCCTCGGCTACGCCGGCTTCCAGGTGGTCTACCAGATGGCCGCTTCCGGCGAACTGTACGCGCTGCCCGGCGCCGGCGCGCTGGCGCCGCTGGGCTATCACCCGGGACAGTTCGCCGCGCTGATGGCGGCGCTGCTGTCGATCAACTTCATCATCGAGTTCGCCGACCTGCGCCGCGCCGTGCCGCGGCTGGCGCGCCTGCTCGGCTGGGCGCGCTGGCCCTACGCCGCGCTGGCGCTGGCGCTGTGGCTGCCGCCGCTGCATCCGGACGCGTGGCTGCCCAACACGGCCAACGGCCTGCTGGCGATCACCACGCCGCTGGCGCTGCTGGCGGCGTGGCGCGCCTGGCGGCGCGGCAGCCGCCAGGCCGGCTTCTTCCTGATCTCCTGGCTGCCGCTGCTGGCGCTGACCGTGCTGCGCGTGCTGCAACTGATCGTCGGCCTGCCGCTGCCCGCCTGGTTGGCCTACGGTTTCCCGTTCAGCATGGCCTATGCGGCGGTGGTGATCACCGTCGGCCTCGCCGACCGCACGCTGCAGGCGCGGCGCGAGCGCGACCAGGCGCACCGCCTGGCCGAGTACGACCCGCTGACCGGCGTGCTGAACCGCCGCGCCGTGCTGACGCGCCTGCGCGTCGCCTACGCCGACGCGCGCCAGTCGCGGCGGCCGCTCGGCCTGCTGTTCCTCGACCTCGACCACTTCAAGCGCATCAACGACACCCATGGCCACGCCGCCGGCGACGACTGCCTGATCGCCGTGGCCGGCGCGATCCAGGCGGAACTGCGCGAGCTCGACTGGCTGGGCCGCTACGGCGGCGAGGAATTCCTGGTGGTGCTGCCGGACGCGGCGGCGCTGACCGCGCGCATCGTCGCCGAACGCATCCGCCTGCGCGCGACGGAGCTGCGCGTCGCCGCCGACGGCGAGGAGCTGCATCTCACCGTGAGCATCGGCATCGCCCTGCTCGACGACGCCACGCCGACGCCGGAGGCGCTGATCGAGCACGCCGACATCGCGCTCTACCGCGCCAAGGCGCAGGGCCGCAACCGCGTCGTGCAGTACCTGCCCGGCGAGGTGATCGACGCCGCCACGCTGGCGCGGCACGGCTGAGCGCGTGACGTCTGCGCAAGGATTGTTGGACGCGGATCCCTGAGGTCTTGTCCGCGCGAATCCGTGTCAAAGAATCTCTGCGCGCATCGCACTGCGCGTCCGCTACGATGGCGAGGGCAATTGGGTGGACACGGATCGACGCGGCTACAGGAAGGCATGTCCGCGCTCATCCGCGGCAAAGATATCGCCGCCCTCGGCGTGCCAGGCGCCTGCCTGGCGGGGTCAGCGCAATTGCCGGTAGACCTGCGGATCGAAGGCGTCGACCTGCACCACCAGGTCGCGCGCGTCGCGGGCTTCGTTCAGCAGCTCGTATTCCTCGGCGGTGATCACGCCGGCGGCGAGGCCGAGATCGTCGAGCATGTGGCCGGGCGCGCGCTCCAGGCGGCCTACGCGCACGGCGTCGCGCAGCTTGGTCTCGATCGGCAGCGCGCGCACCGCCTTGTCCAGCGCGGCCTCGAGCTGGCCGAGGCCGACCTCGTCCGGCGGCGGCACGAAGATGTCCTCGGTGAGGTGCAGGCGCGCCTCGCGGTCTTCCAGGATCGCGCGCGCGGCGCGCCGGCCGAGCTTGTCCGAAGGCGGCCGGAAGCGCGCGCCCAGCGGGAACACGATGCGCCGCGCCAGCCACGCCGCCGGCCGCGACGGCAGGTTGTCCAGCACGCCGGTCAGCGCTTCCTGCACGCGGTACAGGCACAGCGCCACGCCCCAGCGCGCCAGGTCGTAATTGGAGGCGATCTTCGGCTCGTCGTGGTAGCGCTTCAGCGCGGCGGAGGCGAGATACAGATAGGCGAGCGCGTCGGCGAGCCGCCCGGACAGCTTCTCGCGCCGCTTCAGCGCGCCGCCCAGCGTGCCCATCGCCAGGTCGGAGACGAAGGCGAACGCGGAGGAGAGCCGCGTCAGGTGCTGGTAGAAGCGGCCGAGGTCCGGCGTCGCCGGCCGCGGCGCCAGCCGGCTGCCGGTCAGCGCCAGCAGCCAGGCGCGCAGCGCGCGCGTGAACACGAAGTTGACGTGGCCGAAGATCGCGCGGTCGAAGCGCCCGAGGTCGCGCGCAGCCACCGCCTCGATCTCGTGCTGCACGAACGGATGGCAGCGGATCGCGCCCTGCCCGTAGACGATCATCGAGCGCGTGAGGATGTTGGCGCCCTCGACGGTGATGCCGATCGGCACGGCCATCCACATGCGCGAAAGGCTGTTGCGCGGGCCGCGCTGGATCGCCGCGCCGGCGCGGATGTCCATCGCGTCCGCCACCACCTGGCGCATGCTTTCGGTGAGATAGGCCTTGACGATCGAGCCCAGCACCGCCGGCTTTTCGCCGGCGTCCAGCGCGCCGCAGGTCAGCGTGCGCGCGGCGCTCATCAGGTAGGTCAGGCCGGCGATGCGCGCCAGCGGCTCCTCGATGCCCTCGAAGCGGCCGATCGGCGTGTCGAACTGCTCGCGCACGGTGGCGTAGGCGCCGCAGATGCGCGTCGACATCTGCGCCGCGCCCACCGCCAGCGCCGGCAGCGAGATCGAACGGCCGGCGGCGAGGCACTCCATCAGCATGCGCCAGCCGCGGCCGATGCCGTCCTTGCCGCCGATGATCGCGTCCAGCGGCACGAACACGTCGCGGCCGACGATCGGGCCGTTCTGGAACGGCACGCCCATCGGATCGTGGCGCTGGCCGATCTCGATGCCCGGCAGGTTGCGCGGAATCAGCGCGCAGGTGATGCCGAGGTCCTCCTTGTCGCCGAGCAGGCCGTGCGGGTCCTTCATGCGGAAGGCGAGGCCGATCAGCGTCGCCACCGGCGCCAGCGTGATGTAGCGCTTGTGCCAGTTGAGGCGCAGGCCGAGCACCTGCCGGCCTTCCCACACGCCGCGCTCGACGACGCCTTCCGACTGCGTGGCGGCGGCGTCGGAGCCGGCTTCGGGGCCAGTCAGCGCGAAGCAGGGGATCTCCTCGCCGCGGGCCAGGCGCGGCAGGTAACGGTCCTTCTGCTGCTCGGTGCCGTAGTGCAGCAGCAGCTCGGCCGGACCCAGCGAGTTCGGCACCATCACCGTCACCGCCGCGGCGATCGAACGGCTGGCGATGCGCGTGACCACGCGCGAGTGCGCGATCTCGGAGAACTCCAGCCCGCCGTAGCGCTGCGGGATGATCATGCCGAAGAAGCGCTCGCGCTTGAGGAAGTCCCACACCTCCGGCGGCAGGTCGCGGTCCTGCTCGATCTGCCAGTCGTCGAGGCGGCGGCACAGCTCGGCGACCGGGCCGTCGAGGAACGCCTGCTCGCGTTCGTCGGGCGGCTTGCAGGGGAAGTCGAGCAGCTTGCGCCAGTCCGGCGCGCCGGAGAACAGCGCGCCGTCCCACCACACCGTGCCGGCCTCGAGGGCGATGCGCTCGGTGTCGCCGAGCCGCGGCAGCACGCGCGCCATCAGCCGCATCAGCGCGCCGGACACCAGCAGGCGGCGCAACGGCGCGAAGCCGGCGACCAGCGCCAGCGCCAGATAGACGGCGGCGACGGCGTGGAACAGCAGCGGATGGGCGACGCCGCGCCAGAGCCAGCTCAGCAGCAGCACGCCGACGGCGACCACCCAGGCGGCGTAGCCGCGGCCGAGGAAACCGAGCGCGAGCAGGGCGACGAGCGCGAGGACGATACCGGCGGCGAGCAGCATGGTTCCTCTCCTTGGCGCGGGGTCCGCGGACATTGTGCATGGCCGCGATGGACGCCGCACGCGCGGCGGCCGTTCCCGCTACACTGGCGCCGCCTGCAGTGCATGGATCCCGCCGGCGTGGCGTCGCCGGTCACGCGTCCGCCGGCGCGCGGACGCACGCTTCGCGTCCCGTCCATGAAAGACAAGCACGAGATCGTCAGCAACTGGCTGCCGCGCTATACCGGCACCCCCGCGGAAGCCTTCGGCCAGCACGTGCTGCTGACCAACTTCGGCAATTACGTCGAACTGTTCGCCGCCTGGCACGGCGTCGAGGTGCGCGGCCGCGACCGGCCGATGCCGAACGCCACCGCCGACGGCATCACCATGATCCACTACGGCATGGGCAGCCCCAACGCCGCCACCGTGATGGACCTGCTGAGCGCGGTGTGCCCGCGCGCCTGCCTGTTCCTCGGCAAATGCGGCGGCCTGAAGAAGAAGAACAAGCTGGGCGACCTGATCCTGCCGATCGCCGCGATCCGCGGCGAGGGCACCAGCAACGACTACCTGCTGCCGGAGGTGCCGGCGCTGCCGGCGTTCCAGTTGCAGCGCGCGGTCTCCACCATGATCCGCGACCTCGGCCACGACTACTGGACCGGCACGGTGTACACCACCAACCGCCGCGTCTGGGAGCACGACGACGCGTTCAAGGCCTACCTGCGCAGGACGCGCTGCATGGCGATCGACATGGAGACGGCGACGATCTTCGCCGCCGGCTTCGCCAACGGCATCCCGTCCGGCGCGCTGCTGCTGGTGTCCGACCAGCCGATGATCCCGGAAGGCGTCAAGACCGAGGCCAGCGACCGCGCGGTCACCGAGAATTTCGTCGAGGCGCACATCAAGATCGGCATCGAGGCGCTGAAGCTGGTGCGCCGGCACGGGCGCAGCGTCAAGCACCTGCGCTTCGAGGAGGACCTCGACGCGGATTGAGGGAACCGCAGCAAGCCGCCGTCGCCGCGCCGCGGCGGCGGCCGACGCGACGGGGGGAGGGGACATGAAGCGATGGATCACGACGACCGCGCTCGGCGCCGCCCTCGCCGGCTGCGCCAGCGCGCCGCCGCAGGCTCCCGGCACGGTGACCGATGCCGATGCCGCCGCGGTGAGCGCGTGCCGCTACCTCGGCGAGGTCGGCGGCACGCCGCGCTGGACCGGCGCCGCCGCCGCGTTCGCCGACCAGCACGCGCGCCAGCAAGCGCGCGCGCAGGCCGCCCGGCTCGGCGCCACCCACGTCGTCTGGACCGGCGTCTACAACACCTCGACGCTTTCCGTGCGCGGCAAGGCGTACCGCTGCCCCGGCTGATTCGGGGCGGCGATGCCCGCGGAGTGCGTCGGCTTTCGCTCCGCGCAACCCGACCTGCGCGATTGCCCGTATCTGCTTTTCCCGGGTTTCAAGTCCCGCTCAATACCGCGGCACCGACGGATCGATCCGCGCCGACCAGGCGTCGATGCCGCCTTCGACGTTGTAGACCTCGGTGAAGCCGTGCGCGGCGAAGCGCTCGGCGACGCTGCGGCTGGAGTTGCCGTGGTGGCAGAGGAAGGCCAGCGGCGTGTCCTTGGGCAGCGCGGCCAGCGCCTCGTAGCCTTCCTCCTCGAGGATGCGCACGCCGGCGGCCGGGAACGCGGCGATGGCGCGCGCCGGTGCCGGGCGCACGTCGACCAGGGTGACGCTGCGCGCGTTCAGGCGGCGCTGCAGCTCGGCCACGTCCATCGGCTTGACGCCGCCGGCGCCGGGGAAGCTGAGCGACAGGCCGGCGCCCTGCATCGTCTCCACCCAGTCGATCCTGATGCCGCGCGCGCGCTGCGCGCTGCCCGGATCGAAGTGCACCTCGATGCCGTTGGCGACGACCACGATGTCGTGCTCGCCGGCCGGCGCCAGCTGGAAACCGGCGCTGTGGTCGGGGCCGATCTCGAGATGCAGCGCCAGGCCGTCGGCGTCGGCGGTGCCGGCGCGGATCGCTTCGGCGGCCGCGTCGGTGATGGTGATTTCCGGCGGCGTGCGGTCCGGCGGCGCGGCGCCGAACAGCGCGTGCAGCTCGCCGCTGGCGTACATCGCGCGCACGATGTCGGCGCCGCCGACCAGCTCGCCCTCGACGTACAACTGCGGGATCGTCGGCCAGTTGCCGTAGGCCTTGATGCCCTCGCGGATCTCCGGATCCTCCAGCACGTTGACCGTGTGGTAGTCCGCCAGCACCTCGTTCAGCACGTTGGCGGCGGCGGCGGAGAAGCCGCACTGCGGCTGCAGGCGCGTGCCCTTCATGAACAACACGACACGGTGCTGCTTGAGCACGGTCTCGATGCGGGCGCGGACGGCGGGGTCGAGGGACATGGCGGAATCCGGGGCGGAAGGGCCGCCATTGTACCGCGCGGGCCCGCGCGCCGCGCTCAGGCCGCCGGCCGCAGCCCGGAGAGGCTGCGCCGCACGCGCGCCAGCGGCGCGAAGGCGAGCGCGGCGGCGGGCGAGGGCAGCACCAGCTCGCGGCTGGCGCGACCGAGCGCGGTCTGCTGCTCGCTCCAGTGCACCAGCTCCATCGCGCCGGCCGCGTCCTCCACCAGCGCCGTGCAGTGCTCGACCCAGTCGCCGTCGTTGAGGTAGAGCGCGCCGTCGATCGCGCGCACGTGGCCGAAGTGGATGTGGCCGCAGATGTGGCCGTCGTAGCCGCCGTCGCGCGCAGCGGCGGCGACGCGCGCCTCGAAGGCGCGGATGTAGGCCAGCGCCCTGCCGACGTGCGACTTCACCACGATCGACAGCGGCAGGTAGGGCAGGTCGAGGCGCCGGCGCAGCGCGTTGAAGCCGCGATTGGTCCAGCACAGCGCGCGTCGCATCGCCTCGCCGAGTTGCAGCACCCAGGCGCGGCCGAGGTGCTCGGGGTCGTATTCGTCGCCGTGGCTGACGCGGTAGCGGCGGCCGTCGGCGCCGACGTGCACGGCGTCCAGCGCGATCTCGATGCCGCCGAGGCGCTGGCCGGCGAGGCCGCGCAGCGGCGCGTCGTGGTTGCCGGGAATGTAGACGACGCGCGTGCCGCGCGCGGCGAGATCGAGCAGCTCGGCCAGCACGGCGCCGTGGTCGGGATGCCACCACGGCCGCCGCGCCAGCGCCTCCAGATCGACGATGTCGCCGACCAGGTACAACTGCTCGCAGCGCAGGCGGCGCAGGAAATCGAGCAGGTAGCCGGCCTTGCAGTCCGGCGTGCCGAGATGCACGTCGGAGATGAACACGCTGCGGCAGCGGAACGGAGCCATGCGGCGCTTCCCCGGTTCGACCGGGGCGCCAGTGTCGCCGCGTCAGGTCACCGCCGGATGGCGGCCAGGTTTCAGCGCGGTTGCGCCAGCGCGCGCCGCGCCGCCGGCAGGATGCGCTCGACCCAGCGCGCGTACTGCGCGGCCGAGGGATGCAGGCCGTCGGCGGCGAGCATCGCCGCGCTGTCGCCGCGGTCGCGCGAGAGGTCGGTGACGTCGAGCCAGACCGCGCCCTGCGTCGCCGCCTCGGCGCGGTTGACCGCGTTGAAGGCGTCGATCGCCGCGGCGATCGCGGCGGCGTCGCGGCCCTGCGCGCGCGCGAACGGCGTCACGCCCCAGTCGGGAATCGACACCACCAGCGCGCGCCGCGCGTCGCCGCCGGCCAGCGCGATCGCGCGCGCCAGCAGCGCGCGGAATTCGCCGCGGTATGCGTCGAGATCGCGGCCGCGGTACTGGTTGTTGACGCCGATCAGCAGCGTGACCAGCGCGTAGGGCGGGGCGAACGCGGCGGCGTCCATCGCCGCGGCCAGCTCGTCGGTGGTCCAGCCGGTGGTGGCGACGATCTCGGGGTCGGCGACGGCGAAACCTTCTGCGCGCAGGCGCGCGGCGAGCTGCATCGGCCAGCGGCCGACGGGCTCGACGCCTTCGCCGATGGTGTAGGAGTCGCCCAGCGCGAGCAGGCGCGGCTCAGCCATGCGCGGCGCGGCGCGCGGACCGCGCCCCCTGCTCGTCGGCCGCGCGTGCCAGCACGCGCTCGATGCGCACGCACACCTCGGCGAGTTCGTGCGGCTGCGGCAAGAGGGTCAGGCGCAGATGCCGGCTGCCGGCGAGGTTGAAGCTCGAGCCCGGCACCAGCAGCACGCCTTCCTCTTCCAGCAGGCGCAGCGCGAACGCGCCGTCGTCGAACGCCGGCAGCGCGTCCGCGCGCACCGACGGGAACGCGTACAGCGCGCCCTGCGGCGCCACCAGCTCGAGGAAACGACTGGCGGCGACGCCGTCCAGCACGGCCTGCCGCGCCGCGTGCAGGCGACCGCCCGCTGCGGTCAGCGCGCCGATGGTGTCGGGGCCCTCGAGCGCCGGCCGCACCGCCCATTGCGCCGGCATGTTGCCGCACAGGCGCAGCGCGGCCAGCAGGCGCAGCGCGTCGTGCAGCGCGGCGACGCGCGCGCCGCTGCCGGACAGCGTCATCCAGCCGACGCGGTAGCCGCAGGCGCGGTGCACCTTGGACAGGCCGCCGAAGGAAAGGCACGGCAACTCGCCGGCCAGCGGCGCCAGCGGCGCGAACGCGGGGCCGTCGTAGAGGATGCCGTCGTAGATCTCGTCGCCGAGCAGCAGCAGGCGGTGGCGCGCGGCCACTTCGACGATGCGCTGCAGCAGCGCGCGCGGGTACACCGCGCCGGTGGGATTGTTCGGATTGATCAGCACCAGCGCGCGCGTGCGCGGCGTGACCAGCGCCGCGATCTCGTCCGCGTCCGGCAGATGGCCGCGCGCGGCCGGGCAGGCGTAGTAGCGCGGGCGGCCGCCGTTGAGGATCGTCGCCGCGCTCCATAGCGGATAATCCGGGCTGGGCAGCAGCACCTCGTCGCCGGGTTCGAGCAGCGCGCGCAACGAGAGGTCGATCAGCTCGCTGACGCCGTTGCCGACGAACACGCGTTCGACATCGATGCCGGCGACGCCGCGCGCGCGCTGCTGCGCCGCGATCGCCTCGCGCGCTTCCTCCAGGCCCAGCTCGTGGCCGTAGCCTTCGCTGTCGGCGAGATGCGCGGCGACCGCCGCGGCGAGGTGCGCCGGCGTGCGGAATCCGAAGCGCGCCGGATTGCCGATGTTGAGCTTGAGGATCGCGCGGCCCTGCGCCTCCAGTTCGCGCGCGCGCAGCGCCAACGCGCCGCGGATTTCATAGCGCACCTCGGCGAGGCGCGCGCTGGGAACAATGCGGTGACCGTCCATGCCGGCTCCAGGCGAAACGCCGCGATGCTAGCAGAGACGTGCGCGCGGAATCCGGCACCGCGCCGGCACAAAGCGGCGCCGGCGCGGGCGCGGCCCGGCGGCGCCCGCCGGCTCAGGCCGCGGCGGCCTGCGCGCCGGCGAAACCGTAGACCTGCTCGGCCCACTCCACCGCGGACAGGTAGGCGTGGGCCAGGCGCTCGGCGTGTGCGCCGCCCTCGGCGAGGCGGTCCCATTCGGCGCGCTCGCAGGCCAGCGCTTCGTCCAGCAGCGGCGCCAGCGGACCTTCGCCGCGCTGCACCGCCGCGCGCACTTCCTCGGGCAGCGGCAGCTTGTCGAACAGCGTCTCCATCGGCGCGTTCATCAGCGCGTCCAGCAGCGAGAACAGGCCGACGGTGAAGGCCATCTCCTGGCGCTCGCGCGACATGCGCGCGGCCAGCTGCTCGCACATGCGCGCGCGCACCAGCGCCGTCTTCAGCAGCTCCGCCGGGCGGTCCTCGAGACCGGCCAGCGCCAGCATGCGCACCCAGCCGCGCACGCGGCCGAGACCGAGATAGACGATCGCGTGCAGGATCGACTTCACCTTGATCGGCAGCGCGAAGTAGGCCGAGTTGACCAGGCGCAGCAGCTTGTAGCTCAGCACGGCGTCGTTGCGGATCACCGCGTCCAGCTCGTCCGGGCCGGTGGCGGGGTTCTCGATCGCCGCCAGCAGGCGCATCACGTTGATGCGGCTCTCGCCCAGCGTGGCCTCGGCGACGTTCTCCGGGCGCAGCAGGTAGTAGCCCTGGAAGTAGTCGAAGCCGAGCGCCAGGCAGCGCTCGTACTGCTCGCGCGTCTGCACCTTCTCCGCGACCAGCTTGAGCGGATGGCGGCGCAGCCGCTGCACCGTCGCCGCCAGGCTCTCGGCGTCGTGCGCCAGCACGTCGAGCTTGACCATGTGCGCCAGCCCCAGCAGCGCCTCCAACGCCGGGCCGCCGTCGCCGAAGGCGAAGTCGTCCAGCACGATGGTGTAGCCGCGCCCGGCCAGCGTGCGCACCGCCTCGACCAGCTCGGCGTCGAACTTCTGGCCCTCGAGGATCTCCAGCCCGACCTGCTTGCCGGAACTCGGCAGGTGCTGGTGATTCAGCAGCAGGTTGCGGGTGAGGTTGACGAAGGCCAGGCTTTCGCCGACCAGGCGCTTGATGCCGAAGTCGACGAACGCGTGCAGCAGCACGCGCGCGGTGGCGGCGTCGCGGTTGGTGATGCGCGCTTCCCGGTCCTCCGCCTGCGCGCGGAACAGCAGCTCGTAACCCAGCAGCTTCTGCTCGCGGTCGAGGATCGGCTGGCGCGCGACCAGCATGACGGGGGCGGCGGGAGCGGCAGGGGCGGCGTTCGGTTGCGGCATGGCGGCGGTCTTCCGTGGTGCGGGTTCATGGGGACGTCTGGCGGCGCGCGCGCAGCAGGCGGCGTTGCAGCAGCGCGGTGAAGCGCCCGAGCAGACGCTGTTGTTCGTGGCCGAGGCCGGCGAAGCTGGCGCCGACGCTGCACGCGCCCGGCGCCGACGGCTCGCAACGCACGCTGCGGATCTCCAGCATCGCTTCCAGCGTGCCCACCGGCAGATCGATCGCGCAGCGCATGCAGGCGCCGGGCGCGGGCGCGTCCGCGGTGCGCATGCCGAGCGCGACGCCTTCGATGGAGATGTCGACCAGGCTGGCGCGGCGCGGCTCGCCCGCGTCGGCGTGCAGGCGCGCGCCGATCGCATAGGCGGCCGGCACGCGCGTGCGGTAGGCGCGGCGGCGCTGGCGGTAGTCGAGCTCGCGCGGCAGCGCGAGGCGGTAGGCGTCGTCCCCGACCGCGTCGATGCGCGTGCGGAAGCGCAGTTCGATGCCCTGCAGGCGCGTGACCACGTGCAGCGGCAGGCCGGGCGCGGCGCGGCGGTGGCCGTCGGCGGGGTGCAGCGCATCCGCCAGCAGCTGCCGGCGCGCGGCGTCGAGGCCGAGCAGCAGGCTGCCGAACGGCGCGCCCGCTTCCGGCAGGAACACGGACAGCGGCGTGCGTTCGGCGATCAGTCTCGTCAGCATCGCCTGGATTTCGTGGCCGGCGGTGATCACGGTCGGCGGCATCCGGCAGCCGGCCGCTTCAGGCCTTGGCGAGGGTGTGCGGGCTTCGCGTCGCCGCGCTGTCGCCGCGCGGGCCGTACAGCCCGGGCTCGGGCGATTCGCCGGTCAGCAGGTGCAGCGCCTGGCGCACCTGGCGCAGCTTCACGTCCACCACCGCGCCGTTCTGCCGATTCAGCTCGCGGCAGCGCGCCAGCAGCTCGAGCGTGTCCCGCCAGCGCGCCAGCGTGGCCGGATCGCGGGCCAGACCGGCCTGCATCGCCGCCAGGCCGAAGCCGCCGCCGGTGATCTGCGCGGCGAGGTGCACGCGCTCGGCTTCCAGCATTTCGAGCTGGCGCACGTGCGCGTCCTTGGCGGCGCCGGCGGCGTCCAGCGCGGCGTCGTCGCCGGCCAGCAGCGCGTCGCGCTCGCTCTCCAGTTCGGCCAGCAGCCGGCCGGCGGTGCCGGCGATCTCCTCGACCACCAGCGCGAGCGTGTGCGTCAGCTCGGCGGAGAGGTCCATGTCAGGACTTCCCGCCGACCTGCTGCTCCAGCGCCAGCAGCTTGCCGGCGATGCGCGTCGCGTCGACCTGGTAGTTGCCGTCGGCCACCGCCCGGCGCAGGCGTTCGACGCGCGCCGCGTCCACCGGGGCGCCGTCGGCGCGTGCCTGCTCGGTGCGCTGCAGGGCGCGCGCCGAATCGGTCAGCTGCACGCTGTCCGCGCCGGAGCGGGCGGCATCGGCGCCGGTCGCGGCGGCGCTGCCGGCGCCGCCGCCGGGGCGGTTGTCGCGCGGCTGCGGCTGCAAGGGCAGCCGGGGAGCGATCTTGTTGTCC
The DNA here is from genome assembly GCF_000953855.2 of Mizugakiibacter sediminis. GTDB lineage: Bacteria > Pseudomonadota > Gammaproteobacteria > Xanthomonadales > Rhodanobacteraceae > Mizugakiibacter > Mizugakiibacter sediminis. The sequence goes on from NZ_DF970155.1 coordinate 26,238, forward strand.
ATGCGAGTGGCCTTCCGCCCGTTTTTCGATCTGTCACAGGTTGTATCGGCGCGCCGCCGGGAAACTTTAGGCCCCGCCGCGCGCCCCCTTCAGGGCAGCACCGCGACCGTGCCGGCCGCCTGCACCACGCCCTGCACGATGCGGCCGGAACCGGCGTTGCGCACGCGCACCTGCGCGCCCGCGCCGCCGTTTTCCAGCGCCGTGCCGCTCGCGCGCACCTCCAGCGCGCCGCCGCCGGCCAGCAGGGTGACCTGCTCGCCGCGGCGCACCAGCGTCGGCGCCGCCAGCGCGGCCGGCGTCAGCACGCTGCCGGCGCGCAGCGGCCGCAGCAACTGCCGCCCGGCCAGCTCGGCCGGGTCGGTGAGATAGCCGTAGCCGAGCAGGGCGACGTCGCGCTCCTCGGCGCGCACGTCGGCGGCGCCGACGGTCTCGCCGCGCGCCAGCGCGCGCGCGCCGACCAGCACCTTGCGGTAGACGTGCACCTCGACCGGCACGAACAGCGTCCACGCCTGCGGCCCCGCGCAGCGCACGGCGACGCTGGCGCGCGTGCCGTTGATGCGGCCGCCCGGCAGCGTGGCCTCGAGCGGCGCGCCGCAGGCGGCGAGGCGCAGGCGCGCGTCCGGCGCGGCGGCGCGCACCGTGACGCGGGCATCGGCCGGCGCGGCGTGCTCGCGCACGCAGGCTTCGGCCGCGCGCTGCAGGCTGTCGAGCGGCTGCACGCCTTCGGCCTGCGCCGCGACGGCGATCGCCGCGGCCAGCAGCGGCGCGAGGCGCGCGCGCGGCGTCACGCCGCCTCTCCCATCGCCAGCGTGGCGAGGCTCTGGCTGATGCGTTCGAGTTCGGGATCGAGTTCGTGCAGGGCGCTGCGCGCCTCGCCGGCGCGGCCGGCGGCGATCATGCCGGCCAGCTCCGCGCTGCGCGCGGCGTAACGGCGGCCGGCGTCGGTCAGCGTCTGCAGCGCCGGATGCGGGCCGCGCGTGCGCGTCAGCCGCTCGATCCAGCGCGCGATCTGCTCGCCCGGCTGTTCCGTCTCCAGCCAGCGCAGGTCGAGCGTGTCGGGATCCTGCGCGGCCAGCTCGAGCGCGTAGCGCAGGCCCTGGCTGGCCTCGCGGATGGCGTGGCTGACGGTGGCCGCGTCGGCGGCGCCGTCGGCGCCGAGGCGGGTGACGTTCAGGCGATGCGCCAGCAGCACGCTGCGGATCAGCGACTCCGACTGCCGGCGCGCTTCCTCGAGCCTGCGCGCCAGCGCGGCCAGCGCTTCCGCCGCGGCATCCGTGCGCTGGCGCGCACCGCCCGCGGCTTCGGCGACGGCGGCGAGCTTGGCGCCGCCCTCGCAGGCGGCCGCGTCGGCGTCGCCCAGCGCCGCCGCGGCGGCGCTCGCGCTGGCGCCGGCCTGGTCCAGCTGGCGCAGGCCGTCGTCGACCGCCTGGTCGAGCTGACCGGAGAATTCGCCCATGGTGGTGGTGACCGCCTCGATTTCCGCGGTCGCCTGCGCGGTCTTCTCGGCGAGCTGCTTGACCTCGTCGGCGACCACGGCGAAGCCGCGTCCGGCCTCGCCGGCGCGCGCCGCCTCGATCGCCGCGTTCAGCGCCACCAGGTTGGTCTGGTGCGCGATTTCCTGCACCGCCGCGGTGAGGCGGCGGATCTCGGCGGAGAAATCGGCGAACTGCGCGTGCGCCTGGCTCATGCCGGACAGCGCGCTGCGCAGCAGGCGATGCTGGCCGTCCAGCGCCGACACCGCCTCGACGCCGCGCGCGATGCCGCCGCGCACGCGCGCGGCGGCGACCTCGGCCTCGCGCGCGCCGTGCGCGGCCGCGGTCGCGGCGACCGTCAAATTGCCGACGCCCTGCCGGCAGCTTTCCAGGCTCGCGCCCATCTCGTTCAACGCGCGCGCCAGCACGCGCGCGGTGTTCAGCGCGATGCCCTGCTGCTCCAGCGCGCGCGCGCCGTGCAGCACGGCGGCGCCGGCCTGCGGCGCGCCTTCCGCCAGTGCCGCCAGCGCCGGCGCCAGCGCGCGTGCGGCGGCCGGATGCCGCCGGGCGAGCGCGGCGACGCGTTCGCGGTCGCCGGCGGCGGCGGCGGCGGCGAGGGCGTGGACGTGCTGACTGAACAGGAGGCTCATCGATGGGCTCGTGCTGGCAGGGATTCGGACTTACAGATCGCGCCGAAGCGGCGAAACTTGAGGAAGCAAGACGTGTGCCACTTTTTGGGGGCGGGAAGTAGGGAGCCGCGGGCGGGAGAGGGCTGGTGCGAAGCCGTGCGCAGCCGCGTGCCTCGATGCGGCAGCCATGCGCGGCGACGCAGACCACGATGGCGTCTTTGCCCCACTTCCCATTCCCCGGCCCGATTCACCTCCGCGCCGCTCAAGCCCGTCGCCGCGCCGCCGATAACCGGGCATCCGCCACGAACCGCATGCGCATGGCCACTGCCCTGCTGGACAGCGTCGACCGTTTCACCCGTCTCGCCGGGCACAACCGCGCGGCGATGCTGCTGTTCCGCCTCGACGGCGGGCCGCGCTTCGCCATCAACGTGTTCAAGGTGCGCGAGGTGTTGCGTTGTCCGCCGCTGGCGCGGCTGCCGACCATGCACGAGCTGATCGCCGGCGCGTTCGACTATCGCGGCCGCACCATTCCGGTGATCGACCTGGTGCGGGCGATGAACTATCCGCCGCTGGCTGCTCCCGCCGAGGCGCACCTGATCGTCAGCGAGTTCAGCCGCTCGGTGCAGGCGTTCCTGGTGCGCGACGTCGAGCGCATCGTGCACTGCGACGGCGCCGCGCTGGAGGCTCCCGGCCACGGCCTCGGCTATGGCGCGCGCGTCAGCGCGGTGACGCGCATCGACGGCGCGCTGGTGGCGGTGATCGACGTCGAGCAGATCCTCGCCGAGGTCAACGGCACGCAGGCCGAGGTGTCGCCGCGGCTGCGCGACGCCGCGCAGCGCGCCGGCGCGCGCGGTCGCGTGCTGGTCGCCGACGACTCCGCGGTGGCGCGGCGCCAGCTGGTCGAAGTGCTGAAGCAGATGGAGATCGAGTGCGTGGTCGCGCACGACGGCCGCGAGGCGCTGGCGATGCTGCGCGAACAGGCCGCGCTGCCGCCCGCCGAGCGCATCGCGCTGGTGATCTCCGACATCGAGATGCCGGCGCTGGACGGCTACGCGCTGACGCGCGCGATCCGCGAGGACGCGGCGCTGGCGCCGCTGAAGGTGGTGTTGCATTCCTCGCTGAGCGGCGGCTTCAACGAGGCCATGGTGCGCAACGTCGGCGCCGACCGCTTCATCGCCAAGTTCCAGCCCGACCTGCTGGCGGCGAGCGTGCTGGAGCTGCTGCAGCGGGCCGGCGCCGCGGCGCACTGAACGGCGCGTCGGTTTTCCGACGCTGGCGCGGCCGCGCGCTGCCGGCGGCGGCGGCAAGATCTTGCCGCGCGCCGCGCCAGGCCTTGCGCGGCGCGGCCTGCAGCCCGCGCCGCGCGGCGCGCGGCATGCGTGGCACGCTCCTTGCTGCCGGCAGCCCGTCGATCCCTTTCGCGGGAGCGGGCGATGAGCAACGGCAACGATCCACTGTTCGGCATCCACACGCAGGCCTTGAGCCTGTGGCAGCGGCGCGCGGAAGTGCTGGCGTCGAACCTGGCCAATGCCGACACGCCGGGCTACCGCGCGCGCGACATCGATTTCCGCAGCGCGCTGGCCGCGCAATCCGGCGAAGCCGGCGGCGGGCTTGCGCTCGCCGCCACCGAGGCCGGGCATCTCGCTTCGCCGGGCGGCGAGGCCGTCGGCGGCGCCGCGCTGAAGTACCGCGTGCCGCTGCAGCCGTCGCTGGACGGCAACACCGTCGACGCGCAGGTGGAGCAGGCGGCGTACGCGGAGAACAGCGTGCGCTACCAGGCCAGCCTGACCTTCATCACCGCGCAGATCCGCATGCTGCGCACCGCCATCAGCGGAGGCGGCTGAACATGTCCTCGCTGTTCCGCATCTTCGATACCGCCGCCAGCGGCATGGCCGCGCAGTCGGTGCGCCTCAACACCACCGCGTCGAACCTGGCCAACGCCGACAGCGTCGGCTCCAGCCCGGCGACCACCTACCGCGCGCGCGAGCCGGTGTTCGCCGCGATCCGGAACGGCCTCGGCCGCGACGCCGAAACCAGCGGCGTGCGCGTCGTCGGCGTCACCGAGAGCCAGGCGCCGATCGGCAGCCGCTACGAGCCCGGCAATCCGCTGGCCGACGCCGACGGCATGGTCTACACGCCGAACGTCAACCCGGTCGACGAGTTGGTGAACATGATCTCGGCCTCGCGCGCCTACCAGAACGACGTCGAGGTGATGAACAACGCCAAGCAATTGGCGCTGAAGACCCTCGACCTCGGCAAGTGAGGAGACGTCCGTGACCGACTTGACCACGATCGGCAACTCGCTGAACGCCGCGCTGGCGACGCCCACTGCCAACAACAACATGCTCGGCCAGGACGACTTCCTGAAGCTGATGATCACGCAGTTCCAGAACCAGGATCCGACGCAGCCGCAGGATCCCACCGCGTTCGTCACGCAGATGTCGCAGTTCAGCGCGGTCGCCGGCATCCAGCAGATGCAGGCCTCGTTCAGCGCGCTGGCGCAGCAGCTGTCCGGCGCGCAGGTGCTGCAGGCGGCGACGCTGGTCGGCCGCGAGGTGATGGTGCCCGCCGGCGGCGCGACGCTTGCCGCCGGCGGCACGCTCGGCGGCGGCGTCGCCGTCAAGGACGGCGGCACGGTGGTGGTGAAGATCACCGACGCTTCCGGCCAGCTGGTGCGCACCTTGAACCTCGGCGCGCAGCCCGCCGGCCTCGCCGCGTTCGCCTGGGACGGCAAGGACGACCGCGGCGCCGCGGCGCCCGCCGGCGCCTACAAGGTGAGCGCGGAAGTTTGGAACGGCGGCAAGCCGCAGGCGACCGACACGCTGCTGGCCGGCAAGGTGTCCGGCGTCAGCGTGGGCGCTCCCGGCAGCGCGCCGGTGCTGCAGGTGGACGGCGTCGGCACGACCACGCTGGACAAGGTCCAACAGATCATGTGATCCCAAGGGGGAACAGTCATGCCGTTCAACATTTCGCTCAGCGGCCTCAACGCGGCGTCGTCCGACCTCGAGGTCACCGCCAACAACATCGCCAACGTCAACACCACCGGCTTCAAGCAGTCGCGCGCGGAGTTCGCCGACCTGTTCGCGGTGTCCGCGCAGGACGTCAGCGCCACCGCCATCGGCAACGGCGTGCGCGTCGCCGCGGTGGCGCAGCAGTTCGGCCAGGGCAACATCGAGTACACCAACAACAGCCTGGACCTCGCGATCTCCGGCAAGGGCTTCTTCACCGTGCGCAGCAGTTCCGGTCTCGCCTACACGCGCGCCGGCACGTTCCACCCCGACCGCGACGGCTTCGTGGTCAATCCGCAGGGCGAGCGCCTGCAGGTGTATCCGCCGACCGCGGCCGGCGGCTTCGACATCAGCACCCTGAAGGACCTGCAGCTGATCACTTCGCAGAGCGCGCCGAAGGCCTCGACCAGCGCGCAGCTGCAGCTCAACCTGCCGGCCGACGCCACGCCGCCGGCGACGGCGACGTTCAACCCGGCCGATCCGACCAGCTTCAACCAGTCCACCGCATTCACCGTGTACGACTCGCTGGGGGCGACGCACACCGCCACGCTGTACTTCGTCAAGGACGCCGCCAACAACACCTGGGACACGCACCTCTACCTCGACGGCAACGCCGCCGGCCCGGCGCAGCAGGTGGTGTTCAGCCAGAACGGCGCGCTGCAGTCGCCGGCGAACGGGCAGGTGGCGTTTCCCGCGCAGACGGTCAACCCCGGCGCGGCGCCGCTGGCGCTGACCCTCAACTTCAGCAACGCCACGCAGTACGGCAACGCGTTCTCGGTCACCGGCATCCAGCAGGACGGCTACGCCACCGGCCGCCTGAGCGGCATCGAGGTGGGTTCCGACGGCGTGGTCTCCGCGCGCTTCTCCAACGGCCAGTCGAGCGCGCTCGGCCAGGTGGCGCTGGCCTCGTTCGCCGATCCGCAGGCGCTGCAGCAGCTCGGCAACACCAGTTGGGGCGAGACCTTCCAGTCCGGCCAGGCGGTGCGCGGCACCGCCGGCACCGGCAACCTCGGCGAGATCCAGTCGGGCGCGCTGGAAGCCTCCAACGTCGACCTCACCGCCGAGCTGGTCAACATGATCAAGGCGCAGCGCAACTACCAGGCGAACGCGCAGATGATCTCCACCGACGACAAGATCACCCAGACGGTGATCAACATGCACGGCTGAGCGGGGAGGTTGAACCATGGACCGCTCGCTGTACGTGGCGATGACCGGGGCGGCGCAGACCATGCGCGCGCAGGCCGAGGTGGCGCACAACCTCGCCAACGCCGGCACCGCCGGCTTCAAGGCCGAGCTGTCGGCGTTCCGCAGCGTGCCGGTGCTGGGCGACGGCGAGCGTTCGCGCATCAACGCGGTGGCGCAGGGCAGCGGCTGGGATCTCGGCGCCGGCCCGCAGATCACCACCGGCCGCGACCTCGACGTCGCCGTGCAGGGACAAGGCTGGATCGCCGTGCAGGCGCCGGACGGCAGCGAAGGTTACACGCGCGCCGGCGGGCTGCAGATCAGCGCCGACGGCCTGCTGACCACCGCCGCCGGCCAGCCGGTGCTGGGCGACGGCGGCCCGATCTCGGTGCCGCCGTACACGCAGCTCAGCATCGGCGGCGACGGCACGGTGTCGGTGGTGCCGCAGGGCCAGGGGCCGGCGACGCTGGCCGTAATCGGCCGCATCAAGCTGGTGAATCCCGAGCCGGCGCAGCTCGTCAAGGGCGGCGACGGTCTGATGCACCTCGCCGGCGGCAATGCGCCGGCCGACGCCGGCGTGCGGCTCGCCTCCGGCGTGATCGAGTCCAGCAACGTCAACCCGTCGGAGCAGCTGGTGCGCATGATCGAGCTGGCGCGCCAGTTCGAGATGCAGGTGCGCGGCATCCGCACCGCCGACGACAACGCCCGCGTCGCCGCGCAGTTGCTGCAGGCGACCTGATTCCCTTTTCACGTGCGCGCGGCCGACGCCGGCGCAAGGAGCAGACGACGATGTTCTCCGCCCTGTGGATCGCCAAGACCGGCCTCGACGCGCAGCAGACGCGCATGGCGGTCACCTCCAACAACCTGGCCAACGTCAACACCACCGGCTTCAAGCGTTCGCGCGCGGAGTTCGAGGACCTGCTGTACCAGGACGTGCGCCAGGCCGGCGGGCAGACCTCCGAGCAGACGCAGTCGCCGTCCGGACTGATGCTCGGCACCGGCGTGCGCGTGGTCGGCACGGAGAAGCTGTTCACCCAGGGCAACCTGGTGCAGACCGGCAATTCGCTGGACGTGGCGATCCAGGGCCGCGGCTTCCTGCAGGTGCAGATGCCGGACGGCAGCGTGGCCTACAGCCGCGACGGCTCGCTGCACCTCGATGCGCAGGGCCAGATCGTCACCGCCGAAGGCTATCCGCTGCAGCCGTCGATCACCCTGCCGACCAACGCGCAGGCGATCACCATCGGCGCCGACGGCACCGTCACCGCGCAGGTGCCGGGGCAGGCCGCGCCGGTGCAGGTCGGCACGCTGCAGCTCGCCGACTTCGCCAATCCCGCCGGCCTCGAGCCGCGCGGGCAGAACCTGTACGTCGAGACCGCGTCCAGCGGCACGCCGCAGACCGGCACGCCGGGTTTGAACGGCCTCGGCACGCTGGCGCAGGGCTCGCTCGAGACCTCCAACGTCAACGTGGTGGAGGAGCTGGTCAACATGATCGAGACGCAGCGCGCCTACGAGATGAACTCGAAGGCGATCTCGGCCAGCGACCAGATGTTGCAGTTCATCAACCAGCACACGTGAGGGACGGAGCGCGATGAGCGGCGTTCATGGCAGTCATCGGGAGCCGGGACTCGGGACTCGGGACTCTTGCGACGGGGCTCGGGGCTCGGGGCTCGGGACTCGGGATTTGGCGGAGCGCGCGTCGATGCAACGATCGCCGTGTCCCGGTCTCGCCGCGAACCGATCGCGGCGCAATGGCGTCGGCCAGCGGGGCTTTTCCTCGAGTCCCCGGTCCCCAGTCCCGAGTCCCGCGAAGTACGCCTGTGCCTTGCTCGCCGCCGCCGCGCTGGCCGGTTGCATGAGCGCGCCGCCGCGCGAGGACGCGTCCTACGCGCCGACCATGCCGGAACCCGCGGTCGCCGCCGCGCCGGCGGACGGAGCGATCTGGCACGACGCGCAGAACATGGAGCTGTTCAGCGATCCCAAGGCGCACCGCGCCGGCGACATCCTCACCATCGTGCTGGTGGAGAACACGCAGGCCAGCAAGAAGGCCAGCACCACCACCAGCAAGAAGGACAAGACCGACCTCGCCGCGCCGACCCTGCTCGGCCAGACGGCGTCGCTGCACGGCAAGGCGGCGTCGATCGGCCTCGGTGGCGAGCGCGCTTTCGACGGCTCCGGCTCCAGCAGCCAGAGCAACCAGTTGAGCGGCGAGATCACCGTCACCGTGGCGCAACGTCTCGCCAACGGCAACCTGCTGGTGCGCGGCGAGAAGTGGCTGACCATCAACCAGGGCCAGGAGCTGGTGCGCATCGCCGGCATCGTGCGCCCGCAGGACATCGGCCCGGACAACACCGTGCCGTCGACGCGCGTCGCCGACGCGCGCATCGCCTACACCGGCAAGGGCACGCTGGCCGACGCCAACACCAAGGGCTGGCTGTCGCGCTTCTTCAGCTCGAAGTGGATGCCGTTCTGATGGGTACGCGGGCGCAGCAGACTGCGGCGATGTGTGCGGCGCGTGTGGTCATGCGCGATAGCCGTGGCCGCAGCGGCTTCGCTCTTCCCCTCTCCCCGTCGGGGAGAGGGCAGGGTGGGGGCAGACGCGCAGCGTCCGTGCTTCCCGCTCGCACACAGAGAGCGTGAACCGATGAATACGACCACCGTCGATGCCATGGATGCCCGGCGCGCGCGCTCCGCGCGCGTCCCCCTCGCCCCGACCCTCTCCGCGCCGGGAAGAGGGGGACAAGAACCGCCGCGCGGTGGGCGAGCGGACTTCGCGCACCGTCGGCTGCACGCGCGCACGCCGTTCGTCGCACTGGCGCTGCTGATCCTGTGCGCCTGCCTCGCCGCGCCGCTGCATGCCGAGCGCGTGCGCGACATCGCGCAGGTGGCGGGCGTGCGCAGCAACCAGTTGATCGGCTACGGCCTGGTGGTCGGCCTGGACGGCAGCGGCGACCAGACCAGCCAGGCGCCGTTCACCACGCAGAGCATCGAGAACATGCTGCAGCAGTTCGGCATCACCGTGCCGGACAACGTGCGCCCGCAGCTGCGCAACGTCGCCGCGGTCACCGTCACCGCCGAGCTGCCGCCGTTCGCCAAGCCGGGGCAGAGCATCGACGTGGTGGTGGCCTCGATCGGCAACGCCAAGAGCCTGCGCGGCGGCGCCCTGCTGATGACGCCGCTGCGCGGCGCCGACGGCCAGGTGTACGCGATCGCGCAGGGCAACCTGGTGATCGGCGGCGTCAGCGCGCAGGGGCAGAGCGGCTCCAGCGTGCAGGTGAACATCTCCAACAGCGGGCGCATCCCCAACGGCGCCACCGTCGAGCGCGCGGTGCTGAACGCCTTCGCCGCGGACGGCCCGCTGGTGCTGAACCTCGACACGCCGGACTTCACCACCGCCGCGCGCCTGGTGCAGGCGATCAACGGCACCTTCGGCGCCGGCACCGCGCAGGCGCTGGACGCCACCTCGGTGGCGGTGCGCGCGCCCGCCGACGCCTCGCAGCGCGTGGCCTTCCTCGGCGCGCTGCAGGACCTCGACGTGCAGCCGGCCGAGACTTCCGCGCGCGTGGTGATCAATTCGCGCACCGGCACCGTGGTGATCGGCTCCGACGTGCGCGTCTCGCCGGCCGCGGTGGCGCACGGCGCGATCGAGGTCAGCATCGGCGAGCAGCCCTACGTCAGCCAGCCGGCGCCGTTCGGCCGCGGGCAGACCGCGGTGGTGCCGCAGTCCAGCGTGCAGATCACCGAGCACGGCGGGCACATGTTCAAGTTCGCGCCCGGCGTCAGCCTCGACGACATCGTGCGCGCGGTGAACCAGGTGGGCGCCGCGCCCAGCGATCTGGTGGCGATCCTGCAGGCGCTGAAGGAAGCCGGCGCGCTGCACGCGCAGCTGGTGGTGATCTGAGGCGGCCATGGCGATCGACGCGCGCGGGCTGGGCACCTACACCGACTTCGCCGGTCTCGACCGGCTGAAGGCGGCCGCGCAGCGCAACGACCGCGGCGCGCTGGCCAAGACCGCGCAGCAGTTCGAGGCGCTGTTCACGCAGATGCTGTTGAAGTCGATGCGCGAGGCCACACCCGGCGACGGCTTGTTCGACAGCGAGCAGACCCGCGCCTACCAGCAGATGTTCGATCAGCAGCTCGCCGTGTCCTTGTCGAGCAGCGGCCACGGTCTCGGCATCGCCGCGATGCTGATGCGCCAGCTCGGCGGCGCCCACGCCGCCGCCGCGCCGGCGGCAAATGCCGCACCGTCGTCCGCGCCGGCGGCAGACGCCGCGCCGCCGGCCGCCGATGCCGCGGCCGCCGACCCGCTCGGCGCGTTGCTCGACCGTGCGGGCAGCGCGCTCGGCGGCCTCGCCGCGCGCGCGCAGCGCTTCGCCGAGCACTGGCTGCCGAGCGGGCCGAAGGAATTCGTGCAGGCGCTGGCGCCGTACGCGCAGGCGGCGGCCAAGCAGCTCGGCGTGTCGGCGCGCGCGCTGCTGGCGCAGGCCGCGCTGGAGACGGGCTGGGGCCGGCACATGCCGCAGCACGCCGACGGCCGCGCCAGCTTCAACCTGTTCGGCATCAAGGCCGGCGAGCGCTGGAGCGGCGCGCGGGTCAACGTGCCGACCGTCGAATTCGAGAACGGCGTCGCCGTGCGCCGGCAGGACAGCTTCCGCGCCTACGCCTCGCCGGCCGAAGCCTTCGCCGACTACGCGCGCCTGCTCAACGGCAGCCCGCGCTACGCCGCCGCGCTCGGCCGCGGCGACGACATCGCCGGCTTCGCCCAGGCGCTGCAGTCCGCCGGCTACGCCACCGACCCCGATTACGCGGCCAAGCTGCGCGCGATCGCGCACAGCGCGCCGATGGACGAAGCGCTGGCGGCGTTCAAGGAATCCGCCGCGCTGCCGTCAACCCGAGGGTGATGCGCATGCACGCCCCGACCGCCAGGAGCGCCTCCCGCCATGGCTGACATGCTGTCCACCGGCATTTCCGGGCTGCTGTCGTCGCAGATCGCGCTGAACACCACCAGCCACAACATCGCCAACGTCAACACCGACGGCTACAGCCGCCAGCGCGTCAATTTCGTCGCGCGCAACCCGCTGCAGACCGGCCCGTTCTATGTCGGCCAGGGCGCCACCGTCGGTTCGGTGCAGCGCCTGTACGACCAGTACCTCACCGACCAGGTGCGCAACGCCACTTCCGGGCAGAGCCGCTACGGCACGTTCGGCGACCTGGCCAACCGCGTCGACAACCTGCTGGCCGACAAGAACGCGGGTCTGCAACCGGCGCTGGACGCGTTCTACGGCGCGGTCCAGGACCTGGCCGACTTCCCGGCCGACACGCCGACGCGGCAGGCGCTGCTCGGCCAGGCCAACGCGCTGGCCTCGCGTTTCCACGGCCTCGCCGCGCAGTTCGATCAGCTCGACCAGGAAACGAGCAAGCGCATCGGCGCCGCCGTCGACGAGATCAACGGCATCGGCCAGGCCATCGCCAGGCTCAACGACCAGATCCAGGCGGCGTCCAGCACCGGCGCCGCGCCCAACGACCTGCTCGACCGGCGCGACGCGCTGGTCAAGCAGCTCGCCGGCGACGTCGGCGTCAGCCTGGTGCCGCAGGACGACAACACGATCAACGTCTTCGTCGGCAACGGCCAGCCGCTGGTGCTGGGCAACCAGGCCTCGACGCTGCGCACGATCGGTGACGCCTACGATCCGACCCGTGCCGAGATCGCCGCCGGCACGCCGCCGGTGCCGATCAGCGGCCAGCTCAGCGGCGGCATGCTGGGCGGCCTGCTGGATTTCCGCGCGCAGCTGCTCGATCCCGCGCGCAACCAGCTCGGCCGCACCGCGACCGCGCTGGCCACGGCGTTCAACGCGCAGCACCGCGCCGGCCTGGACGCCAACGGCCGGCTGGGCGGCGACTTCTTCAGCCTCGGCGCGCCCAGCGTGCTGCGCAACAGCGGCAACGCCGGCAGCGCGTCCGTCGCCGCCGCCGTCGCCGACGTGTCCAGGCTGACCGCGTCCGACTACGTGCTGAGCTACGACGGCAGCGCGTGGTCGCTGAAGCGCAGCGACGGCACCGCGGTGGCGATGACCGGCAGCGGCACCGCCGCCGACCCGTTCGTCGCCGACGGCCTGAGCCTGGTGGTCGGCGGCAGCGCCAATGCCGGCGACAGCTTCGCGATCCAGCCGACGCGCGGCGCCGCCGCCAGCCTGCGGGTGGCGATCGACGATCCGGACGCGATCGCCGCCGCGGTGCCGGTGCGCGCCGCGGCGGCCGCGGGCAACGCCGGCAGCGCCACGCTCGGCGCGCCCAGCATCACCGATGCGGGCGATCCCAACCTGCTGACGACGGCGACGATCACCTTCGTCTCGGCCACCACCTACCAGATCAACGGCGGCGCCGTGCAGACGCTGCCGGCCAGCGGCACGATCGGCGCCAACGGCTGGAGCGTCACGCTGAACGGCGCGCCGGCCGCGGGCGATACCTTCACCATTTCGGCGAACACCGGCGGCATCGGCGACAACGGCAACGCGCTGGCGCTCGGCCGGCTGGCCGACACCGGCGTGCTGGACGGCGGCAACACCAGCGTCGGCGCCGCCTACGGCCAGCTCGTGGCGCAGGTGGGCAGCACGGTGGCACAGGTCAAGACCGGGCTGGCCGCGCAGACCGGCCTGCTCAACCAGGCGCAGCAGGCGCAGTCGAACGTCTCCGGCGTCAACCTCGACGAAGAGGCGTCGAACCTGGTGCGCTACCAGCAGTCCTACCAGGCCTCGGCGCGGGTGATCGCCGTGGCCGACACGCTGTTCCAGACCCTGCTCGGCGCGGTGGGCGGGAGATAGTCATGCGCATTTCGACCTCGTGGATGCAGCAGCAGGCGGTCAACGCGATGCTCGACCGCCAGTCCGATCTCGCCGTCACGCAGCAGCAGATCGCCACCGGCAGGCGCATCCTCGCGCCGTCGGACGATCCCGCCGGCAGCGCGCGCGCGCTGGACCTCACGCATTTCGACGCCGCCAACACGCAGTACACGCGCAACATCGACGCTGCCGGCAGCCGGCTGGCGCTGGAGGAGCAAGCGTTGTCTTCCGCCGGCGACGTGCTGCAGCGCGTGCGCGAGCTGACCGTGCAGGGCGCCAACGCCACGCAGACCAACGAGACGCGTCACGACATCGCGCTCGAGCTGCGCCAGCGTCTCGACCAGCTGGTGCAGATCGCCAACAGCCGCGACGCCAACGGCGAATACCTGTTCGCCGGCAACGCCACGCGCACACAGCCGTTCGTGCGCTCGCCCGCCGGCGTCGCCTACGCCGGCGACCAGGGCCAGCGCAGCGTCGCCACCGCGCCCGGCGAAACCACCGCCACCGGCGACCCCGGCTCCGACGTGTTCCAGCGCATTCCCACCGGCAACGGCACGTTCGCGGTGACGGCAGCGGCGGGCAACACCGGCACCGCGGTGGTCGGCGCCAACCAGGTGACCGACAACGCGGCCTGGGACGGCGGCACCTACGACATCCGCTTCACCGCGCCCGACGCCTGGCAGGTGGTCGACGGCGGCGGCGCGGTGATCGCCAGCGGCAGCTACGGCGGCAACGACACCATCGCGTTCAAGGGCGTGCAGGTGTCGATCGGCGGCACGCCCGCGGCGGGCGACAGCTTCCGCGTCGCGCCGAGCGCGACGCGCGACGTGTTCGCCACCATCCAGGACATCGCCGACGCGCTCGACGCGCCGGTCGCCAATGCCACCGACCGCGCGGCGTTGAACGAACGCCTCAACCGCGCGCTGGAGAATCTCGATCAGGCCTCCGGGCGCCTGGTCGAAACGCGCGCGCGCGTCGGCGCGCGCATGAACGCGCTGGAACAGCAGAAGAACGTCAACGCCGGCATCGGCGTGCAGGTGAAGGCGACGCTGTCCGGCATCCAGGACCTCGACTACGCCAGCGCCGTCAGCAAGCTCAACCTGCAACTGCTCGGCCTGCAGGCCTCGCAGCAGGCCTTCGTCAAGGTGCAGGGCCTGTCGCTGTTCAACTACCTGTCCTCCTGATCCGCGCCGCGCGGGCGCTTCGACGAGCGGCGGGGCGAAGCGAAGACTTGTTGCACGCGGATCCGCGCGGACGAGCGCGGATAGAGCTCCCTTCCGATCCGCGTTCCTCCGCGCCGAGACGACGGGTTGGCAGCGGCCGCCCCCGGCCTACCGTCCGCCAAGGGCGCGTCGGCCGCGCGCCTAGCGCGGGGCCGTGTCGGAATCCGGAACTGCGCCGCATTTTCCGGCCGATTGCGCCGCGGCGGCGCTCAAGTTTCGCCGGGGCGGGCCGATCCAGAACACCGAGGCGAGCGACGGTTCCGACACGGAATGGCGCCGCCGGTATGCGAACCAAGCCGGTGCGATACCGGCACACTGATTCCGTCAGGAGAATTCAGATGTCTGCGATCATCAACACCAACATCATGTCGCTGAACGCGCAGCGCAACCTGTCGTCTTCGCAGGACGCGCTGTCCACCTCGCTCGAGCGCCTGTCCTCCGGCCTGCGCATCAACAGCGCCAAGGACGACGCCGCGGGTCTCGCCATCGCGACGCGCTTCACCACCCAGATCAACGGCCTCAACCAGGCGGTGCGCAACGCCAACGACGGCGTGTCGCTGGCGCAGACCGCCGAGTCGGCGCTGTCCGAGCTGACCAACAACCTGCAGCGCATCCGCGAGCTGGCCGTGCAGTCGGCGAACGCCACCAACTCCGCCACCGACCGCGCGGCGCTCGACCAGGAAGTGCAGCAGCGCATCGCCGAGGTCGACCGCATCACCAAGCAGACCACGTTCAACGGCCTGCACGTGCTCGACGGCACCTTCGGCACCGCGCAGTTCCAGGTCGGCGCCAACGTCGGCGACACCATCAGCGTCAACCTCTCCACCGGCGTCGGCGCCTCGCAGATCGGCCAGATCGCCAAGGCCACCAGCGGCGCCGTCACCAGCAACGCGCTGACCGCGGGCGGCGTGACGATCGCCGTCGGTTCCGGCCAGGCCGTCGCGATCGGCGCGTCCGTCGCCGGCAGCGGCGCCGGCCAGACCGCCAGCAGCGCCTACGCCAAGGCCGCGGCGATCAATGCTTCCGGCGTCGCCGGCCTGACCGCGACCGCCTCCAACTCCGTCACCGGCGCGTTCACGGCGACCGGCGGCGGCGCCGGCAACACCTACAGCCTGAGCATCAACGGCGTGTCCATCTACAGCGCTGCCGACACCAGCGGCGCCGCGCTGACCGGCGGCCAGGTCGCCGCGCAGATCAACCTGTACTCCAGCCAGACCGGCGTCTCGGCCAGCTTCGACAGCACCAGCGGCAACATGACGCTGAGCACGGCCGACGGCCGCGACATCGCCGTCACCCAGACGCTGGGCGGCGGCGCCACCGGCGGCCTGGCCGCGGGCATGGTCACGACCAATCGCGGCACCGTCACGCTGAGCGCGGCCGACAACATCACGATGACCGGCGCCTACGCCGACCTCGGTTTCTCCTCGGCGACGATCGCCAAGGACAGCAACACGCTGAGCAACGTCAACGTGACCACGGTGGCCAACGCCAACGATGCGATCAACCGCGTCGACTCGGCGCTGCAGACGGTCAGCAGCCTGCGCAGCACGCTGGGCGCGATCCAGAACCGCTTCCAGTCGACGATCTCCAACCTGCAGGCGGTTTCGCAGAACCTGTCGGCCTCGCGCTCGCGCATCCAGGACGCGGACTTCGCGGCGGAGACGGCGAACATGAGCCGCGCGCAGATCCTGCAGCAGGCCGGCGTCTCGGTGCTGGCGCAGGCCAACTCGATGCCGCAGACGGTGCTGAAGCTGCTGGGCTGATCCGGCGCACGCGGTAACGGTCCGGGCGGACGGTCGTCCGCCCGGACCCCGGCAAGGAAGCCGGCACGATCTTGCCGCCGGCCGGCGGAATCCGGGCGGCGGCATCGCGGCGAGAACGCGCAGAGCGGCGTCCGCCGCGGACCGCGCGTCTTGGTACGCAACTTGCTCGACGCGCAGGCGCGCACCGTCGCGGTGCGCATACGGCATCCCCGACGAGGGTACAGCGCATGGCAGCCATCACCTCCCCCGGCATCGGCTCCGGCCTCGACGTCAACAGCCTGGTCAGCCAGCTGGTCGCCGCCGACAAGCAGCCGCTGCAGGGCCAGATCGACAGCCAGCGCGGCAGCGTGCAGTCGCAGCTCTCCGCGATCGGCACGCTGAAGTCGCTGCTGTCGTCGATGCAGACCGCGCTGTCCACCCTGGCCGACGGCAGCGTGTTCGGCAAGCGCGTCGCCGGCTCCGACAGCACCTCGACTTTCACCGCCAGCGCCACCTCGACCGCGGTCGCCGGCAGCTACGCCGTCGAAGTCGACGGCCTCGCCGCCGCGCAGAAGCTGCAGTCGGGGGCGTACGCCGCCAGCGATACCGTCGTCGGCACGGGCACGCTCACGCTCGCCGTCGGCGGCAGTTCGGTCGCCATCAACATCGACAGCACGAACAACACGCTCGCGGGCATCCGCGACGCGATCAACAAGGCGAGCGGCAATCCCGGCGTCAGCGCCACCATCGTCAACGGCAGCGACGGCGCGCACCTGGTGCTGACCGCGACCAAGACCGGCGTCGCCAACGCCTTCACCGTCACCGCCGGCGGCGGCGATGGCGGCCTCGCCGCGCTGGGCTACGATCCGGGCAACGGCGTCAACAATCTGACGGTGGTGACCGCCGCCAAGGACGCCAGCCTCAAGATCGACGGGCTCGCCGTGACCAGCGCCACCAACACCGTGACCGGCGCGATCGACGGCGTCACCCTCAACCTGGCCGCGGCCGACGTCGGCAACACGCACACCCTCACCGTCGCCCAGGATACGGCCTCGATCACCGGCACGATCAACGCATTCGTCGCCAGCTACAACGCTTTCGTCACCGGCGCCAAGCAGTTGGCGTCCTACGACGCGGCCTCGGGGCAGTCGGGACCGCTGCTCGGCGACTCGACCCTGCTCAGCATTTCCAACCAGCTCGCGCAGCGGCTCGGCGCGGTGGTGGGCGCGAGCGGCGACACCTATCGCGCGCTCGGCGACATCGGCATCAGCTTCCAGGTGGACGGCACGCTCAAGCTCGACGGCACGGCGCTGAACAACGCGCTTGCCGCCAATCCGGCGCAGGTGGCCGGCCTGTTCACCGGCAGCGGCGGTTACGGCGCTTCGTTGAACAGCCTGCTCGACGGCTACCTCGACAGCAACGGCATCCTCGACAGCCGCACGCAGAGCCTGAACGACCGCTCCAAGGATCTCGACGACCAGCAGGCCGCGCTGGACGCGCGCATGAGCGCGGAAGAAGCGATGTACCGCGCGCAGTTCACCGCGCTGGACACGCTGCTCAGCAGCATGAAGACCACCAGCAGCTTCCTGACCCAGCAGCTCGCCAACATGCCGCTGCCGGGCCAGTCGAACAAGTAGGCGGGCGCGCGCGCCCACAACGAGGAACCATCGCCATGGCATTTCCCAACGGCTCCAGCGCCATTGCCCAATACCGCCAGGTCGGTACCCGCGGCAGCGTCGAGCAGGCCGATCCGCACCGCCTGACCGCGATGCTGATGGAAGGCGCGCTGGAACGCATCACCGCCGCCATCGGCCACATGCGGCGCGGCGAGGTGGCGCGCAAGGGCGAATGCATCTCGCGCGCCATCGCCATCGTCGAAGGCCTGCGCGGCAGTCTCGACTTCGAGGCCGGCGGCGCGCTGGCCGGCAATCTCGAGGCGCTCTACGAGTACATGGGCCGGCGCCTGCTGCAGGCCAACGCCGCCGACGACGCCGGCATGCTGGAGGAAGTGGCCGGCCTGCTGCGCGAGATCAAGTCGGCGTGGGACGCGATCCGGCCGCAGGCGCTGGCGCTGCGCCCCGGCGCGGCGGGAGCGGGCGCATGAGCGCGGACGCGCTGCGCGACCTCGACGGCGGGCTGCGGCTCAGCCGCGCCATGCTGGCGCTGGCGCGTGGCGGCGACTGGGCGCGCCTCGCCGAGCTGCAGGCCGAGCGCGCGCGCCTGCTGCGCCACGACGGCGCGCTGCCCGCCGAGGCGGCGCCGCTGCTGCGCGAGCTGTTGGCGGTGAACGCCGAACTGGACGCTTGCGTCAGCGCGGCGCGCGACGCCGCGGCGCGGGAGTGGGACGCCGCCCGTCGCGGCCGGCAGGGCACCGACGCCTACCTGCAGGCGGCGCGCCCGCCGCGCTAGGCGCGTGCCGCGCCCGCGGGGGAGCAAGCATGGATCACGAAGCGCTGCGCCGGTTCGAGGAACACATCGCCTACGAGGGCGCGCTGCCGCTCGCCTGGACGCCGCAGGCGCAAGCGCCCGCCGGCGCCGAACTGGCGCGCTTGTTCGAGACCGATCTCACCGTGCTCGGCGTGGTCGCGGCGCGCGACGAGCGCCATCGCGCCGAAGCCGCCGAGGACGGTGTGCCCTCGCCCGAGCTGGCATGGATCGACGCCAAGCTCAACCTGCTGCTGGAACTGGTCGGCGCGTTGCTGGCGCGCGAGCGGACGCCGCCGCCGCCGCGCGCGCTGCGCCTGAACTCCCACGGCGTCGCCTGGGAGGACGCCGCGCCGCCGCCGTCCGGCGCGCACGGCATCGTCGCGCTGCACCTCGACGCCTGCCCGGCGGTGCCGCTGCGCCTGCCGGGACGGGTGGCGCCGCGCGCGCCGCACGAGCGCCGCTGCGTCGTGCTGTTCCACGAACTGCCCGCGCCGCTGCGGGAAGCGCTGGAGCGCCTGGTGTTCCGCGATCACCGCCGCCGCATCGCCGAGGCGCGCCACGCCGCGCGCGGCGACGCGCCGTAGCGCCGGCCGCGACACTGCGCGGCGCCGGCGCAGCGTGCCGCGCGGGCGCCGGATGAAATTGCCGCAATTTCCACCATGCGCGAACTGCCGCTTTGCGGCAGTCCGACTGACACTGCGCGACATGCGCCGAAGGTGGGGAAGCGAAATGCCAACGGCGTCACAGTGACTTCACAGTTGTTTGACGCGCCGCTCTGGCGGCGCGATGGCGCATCGATAAGCTGCGATCGCCCGTCCGATCATCGTCCGTCACGACGTGCGTGCATGCGTGACGAGACGATGGCGAAGACGGGCGACCACGGGCATCCGGTCGCACGCCGCCGGTCGAGCGCGCGGCGACGGGGTCGCCGGAACGGGAGCGTGGTTTGGCGCCGTTTCGTGTGCGCCGCCATGGCTCCGCATTGCCACAGGGGGCAAGAGGGCCGTGCCGTACTCATCCATTTACGTGATCGAACCGGACCGGGACCGCGCGCGGGTGGTCGCCGCGGTCCTGGACAGCCTCGGCTATCGCGCGTGCATCCATGGAGCCGGGGGGAGACAGCCTGACGATGCCGGCGACGCGCGCCCGCGCGCGGCCTACGTCGGCGGCGTCAGCGGCGAGGCGCTGGAGCGCGAGCTGGCGCTGATCGAGAAGCGCAGCGAGGCGATGCCGCTGCTGGTGGCGGCGGACTCGCCGGCGGTGGAGCGGCTGGCGCGCGAGGCGCGCCGCGAATACCACCTGGTCGACGTGCCGCTGCGCGAGACGCAGCTCTCCGAGCTGCTGGCGCAACTGCGCCACCGCCGCGGCGAGCCGGCGGCCCCGACGACGCGCTTCGTCGGCAGCAGCGCGCCGATGCGCCGCGTCAACGCGCTGATCCGCCAGGTCGCGCCGTTCGATTCCAGCGTGCTGATCCTCGGCGAGTCCGGCACCGGCAAGGAATTGGTCGCGCGCACCATCCACGAATCCTCGCCGCGCCGCGACAAGCCGTTCGTGCCGATCAACTGCGGCGCGATCCCCGCCGAGCTGCTGGAGAGCGAGCTGTTCGGCCACGAGAAGGGCGCCTTCACCGGCGCGATCAACACCCGCAAGGGGCGCTTCGAGATCGCCGAGGGCGGCACGCTGTTCCTCGACGAGATCGGCGACATGAGCCTGCCGATGCAGGTCAAGCTGTTGCGCGTGCTGCAGGAGCGCGTCTACGAGCGCGTCGGCAGCAACCGCTCGCAGCGCTGCGACGTGCGCATCATCGCCGCCACCCACCGCAACCTCGAGGAAGCGATCGCGCGCGGCCAGTTCCGCGAGGATCTGTACTACCGCCTGAGCGTGTTCCCGATCGAGATGCCGCCGCTGCGCGAGCGCCTCGGCGACCTGCCCGAGCTGATCGCCGAGTTCGGCGCGCGCATGGCGCGGCGCGGCCTGGAGAGCGTGATGCTGCAGGAGAGCGCGCTGCGCGCGCTGGCGCGCTACGCCTGGCCGGGCAACGTGCGCGAGCTGGCCAACCTGATCGAGCGGCTGGCGATCCTGTATCCGCGCGGCTCGGTCGCGGCCGCCGACCTGCCGGCCAAGTACCGCAGCGGTGTCGAGGTCGAGCACGACATCGACGCGCTGGCGGCGGGCCAGACGGGCGGCGTCAGCGCGCTGGAGAGCTGCATGCTGCTGCCGCGCTCCGGCATCGACCTCAAGGATCATCTCGCCGGCATCGAGATGGCGTTGATCCGCCAGGCGCTGCAGGCCTCCGACGGCATCGTCGCCCAGGCCGCCAAGCTGCTGCACCTGCAGCGCACCACGCTGGTGGAAAAGCTGCGCAAGTACGGGATGCAGGGCGGCCTGCAGCTGTCGGGATCTTGACGCCGCCGCGCGGCGGCGCGCGCAACCCGTTGAGGCGGCAGCGTTCCGCCGCCTGGCACGATCGTTGCGACGCCTCCGCGCGGAAGTCTCCCCGGAGCATGCATGAACGCCAGCGCCGAACAGCGGGCCAGCGAACTCGAGCGGGCCTTCGCCCTGTTCAACGACACCTCGCGCGTGCTCGCCGAGTCCTACCGCGAGCTGGAGCAGCAGGTCGCGCTGCTGCGCACGCAGCTCGCCGCCGCCGACGCGGCGCGCGAGCGCGAATCGCAGGCGCGCGCGCGCCTCGCCGAACGCCTGCACGGCCTGCTCGAGGCGCTGCCCGGCGGCGTGGTGGTGCTGGACGGCGACGGCCGCGTGCAGGAATGCAACGCCGGCGCGCGCGAGCTCTTCGGGCCGATGTCCCCGGGCGAGCCTTGGCCGGCGATCGCCGCGCGCGCCGTCGGCGCCGGCGCCGACGGCGGCACGTTGCGCCTCGCCGACGGCCGCAGCCTGGCGCTGTCGACGCGGCGCCTGCCCGGCGGCGGCGAGGTGCGGCTGTTCACCGACGTCAGCGAGGCGCGCGCGTTGCAGGCGAAGCTGGAGCGCCGTGAACGGCTGTCGGCGATGGGCGAGATGAGCGCGCGGCTGGCGCACCAGTTGCGCACGCCGCTGGCGGCGGCGCTGCTGTACGCCTCGCGGCTCGCCGAGGGCGGCCTCGACGCGACCACCGCGCAGCGCCTCGGCGGCAGGATCCAGGCCCGGCTGCGCCATCTGGAACGGCTGATCGCCGACATGCTGGCGTTCGCGCGCGGCGACGGCGCCGGCGCCGAGCGCATCGCGGTGGACGCGCTGCTCGACGAGATCGTGCGCGCGGCCGAGCCGCAGCGCGCGCCCGGCGCGCGCCTCGAATGCGCGGACGCGAGCGGCGGCGCCGCGCTGCGCGGGCAGCGCGAGCTGCTGGCCAGCGCGCTGACCAACCTCGTCGTCAACGCGCTGCAGGCCGCCGGCGCCGGCGGCTTCGTGCGCATCGAGGCCGGGCGCGCCGACGGGCGCGTCCGCATCGCCATCCGCGACGATGGCCCCGGCATCCCCGCGGAGCTGGCCGAGCGCATCTTCGAACCCTTCTTCACCACGCGCAGCGGCGGCACCGGCCTCGGCCTCGCCGTCGCGCGCGCGGTGGTCGCCGCGCACGACGGCGAGATCGCCGTGCACGGCGCGCCCGGCGCCGGCGCCACCTTCACGGTGTCGCTGCCGGAAGCGGACGCCGGACGCGCGCTGTCCGCCGCCGCCGTCGCGAACACGAGGACACCGATGCCATGAACGAACCCTGCGTGCTGATCGTCGAGGACGACGCCGACCTGCGCGAGGCGCTGCGCGAGACGCTGGAGCTGGCCGCCGTGCCGGTCGCCGAGGCCGCCGACGGCGAGCGGGCGCTGGCGCTGCTGGCGGAGCGCCCGGTCGGCCTGGTCGTCAGCGACGTGCAGATGTGGCCGCTGGACGGGCGCGCGCTGCTGAAGCGGCTGCGCCACGCGCACCCGCACGTGCCGGTGGTGATGATGACCGCGTTCGCCACGGTGGCGCAGGCGGTCGAGGCGATGCGCGAGGGCGCCGCCGACTACCTGGTCAAGCCGTTCGACGCCGCGCAACTGGTGCGGCTGGCGCGCCGTCACCTGCACGACGCCGGCGGCAGCGCCGAGGATCCGGTCGCCGTCGATCCGCGCTCGCGCGAGCTGCTGGCACTGGCGCGCCGCGTCGCCGCCAGCGAGGCCACCGTGCTGATCGGCGGCGACAGCGGCACCGGCAAGGAGGTGTACGCACGCGCCATCCACGCGCACTCGCCGCGCGCCGCCGGGCCGTTCGTCGCGATCAACTGCGCGGCGATCCCGGAGAACATGCTGGAGGCCGTGCTGTTCGGCCACGAGAAGGGCGCCTACACCGGCGCGCAGGCCGCGCATGCCGGCAAGTTCGAGCAGGCGCAGGGCGGCACGCTGCTGCTGGACGAGATCTCCGAGATGGGCCTCGGCCTGCAGGCCAAGCTGCTGCGCGTGCTGCAGGAGCGCGAGGTCGAGCGCCTCGGCGGCCGGGCCCCGATCGCGCTGGACGTGCGCGTGATCGCCACCAGCAACCGCCGCCTGCGCGAGGAGGTGGCCGCCGGCCGCTTCCGCGAGGACTTGTTCTACCGGTTGAACGTGTTTCCGCTGCACCTGCCGCCGTTGCGCGAGCGTCCCGGCGACATCCTGCCGCTGGCGCGCCGCCTGCTGGCACGCCATTGCCGCGGCCGCGCCGGGCCCGCGCTGGACGCCGCCGCCGAGGCGCGCCTGCTGGCGCACCGCTGGCCGGGCAACGTGCGCGAGCTGGACAACCTGCTGCTGCGCGCGCTGGTGCTCGCCGCCGGCGACACCCTCGGCGTCGACGCGCTGCGCTTCGAGAGCGACGAAATACCGACGCCCGCGGCGGCGGCCGACGGCGCCACGGCGCTGGACAGCACGCTGCGCCGTTCCGAGCAGGCGCTGATCTTCGAGGCCCTGCGCGCCGGCAACGGCAGCCGCAAGGCCGCGGCAGAGCGGCTCGGCATCAGCCCGCGCACGCTGCGCCACAAGCTGCAGCGGCTGCGCGAATCGGGCGTGGCGCTGCCGGTCGGCACGGCCTGTGCATCCCTGTGAGCAGCGTCGGAACGCCGGCGCCCGCAAAGGACATCCACGATGAGCCAGATCGACATCAACGGCCTGCTGGCGCAGATGCGCAGCCTGGCCGCGCAGGCGGGCGGCCCGTTCGCCGCCGCCGGCACGACGCAGGCGGACGCGGCCGCGCCGGGCCGCCAGGACTTCGGCGCGCTGCTGAAGCAGGCGGTCGGCGGCGTCGAGGAGACGCAACGCAGCGCCGGCCGGCTCGCCGACGCCTTCGAGCGCGGCGATCCGCGCGCCGACCTCGGGCAGGTGATGGTCGCGCTGCAGAAGGCCGACCTCTCGTTCCGCGCCATGACCGAGGTGCGCAACAAGCTGGTCGATGCCTACAAGGACATCATGAACATGCCGATGTGAGCGCCGCCGCCGGGACGCCCACGCCATGACCAACCTCGCCACCGCCAGCAACGCCGTTCCGCAGCGCGCCGCCGCGCGCATCAACCTCGCGCAGCTGCCCGGCGCGCGCCAGCTGCTGCTGCTGGTCGGCATCGCCGCCGCGGTCGCGGTCGGCGTGGCGATCGTGCTGTGGTCGCGCTCGCCGAGCTACGCGCTGCTGTACGCCAACCTCGACGAGAAGGACGCCGCGCAGGTGGTGCAGGCGCTGCAGGCCGCCGGCGAGCCGTACCAGCTCGGCGGCAGCGGCGGTTCGGTGTTCGTGCCGTCCGCCGACGTCACCTCGCTGCGCCTGAAGCTGGCCGCGCAGGGGCTGCCGCGCGGCAGCGCCGAGAGCGCGGCCGCCGCCGCCGACTCGCCGTTCGGCATGAGCGACTTCGCCGAGAAGGCGCGCTACCAGCAGGGCCTGGAAAACGACCTCGCCAACACCATCGCCAGCCTGCAGTCGGTGAAGAGCGCGCGCGTGCACCTCGCGCTGCCGAAGGCCTCGGCCTTCATCCGCGACCGCCGGCCGGCCAGCGCCTCGGTGGTGGTGACGCTGTATCCCGGCCGCCGCCTCGATCCCTCGCAGGTCGGCGCGATCGTGCACCTGGTCGCTTCCAGCGTGCCCGACCTCGACCCGCGCCAGGTCTCGGTGATCGACCAGCAGGGCCAGCTGCTCACCGCCGGCGACGGCGGCAGCGCGGCCGACGTCGCCGACGCCCGCTTCCGCCTGATGCAGAGCGTCGAGGACGCCTACGCCGCGCGCGTCGAGGAGCTGCTGACGCCGCTGGTCGGCGCCGGCCGCGTGCGCGCGCAGGTGGTCGCCGACATGGACTTCACCGAGACCGAGAAGACCAGCGAGACCTTCGACCACGACAAGCCGGCGCTGCGCAGCGAGCAGGTCAGCAGCGAGCAGCGCCGCGACGGCGGCGGCGAGGCGCAGGGCATTCCCGGCGCGTTGAGCAACCAGCCGCCGTCGACCCCGGCGCAGCCGACCGCGGCCAACCCGGCGGCCGGCGCCGCCGCGCAGCCCGCCGCGGCGGCGACGCAGGCGGCGGCCGCGCCCACCGAAAGTTCCAGCGCCGCCACGCGCAACTACGAGCTCGACCGCACCATCAGCCACACGCGCGCGCCGGTCGGCGCGATCCGCCGGCTGAGCGTGGCGGTGGTGGTGGACAACAAGCAGGCGGTCGACGCCCAGGGCGCCAGCAAGAGCGTGCCGATCGGCAAGGCCGAGCTGGCGCAGATGACGGAGCTGGTGAAGAACGCGGTCGGCTTCGACGCCGCGCGCGGCGACAGCGTGTCCGTGGTCAACGTGCCGTTCCACACCGAACCGGCCGCGGACGTGCCGGGCACGCCGCTGCTGTCGCGGCCGGGCGTGCGCGACGTGATCAAGCAGGGCCTCGGCGCGCTGGTGCTGCTGGTGCTGATGTTCGGCGTGCTGCGGCCGCTGTTCCGCAGCCTGGTCGGCCCGGCGGCGCCGCGCCGCGCCGCGCCGGCGCCGGCGCTGCCGGCGGCGGAACCGGCGCCGGACCGGCTGACGCTGGGCGCGGCGCCGGCCGCGGCGCAGGCGCCGCTCGACTACGACCAGAAGGTGACGCTGGCCAAGCGCATGGTCAGCCAGGACCCGAAGCAGGTGGCGCAGGTGGTGAAGAGCTGGGTGGCCGAGGATGGCGGCTGATCATCTGAGCAAGCTTTCCGGCGCGCAGCGCGCGGCCGTGCTGCTGCTGACGCTGGGCGAACAGGATGCCGCCGAGGTGCTGAAGCATCTCGGCGCGCGCGACGTGCAGAACGTCGGCACCGCGATGGCGGCGCTGAAGAACGTCTCGCGCGAGCAGGCCGACGCGGTGCTGGACAGCTTCACGCGCACCATCGAGCAGCAGACCTCGATCGGCGTCGGCACCGAGGAATACATCCGCAAGATCCTGGTCAACGCGCTCGGCGAGGACAAGGCCTCCAGCCTGATCGACCGCATCCTGCTCGGCCGCAGCACCAAGGGCCTGGAATCGCTGAAGTGGATGGAGAGCCGCGCGGTCGCCGAGATGATCGGCCAGGAGCATCCGCAGATCATCGCCATCGTGCTGGCGCACCTCGACCCCGACCAGGCGGCGGAAGTGCTGGGCTTCCTGCCGCAGCGCGTGCGCGCCGACGTGGTGATGCGCATCGCCACCCTCGACGGCATCCAGCCGCACGCGCTGCACGAGCTGGACGAGATCATGGAGAAGCAGTTCTCCGGCAACACCGCCAAGTTCAAGTCGTCCACGGTGGGCGGTCACAAGGCCGCGGCCAACATCCTCAACGCGATGGAGACGGCGCGCGAGACCGAATTGATCGAGGCGATCACCAAGGTCGACGCCAATCTCGCCCAGCGCATCCAGGACCTGATGTTCGTGTTCGACGACCTCGCCGGGCTGGACGACCGCAGCATGCAGACGCTGCTGCGCGAGATCTCCACCGACCGCCTGGTGATCGCGCTGAAGGGCAGCGAGCCGAACGTGCGCGAGAAGATCTTCGCCAACATGTCCAAGCGCGCCGCCGACATGCTGCGCGACGACCTCGAGGTGAAGGGGCCGGTCAAGCTGAGCGAGGTCGACGCCGCGCAGAAGGAGATCCTGGCGGCGGCGCGGCGGCTGGCCGACGCCGGCCAGATCAGCCTCGGCGCGGGCGGCGATGACTATGTGTAAGCGGCGCCGCGTCGTGTGCGCGGACAGGGGAGTGTAGCGATGAACTTGAGCGGCGTGCTGGCCCGCGAGCAGGTCGATTGCGCGCAGCGCTGGGAGTTGCCGGAGATGGGGCCGGCGCGCGCGCAGCCGCCGCAGACCCTGCGCAAGCTGGAAAGCCTGGAGGCGGAGGCGCGCGCCGAAGGCTACGCGCGCGGCCTCGAGGAAGGCCGCGCCGCCGCGCGCCGCGAGCAGGAGGCGCGCGTGCGCGAGCTGGAGGCGCTGCTGGACGCGCTGGCGCCCGCGTTCGCGCCGCTGGACGAGGCCGCCGAGCGCGAGCTGGCGCAGCTCGCGGTGGCGATCGCGCGCCAGCTGGTGCGGCGCGAGCTGCGCCAGCACCCCGACGAGGTGATCGGCGTGGTGCGTGCGGCGCTGACCGCGCTGCCGTCGTCGACGCGGCACGTGCGCGTGCACCTCCATCCCGACGACGCGCGCCTGGTGCGCGAGCACCTGGCCGCGCCGGAAAGCGGGCGCGCCTGGGAGATCGTCGAGGATCCGCTGCTGACCCGCGGCGGCTGCCGCGTCGCCAGCGAGGTCTCGCGCGTCGACGCGCGCCTGGAGACGCGTCTCGGCGCGGTGATCGGCGCGGTGCTGGGCGAGGGCCGCAGCGGCGACCTCGATGCCGGCGCGGCGCAGGAGGGCGGCGCGTGAGCGCGCGCCTCGCCCGCCTGCAGCAGGCGCGCGCCGCGCGCCTGCGCGAGCGCCTGGCGCTGCGCCGCGAGGCCGCCGCACAACCGCGGCCGCTGCTCGCCGAGGGCATGCTGCGGCGCGTGGTCGGCCTGACCCTGGAGGCGGTCGGCTGCGAGGCGCCGTTGGGCGGACGCTGCCTGGTCGACGGCGCCGACGGCGCGCGCATCGAGACCGAAGTGGTCGGCTTCGCCGGCGAGCGCCTGTTCCTGATGCCCACCGGCGAGATGCACGGCATCCTGCCGAACGCGCGCGTGGTGCCCTGCGATGCCGCCTCGGAGATTCCGGTCGGCGACGCGCTGCTCGGCCGCGTGATCGACGCCGGCGGCACGCCGCTGGACGGCGGCGGCCCGCTGCGCTGCAGCGAACACGCGCGCCTGAACGGCGCGCCGATCAACCCGATGGCGCGCCACCCGATCGACGAACCGCTGGACGTCGGCGTGCGCGCGATCAACGCGCTGCTGACCGTCGGCCGCGGCCAGCGCATGGGCCTGTTCGCCGGCTCCGGCGTCGGCAAGTCGACCCTGCTCGGCATGATGACGCGCTTCACCGACGCCGACGTGATCGTGGTCGGCCTGATCGGCGAGCGCGGCCGCGAGGTCAAGGAATTCGTCGACCACATCCTCGGCGCCGCCGGCCGCCGCCGCGCCGTGGTGGTGGCCGCGCCCGCCGACAGCCCGCCGCTCAGCCGCCTGCGCGGCGCGCAGCTCGCCACGGCGATCGCCGAGCACTTCCGCGACCGCGGCCTGAAGGTGCTGCTGCTGATGGATTCGCTGACGCGCTTCGCGCAGGCGCAGCGCGAGATCGCGCTGGCGATCGGCGAGCCGCCGGCGACCAAAGGCTATCCGCCCAGCGTGTTCGCGCGCCTGCCGGCGCTGGTCGAGCGCGCCGGCAACGGCGCCGACGGCGGCGGCTCGATCACCGCCTTCTACACCGTGCTGACCGAGGGCGACGACTACCGCCACGACCCGATCGCCGACGCCGCGCGCGCGATCCTCGACGGCCACATCGTGCTGTCGCGCGATCTGGCCGAAGCGGGGCACTATCCGGCCATCGACATCGAAGCCTCGATCAGCCGCGTGATGCCGGCGGTGGTGGCGAAGCCGCACCTCGACGCCGCGCGCCGCTTCCGCCAGGTCTATTCGGCCTATCGCCAGCAGCGCGACCTGATCGCGGTGGGCGCCTACCAGAAGGGCAGCGACCCGCGCGTCGACGAGGCGATCGCGCTGTGGCCGCGGCTGAGCGCGTTCCTGCAGCAGGACGTCGACGAACCGACCGCGCTGCGCGAGGCGATCGCCGCGCTGGGCGCGGCGCTCGAGCCCGACGGAGCCGCCGCGTGAGCCGCCGCGCCGACAGCATGGGCAAGGCCGCCGAGCTGGCCGGCGAGCGCGCCGGCAGCGCCGGCCGCCGCCTGGCCGAGCAGCAGCGGCTGCTGGCCAGCGGCGAGGCGCAGCTGCGCGAGCTCGAGCACTTCCGCGACGAGTACGCCGGCACCCTGCAGGGCGGCGTCGACGTGCGCGCGCTGCTCAACCACCGCCAGTTCCTGCAGCGCATCAACGAGGCGATCGAACACCAGCGCGGCGTCGTGCAGCGCCAGCGCGAGGCGCTGGAGCAGGAGCGCATCCGCTGGCTGGCCGCGCGCAGCCGCGCCAAGGCGCTGGAGAGCGTCGCGCGGCGTTTCCAGGACGCCGACCGCCGCGCCGACGAGCGCCGCGAGCAGGCGCAGGCCGACGAGCGCACGCAGCGTCCGCCGGCGGCGCCGTGGTCCGACGAGGACGGCTGATGCCGCCACGCCTGGCACGGAAGCTGCTGCGATCCGCCTACATTCTTATATAGAACGCATCCATGCCC
>NZ_DF970156.1 GCF_000953855.2 Mizugakiibacter sediminis
CAAGGTGTTCGAGCCGGCGGCGATCGAGCAGGCGCTGGGGATCGCGCCGCGCGCGCATTGAGACCGGCGCGCCCTCCGGCGCGAGACCCGAAAACGAAGAAGGGCGGCCTAAGGCCGCCCTTCTTCGTTAGCGCGCGCCGGAACGCTCACACCGTC
The DNA here is from genome assembly GCF_000953855.2 of Mizugakiibacter sediminis. GTDB lineage: Bacteria > Pseudomonadota > Gammaproteobacteria > Xanthomonadales > Rhodanobacteraceae > Mizugakiibacter > Mizugakiibacter sediminis. The sequence continues at coordinate 157 of NZ_DF970156.1, forward strand.
CACGGCTCCGGCCGCTCGGCGTCGATCTTCCAGATCTTGATCGCGCGGGCGACGTCCTCGGGGTTCATCTTGCCGTCGGCGGCCAACGCGGCGATGGCGGCGTGGGCGATGTGGTAGCGGTCGACCTCGAAGAAGCTGCGCAGGTGCTCGCGCGTGTCGGAACGGCCGTAGCCGTCGGTGCCGAGCACGATGTACCTGCGGCCCTCCGGCAGGAACGCGCGGATCTGGTCGGGGTAGGCGCGCACGTAGTCGGTGGCGGCGACCACCGGGCCGGGGCGGCCCTCCAGGCACTGCGTGACGTAGGCCTTGCGCGGCGTCTTCGCCAGCGGGTGCATGCGGTTCCAGCGCTCGGCCTCGAAGCCGTCGCGGCGCAGCTCGGAGAAGCTCGGGCAGCTCCAGATGTCGGCGCAGACGCCGAACTCCTTGTCCAGCAGCTCGGCGGCGGCGATCGCCTCGCGCAGGATCGCGCCGGAGCCGAGCAGCTGCACGCACGGCAGATGCTTGTTCCGGCTCTTGCCCTTGTCCGCGTCCCGCGTCCCGAGTCCCGAGTCCCGGAACAGGTACATGCCCTTGATGATGCCCTCCTCGACGCCCTTCGGCATGTCGGGGTGGGTGTAGTTCTCGTTCATCACGGTGATGTAGTAGTAGACGTCCTCCTGCTCCTGCAGCATGCGGCGGATGCCGTCCTGCAGGATCACCGCGACCTCGTACGAGAACGTCGGGTCGTAGGCGCGGCAGTTCGGCACCACGCCGAACATGACGTGCGAGTGGCCGTCCTCGTGCTGCAGGCCCTCGCCGTTCAGCGTGGTGCGGCCGCTGGTGCCGCCGATCAGGAAGCCGCGGCAGCGCATGTCGCCGGCGGCCCAGGCCAGGTCGCCGAAGCGCTGGTAGCCGAACATCGAGTAGTAGATGAAGAACGGCAGCATCGGCACGTCGTTGACCGAATAGCTGCTGGCCGCCGCCATCCACGCCGCCATGCCGCCGGCCTCGCTGATGCCTTCCTGCAGCACCTGGCCCTGCTGGTCCTCGCGGTAGTACAACAGCTGGTCGGCGTCCTGCGGGCGGTACTTCTGGCCGAACGGGGCGTAGATGCCGATCTGGCGGAACATGCCCTCCATGCCGAAGGTGCGCGCCTCGTCGGCGACGATCGGCACCACGCGCGGGCCGATGGCCTTGTCGCGCAGCAGCAGGTTTATGCCGCGCACCAGCGCCATGGTGGTGCTGATCTCGCGCTCGCCGCTGCCGCTGGTGATCTGCGCGAAGGCGTCCAGGCCGGGCGCGGGGATGCCGACGCTCTTGCGCCGGCGCTGCGGCAGGAAGCCGCCCAGCGCGCGGCGGCGCTCGAGCATGTACTGCACTTCCGGCGAGTCCTTGCCGGGGTGGTAGTACGGCACCTCTTCCAGCTTGTCGTCCGGCACCGGGATGTTGAAGCGGTCGCGGAACGCGCGGATCGCCGCGGTCGCCATCTTCTTCTGCTGATGGGTGATGTTCTGCGACTCGCCGGCCTCGCCCATGCCGTAGCCCTTGACGGTCTTCGCCAGGACCACGGTCGGCATGCCGGCGGTGCGCACCGCGGCGTGGTAGGCGGCGTAGACCTTGTGCGGATCGTGGCCGCCGCGGTTCAGGCGCCAGATGTCCTCGTCGGAGAGGTTCGCCACCATCTCCTTGAGCTGCGGATACTTGCCGAAGAAGTGCTCGCGCGTGTACGCGCCGCCGAACGCCTTGCAGGCCTGGTACTCGCCGTCGACGGTTTCCATCATCAGCTTGCGCAGCAGGCCGTCCTTGTCGCGCGCCAGCAGCGGGTCCCAGTAGGAACCCCAGATCACCTTGATCACGTTCCAGCCGGCGCCGCGGAACACGCCTTCCAGTTCCTGGATGATCTTGCCGTTGCCGCGCACCGGGCCGTCGAGGCGCTGCAGGTTGCAGTTGACGACGAAGATCAGGTTGTCGAGCTGCTCGCGGCCGGCCAGCGAGATCGCGCCCAGCGACTCCGGCTCGTCGACCTCGCCGTCGCCCATGAAGCACCACACCTTGCGGTCGGTCTTCGGCATCAGGCCGCGGTGCTCGAGGTACTTCCAGAACTGCGCCTGGTAGATCGCCTGGATGGGACCGAGGCCCATCGACACCGTCGGCACCTGCCAGAAGTCCGGCAGCAGCCACGGATGCGGATAGGACGGCAGGCCGTGGCCGCCGACCTCCATGCGGAAGCGGTCCAGCGTGGCCTCGTCGATGCGGCCCTCGAGGAAGGCGCGCGCATAGATGCCCGGGCTGGAATGGCCCTGGTGGAACACCAGGTCGCCCGGATGCTCGGCGCTGGGTGCGCGCCAGAAGTGGTTGAAGCCGACGTCGTACAGCGTCGCCGAGGAGGCGAAGCTGGCGATGTGGCCGCCCAGCTCGCCCGGCTTGCGGTTGGCGCGCACCACCATCGCCATCGCGTTCCAGCGGATGATCGAGCGGATGCGCCACTCCATCGCGGCGTCGCCCGGGCTCTTCGCCTCGAGGTGCGGCGGGATGGTGTTGATGTATTCGGTGGTCGGCTGGAACGGCAGATGGCCGCCGGCGCGGCGGGTCTCGTCGACCAGACGCTCCAGCAGGAAGTGCGCGCGCTCGGGGCCGTCGGCGCCGATCACGGCCTGCAGCGATTCGGTCCACTCGCGGGTCTCGACGGGGTCGATGTCCTGGTCGAGGATGTCCTGCAGCTGGTTCATCGTGCTCTCTCCACGGCGCCGGGGGAGGCGGCGTCGCCTGGGTCGGTGCATGCGCCCTGCCGCGCGGCCCGGCAGGCCGCCGCGGCGGGCTTTCGAGTCTAGCGCCGCGCCGGGGCGCGGCGCCATCCGGCGCCGGTCACGCGCCGCTCATCGGCGCGGCGCGCGCTGCGCGGCGCGGATCTGCGCGTCCACCGCGGCGATCGCGGTCATGTTGACCACGCGGCGCACGGTCGAGGCCGGGGTGAGGATGTGCGCCGGCTTGTCCAGCCCCATCAGGATCGGGCCGATCGCCACCGCGTCGGTCATCACCCGCACCATGTTGTAGGCGATGTTGGCGGCGTCGAGGTTCGGCATCACGAACAGGTTGGCGCGGCCGGACAGCGTGGTATGCGGGAACATGCGCTGGCGCAGCGCCTCGTCCCAGGCGGTATCGGCCTGCATCTCGCCGTCCATCTCCAGCCGCGGCGCGCGCTCGCGCAGGATCTGCCAGACGCGGCGCATCTTGGCCGCGCTGGGGTTGTCGTGGCTGCCGTAGTTCGAGTGCGACAGCAGCGCCACCTTCGGCTCGATGCCGAACAGCTTGAGGCGGTAGCTGGCCTGCAGCGTGGCCTCGGCGATCTGCTCGGCGGTGGGATCGACCTGCACGTGGGTGTCGAGGAAGAACCACGCGCCGCGGTCGTTGATCACGCCGCTCATCGCCGAGGTGCACTGCACGCCGGGGTCCAGCCCGAACACGCTGCGCAGGTAACCGAGCTTCTTGTGGTAGCGGCCGACCAGGCCGCAGATCAGCGCGTCGGCCTCGCCGCGCTCGACCATCAGCGCGGCGATCAGCGTCGGCCGCGAGCGCATCAGGTTCTTCGCCGCCGACGGGGTGACGCCGCGCCGCTCGGTCAGCGCGTGGTACTGCTGCCAGTACTCGGGGAAGCGCGGGTCGTCGTTGATGTTGGTCAGCTCGAAATCGACGCCGGGACGCAGGCGCAGGCCGAGCCGCTGGATGCGCATCCCGATCACGTCGGGGCGGCCGATCAGGATCGGCCGCGCCAGGCGCTCGTCGACCACGGTCTGCACCGCGCGCAGCACGGTCTCCTCTTCGCCCTCGGCGTAGACCACGCGCTTCAAGTCGGCGCGCGCGCGCTCGTACACCGGCTTCATCAGCAGGCCGGTGCGGTAGATGAACTGGCCCAGCCGCTCGCGGTAGGCCTGCATGTCGGCGATCGGCCGCGTGGCCACGCCGGAATCCATCGCCGCCTGCGCCACCGCCGGCGCCAGCATGGTCAGCAGGCGCGGGTCGAACGGCCGCGGGATCAGGTAGTCGGGACCGAACGTCGGCGTCTCGCCGGCGTAGGCGCCGCCGAGGTCGGTGGCTTCCATGCGCGCCAGCGCGGCGATCGCCTGCACGCAGGCGACCTTCATCGCCTCGTTGATCGCGGTCGCGCCGACGTCCAGCGCGCCGCGGAAGATGTAGGGGAAGCAGAGCGCGTTGTTGACCTGGTTGGGGAAGTCCGAACGGCCGGTGGCGATGATGCAGTCGGGGCGCGCGGCGCGCGCCGCGTCCGGCTCGATCTCCGGCGTCGGGTTGGCCAGCGCGAGGATGATCGGCCGCGGCGCCATCGTCGCCACCATCTCCGGCTTCAGCACGCCGCCGGCGGACACGCCGAGGAACACGTCGGCGCCCTTGACGATGTCGGCCAGCGTGCGCGCGTCGGTGGCGCGCGCGTAGCGCTGGCCGTTCGGATCGAGGCCCGGGCGGCCCTGGTAGAGCACGCCGTCCTTGTCGCTGACCAGGATGTTTTCCGGGCGCACGCCCAGGCTGACCAGCATGTCGAGGCAGGCGATGCCGGCGGCGCCGGCGCCGCTGGCGGCGACCTTGACTTCGGCGATGTCGCGGCCGGTGATCGCCAGCGCGTTCAGCACCGCCGCGCCGACGATGATCGCGGTGCCGTGCTGGTCGTCGTGGAACACCGGGATCTTCATGCGCTCGCGGAGCTTCTTCTCCACGACGAAGCATTCCGGCGCCTTGATGTCCTCGAGGTTGATGCCGCCGAAGCTCGGCTCCAGGCTGGCGATGATCTCGACCAGCTTGTCCGGGTCGCGCTCGTCGATCTCGAGGTCGAACACGTCGATGCCGGCGAACTTGCGGAACAGCACGCCCTTGCCTTCCATCACCGGCTTGCCGGCCAGCGGGCCGATGTTGCCGAGGCCGAGCACGGCGGTGCCGTTGGTGATCACCGCGACCAGGTTGCCGCGCGCGGTGAGTTCGGAGACCGTGCGCGGATCCTCGACGATGGCCTCGCAAGCGGCGGCGACGCCCGGCGAGTACGCCAGGGCGAGATCGCGCTGGGTGAGCAGGGACTTGGTGGGAGCGACCTTGATCTTGCCGGCGGGCGCGCTGCGGTGATAGTCCAGCGCGGCCTGCTTCAGTTCCTCGGAGATGGCCATGGATGGGTTGTCGGATGCATCCGCGGCGACGGCCGCGGACAGGGGCGATAGGGCGCCCGACTATAGCACAGCGGTGCGTGCCGACCCGGCGCAAACCCGCGCCGCTGCGGGGTTTCCGTGCGCCCGCGCACGTTCGCGCGGGCGATGCGGCGCCCGCGCGGGACGGCGCAGCTCAAGGCCCCAGCGCCAGGTCGGCGGCGTCGACCTCGGCCATGTGGATGCGGTTGGCGAACAGCGAGAACGCCAGCTTGCCGGCCAGCCCGGCGGCCTCGCTGACCCACGGCGGCAGGTACTGCGGCGACGCGATGAAGCCGGCGTCGAACAGCGGCTCCAGGTCGAGCGCGTCCTGCAGCGTCATCTTGCCGGCGAACAGGCGGCGCGTGAGGTCGAGGCGGTTGTGCTTCAGCGCCCAGCGGAAGAACGTGTGCACGGTGAGCAGGCCGTGCAGGTAGACGTTGTCCTTGGTGAACGCCGCGCCGCCGTCCGGCGGCACGCCGCGGAACACGCGCTGCGCGGAGTTGTAGCTGTCGGCGAGGGTCTGCCCGGCGTCGCGGAAGAAGCGGAACACCTCGACGAAATCGGCGCCGCCCAGCGCCATGTCGATGGCGAGGATGCGCAGGCTGATGCGCTTCAGCCGCGCGATGTCGATCGAGCCGGACATCAGTTCGGCGAACACCGCCAGGCCTTCCTGCGTCGCCGTCACCCGCGGCGAGGTGCGCGACAGCGAGGCGAGATACGGCTGCTCGCGGCCGTTCAGCGCGGTCAGCGAGTGCACGAACGCCTCGTGCGCGAGCAGCTGGTGGCGGTCGTAGGCGGTGAAGCAGGTGGCGGCGCGCAGGCGGATGCGCGCCGCGCCGGCCGCCGCCTTGGCGGTCAGATCGGGGTCCACTTCGACGGCGATGCGGCCCTTGCCGAAGAACGCGTCCAGCGCGGCGCGCAGCTCGTCGCGCAGCACCTCGGCGGGAATGCAATAGGCGGCCTCGTCGACGGCGAGCTGCGCGCCCAGTTCGTCGGCGACGGCGACGAAGTGGCGCGCCGCGTCGAGGTTGCTGACGCCGCCGCCCGGGATGGCGTCGCCCGGCCGCCCGTACAGCACCGACGCGTGCGCCGTCACCGCGCGCGTGCCGACCGCCTCCAGCATCTCGGCGGCGATGCGCCAGGAAGTCGCGGTGCGGACCAGGTAGGCGCCGGCCGGATGGCCGGGATCGGCGGCGGCGGCGATCGCCTCCAGCTCGGCGCGCTCGCGCGACAGGTCCGGCCGCGCGTAGTCCACCCGCGGCAGCGTCAGGTCGCCGCGCTGCGCGCGCTCGAGGAACGCGTGCTCCGTCGCCGCCGGCCACGCCACCGTCGGCAGCACGCGGATGCGTCGCACCGCGGCCACCAGGCGCTTGTCGAGCGCGGCGTGGTGCTCGAGCGGCGGCGTCAGCGCGGCGGACGTGGATGCGGGCATGCCGGCCAGTCTATCGTGACGGCGGTTTCGGTCCCGAACCCGGATCACACCATGCCGAGCGTTGCGCTTCGATCTGCGCATGCGCCACGCGATTCCCTTGCCGCGATCAGAACGGCCTGCGCTTGTGCCGCTGGTGCCGCCCCAGCGCCTTGTTGGCGACCTTCGCCTCGGCCTTGCGCTTCAGGCGCTCCTCCAGCGCCGCGGCCTGCTGCTCGCGTTCGTCGCGCAGCTTGAGGTAGCTCTGCCAGCGTTCGGCGGACAGTTCGCCGGCGTCCAGCGCGGCGCGCACCGCGCAGCCGGGCTCGTTGCCGTGGCCGCAGTCGGAGAAGCGGCACTGCGCGGTCAGCGCCTCGACGTCGGCGAACAGCTCGAGATTCTCCTCGCCGGTCAGCTTCAGCTCGCGCATGCCCGGCGTGTCGATCAGGCAGCCGCCGCTCGGCAGCGTGAGCAGCGCGCGGTGCGTGGTGGTGTGGCGGCCGCGGCCGTCGCCGGCGCGCGTTTCGCCGATGGCCATGCGCGTCTCGCCGAGCAGGGTGTTGGTCAGCGTCGACTTGCCGACGCCGGAGGAACCGACCAGCACCGCGGTGTCGCCAGGTTTGAGGTACTGCGCCAGCACGGCGACGTCGGCGGGATCCTTGGCGTTGACCGCGTGCACCGGCGTGCCCGCCGGCAGGCGCGCCACCAGTCCGGCCAGCGCGGCGTCGACCTGCGGATGCTTGTCGGCCTTGGTCAGCACCACCACGGCCTGCGCGCCGGAGCCCTCGATCAGCGACAGGTAGCGCTCCAGCCGGCGCGGGTTGTAGTCCTGGTCGAGGCCCATCAGCACGAACGCGTAATCGACGTTGGCGGCGATCAGCTGGCGCTCGTAGCGCTCGCCGGCGGCGGCGCGCGTCAGCGCGCTGCGCCGCGGCAGGAAGGCGACGATGCGCGGCGGCCTGCCCGGCTCGACCAGCACGAAGTCGCCCACCGCGGGGCGCGCCGCCGGATCCAGCCCGCGCTTCAGGAACGGCGCCGCCGGCTGCGCGCCGAACGTGCGCTCGCCGTCGTGCAGCTCGTAGCCGGCGCGGTGCTGCGCGACCACGCGCGCCAGCACGCGGCCGCGCGCGATCTCGGCCTCGGCGGCGGGATCGCCGCGCCAGCCGATGCCGGCCAGGCGGGCGGAAGCGTGTGCATTCGACATGCGCGGATTATGAAGTAGGTCACGCGGCGTAACGAGCTGTAACTCAAGCCGCCGCCGGCGGCGCCGAAACCCCGGTGAGCGCGGTCCGCGGAGGCGGGCCGGCGTCCTTCCCCCACTTCGAGGTTCCGACATGAAAGCCTTGATCGCCACGCTTGCGCTGACCGTCTTCTCGCTGCCGGCGCTGGCCGACTGCACCGCCGCCAACTTCGCCGTCGACGGCTTCCAGGCCTCGCCCAATCCGCGCGAGCACAAGATCAGCCTGGCCGGCAAGCTGGTCAACAAGTGCAGCGCGCCGGCCGCCGCGCAGATCCGCATCGTCGCCAAGGATGCCAGCGGCCGCGTGCTCGGCAGCGAGGACGGCTGGCCGGCCGGCACGTCCAACATCGCGCCGGGGCAGAGCGTCAGCTTCGACCTCGGCCCGCTGTTCCGCTTCAGCCCCGACATGGCCGACTTCTCGGTGAACATCGTCGGCGTGCGCACCTGGTGACGGCCGCGGGACGCGACGCCGCGCGGCTCAAGTTCCCGCGGTGTCGGCCGATTCGTCGGGCAAGGCCCGCATTCGCGCACTGCAGCGCGGCTGCGGCCATACCCTTCGGCAACCGTGCGAGGTATCGAAGATGAAAACGCTGATCGCCGCCCTGGTACTCGCCACCGCCTCCCTGCCCGCCTTCGCGGACTGCGCCGCGACGAGCTTCGGCGTCGAAGGCTTCCAGGTCACGCCCAACCCGCGCGAGCGCAAGATCAGCCTCGCCGGCAAGCTGGTCAACAAGTGCAGCGAGCCGGCCGCGGCGCAGATCCGCATCGTCGCCAAGGACGGCAGCGGCCGCGTGCTCGACAGCGAGGACGGCTGGCCGGCCGGCACCGCCAACATCCCCCCCGGCGGCAGCGTCAATTTCGACCTCGGCCCGCTGTTCCGCTTCAATCCTGAGATGGCCGACTTCTCGGTCGCCATCATCGGCGTGCGCAAGTGGTGATCCCCAACCTCACCCCCATCACCACTGACTTCGACGGGGCTCGCGGGCCCCGTTTTTTTTGCCCGCCGTTCGGGCCGCACCGCGAAACGCGCGGCGATAGTCCGACGGCGTCATGCCCAGCGCGGCGTCGAAATGCTGGCGCATCGACACCGCCGAGCCGAATCCCGCCTCCTCGGCGATGCGTTCCACCGGATGTACGGTGGTTTCCAGCAGGCGCTGCGCCAGCGCCAGGCGCCGCTCGAGCAGCCAGCGCAGCGGCGTGGTGCCGGTCGCCGCACGAAAGCGCCGCGTGAACGTGCGCCGGCTCATGTGCGCGTGCGCGGCCAGCGTGTCGAGATCCAGCGGCCGCTCGAGGCGGCGCTGTGCCCAGGCCATCGTCGCCTGCAGCGGATCCTCGCGCGCCGACGCCGGCAGCGGCCGCTCGATGAACTGCGCCTGCCCGCCGGCGCGATGCGGCTGCACGACGATGCGCCGCGCGACGATGTTGGCGATCTCGGCACCGTGGTCGCGGCGCAGCAGGTGCAGGCAGCAATCGATGCCGGCGGCGGTGCCCGCCGAGGTCAGCACGTCGCCCTCGTCGACGTAGAGCACGTTGGCGTCCAGCTTCACCTGCGGGAACTTCGCCGCGAACGCCGCCGACCACTGCCAGTGCGTGGTCGCGCGGCGGCCGTCCAGCAGGCCGGCGGCGGCCACCACGAACGTGCCCAGGCACAGGCCGACGATGCGCGCGCCGCGGCGGTGCGCGCGGCGCAGCGCTTCCAGCAGCGCCGGCGGCGGCGCCTCCTCGACGTCGCGCCAGCTCGGCACGATCACCGTGTCCGCGCCGGCCAGCCCGCGTAGGTCGTGGTCGGTGGCGATGCGGAAACCCGCGCGCGCGCGCAGCGGCCCCGGCTCGACCGCGCACACGCGCAACTGGTAGCGCGGCACGCCGGCGTCGCGGCGGTCCTCGCCGAACACCAGGCAGGGCACGGACAGGTGGAACGGACTGATGCGGTCGAAGGCGATCACCGCCACGGCATGCGCAGGCATGGCCCGATTCTTTCGAAAATTGTCTTTCGGGCCACTCTACCGCGAGCGGACCGAGGCGAACAATGGGCGCGCCGGATCGCCGGCGATGAACCACTGCCGAGGAGTCCATCCATGAACACCCCCGCGCGTCGCGCCCTGATCGTCATCGACGTGCAGAACGAATACTTCGACGGCGGCCTGCCGATCGAGTACCCCGATCCCGCCGTGTCGCTCGCCAACGTCGGCCGCGCCATGGACGCTGCGCGCGCCGCCGGCGTGCCGGTGATCGTGGTGCAGAACTTCGCGCCCGCCGGCGCGCCGTTGTTCGTGCGCGGCACGCACGGCGCCGAGCTGCACCCGATGGTGGCCTCGCGGCCTCGCGATCACTACCTCGAAAAGAGCCTGCCCAGCGCCTTCCCCGAGACCGGTCTGGCCGACTGGCTGGCGGCGCGCGGCATCGACACGCTGGCCGTGGTCGGCTACATGACGCACAACTGCGACGCCTCGACGGTGATCCACGCCGCGCATCTCGGCCTGAACGTCGAGCTCCTGCACGACGCCAGCGGCAGCGTGCCCTACGCCAACCGCGCCGGCGCGGCCAGCGCCGAGGAGATCCACCGCGTGTTCACCGTGGTGATGCAATCGCGCTTCGCCGCGGTGATGAGCACCGACGAATGGATCGCCGGTCTCACCTCGGGGACGCTGCCGCAGCGGGAGACGATCTTCGCCTCCAACCAGCGCGCGCGCGGCCCGATCGCCGCGGCCCGATCGCCGCGGCCTGATCGCCGCGGTTCAGTGCAGCGCCAGCAGCTCGCCGAACCCGGCGATGCGCAGGATGTTGCGCACCGCCGGGCTGGCGTTGACCACGCGGATCTCGGCGCGGTCGCCGCCGGCGTGCTCGCGCAACAGCAGCAGCATGCCCAGCGCCGAGCTGTCCATCTCCTCGGTGCCGGCGAGGTCGATCACGTAGCTGCGCGCGGGCGCCGGCAGCTTGAGGTAGGCGTCGCGGAACTGCTTGTGCACGGAGAAATCGAAGCGCTCCTGCACGCGGATGGTCAGGCAGCCGTGCTCGCGGTCGTGTTCGGCGGAAATGGACATGGCTTCGGCGCTGCGGCGGTTCCTGCCCCTTTATCGGCGCCAAGCGGGGAAGCTTGAGGCAAAGCGTGAGGCGGGAGGCGGGAGGCGGGAAAGGCGCGGTGCGGATGCGCTGAAGGGGTGGCGTGAGCCGCGAAAGGCACTGGATTCCGGCGTACGCCGGAATGACCCGCCCGATGCGATGCGCCTCGTCTCCCGGGGTCGCCTGCACGCAGGCTCCTGCATCACCACCCGGTAGCGCGACGCGCCGTCCCGTCTCCTCGTCCCCTTTCCTCAGAACAGATCGATCTCGCCGGCGCTCATCGAGGTCTGCAGCGCCGGGCCTTTCTGCCGGGCGCGGGCGCGCTCGCGCTGCTGGTGCAGGCGTTCGCGCAGGCGCCCGGCGCGGGCGCGGGCGGCGGCGCGGTCGCGCTCCTCGCAGGCCAGCGCGGTCAGGTCGCGGGTGCATTCGCTGGCGATGCTCTGCAGGTCGACCAGGCCCTGCCGGGTCTGGCGCAGCAACTGGGTGAGGATGTCCTCGAACTGCAGCGAGCGCACCGTGGTGGCGACGTCGCTGCTCAGGCCGTGGTTGATCGTGGCGACCTCGTCCGCCGCCGCCGCGACGCGCGCCTCGGTGCGGGTGACGTGGTCCATCATGCGGTCGATGTCGCCCTTGGTGGACAGCGCCACGCTGAGATCCTGCGAGGCCAGGCGGCCGACCAGGCCGCGCAGCTGCTCCATCGCGCCGCGCGCGCGCTCGACATGCGCGCCGATCTTCTCGTTGAACTGGTTGGAGTGCCGCGCCAGGTTGCGGATCTCGCCGGCGACCACGGCGAAGCCGCGTCCGGCCTCGCCGGCGCGCGCCGCCTCGATCGCCGCGTTCAGCGCCAGCAGGTTGGTCTCCTCGGCGATGGTGTTGACGTTCTTCAGCAGCGCGAACACCGCGTCCATCTCCTCGGACATCTCGTCGATGCGGTAGACGATGCGCAGGCTCTCGCGCGACAGCTCCACCACCAGGCCGACGAAGTGCTCGAGCAGCTCGGTGGTCTTGCCGGTGAAGCCCTGCATCGAGCCGCCGCCGGCGGTGGCCTCCATGATCTGCCGCAGCAGCGCCTGCTGCGCGCTGGTCTTCGAGCTCAAGCCCTCGAAGCCGGAACCGAGCTGGGCGCCGGCGTCGCGGATGATGTCCAGCGCCTGGTGCAACTCGCGCGCGGCGTGGCCGAGTTCGTCGAGCAGGGCGACGCGCACTTCGTCGAGCGCGTCGCGCACGCCTTCCGCCGCGTCCGCGGACAGCGCGGCGACCTCCGCCGCGGCGGGCCCGCGCCTTGCGGCGCGGTGCAGCAGCACGATCCACGCCGCGGTCAGCAGCGCCACCGCCAGTGGCGCCACCCACGGCCACGGCGCGGCCAGCACCGCCACCAGGGCCAGCGCGCCCGCGCCGATGCCTATCGCCAGTTCGTTCCTGTGCAGCGGCTGCATGGCCGTCTCCTCTGCGCGCGCGGGCTCAACTGCCCGTGCGCATGCTTGCCTGGGTGATGGGGTGCTGGGCGAGCTGCAGCAGGCGCGGCGCGACCGCGCCGAGCGGCAGCAGCTCCTGCGCGGCGCCGGCCTTCCACGCCGCGCCGGGCATGCCCCAGACCACGCTGGTGGCTTCGTCCTGGGCCAGCGTCGGCGCGCCGGCCTCGCGCATTTCCTTCAGGCCTTGCGCGCCGTCGTCGCCCATGCCGGTGAGGATCGCGCCGACCGCCTGCGCGCCGACGCTGGCCGCGACCGAGCGGAACAGCACGTCGACGCTGGGTTTGTGCCGGCTGACCGGCGGGCCGTCGTGCAGGCGGCAGACGTAGCGCGCGCCGTCGCGCAGCACCAGCAGGTGACGGCCGCCGGGCGCGATGTAGGCGTGGCCGGGCAGGATCGGCTGGCCGTCCTGCGCCTCGCACACGCGCATCGCCGAGTTGGCGTCCATGCGCGCGGCGAACGGGCCGCTGAACTGCGCCGGAATGTGCTGGGTGATCACGATCGGCGGCGCGTCCGGCGGCATCGCCGCCAGCACCACGCGGATCGCCTCGGTGCCGCCGGCGGAGGCGCCGATCGCGATCACGCGCCCGGCCGAGGGCAGCGCCCGCAGCTGCGCGCGCGGCAGCACGGCGTCGGCGCTGAGCCTGGGCGCGGCGTCGAGGCGCGGCACGCCGGCGGTGTAGGCGCGCGGCCGCGCGCGCGCCGCGTCCTTGACCTTGGCGGCGATCTCGGCGGCGTAGTCGCCGAAGGTGCTGCTGAGGTCGGAGCCCGGCTTGCCGACGAAATCGACCGCGCCCAGTTCCAGCGCGCGCAGCGTCACCTCGGCGCCCTGCGAGGTCAGCGAGGACACCATCACCACCGGCATCGGCCGCAGCCGCATCAGGTTCTCGAGGAAGGTGAGCCCGTCCATGCGCGGCATCTCGACGTCCAGCGTCAGCACGTCGGGCGCGAGCTGCTTGATCTTCTCGCGCGCGACCAGCGGGTCCGGCGCGGTGCCGACCACCTCGATGCCGGCGTCCGCCGAAAGCATCTCGGTCAGCATCTTCCGCACCAGCGCGGAGTCGTCGACGATGAGCACGCGGACCTTGGACATCGCAGCCTCAGAAGAGCTCGACCTCACCCTTTATCGGATCCTTTTCGAGCCGCTTGAGGTAGCCGCGCTCGCGATCCAGGATGGTGGTGTTGTGCATGGTGCGCAGCGGCCGCATGCGCGCCCGCCCGCTGTCGGGGAAGTACTGCACGTGGCGCGGGTAGACGTCGCCGACGTCCTCGGCGAGCAGCGCCAGGCCCTCGGTGGCGAGGTAGCGGCGCACGAACTCGACGTTGCGGCGGCCGACGTCGCTCATCACCCGCGCGCCGCCGAAGATCTTCACCTCCAGCCGCGAGCGCACGCCGCCCGCCTTCAGCACCGCGTTGATCAGCTGCTCCATGGCGTCGCTGCCGTAGCGCGCGGCGCGGCCGGCGGTGGCGGTCCAGGCCTCGCGCTCGCCCGGCGCGGGCTCCGGCAGCATGAAGTGGTTCATGCCGCCGATGCCGTTGGCGGAGTCGCGGATGCAGGCCGAGACGCAGGAGCCGAGCACGGTCACCACCGCCTCGCCCTGCACGGTGACGTAGAACTGGCCGGGCAGGATCTTCACCGCGACGCGCTTCAGGTGCGGGTCCCAGTAGCGGTTGACCTGCTCGAAACCGGGCAGCACGCGCCGCGGATCGAAGCCGGAGGCGGCCAGCGCGGCGGGCGCCGGCGCGACGGCGAGGCGGGACAGCGCGTTCATGCCGTCACCCGGCGGTAGATCGTGCGGCCGACCAGGCGGAACCGCTCGCTCTTGCCGTACAGCGATTCGGAATGGCCGAGGAACAGGTAGCCGTCGTCGGCGAGCTGGTCGGCGAAACGCTCGAACAGCCGCTCCTTGGTCGGCTTGTCGAAATAGATCACCACGTTGCGGCAGAAGATCGCGTCGAAGCGGCCGCGCATCGGCCACGCCTCCAGCAGGTTGAGCGGCTGGAACGTCACCAGCTCGCGCAGGCGCGGATGCACCATCGCCTGGCCGTCGTGCGCGCCGGTGCCGCGCAGGAACCAGCGGCGCCGGCGCGCGGCATCGATGTTGCCGAGGCGGTCCAGCCGGTAGACGCCGCGCCGCGCGGTCTCCAGCGCCTGCGGCGAGATGTCGGTGGCGAGGATGCGCGCGTCCGCGGCGCCGTGCCTCTCCAGCGCCTCGGCCAGCACCATCGCCAGCGTGTAGGGTTCCTCGCCGGTGGCGCAACCGGCCGACCAGAGGCGCACGCGCCCCCCGCACGCCGTCAGCCACCGCGGCAGCAGCTCGCCGGCGAGGAATTCGAAGTGGTGCGCCTCGCGGAAGAACGCGGTGACGTTGGTGCTGATCGCGCTGACCAGCGCGTCCAGCTCGCGTTCCGGCTCGCGCCGCAGCAGCTCGCAGTACTGCGCGAAGCTCCCGAGGCCGAGCGCGCGCAGCCGCCGCGCCAGCCGGCCGTAGACCAGCTGGCGCTTGTGCTCGCCCAGCGCGATGCCGCACCTCGCCGCGACGAACTCGCGCAGGAAGCGGAAGTCGGCGTCGGTGAAGGCGTAGGCATGCTCGGCGGCGAACGCGGTGGCGGCCATGCGTGCGATGTCCGCGCTCAGAATTCCTGCCAGCCGCCGGCCTCGGCTTCCGCGGCGACGGCCCTGCCGGCGTGGCCGTTGACGCGCTTCGGCGGCGGCAGCGCCATCGCGTCGGCGTCGTCGGCCTCGGGACGCGGACGCGGCGCCACAGCGCGCGCGGCGCGCGCCGCCGGTTCCGCCGCCGCGGCC